>NC_016791.1:927500-1527500 GCF_000244875.1 Clostridium sp. BNL1100
CCTTATGTCTTGGGCTACACACGTACTACAATGGCTATAACAGAGGGAAGCTAAGCTGCAAAGTGGAGCAAATCCCCAAAAATAGTCCCAGTTCAGATTGTGGGCTGCAACCCGCCCACATGAAGTCGGAATTGCTAGTAATGGCAGGTCAGCATACTGCCGTGAATACGTTCCCGGGCCTTGTACACACCGCCCGTCACACCATGAGAGTCTGCAACACCCGAAGTCGATAGTCTAACCGCAAGGAGGACGTCGCCGAAGGTGGGGCCGATGATTGGGGTGAAGTCGTAACAAGGTAGCCGTATCGGAAGGTGCGGCTGGATCACCTCCTTTCTAAGGAGACATGATTCATGCAGAACTAGTTTCTAAGATGAATCAAATCTTTAGGTCGAAGATAAATGACAGGAAGGCTTGAGCTAAGCTCGCCGGATTGAAAATCATTATCTTAGAGTTTCTTTACAATCACTGTTTAGTTTTCAAAGCCCATGAAAATGGACTTTGAAAGAAGAAAATACCAGTTGACATAACAATGAAAGCTGGTATAATAGGAACTCCGCAGTCAGTGTGGCAACACAAACAACTGCGAGGTTTGTACCTTGAGAACTGAATAATGTTATTCAAAGAATGCGTTTCAAACGAAAGTTTGAAATACGTTTTAAGAAGATGAGAAGACATAGAAATATATATGAAAGTATGTATTTCCGTAAAAGTAATAAGGGTAACATGTGAAAAGGAGAAATCCTTTGAAACACGTAAAGCAGTTTACGTTGGAAACATGCAACTCTTAGGAAACTAACTCATTGATAGGTTAAGACAATCACTTTAAATCAATTACTATGTAATTGACATTGAGAATCTGATCAATCGAAGATATTCGATAAAAATTGATAGAAGCAAGCAGTACAAGGAAGGCGACCGACGAGAAGCGGAGTTTACGGTGGTAAATGAGCATCGCAGGAGGGAAGCCTGACACAGTAATGCGAAGCTTATAGCAATTTTAGAGGTCAAGCTACTAAGAGCATAGGGTGAATGCCTTGGCACCAGAAGGCGATGAAGGACGTGACAAGCTGCGAAAAGCTACGGAGAGGCGCAAATAGCCATCGACCCGTAGATATCCGAATGGGGAAACCCGGCCGAGTTAAACACTCGGTCATCGTAACATGAATACATAGTGTTACGAAGGCAGACGTTGGGAACTGAAACATCTAAGTACCAACAGGAGTAGAAATCAAAAAGAGATTCCGTAAGTAGTGGCGAGCGAAAGCGGAAGAGCCCAAACCAAAAGATAGCAATATCTTTCGGGGTTGTGGACTAGCATAATGATCCTCAAGACATAGCAGAATGAGCAGCTGGAAAGCTGAGACCATAGAGGGTAAAAGTCCCGTAAGCGAAATGTTAAGAGGCAGGCTAGTATCCAGAGTACCACGAGGCACGTGAAACCTCGTGGGAAGCAGGGTGGACCACCATCCAAGGCTAAATACTAACTGGTGACCGATAGTGAAGCAGTACCGTGAGGGAAAGGTGAAAAGAACCCCGGGAGGGGAGTGAAAGAGAACCTGAAACCCTATGTTTACAAGCAGTTGAAGAGCGTTAAAGCTCGACAGCGTACTTTTTGTAGAACGGTCCGGCGAGTTATTGTATGCAGCAAGGTTAAGTACTAAAGGTACGGAGCCGAAGGGAAACCGAGTGTTAAAAGCGCGTCAAGTTGCATGCTATAGACCCGAAACCGGGTGACCTACCCATGGACAGGTTGAAGCGGGAGTAAAATCTCGTGGAGGACCGAACCACATGACCGTTGAAAAGGTCTGGGATGAGCTGTGGGTGGCGGAGAAATTCCAATCGAACTCGGAGATAGCTGGTTCTCCCCGAAATAGCTTTAGGGCTAGCCTCAAGGGAAAATCAAACGGAGGTAGAGCACTGAATGGGCTAGGGGCCTTACCGGGTTACCGAACCCTATCAAACTCCGAATGCCGTAATGATGTTACTTGGGAGTCAGACTATGAGAGATAAGTCCCATGGTCAAAAGGGAAACAGCCCAGACCATCAGCTAAGGTCCCAAAATCACAGTTAAGTGGAAAAGGATGTGGGCTTGCTAAGACAACTAGGATGTTGGCTTAGAAGCAGCCACTCATTCAAAGAGTGCGTAATAGCTCACTAGTCGAGTGAGCCTGCGCCGAAAATTACCGGGGCTAAACTGTGTACCGAAGCTATGGATCAGCGTACATCCAATAGTATTGCTAAATAAATTAAGAAGCGATGAGGTAATTTCACGAAATGTAACATATCAAAAATGATTCAAAACATTTCGTCAAATTCCCACAGCTAAACTTGTGCCGTTAGCAGTAGTATTGGATGTACGAGGGTGGTAGGGGAGCTTACTGTTGTAGGTTGAAGCAAGATCGAAAGGACTTGTGGACGAAGCAGTAGTGAGAATGCCGGAATAAGTAGCGAGAGTAAAGTGAGAATCTTTACCGTCGAAAACCTAAGGTTTCCTGGGGAAGGTTCGTCCGCCCAGGGTAAGTCTGGACCTAAGCTGAGGCCGAAAGGCGTAAGTGATGGACAACAGGTTGAAATTCCTGTACTACCGTTAATCGATATGAGAGAGGTGGGGACGCAGGAGGATAAGTCAAGCGATCAGCTGGAAAAGATCGTGCAAGCGAGGTAGATAGTCCGGTAGGCAAATCCGCCGGATGTTTCGAAGACGTGATGCGGAGGGAAAACAAGTACCGAAGTGACAGATTCCACACTGACGAGAAAAACCACTATCCAGATTAAAGGTACCAGTACCGCAAACCGACACAGGTAGGTGAGGAGAGAATCCTAAGACGAGCGGGAGAAGCGTTGTTAAGGAACTCGGCAAATTGACCCCGTAAGTTAGCGAAAAGGGGTGCCTCAAGAGATTGAGGCCGCAGAGAATAGGCCCAAGCAACTGTTTATCAAAAACACAGGTCTCTGCTAAATCGAAAGATGAAGTATAGGGGCTGACGCCTGCCCGGTGCTGGAAGGTTACGGGAATTGCTTAGCGCAAGCGAAGGCATGAACTTAAGCCCCAGTAAACGGCGGCCGTAACTATAACGGTCCTAAGGTAGCGAAATTCCTTGTCAGGTAAGTTCTGACCCGCACGAATGGCGTAATGACTTGGGCACTGTCTCAACAACGTACCCGGCGAAATTGTAGTACTTGTGAAGATGCAAGTTACCCGCGACTAGACGGAAAGACCCCATGGAGCTTCACTGTAGCTTGATATTGGGTTTCGGTATTTTTTGTACAGGATAGGTGGGAGACTGAGAAGTGGTGGCGCCAGCCATCATGGAGTCGACGTTGGGATACCACTCTAAAAGTACTGGAACTCTAACCTGAGACCATAAGCTGGTCTAGGGACACTGTCAGGTGGGCAGTTTGACTGGGGCGGTCGCCTCCCAAAGAGTAACGGAGGCGTCCAAAGGTTACCTCAGCGCGGTTGGAAATCGCGCAACGAGTGCAAAGGCATAAGGTAGCCTGACTGCGAGAGAGACACCTCGAGCAGGTACGAAAGTAGGGCTTAGTGATCCGGTGGTATGAAAGTGGAATTGCCATCGCTCAACGGATAAAAGCTACCCTGGGGATAACAGGCTTATCTCCCCCAAGAGTCCACATCGACGGGGAGGTTTGGCACCTCGATGTCGGCTCATCGCATCCTGGAGCTGTAGCAGGTTCCAAGGGTTTGGCTGTTCGCCAATTAAAGCGGTACGCGAGCTGGGTTCAGAACGTCGTGAGACAGTTCGGTCCCTATCTGTCGCGGGCGCAGGATATTTGAGAGGATCTGTCCTTAGTACGAGAGGACCGGGATGGACGAACCTCTAGTGCACCAGTTGTCATACCAATGGCACAGCTGGGTAGCCAAGTTCGGCAGGGATAAACGCTGAAGGCATCTAAGCGTGAAACCCACCTCAAGATGAGATATCCCACTAGCAATAGGTAAGACCCCATGTAGACTACATGGTTGATAGGTCAGGAGTGTAAGCATAGTAATGTGTTAAGCTGACTGATACTAATAGGTCGAGGGTTTGACCCAAAGAAAACAGGTATTCAAAAGTAGAAGGTCTTAAAACTAGACAATGAGAGAGCTTCACATCTTCTTAAAAGGATAACATTAGTCAGTTCTGAAGGTACAAAAGTACCTAATAAATCTTCTGGTGGAAATGACGAGATGGCCACACCCGTTCCCATACCGAACACGGCAGTTAAGCATCTCAGTGCCGATAATACTTGGCTGGAAACGGCCCGGGAAAGTAGGTCTCTGCCAGATTTATATTCCTCAATAGCTCAGTCGGTAGAGCATGCGGCTGTTAACCGCAGGGTCGTAGGTTCAAGTCCTACTTGAGGAGCCAAAAATAGATCCTTTAGGGTCTATTTTTTTTTATGTTTTTTGGAATTTGGTTGTTAATCGTCGGTTAATTTTTATTATTATAGTGTAGCTAATAACTATAAACATGTTTACTATATCTAGTAAAATTGTCTGGGAAATGTATAATTTTTGACAAAATAAAAGGATTTTAAGTAACAATATGGAATATATACATTAAACCAGAAAAATATACATAAATAGATATAAGATTTTAAACTTTTGTTTGGATGTGATTGCTAATGCTCAACAAGACACGTAAGCGGCTTGGTGATTTGTTGCTGGAAGTCGAAATGATAACCCCAAATCAGCTTGAATCCGCTATTGAAGTGCAGAAAAAAACCGGTGAAAAACTTGGTTCTATACTAACAAAGTTAGGCTATGTTACTGAAGATGATATAATTCAAGTCCTTGAATTTCAGCTTGGTATTCCACATGTTAAACTTGAAAAATATAATATTGACAAGTCAGCTTATCTAGCAATACCTGAGAGTATTGCTAAGAGGTATGGGCTGATTCCTATTAAAAAGGAAAAAGGAACTTTGACTGTTGCAATGAGTGATCCGCTCAATGTGTTTGCAATAGATGACTTAAACATTTATTCAGGTATGGAGATACAGCCTGTTATTGCAAGCTTTGATGATATTTCCAAAGCAATAGACAAATATTACAGTGCTCAAAAAGCTATGAAGGCTGTTGAGGAATTTAAAAAAGAACAAGTCTCTACTATAAAGATAAATTCAGATACTTCAGAAGAACAGAATATTGAAGAAATTAATAATGCTCCTGCTGTAAAGGTTATTAATTCTATTATAGAACAAGCTGTAAGAAACAGAGCCAGCGATATACATATCGAGCCTTTTGAAGAATATATAAAAATAAGATTCAGAACAGACGGTCAGCTTTGTGAAATAATGAGGCCTGAAATTGACATAATGCCTGCAATTTCTGCACGTATAAAGATTATTGGTGGTATGAACATTGCGGAGAAAAGACTGCCACAGGACGGTAGGATAAGTATTGAGGTTGATGGCAGAGAATATGACCTAAGAGTTTCGATTTTACCAACAATTTTTGGAGAGAAGATTGTTATAAGGATTGCAGATAAAAAAGCTTTTGTTTTGAGTAGGAGTCAATTAGGATTTAATGAATATGAGGAACAGCAGTTTCACAAGATGCTGCTTAATCCCCACGGTATTATTCTGGTAACCGGGCCGACTGGAAGCGGAAAGACTACTACTCTGTACAGTGCAATTAGTGAAATTAACAGTCCGGATATGAATATTATAACGGTTGAGGACCCCGTTGAGTGCGTTATTGAAGGGGTTAATCATGTTCAGGTTAATACAAAAACAGGCATGACTTTTGCGGCGGGACTCAGGTCCATTCTCAGACAGGACCCTGATGTAATTATGATTGGAGAAATTCGTGACAGAGAAACTGCTGAAATAGCCGTAAGAGCTGCAATAACCGGACATCTGGTTCTTAGTACACTTCATACAAATGATGCGCCAAGCTCGGTTTTAAGGCTTATAGACATGGGAATTGAACCCTATATGGTTTCATCGTCTATTGTAGGTGTTATTGCTCAGCGATTATACAAAAAAATTTGTAATAATTGTAAAATGGAATATTCAGCAAATGATGATGAGAAGAGAATATTGGGCATTACCGATAAAGAGCCTGTTTTATACAAGGGTAGAGGTTGTCCCATGTGTAGCAATACCGGGTACAGAGGACGGCATGGAGTTTATGAGTTGATATCAATTACAAAAAAGCATAAGGAAATGATTAATAATAAATGTTCGGAAGAAGAATTCAGGAATTATTCCATACAAAACGGAATGGTTTCTTTAAGAGATAATTTAGTGAAAAAAGTGCTGGCAGGAGATACAACTATTGATGAATTAGTACGAATTGCATATTCAAATGATTAAATTCATAGATAATTAGAAAACTGATATCGGTTAGATTAGAAAGGCTTTGGAGATTATTATGCTTTCATTAGAGGATTTGCTAAAAAAAACTTTGGAATTTGGTGCTTCTGATTTACATTTAACAGTAGGGATTCCTCCAACTATCAGAAAAAACGGCAGACTTTCTACCATAGGTGAAGAAAAACTCATGCCTTCTGATACTGAAGCTTTTGTCAGAAGTATGCTCAATGAAGAACAGTGGAGAAAATATCAGGGGACCGGTGAACTTGATCTTTCATTTTCACTAAAAGGTATGGGAAGATTCAGAGTCAATGTCTACAAGCAAAGAGGCACCTGCTGTGCTGCTATCAGAATGGTAAACCTTGTTATTCCATCTGTTGAGGAACTTGGACTACCTAATATCGTTACGGACATGAGCAAGAAAACTAAGGGAATGATTTTAGTTACCGGCCCTACCGGAAGCGGAAAATCAACTACTTTGGCTTTAATTATTGATTTGATAAATAAAAACAGGGATTGCCATATACTTACATTGGAAGATCCAATTGAGTATCTTCACAAACACAATAAATCCATTGTAAATCAGAGGGAAATAGGAAATGATTCGCAATCCTATTCTGCTGCACTTAGAGCGGCTTTAAGAGAAGACCCCGATGTAATTCTGGTAGGAGAGATGCGAGATACCGAAACTATAGCCATAGCTGTTACTGCGGCGGAAACTGGACACTTGGTTTTGTCTACATTACATACTATCGGAGCTGCTAATACAATTGACAGAATAATAGATGTTTTCCCTCCATATCAGCAGCAGCAGATAAAAGTTCAGCTTTCAACGGTTATTCAGTCAGTTATTTCGCAGCAGCTTCTTCCAAGAAAAGATAAGCCAGGGAGAGTACCGGCTATTGAAATTATGGTAGCTACTCCTGCGGTAAGGAATTTAATCCGTGAGGGTAAAACATATCAGATTAATTCCCAGATTCAGACCGGTGCAAAATTCGGAATGCAAGCAATGGACTTGAGCCTGGCAAGCTTGTATAAAAAAGGTATCATAAGTCAGGAAGATGCAATGACTTATGCCATGGATCCAGACAATATTATCAGATACATGGGGTAAAGCTGGCAATATTTGTTGACTATTAACTACGATGTGATAATATTAAATGTATAAACATTTCCATAACAATACATTTGTGGTTTATACTTTAATAATTTAAAATTATATACTTTTCAGGTGATTTTTATTGGCTAACTATATTTATAATGCTAAAACCAAGTCAGGTGAAACAGTATCCGGCAATGTGGAGGCCTCCGATGTCAATATGGCAATAGCTTTTGTCAAAGACAGAGGATATTTTCCTATGGCAGTGTATGAAAATACCGGACCGGGTAAGGAAATTGAGTTTAAGGTACATAAAAAAGTAAAGGTTAAAGACCTGTCTATTTTGTGCCGTCAATTTCATACTATGCTTAATGCGGGAGTTTCTGTTATCGGATGTCTTGATTTACTGCGTAGCCAAACACAGAATCCCACCTTACGTGATGCAATGTCACAACTTTATGATGATGTACAGAAGGGAAAAACACTTTCTGAATCAATGAAATTACTTTCAAAGGTTTTTCCGGTACTTATGGTCAGTATGGTAGAAGTGGGTGAGGTAAGCGGAACTCTTGAACAAGTTCTGGAAAGACTATCTGTTCAGTTTGAAAAAGACACCAAAGTTAAGTCAAAGGTTTCAACTGCTATGATGTATCCTGCGGTTATAGGGTGTATTGCCTTGGTAATGGTTACGTTTATGATTGTCTTCATAGTACCTAAGTTTGTTAGTATGGTTAACAGTGTTGGAGGAACGCTTCCAATGCCTACCAGAATAATATTATTTATAAGCGGACTTTTTACCAACCCTTTATTTTTGCTGGGGTTTGCTCTGGTTATCGTAGCTGGGGTTTGGGGATTCAGAAGATTTAAAAGTACGGAACACGGTAAATTTTTGATTGACAGTCTTATTTTTAAAATGCCAATGGTTGGTGCAAATGTGCAGAAGATTTTGGCTTCACGTTTTACAAGAACCTTGAGTACGTTGTTGAGATCAGGTGTTTCCCTAATTCATGCACTTGAGGTTGTAGACGGTGTAGTAAACAACCAGATTGTTTCCAGAGGACTTTTAAAAGTTAAGGAAAGTGTTAAAATGGGTTCAAATTTGGCAGCACCACTTGAGAAAATGGGGATTTTCCCGCTGATGGTAACTCACATGATCAGCGTTGGAGAAGAAGCAGGTTCTCTTGATTCCATCATGGAAAAGGTGGCGGATTTCTATGATGAGGAAGTGGAAACATCTGTAAGCAAACTGGTTGCTATGATGGAACCGCTTCTGATGATGGTACTTGCGATTATAGTAGGCTTTATTGTTGTTGCAATGATATTGCCCATATTCAGCATGTATCAGGGTGTGGGCCAATAAAATAAATATATATATATAACTAATAAGGGGGAGTTCTAATGTTTAAATTCTTTAAGAAGGTAAAGAAAAATAAGAAGGGTTATACCCTGACAGAGTTGATTGTGGTTGTAGCAATTCTGGGTATACTGGCTGCGGTAGCAACACCTATGGTATTAAATCAGGTATCAAAGGCAAAAACAAGTGCGGATGCAGCTAACGAAAAAGCTATTGAAAATGCATATTTAGTCGGTATGGCTGATGCTTCTGATACAACCGTTCCGGCTGATTTTACAGGAGTAAAGAAAAAAATAGGGGATGCACTGGCATCCATTCCAAAGCCTCACGACAAATCAAAAGATTTTTATCTTAACCCGACTACAGGTGAAGCCACTGCTGCAAGTGCAACTCCAAGTCCAGTGGCAAGTTGGATAAAGTTAAAATAAATAAAATGCAAACATTACTCATAATTTACATATTAATATTCGGGCTTGTAATAGGCTGTTTTCTTAATGTATGTATTTCTCGCATACCTCAAAAACAGTCTATTATAAGACCTCCATCCCGTTGTACCAGTTGTGGGACAACACTCAGGCCCCTTGATCTTGTGCCTGTATTCAGTTTTGTATTTTTGAGAGGCAAATGCCGCTACTGTGGGGAAGAAGTATCCGCCGTGAATCCTATAGTAGAAATTATTACAACAACTGTTTTTGTTGCACTTTATTTAAAGTACTCTTTAACGGTTGAATTTGCAGCCATGGCATTGCTATCATGTATACTGATTTGCATAGCTTTTATAGATGCGGAGTACAGGATAATTCCAAACGGGTTTATCATTACAGGATTAATAAGTGGGTCGGCTTTATTTTTATATAATTTATTTTATCCGGTGGACATGTTCGGTGACAGAGTATGGTTTAACCCAATACTGGGTTTTACTGTGGGCACTAGTTTTCTTTTGATGGTTTCTCTTGTGGGGATGCTTGTTTACAAGAGTGATGATGCCATGGGAATTGGTGATATAAAGCTTTATGCGGTTATAGGACTTTTCCTTGGCTGGCGTATGACAATTATCAGCCTTATGCTTTCTGTTTTTTCAGCAGCTATCGGATGTGTTTTACTTATTATCTTAAAAAAGAATAACAGAAAGTCCACCATTGCATTTGGGCCATATATAGCAATCGGGACTTTTATAACAATTATATATGGCTGGAATTTACTTGAACAATATATGAACTTGCTTAAATAACTATATCAATGGAACTATAGAGGCGAAAGATATGATTGGGAAAAATCTTTTAGCGATGGATATCGGGAATGACACTATTAAAATTGTCAGCGGTTCGGCAAGTAAGAAAAATATATTTATCAATGAGTACGGTATTATTAATACACCCGTTGAGTGTATTAATGACGGTATGATAATTGATACCGCTACGGTATCTAAGGTTATTTGTGAAGCTATAAGAACTCATAAAATAGGTGGTGGAGCTCTTGTAATGACTGTTACAGGAACGGGAGTCATCACAAGAGATATAGTGCTGCCAAAATCAACGGAACAGGAAATTGAAAAGATGCTTGAATTTGAGGCTCAGCAGTACTTTCCCGTTGATTTAAAGGATTATACCGTTGATTTTAAGGTTATGGAGAACATAGGCGATCAGATTCGTGTGCTGGTTGTGGCTGCTCCCAATAAGCAAATTGAGACTTATATTACTCTGGCAAAGCTTTTGAAACAGCAATTAGCAGCTATTGATATTCCATCTAATTGTGTTCTGAAGCTTTTATCTTTTTCACCTCTGTATAGTGATGAAACCGTAGAAGAATACGCCGTTGTTGATATAGGAAGGGATACTTCCGGAGTGTGTTTTTTCAGAAATAACATTTTAAAATTCAGCAGGATTTTATTAAATGGTGTTTCAGAGGTTGATAGTATTATTGCCAATAAGTATAATCTGGAATTTAAAGTTGCTGAAGAACTCAAACGTTCTTTTAAAGGGCTTAATAGTCAGTCTGATTCAGAAGATAAATTTAGTGATTTAGGCGAGGTTATTAAAGGAGCACTTGACAGCATAGTATCCGATTTAAACAGGTTTATAGAATTCTATAATTCCAGAGATAATTCAAATAATGTTGAAAAGATTTATATTTATGGCGGTGGCAGCAAGCTAAAAGGCATTACAGAGTACTTTTCAAGTACTTTCAATATGCCGGTTTTACCCTTTCCTTTGTTAAAGGAAATTGTTTATAAGGGACATAAGGAGAGAGAAGCTTTTGAACATGACTACCCATTTTTGATTAATGCCATAGGCTGTTTGACAAGAGCATTTAAATAAGCCTTCTCGAATTAAGGTACATGGTGGGGAGGGTAATTATTGAATATTAAAAGTGAAAAGGGCGTTACCTTAACGGAGGTAATCGGGGCAGTAACGATCTTGCTTATGCTGATGGTACCACTAACATTTATTTTTACTACTACTTACGCTAAATGCGTGGCGGAGGCTGACAAAGCAGCTGCCCAGCAAGTTGCAAGAGAGGTTCTATATGGTGACGGAATTAATTTCAATGGTATTATTGGTGATTTGGCGAAGTCAAACGCCAAAATAGGCGCCAAAAGCAGTGAAGTAAATATACCCCTGAATGGATTTAGTATAAGTATTCCTGCTAACAATGGAATCAGGGAGTACCTGTATGATTCAAATGTCGGGGGAGGTGTGGTTTTATATAACGGTAAGAGGATTAATGAAAAATCTTCTTCCGGAAAAGATATTGAAATAGTAGGTTTTCATCTTCAAACAATATTGAAAAACGATTTTAATGACCATGACCAATTAAGGGTTCAAGTCAGGGTATCTTGCGGTAGAAGTGGAATTGTAGAGGTTGAAAGCAGCTACAGATTTCCCAATATAGAAGAGTAGCTAAAATATACATGCAAGGGTGGGATAGTATTTGAAAGACTTAAATCTTATTCCTAAAAGTTTGATTGTTGATAAAAAAAATAAGGCTAAAAAGACGTATCTCTCTATCCTTATAATTTGCATAGGCTTAATAGCTGTCACTGCGTATACGGCTCCTGCAATTTATGAAATTAATCTGCGTAACGATAAACAAGAACTTGAAAAGAAGGTAAATAGTACAACTAGTTATGTTGAAACCGTGAATGAGTTCAATTCTCTTAAAAAGGCAGTAGAAGTAAGGGAAGCTGAAGGTAAGAAACTATCCCTTAATCGGATTGTTGTTTTGGGTATTGTTAATGCAATTGAAAATGCATGTCCTGAAAAGCTGTTGATACAAAATTTTGTATCAACCGGGAATAATGAATCAGATACAAAAGTCGTTTTAAAGGGTGTTTCAACTGATGAGAATACTTTGGCATCTTTTTTAAGAAATTTAATGGAAGATGATTATTTTAACAATGTAGTTTTATCAAATATTTCAAATAAACAGGGAAATAACGGTACTACTTTTGAAGTTACCCTGAGTGGTATAAAGAAGAGTGACCTTATTATATATAACAACTGGAATAACGGGTTCAGGATTTGTTATGAGCCTGACTGGAGTAAAAAAGTAGATAAGGATGATAGTGTTTTGTTTACCGCAAATAAGAGATTGACCTCTACAGATGCTGATTCTCTTGAAATAAATGTCACATCTACTGAACTTACATCAAAGGAATTTACAGATAAAAGGATAAATACACTGAAAAATGAGTTGGAAGGATTTAAAGAAATATATACTACCAAGACTAAAAGCTCAGGGGAAGAAGCTTACAAGTTAATGTATCTGGGAGATGAAAAGGGAACCAGATATAAATATTTGGAGCTTTACACAGTCAAGGACAGCAAGGGTTATATAGTTAAATACAAAAGCGACCCCAATAGTTTTGAAGTTAAGGCAAGAACAATTGACCATATACTTAAATCTTTTACTGCTATAAAAAGTCCGTAAATAGTTTAATCAGCTGGAGTATTATTTTACATATATAGAAATGGAGATACATATGAAATTAACTCAGCGTGATAAAAAACTACTGATTGTTCTGGGAGTTGTGATATTTACTGTTGTTTTTCTGAAATTCTTACTGTTGCCAAAGTTAGGTTCTATCAGCCAACTTAAAACGGATATTGCAACATTAAGTGACTCCTATGCAGTGAATATGGCTTACAAGGCAAAGGTAAACAGAATTGACGGAGATATCAAGATTTTGTCTAAAAAACTTGGAGACTTGAGAGAAATTTACCCTCCAAGTATTGACAGTGATGAGCTTCTGGTGCTTATGAAGAATTTAACAAGTGAAGCCGGATTGGAAGTAAAGTCAATTTCTTTCGGTGCTATAGGTGGGATGGATGGAAATAAGGCGGATTATAAGGCAGAAAGTAAGAATACTGACACAAAAGAGGCCGGTACTCCTGATGCAAAGACTGATAATATTCCGGAAAATGGCGATGGAAGTAAATTGGGAAATGGAATATTATCTGATATCAGAAATTACTTTTACCTTTGGGGACTGAAAAGCAAAAAAAGCAGTGTGGTTGATGAAGCTGTCCCAGATGGCAAAAGTTATGGTGTATCTGTAAAACTTGAGGCTACCGGGAGCAACGAGGAAATAAAAGCCTACTTTGATAAGCTTTCAAAGCTTAAAAACAAGGCAATTTGTAAAGCAGTCAGTATTTCACCCGGCCAGAATAGTGTCCAGAATGATAAAGATAAGAAAAATTTGAAGCTGAGTGCGGAGATAGTATTTTATGGAATTATGGATAAAGGAGCAGGAGATTATTATATGCTGGAGGACGGCAAATGGGCTCCGATTCCTGCTAACGGAAAGAAAGACATTTTTAAGTACTATAATGGATTTAATCCTCTAGGGCAATCCGGGTATACACAAAATACGGATATTAGTAATAATGAAAACAGCGTTGAAAATAAAGATAAAAGCCAGTTGGATGAAGTTATTCCGAGTACATATGACTTTTCTGTAGTAGCATCACATTTCGGAGGCGGGCTGGCTCCAAGTGTATCAATTAACTGTAAAAACCCGGCGTTACCGGAAAATTCATATTCGGTAGTATATGGTGACAACAAGGGTACAGAAAATGCTGAAATATATATTGAGCAGAAGAACGGTAAATATTACTGCAAATTTAAAACAGAGCATGAGAGCTATCCTGATATGCAATACAGTAAGACTATGGAGTTTGTACCTGTTGGAGAGGATTTAAAGCTTGTTATTATTTCTTCCGAGAGACAAGATGAGAACGACAACGCAGGGGTAAAACTAAATATAATTAATAATTCGGATAAGCAGCTTGTTTATAAGATTTATATGGATGATCCAAGTCTGCCCAGAGTTGAAATAGGTAAAACAGTTGGAAAAGTAACTAAGCAATAGTAGCAGGTGATTTATATGACTAAGCTCAAAAAGCTACTTAAAAACGAAAACGGCGAAACTTTTATAGAAGTATTGGCTGCTGTAATATTGTTGGCGGTGATTGCAGGACCTTTGTTAAGCATGGCCATGTCTTCCTATTACTATAATAGGGATTCGGAGCAAAAGACTAAAGCGGCTGCCATTGCACAAATGGTGATGGATGAAGTAAAGTCTAAAAAGAACCTTGAAAGTACCGGGGACAGTTACTTACCGTTTAATATTGAACCCTTTAAAGAGGCAGTTAACACAAAGCTGCAACCCTACTACAAGATTGAAAACGTAGAGAAGGGTAAGTTAACACCTCCTACAAATGAATATATATATGATAACTCGGAAGCAGATAATCCTGACTTGGAGCTTATTATCGAACAGGGTACCAGCGGAGATAACAACATACCTATGATTGAGTTGAAAGTATTCAATCCAGTTACAGAACCAAGCCCAAGCAGTATAAAAATTGATTCAGAATTTGATTGCCGTAAAGATAAATTAATTATGGAGTTTGATAAAAACGGATATAATTTTAAGTGCGGTATAGGTAAAAGTTCACCAGTTAGTTTAAAAGAATTTGCACCTGTCAGTCAAAATTGTATAAAGCTTAAGATAAGCTGTAAAAATGACGATGGTAAGCCCAATTCCAATGAACAGCTGAAAGTATTTACTTATAGCAATCAAGAGGTTAATCTGAAGGCATATGTAACTGATGGTAAAGAGTTGGAGCCCGGAGTGTGCTTTGTTAATAAAAGCAGCAATATGGAATACGAAATAAACTACATGGAAACAAAGGCTTTTAATTATGGTCCGATAAATGAGCTTCTTAAAATAGTTGTTGAAGTCAGAAAAAAAGATGGCACGGTTATATATACTGCCTCATCCTATGTAAAGAAGTAGTAGGTGGTTATAATGAGTAAAATAAGGGATTTATTAAAAAAAAGAAATGGGTCTACTTTGGCTATGGTCCTTTTCTTAGTGTTTGTTTTATCTGCTACTGCTTTGGCTGTCATGGCACTTGCCGGCTCAGAACTTGTAATGAGTACTGTAACCTCTGACCGGAGCAAAGCTTTGTTTGCAGCACAGGCAGGTGCGGAAAAAGTTGCACAAAGGCTGGATACCGAGGTGGGAAGAATACAGGACAGTGCAAGGGTAACTTCCAGTGAAGTGATTAAAAAGGCTATAGATGACAAATTGCCTGTGTTCAACGAAATAATTGATACTACTGACCCCAATAATATAAAGGTATTGAAAGAGAAAGAACTGAACGACATTTATGAATCTGAGTACAAATATCAATTCTTTAAAATACTGTCTGAATGGCTTGGACAACAGACAGCAACCGGGGGAGAATGGGACAGTGCTGTACCCCACGGTGTCCAACATGTTGTTACTAAAGAAGGAAAAGATATTTCTATAAATGATGGCAGTTTTACCTATAGTGTTATACATCCAAACCGAACTGGGAAAACCTATTCGTCAATAGATGCTTCCTCCACACTTCAGGCTAATGAAATATCATCAATAACTGTAAAGGCAACGGGAGAATACAAGTCAGGTAAGCATAATTATAAAAGAAGTATTTCAGCAGAGTTCAGCTTTTTGACTGAATCTGTAAATAACAATGATGAAATACCCATTATTTACAGTAAACTTACGAAGGTTAAGGTAAATAAGGACAACAAACCTGAAATACTTAGGGATAAGGCAGTTGTAGCACGTAAAAACATTATTTCGGTTAATGGAAACGTAAACATTGGGAAGGGGAATGCCATTTGCTTCGGAACCATCCCAACCGTAAATGGTACTGATATAAATTATAATGCTGATGGCTATAAATATGGCGGTTTTATGGCCGGGATGACAAGGGATACTTGGAATGACATCAACTTAGGGCATAACAACAAGAGCCTTAAAGATAACATTATTGAGACTATACCGGGTATGTTTGCCGATTTCACGAATTTTCCGGGATCTTTTAATATTCAAGAAGGTAATGCAATTACTGCTGCATATATTCATACTCTTTATAGTAATAAAAACTCGCCATCAAAAATAAATGTTCAAAAAGGTGATGTTTATGCCAGAAGTGTAAAAGTAGAGAATAAGGCTCATTCAAGTGAGATTAACTTGAAAAACGTTTTCTTGACTGATGATTTAAGGATTGATTCAAATAATTCCACGGTTAACATTGGAGAGTGGGAAGGAGATAAAGCCGGGGAGGGTATGCTTGTGGGGCTAAATCCGGGTGATCCGGCTTCAGGGTATGATACTTCCAGTGCAGTTATAGTTTCGGGGGATTCAAACCTTAATATTAATGGGAGCATTTATATCGGAGGAACAACATATTTTAATGAATATAAAAATATAACCGATAATAAAATGTATTTTTCGGGAATATCTGTACTTAAATCAGGCAGCTTACCGGCAGAAGCATTCCGTATGTGGGATGACATTGAAATTCCGTCAAAGGAGGTATACCCCGGAAATGTTTTTTATCTTTATGATAAATACCGGGATACTAACGGGGTTCCTGATGCCGATGACTATATAAATGTCAATGACCCTATGGAACAACAAAAGCTCATTAGTGCCGGGTTTAACTATAAGTCCAAGAATGAAAGTCAGCCTGATGATTCGCCTCCGGTACAAATGATGATGGGCAGCCAGACAAAGCCACTGTTCGATATTCTGGATAGGGCTATGCACTTCAAATGGATATGGGATACCTTCTGGAAGGATGATGTAGGGTATTATTCCTACCTGAATTCAGGTGATATCAGAATAGAACATTATGAAAAAGCTGATGACGGTAATTATGTTAAAAATACCAATAAAGTCAAAGGCTGGTGTTTCGGGGCTGTTGCTGCCAACGATACGGTTTACGGGCCTTATGGTGGGTTTACGGAGGACAATGGGCAGTACTATATCGAAAAAGGTATGAGGTCTGTTTTATATAGAAATAACATGAGTTTATTCGTACAGGAGTTTGGTCAGGTAATGGATGCAAAGCCTGCTAAGAACCTTACGGATGACGGAAATACTAAGACAGCCGGTCTTATTAATAAATCGGTAAGGCGGAATGAAACTGTAGTATCCAAATCAGGGGTATTTTTTCTGAACAGCAGCGGTAATGTTGTTCTATCAAGCAGTCAGGTAAACAGTGTAGATATTCCAAAAGAGGATGGATATTTGCAAGGGATTATCTATTCTGCAGGAGATATATATGTTGAGGCAGGAACTAAATTTAAAGGGATACTTATTGCGGAGGGCAATATAGTATTTCTTGGGGGAGCAGACATATCTTACGATGAAAATACCGTAGATATACTTTTGAGTGAGGAACCCGATGCAGGGAGACTATTTAATTACAGTGCGTCGGAGATTGTTCTAAGTAATTCATCCATAAAAACAATAAAAAAACCAAATGTTAAAAATATAAAGATAACTTCATGGAAGGAAGAAAAATAAATTAGTTGCATGGAGGTTGATGCTAATGTTCAAGAAGGCACTTTGTGTCTTAATGGCTCTGATCATTATGATTGGGCTAATGATTCCTCAGACTGTTCAGGCTGAAAGTAATGCAGATATGGGAGAATCAAGTATACAGTCTGACAATCAAAGGCTGACTGTACAGCTTCAAAGGGTGGATTCAATACTTGTCTGGTTTGCAAATGTTATATTGAACCACGGATACGAAGACTGGTTTCCTGATAATAATTCCTGCAGTGATTACAACTATGATAATGGTATGTTCCAGTTTATCAAGGTAAAAATCACTAATACCAGCGATTCTGCTATTACACTTAACAGCAATAACCAACTGGTGCTAAGGTTTACAAACAAGTCGGGAAAAGAACTGGGTCTGAAAATCTATGAGTTTTCTGCCTACAAGAACATTGATAAGTCAAACAGGGAGTATACTTTCGGGTCCAGCTTACTATCCAACAGAACTATAAAAAGTCATGGGACGTGGGAAATCTACGGTTATGTAAAATGGATGAACTTTTCTGATTTGGGCTGTACTATAGTGAGACAGCCTGATGAGAATAAAATTCAGGTTAGACTTACTGAAAAAAGTTATCCAACTAATCCTTCCGAGTTTGCGTCGAAGGATAGGATTCATTCAGTGCTGAAGCTGTATAATGAGGGTAACAAGGACATAGATTTGGATAAAATAAGAATCCATTACTACTTTAATATGGATGGAGACTTAAACAAGGTTGCCCCAAAGACTGAAAAGGTAGAGGGAAAGATTTATAACTATCAGTCAGGCCGTTCAAATCCACAAGAAGATGTCATACAAACCCTTCCGTCAGTATTTATTAATATGGGTGAGTATTCCACACCTAAAGCTAACAGTTTTATTGAAATCGGGTTTCCGTCAAAAAGCAACGGTTCAGGTTACATGAATTGTTTGTATAAGTTTTTACGTTATTTCAGCAGTTTATGGAATGATAAATTTATTAAGCGTGATCTTAACTGGTTGGATGATATTCTTGAAAGGAGTACCAATTGTTCTTCAGATAAGGATAAACACAGATGGTGGTGGAACTGGAGTCAGGACTATACTATCAGTTCAAAGAATTATGAGCTTAGTGCGAAATCCGGTAACAATACTTCACACGCAGATATTGAACTTGAAATAGTCAAGGAATTTATTGCTCAAATGACAGGGGATACATCTAATCTGAGAAAATTTAACCAAGCTAATCACTACTCTTTTAATCCCGGAGAAGAAATGGATTGGGAAAGAGTAACAGTATATTATAATGGTGAACTTATATGGGGAAAAGAACCGGGACAAGAGCTTGCAGCACCTGAAACCCTTCAGGCAATTTCTAAAAGAGATGGCATACTGTTAAGATGGGATGAAGTAAACGGTGCGGAAGGTTATAAACTGTGGCGAAAAGGTCCGGGTGATTCTGATTTCGTCCAGCTTCCTCAGATATTATCTGACAGTTCGTTTACTGACAACAACGTAACACCGGGGGGAACCTATACATACAAGGTGCAGGCTGTTTCAGACAGTGGTGAGCAGTCGGGGCCATTTTCAAATGAGGCTTCTGCTACTGCATTGATTATGACTGGCAACGGACTGTACGCCGAATACTATAATTGGAAGCCTGTTGCCGGCAGTAGTTTGACAAACTACGGTTATGATTTAGGAAACAATTTTACAACTAATTATGTAATGGAAAATACGGAACTTGCCATGTCCAGAATTGACCCTAAAATTGATTTTACCAAAGATAATGCAGACACCTACTACAGATGGGGAGATAAAGCCCCTGATCCTAAGGTTAATGCAGATCACTATTCAGTGGTTTGGTCAGGGTATATTATGCCGGAATTTAATGAGGACTACACATTCTACACCAGAACGGATGACGGAGTGAAACTATGGATTGATTTAAACAGAAATGGAAGCTTTGATACAAATGAACTTTTGATTTCAAACTGGCAGAAGCATTCTGAGACAGAGAATAGTTCAAAGTCAGTGCAAATGGAAAAGGGTAAAAAATACAGAATAAGAATAGAATACTATGAAAACGAATACGATGCCGTTGCAAAGCTTTTATGGAGTAATCCGAAAAAAGCAAAGGAAGTAGTCCCAAACTCGCAGCTGTTTGTTGACGGAACCATTAATATCCCCAAGACTCCAACAAATCTTAAGGCAGATTTAAAAAATGACAGTAGTGTAGTCCTGACATGGGACAGTGTTCTTGAAGCACAGGGATATAAGATTTACCAAACAGACTGGGAGGGTATGACTACAATAATTAATGTAAAAGATAATTCATACACGGTGCCCAACCTGGCATCCGGGGAATACAAATTCAGTGTTAGTGCATGGAATGAGGCAGGCGAGAGTGCAAAATCTCAGTGGGTGAAGGTTGTAGTGGGGTTAGGTGCACCTCAGAATCTAGGGGGTACTGTAAATAAAAAGACAATTTACCTTTCATGGGATCCGGTGGATACTGCTTCGGGATACAGGCTGTACAGAGTATGCGATGGAATACAAACCACAGTTCTTTCGGTAGATAATACTTATACCGATAGTAAGGTTGAATACGGAAAGGTATACAAGTATTTTGTTTCGGCTATAAAAGAGGGATATGAGGGCGCAAAATCAAGAGAAATAACTATTGCCGTACCCCCGGACGCTCCGGCAAATCTAAAGGCAGCTCGTGAGGGAGCATCTGTTCAGCTGCGGTGGAGTCCTGCTCAGGGAGCCCAAACCTATAGTGTGTTAAGGTCTGATAGCTCCGATGGGACATACGAAATTATTAAAGAAGGAATAACCGGAACCTCCTTTAAGGACGGTTCCATTCCTGAAATAACAAACAACAGAGGAGTAAAGTACTATTATAAGGTAGTTGGCGTGGCGAACGGTGCAGTAGGCCCTTACTCAAACATTGCAGATGCAATAATGTATCCTTTTGTTGAAACCGAACTGGGTTTTGTAACGTATAATATAATAAATAATTCTAGAAACCCAAATCTTGAGTTTGTTCTGGGGTCATATGTACCTGTTTCTTTTGAACTACAACTTAAGAACAGAACTTCAAATCCGGGAATTGTAATGGATAAAGACATGGTAAATAAAATGAATATCAATGAAAACCCATTTTTCTTGGAGCTAGTCAGCAAAAACATAAAGGCTACTGTAAAGAAAAAAGATTCTACTGAGATTTTAAAGGTTAGTGATAGTAATATTACTAAAAAAGTGATTAAAGTAAATGATAAATATGTGATTAACATAGAAGTAAACGGAACTTATGATGCAGGAGATGTGGTGAAAATTGAGTTTGGCCCTAAAGTATCCACCTATAAGGATGATGATGTAGAGAATTACTACGGAAATATGTATCAGCTTAAATTAGGATTATACGTTGATGGTCATGGAAGCTATGAAAAGCCAATAGCAACAGATATTAATAAAAATATGCTTGCACCCCTTGAGGTAAAGATTGCCAATCCAAATAAACTCAATTAAAATCACATAACTTAAATAGTAACTTTTTTTAAAGACTTGATTTCCTTGATGGAGATTAAGTCTTTTTTATATATGGGCAATACAAGAAGTTATTGGGAAATATTACTAGTATATATATTCCAAATATGCTTTAAATAGGTTTGATTTTATTACCCGGATTTTGTATAATCTCAGTGTATCTGATTGAAAATTTCAATTCATGATTATACTACATAATGCCACGAAAAAATATCGGGAATGGGGTACTTCTAAATGAAAAACAGGAAAAATATTACGGTTTTATTCACATCTCTTTTTCTAAGTTTGACAGTTGCAGCAGGATCATTTTTCCTTACGGGATGTAATGAAAACGGGACAAAAGACCCTCAAAGCACAAGCACAAGTACAAGTGCAACTTCTTCATCTGCCGTAAGTACTGAAACAAAACCTTCAGATACTACAGCTGCAAATTCAACAGCGGCGGCTTCAGATTCCACAAAACAAGAGCAGGTACCTCAATCCGAAGGGTTGCAATTATCGCCAAGTATTGAAAAAGTAAAGGTTAAGGCTATATACCTTACAGGGCCTTCCGCAGGTTCGTCAGCAAGAGTTGACAAAATTATTAATATGGCCAAAAATACTGAATTGAATACTGTAGTTATTGATGTCAAGGAAGATGGTGCTGTAAACTATAGCACAAACCTTGACTTGGTTAAAAAATATGGTAAGCAGGTAAAATACTATAATCCTAAAGATGTTATAAAAAAATTCCATGACAATGGAATATATGTAATAGGTAGAATAGTTGTTTTCAAAGACCCTGTTCTGGCTAAGAACAGAGCAGACCTTGGTGTAAAGTCACCGAGCGGAAAGCTATGGCTGGAAAACGGTTCAACGCCTTGGACAAGCCCTTATATGGAAGAGGTTTGGGACTACAATATAGCAATAGCAAAGGAAGCTATTTCCTACGGCTTTGATGAAATCCAGTTTGATTATGTCAGATTCCCCACAGGAAGTAAAAAATCCTTTAATTTTGGTACAAATGTTCCCGAAAAGGCCGAAGCAATAAACGGGTTCCTTTCAAAATCAGAAAAAGAACTTCATCAGGAATTGGGAGTACCTGTTTCAGCAGACGTATTTGCAATAATTATTGAAAGCAAATTGGATGGAGAAAGTATTGGACAAAGGTTCCAAGAAGTAGGAAAAGATATATACTGCATAAGTCCAATGATTTACCCGTCACACTATGCAAACAACTCCCCAAAAGGAATAATGGGTAATGGTGTAGGTCAGAAGATTAATGGTGTTACTTATACAAAGCCGGATATGGATCCTTATGGCGTAGTCTACAATTCTTTGTTATCTGCAAAGAAAAAAATATCTGAAACTACGGGTTACAAGGCAAAATTAAGACCATATATACAGGCATTTACTGCCAGATATCTGCCAACGGGCTATTTCCAGACTTATGGCGCAGAGCAGGTCAAACAGCAAATCAAGGCTATTTATGATGCCGGATATGAAGAATGGATTCTTTGGGATCCAAGCAATAAATATCAGGAATCATATTTTGAAAAAGAAAAATAATTATTTCCGTAAAAAATGCCTTGCTTCATGTGAAATATGGGGCTGGGCGTTTTTTTTGAAAAAATCCGGCAATATTTAACTATATTGAACATATATAATTAAAGTGATACAATATGTAGTGTCTTTGAAATAATACAAATACAAAATATAGACTAATGAGAGGGGATTTATTCATGAAGTTATCGGAAAATGCCGTCAAAGTATTGGAGAAGAGATATCTGGAGAAGGACGAAAACGGAAATCTGCTTGAGGATTGCGAAGGAATGTTTCGTCGTGTTGCAAAGGCAATAGCATCTGCGGATGCCGCATATACTGATGAAAAAGGGTTGGCGGTAATTGAACAGGAATTTTATGATATGATGGCTAATCTTGAATTTTTACCTAATTCACCTACTTTGATGAATGCCGGAAGACCTTTGGGGCAGTTAAGTGCTTGTTTTGTTCTTCCTGTAGAAGATACGATGGAAGGCATTTTTGAATCCATAAAAAATGCTGCATTAATACATAAAAGCGGTGGGGGAACAGGTTTCAGCTTTTCCAGACTCCGTGCAAAAGGATCAACTGTAAATTCAACCGGTGGCGTTGCAAGCGGCCCTATAAGTTTTATGAAGGTTTTTAATGCCGCAACAGAAGCGGTAAAACAGGGGGGAACCAGACGTGGTGCCAACATGGGGATTCTCAGAATTGATCACCCTGATATTATGGAGTTCATTTCCTGCAAAAGTGATAATTCAGAAATAACTAATTTTAATCTAAGTGTTGGAATTACTGAAGATTTCATGAAAGCCGTTGAACACAATTTGGAATATGAACTTTTGGATCCTAAAACAAAGAAGCCTGTTGCTAAACTTAACGCTAAAGAGGTATTTGATATAATCGTGGAAATGGCTTGGAAAAACGGGGAGCCGGGTATAATTTTCCTGGACAGGCTTAACCGGGATAATGTAACTCCTAAGCTTGGTGAAATAGAAAGTACCAATCCCTGCGGTGAGCAGCCATTGTTGCCTTATGAGGCTTGTAATCTTGGTTCAATAAATTTATATAATATGATGGATGATTCACATAAAGGCCTTGATTTTGAGAAATTGGGAAACACAGTACGAAAAGCAGTACGTTTTCTGGATAATGTAATAGAGGTCAACAAATATCCTCTGCCAGAAATAGATAAAATGACAAGAGGTACCAGAAAAATAGGCCTTGGAGTTATGGGATGGGCAGACACACTCTGTGCTTTGGGTGTAGCATATAATTCTCAAGCTGCAATTGATTTAGCGGACAAGGTTATGTCCTTTATCAGTGATACTGCACTGAAAGCTTCACAGGATTTGGCCGAATTAAAGGGTGCTTTTCCATTTTATGAGGACAGCATATATGCTCAAAAAGGTATAAAGATGAGAAATGCTACTACTACCACCATTGCACCTACAGGTACATTGAGCTTGATAGCTGGTGTTTCAAGCGGAATTGAGCCGATTTTTGCAATTTCATATATTAGAAATGTTATGGACAACAGTGAACTGGTGGAGGTTAACCCTGTATTTAAAGGGGCCGCGCTTTCAGGGAACTTTTATTCAGACGAGCTTATGAAAAAAATCGCTCGGGTTGGAACTGTTAAAAATATGAATGAGGTACCAAAGAATGTTCAAGACATTTTTGTTACTGCACATGATGTCCTTCCAGAGTGGCATGTAAAAATGCAGGCGGCCTTCCAGCGGCATACAGACAATGCGGTTTCCAAGACAGTTAACCTGAGTCATGATGCGACTACGGATGATGTAAGAGAGGTATTCACTCTGGCCTATAAGACCCAGTGTAAGGGGGTTACAATTTACAGAGACGGAAGCCGTGACTTACAGGTTCTAAATATTGGAAAAGTTAAAGGTAAGGAAGGCAACGCTGACAAGGAGTTGCCAGCCGGAGAGAATATTTACTGCGATTCCTGTGCGATCAATAATATGCCCGGGAAAATAGAACCAAGGCCAAGACCCGACATTACAACAGGTTTTACGGAAAAAGTGGGAATAGGCTGCGGAAATCTTTATATTACTGTAAACTATGACGAAAACGGTATTTGCGAGGTCTTCACAAATACAGGACGTGCAGGAGGCTGTCCTTCTCAATCAGAAGCAACAAGCCGTCTTGTGTCGGTAGCATTACGTTCAGGTATGGATGTGAAGTCAATTGTTGAACAGCTAAAAGGCATAAGATGCCCGTCTACAATACGTCAGAAGGGCTTGAAGGTTTTGTCCTGCCCGGATGCAATAGGCAGGCTCATAGAAAAGGTTGCGAAAATCCAGAGCAGCAAAGACGAGGATGTGTCAGGAGAAATATGTGCAACAACTGAATACAGTCTCTTACAAAAGCCTTCTGCAAGAACTGCTGACGCTGAACAAAGTGAGTGCGACTCACAATGCGGCAGCTGTACAATGAAGGAAGTATGCTCAAATCCCGGTATTGAAGAGGACTTTGTAAGTGCGGAATGCCCGGAGTGTGGTAAAGCACTTGAGCATGAAGGCGGTTGTGTTATTTGCAGGAGTTGCGGGTATAGTAAGTGTGGGTGATTCCTTCCGATATTATAAATTCGGTAAGTGCTGATATAAGCGGGGTTTTAGTAGATGTATTCGGGAAATAAATTTTGTGATCTAGAAATAAAATGGACAATACTTAAAATTCTTGATAAAAAAGGCTTCCAAAGGGAGCCTTTTTTATATTTAAAATATATGTTACCTAATAAGTTTTTAATCGCCCATTAGATTATAGTTTCCTTAAAAATCAAATAATCTATCTGTAATTGCTAGGAAATCGTATATGTCAAATTAACTCTATATGTTGAAGGAATTTCAATATTTATGTCGAAAATACTATTACAGGTATAATTCAGGAAATATGGATATGGTATTATAATTGCTGTTCAGCATAGGTTACTACATTGAAGCTATTATTAAAGATTTATCTGAACGAGGCGAAGCGAATGAAATATTAAAGTATTGTTCTGACTTGGAACATAAATACAATGTCTGTAAAAAGTGTATTGAAGACCTCAATGTTTTGTAAAGTAAAAGTATACCCACCAATATCTATTATCAAGGTATTATAAATAGAGGAATAAGACATATTTTATGCAAAATCTCTGACAGGTGTCACAACATATCTACTATGGCTGGGGCTTTCAGTATTGGAAAAATGAAAAGCTATGTTGAAGAAACCGAGGATTATGTTCTTCCTCTTTGTAAATTTGCTAAAAATCATTATCCTCAATTTTCTGACCAGATATTCGCAATGAGGTATTTTGTAGAAAGCATAAATAAAGCTGTTAAAACCTTCGTCGGTATGATTGAGAATAAAAAAGAAACATCCAAGAATTTGGAGGTAACTTTATCGATAATAGTGGGGGTTCAAACCACCAACGAAGAACTATTGAAAAAACAGATAAGAGCAATGATGTAGAATTTGCAAAAGCTCAAGTCCAACATACAAAAAGATGTCGTGACTGCTTTAAGTGAATTAATCAACAAAGAGAAGAGATTTATATTAACATAATGAAATAACAGTATATTAAAGGAACAAGTGGAGCTAAAAATGACCGAACTTAGAAATTGTAGACAATGTGGAAAGCTTTATGGCAATGTAGGTGGTTCAAGTATCTGTCCTAAATGCCATGAGGCTGAAGAAGAAGTGTTCAGGACTGTAAAAGAATATGTGTATGATAACCCAAAAGCAACGATATCCCAGGTATCAACTGAATTGGACGTAAGTGTAGCAAAAATCAAGCGTTACCTTAGAGAGGGCAGACTTGAAATTGTAGGTGATTCCAACATGTTCTTAGAATGTTTAAGTTGCGGAAAAGCAATAAAAACAGGTAAGGTATGCAGTGAATGTGCACACGATATTGCAAATAGTTTTGAAGATACAGCTATTGAAATAGATAAGGCAATAGCAAAACAAAATGCGGAAAAAAAGATTGATATGAGATATCTCAAAGATAAGAAGCAGGGTGAATCCAAAGGAGGAGATTAGTATAAACCTTGTTAAGATAAGAAATTCCACATAAAACGATCAGTATTTTTAGCCAAAACTTAATCAATAGTGTTAATAATTACAAACCTGTACTTTTTCACTGAATACTGAGCAGTAACTTGTAAAAGGTATTGTTACAAATCCATAATATTCTCAACACATGGAGAAACATTACTTTGGTTAAGTAGATTTTATTGTTAGGATGTCCATAAATAAAATAAATATGATTATTATTACTATACAATGATGTCTAGGATTCTCTACTTTAGCAAATAGGAATGGTCTACATACCCACTTCAATTTCCAATATCGGAATTTTTGAGGGTAATATGGTCGTTTCCCAGTAGAATTTCTGATATTCGATTTTAGTAAGTGCAATATAAGAGAAAATTATGCATGAATGAGAGCTATTTATAACTTGATATAATTGTATTATGTGGAGAGCAAAGCCGATTAACCTGAGAGAAAGGTTAATCGGCTTCGCTTTAATGTAAAGTAAGCAGAGTAATACATAAATATAGAAATAAATGTTATGATTATACTTAATTATTACATAAAATGTTGGAATGTGGTAGAATGAACTAAATAATGAAATGGCTTTATTATATAAAAAAGCTAATTTAATAATGACAATAATATGACTAGATGTGAGGCTGAAAAGTTAATAAAAAAATAAGGGGCCGAAGGTTACCAAGTAAAATCCAATATTATACTAATATTTGCTCAAACTAAACTTTCGCATTGATATCAAATTCTAATATTACACGGGTAAATGGAATATATTAAATGGAGGTTGGAATAATGCAATCATATTATAAAGATGTTAAAAATATAAATGATAAAGTTTATAGAGATTTAGATAAAATTTTAAAGAACCTCAATAAGAAATTTCATTTGAAGTTATATGCAGTAGTCTCAAATAGTAAGGGAAAATATCAAACCTGTTTTAGAGTAAAAAAAACATTGATGATGAATTCCAAAGATGATTTTCAAATTAATCAAGATGAGCTACTTGAAATCGATAATATATTTACAGAATTGAGTATTCCTAACCGGTTTTTAGATAATGAAAGCGATTTTATAAAAAAAATCAAAGAATATTTAGATAAAAGGGAGTATCTCCAAACTGATAAGTTTGCTTTGGAAGAGATAGCTATAACAAGGGAAAATGGAACTGTTGGAATAGACGAAAATGAAAATGTATTGTCAAGAATTGACAACTCGACGTCACTTTACTCAAATAGATTTAAAATAGATGTTGATTCGGGTACACAAAAGGTTACATATATACTTACATATATTCTTGAAATACGAAATGTAGATGCTCAAACAATAAATGTGTTTTATAATAGGCCAGTATGTTCTTTTATTAGAATTATTTTAGATTATTTTTTCATAGAGCATTATTTATCTATTAATGATAAGTTGAGTTTAAATGAGGATGGAGAACTTCAAAAGAAAAATAATGAAAACAGCTTAAGTTTTACTAGAAGGATGTCACGAATATTCTATGGGAAAATTAGAAGTATATTGATGCAGAATCATTTAAAGAATGAGTCGTTAAAAGAATATGATAATATTGTTTGCAACGACTACTATATTAATAATATGATTGAGGAATTAGACGATATCTCCTCAAAAACTTATGAAGGTGCAAGTCCGTTTGGCAGTATATTGTTTTTGACTAAAGATTGTATTGATGAAAGCATTTCTAAAATAAAATATGCTATAAAATTTAGAGATAAGGATAAAATCCCATTAAATGACTCAAAGATGATACGTAAATTATTAGAAATGGCAAATGAAAGTGCTGGATTATATTTAATTGCGGATTATCAGCAAATTCTAGGATTAGGTGAAGTAAAGTGGAATCAACTTGGAAATTCTGTACTATTCAGAGTTGATTTTAAAGGACTTTCTAAATATAACCTTGTTTGTGTATTTACTGAAGAAAAACAGTATACGGAAGGTAAGGTTATTGTAGAAGATGATAAAAAAACTTATAAGTGTGCTAAAAACTTAGAAATAGTTGAAGATAATCTGGTAAGTATATTATTTAGAAATCCAAAAATAAAAGAAGAGGAGTATACTCCAGAAAAATTTAAGAAATTAGTAAAAACTATATTTTTTGGAGAGAACTCTCATATTGTTGTTGATGGGGCCATTGATGTAAATATAGAAAAATTGGAAAAGATAGTAAGGAAGGCAAAAGAACAGAAACATGGGACTATGGTAGTTATCACTGATACTGATACTGCAAGTAATGAGATGGAGGCCTTAAGAAAACAGTCTACACTTATAGAAAGAATGGATATTGATCCAAATCATATAAAATATTTAACTTCAATTGACGGTGCTATTTATTTTGATATTTATGGCAAATGTCATGCTTTAGGTGTAATTCTAGATGGTATAGCACATGAAGATACTGGAGATGCAAGTAGAGGAGCAAGGTATAATTCAGCACATAGGTATTTGAAGAAGCTTAACGTTCATGGAAAAAAGTGCGTTATTGTAATAATATCTGAAGATGGTATGATCGATATGCTACCAGAATTAGACAATCAAGAAAATATTTATAATCTAGCTCAAGAAATCGTTGATTTGATAAGCGAAAAGGAAATTGAAGAAAATATTAAATTAATGGAAAAGGAAGCTGAGTTGGGGCGTTTTCAAAGTGTTGACTGTGATATATATTTTTTGATAGCGGAAGGATTCTTTAAAAAAAGAGATTATGTAAAAGCAATAGAGTATTATAATAAGGGAATTGATTCAGCAGGTAATAATTTTGTTTCTCCTAACTATTTCAATAACAAAGGTAAATGCCACGACTATATAAAGGATGAAAACAATTATACGGAAGCAATTAAATGTTATGAATGTGCTATCAAAAATTGTAATGATCAAAATTCTATTTTGAAATATAATGAGAATATTGGAAGTTCTAGTATATCATTGGGCATGAAATTATTTAATAATAATAAGAGTAAAGAGGCAAGAGAGTATATTGAAAAAACAATTGAGTATATTGAAAGATGTTTTCGGATAGCGAGAGATAATAAAATTGAAATAGAGGCAGAAATTTTTAATTTAAGAGGATTAGGACATAATTATTTGGCAAAAATAGAGAAAAATAATGAATTGAAATTAGAATTACAAAAAAAAGCAATTGAAGACTATACTAATGCCCTAAAAATTAGTAAAAGCTACGCTTACTATTGGAATAGAGCATTTCCATATATGGGATTAATGATGTACGAAGAAGCAATAGATAATTATTTGAACGCAATTATTTTAAAGCCAGATGATAACGACTCTGTAAAGCAAATTCAAAATATATTAAAAAATAACGCTAGTCTAGGTATTAAAGCTCTAGATTCCTATAAGAAGAAATGTTTGGAATCTAGGGTTAAAGAAAATGAAGAATTACTAAAACTACTGAATGATAATATCGCAAAGATAAGCAAAGATAGCAATATATCACAATCAAACAAGTAACTCACATTATCTATAAAACTCTTTAGAATTCTGGTCTGCATACCCCTTCCATTTCCAATATCAGAACTTTTAAAGGGTAATATAGTCGTTTCCCAGTAGAACTTTGCAAATTACTTTCTCTGAAAGGTGCATGGTAGGAGGATTTTAATAATATTGCGTTAACCGCATAGAAATTGCAGCTGGTGCAAATAAACTAACATAAATGGCTTCAACGCACGATTTAGTGGCATTTTAATATTTTAAAATATACGAAGCAGGATAGTTTGAAAACACTATCCTGCTTTTTAAAATATCAGAAGTTGAAACTCTTCACATGATACAAAAAGGACAAGTTGGCAAATCAAATATAATTTAAGAAGTTATTTTGATAAACCACTTTTCTGTGTTGCAAAAAAAAATAGTTATTCAGAAAAACTCTATACTTTTATTGTTTTTACGCAGACTCAGAAAGTATAAAATTTGTATATATGGTATAATTTAGTTGAACTTCAATTTGTCCGGCGGGACGCTTTTATTAAGTTATAAAATTTGCAAGGAGGTTTTTATGAAAGAGCCAAAGATATTTAAAATGCACTTTTTTGTTAGTAAAACACTGTTTTTTGCGGTAATGATGTTTATAATAACTTTGCTTAGTATACCGGTATTTGCTGCAAGCTCGGAAATAGTACCAGTTAAACCGAGAGTTGATCTGACTCCTATTAGCATAAAATACGCAGATACTCTGACAACCGGAAAACTAATCGGATTTGACTGCTTGGTCAGAAATTTAGGCACTGCAAATTCCTCGGGTTTTACTGTTAAATGGTTTGTTGACGGCAAAGAAATATGCACAGGTCATCATATTGGAATTCCGGCAGGCAAGTCGATAATTGATCCAAGCGATGGAGGCACACTTTTTTACACATTTAGTTCAGCAGGAACATATACAATCACTATTCAGGTAGACAGTAATAATGAAGTGTCTGAACTTAATGAAAAAAATAACAGTTTATCTCTCACTGTTACAGTTGTATCACCTCAGGCAGATCTTGTTCCAACAACTATAACTGCTTCTGCCACAACAAATATAAAGCTTGGTCAGCACATAACATTTGACAGCGGTGTAAAGAATACGGGAGGTGCTGATGCTTCCGGCTTTGCGGTTAAGTGGCTGGTTAATAACATCCAATTTGGCTACGGCGGCCATGAGCCTGTTCCTGCAAATACTACAGTAATGAATGGGAACAGTCAGTTTGAATACACTTTTAATTCTCCGGGAACCTATACCATAACCTTTCAGGTTGATTCCGACAAAGATATAAATGAAGCAAATGAAAATAATAATGAAACATCGATTATCATCACGGTACCCAAAACAGATCTTGTTCCAACCGGTATTTCAGTTTCTGCTACCACAAATATCAAGGTTGGGCAGCTTATTACGTTTGAAAGCGGCATAATAAATAACGGAGGTGTCAATGCCTCGGGCTTTTACGTAAAATGGTTTATCAACGGTATTGAGGTTGCCTGCAATGGTTATGGGGAAGTCCCTGCCTACAGTACCGTATACCATCAAAACGGTAAGTTAAGCTATTCTTTCAATGCTCCCGGGACATATACAATAACCTTCCTGATTGACCCTGACAATAAGCTCAACGAATCATATACAGGGAACAATACAGCGTCTACCACCATTACAATACTTCCGGCAGACCTTGTTCCAACAATGATTACAACTACTCAGGTTACTTATGTTAATGTTGGAAAACCTGTAACCTTCACATGCGGGATCAGAAATGACGGAGGTGTGGGTACAAGTGCATTTAATGTCAAATGGTTTGTAGACGGTGTTGAAGTTGGAGCTCAAAGCTACTCTGGAGTTCCTGCACGCACTACTATAGCTGAAATTAGCCGCCTTGATTACACTTTTAACTCACCGGGAAATCATACGGTCTTATTTCGGGTAGATTCCAGTGATTTAATATATGAATACAATGAAATTGACAATGAAACGACTGCAATAATCACTGTTACAAATTAATCACGATAGTATCGGCAAGTTTTGACTTTATATATTTAATTTTCAAAATTTATATACCAATCAAAAAGATTATATTGAAATGTAAAACATTTACAGTTTATAATTAAATTAACGTTGACAAAAACGTCTCATTAAAGTTCTTAATCTTTACTGTAAGATAAGAACTGATCATAGGAGGAAAAACAATGTATAGTTTAAGAAAAAGACTGTTATCATTAATAATGGTGTTAAGCATTTGTCTGTGCGTAAGTTCAGTTTGTAATGCTAACCAGGCCACTTCACAAGACGTAACTGCGGCGGTATCAGGACTTATCGGAGATCTGAACGGAGATAGTGCCATCGATGCACTGGATTATTCGTTAATGAAGCAATTCCTACTTGGTACCGTTACAAATCTACCTGTTCAGGATGATCTATATGCTGCTGACCTTGACGGTGATGCAAAAATAACAGCATTGGATTTATCCTTATCAAAGCAATATCTTTTAGGACTCATTACAAAGTTTCCTAAAACTCCGCCTCAAAACGTTACTACTGTTGTAATGCCTTTGGGTGATTCAATAACTGACGGTTTAACTGTACCGGGAGGTTACCGAATCAAGCTATGGAATAATATAACAAATGCAGGGCTAAAAGTTGATTTTGTGGGCTCTATGTCAAACGGACCTACGGAACTTGGTGATAAGAATCATGAAGGCCACTCTGGCTGGCGTATTGATCAGATTGATGCTAATATTAATGCCTGGATGACCACATATAAACCCAAAATCGTTTTATTACATATCGGTACGAATGATATCTCACAAAAATATGATTTGGCTAATGCACCTACCAGATTAAGTGCATTAATTGACAAGATTTGTGCTAAATTACCGAGCGATGGCAAACTCTATGTTGCTAAAGTTATTCCTTTGAGCTATGCAGATGTCAGCAACTATAACACTCAAGTTGCTCAAGTAGTTCAAAACAAGGTTAATCAAGGTAAGCCCGTGTTTATTGTTGATATGTATACTGCAATTACTACTGCCGATTTAGCAGATGGAGTTCATTGTAATAGAACAGGTTATGATAAGATGGCGGATGTTTGGTATAATGCTATCAAAAATGATTTAGGTAAATAATTTACCTTGATGGGATGTAAATAAAGAAAAATCAATTGGATAAAGTGATTTTTGTATTTTCCATAAAAAGATTTTACTAAGTCACTTTATTTATTTTAAAGCAAACAATATAAAAGTATGTAATAAGAAAATCTTAAGAAGTTCATAAGATGGAATTCCAACTTAGCCCCTTATTCTGTGTTTAAATAATATCAACACAGAATAAGGGGTTGTTTATTTATGGTACGAAACCTGACCAAATTCTACGTTCCGGGGTCTGTACGAAGCAAATGCATCAATGGCAGGTTTCCAACCCGGCGAGCAGGTCAGAGCAATCGATCTGTTATACGGAGTAATACTGCCCAGTGGTGCGGAGTGCTGTATTGGACTTGCTAATAAGATTGCTGGATTTTTACTTCATCTCACCATTCCACACCACCTACGAATAAGCATACTGATGGGATAACCTTTAACAGTACCATGTTTGAAAAACTCAACAATAAAAACATTATTGGTGGTGAAATTCTAGGAGGAAAAACTGGATATACTGGTGCGGCTGGTCTATGTCTCGCAAGTCTCACCAAAGTGGATAATAAAGAATATGTTTTGTTTACAGCCGGTGCAAAAGGAGACAGCCACTCGGAGCAGTTTAATATTACCGATGCAATAGCTGTATACAGCAGCATAGGAAAATAAATAAAAAATGGAGGTATTATGAATAAACGAGAGAAAATCAAAACAGTCTTCTTATGTGGTGTTTTCATTTGTTACATACTTTTGTTAATTAAAATATTGTTCTTATCAAGAATTTCAATTTTGGAGCTATTTAATAGTCCAAGGACTTTATTTAGGTCAATTAATATCATTCCTTTTTATAGCATAACGGAATATATAACTGCCAGCTCTATAAATATTAAACAATTTGCTTTTAGTAATGTGGTTGGCAATATAGTTATTTTTATTCCTCTTGGTGTATATTTGCCGTTATTCAAAAAATCTAAAAAAGCAATACCCAACCTGTTGTTTATATTTATAGTAAGTTTATTTGTTGAAATCATTCAAGGGCTTTTAGGTATTGGAATATCAGACATTGATGATGTAATTCTAAATTGTCTGGGTGGATGGATTGGTATTTTAGGGTATAAATTTTCATTATTTATATTAGAAGACGAGAAAACAGTATATACTGCAATCACAATACTGTCTGCTGTCATAGGATTACCGGTTATATTATATTTATTATTCATGGTTAAAATGAGATTCTGAATACCCTACTCAAAAGGAACTCTACGATAGGAATATCTTTCTATATGTTTCTCTACATACTGTATAGAGCAATTACTCTTGGTGAATTGACATAATACTAATATGCAACATTTATGTGTATGGTTCATATAATGCTATTAAAGATAAAAAGGCCATGACTACAAGAAATTATGTTTTCTTGACTCCTTAATTTCTAGTAGAAATACGAGTGCAAGGGGCGAACAATTATGACATCAGAATTTGAATCTTGTGACAAAACGATTAAAGATCCATATGAAAGAATATTAAAAAGCTATAACAGGATGATATTTCCTGATGGTATACTTTCTAAATATAATTTAGATATTATTAACAAATTTTACAGAAATATACCCAGAAACAGGATGAATTATTATAAACATCATTCTAGAGAATTGAAGAAAACCATTAATACAAATAAATCTTACAGTGAAGGTAAGCAGGCTAGCATGGATATTATACCTGCCAGTGAGCGTGATATACATAACTATCTATCATGTTGTAGAATGGCAACTTTCCAGATTCAAGCCATAATGAAGCTCGACGGAAGGTTGGACTTTGACAGATTGAAGCGAGCGGTAAGACTGTCTGTTGACGCAGAACCCGTTTTGGCATCCCGGTTTGTTGAAGATGAAAAGCATTATTGGAAACGTTTGGATAACATTGATGGAATCAGTTTTTGTTCTTTGGAAGAGACAGATAATGCTGATGAAACTATTAAGCAGTTTTTACAGAGTCCTTTAGACATGGATAATGATCCACAGGTAAAAGTTAAAATAATGCGTTTGGAGCAATATGACATATTAGGGGTGAAGCTCAATTATGTATGTTGTGATGGAACAGCTGCAAAGGAATATATCCAACTATTATCACACATATACTCCCACATTGATCAAGGTAATAGCACCTACATACCTGAATCCCAAACAGGCAGCAGAAAGGATCAGGATGGATTATTTAAAGAATTAGGTATAAAATACCCGGAATTAAGCTGGAATCCACCCCGGGACACCCCCAAGACTAAGTGGGGATTCCCATGGATACAAAGGCGAGAGGATTCAATTCATTTTGAAGTATGTAGGATTCCAAAGGGTGATTTTGAGAAAGTATACCAATATGGAAAATCGACAGAAGCGACGATTAATGATTTAATTCTTACGGCATTTTATAGAACTATGTTTAAAATATCTAAGCCAAAACAAGGTGCTCCTATGGATATTACTTCAACTATCGATCTGCGACATTATCTTCCAGATCATAAGTCTCAGGTTATAAAAAATTTATTCGGAGGGCTTATAACAAGAATATCCAGAAAAATGAATGAAACCTTTGATGGCACTTTATCAAGGGTCATGAGTGCCACGACAAAAGTTAAAGAATTACATTCGGATGTAAATAACAATATGGATGAAGAAAATAATGAAAAAAATAATCTCGCATATTTTCGAGATTATTTTGACCACATGTCTCAGACTTTAGAGACTTCAACAAAAAGTCCTTCTTATATTGGTAATGAATGTTTCCCTGGACTTTGCAATTTAGGAAGTATCTCAAGATCCTTAATAGGCTTCGGACAAAATGTTGTTACAGATGCATACTTTATACCGCCTGTTATACGTGCACCCGGACTCCTACTGCTTGTAAGCTCCTATAATGATATATTAACTATGTCATTAGGCTATTGCAAAGCCTCAATTAACCAGAGGGATATGAAAGCACTTCTAAATTCAATTAAAGATGAACTTATCAAAGGATGCAAAGTGAAAACTGACTCTAATAATAATTAAGTATCACTTTTGTAGTAGATTTGAAGGGTTCTACTAAGGTACAGGCGGTAAGAATTACTTTTACTTTCACTAAGCTCTTCACACCTGAGAAAAGCCACAAGTGTCTTTTCATTAATATTTGTGTCGCCATAATAGTGGCGGAATGGAGATTATAATGATAACCAGAACTTCGTTTCCTGTCAGGTATTCTGAAATAGATAAAATGGGTATAGTACATCATTCTAATTACCCAAAGTGGTTTGAAATCGGCAGGAGAGATTATATGAACAAAGCAGGAATTCCTAATTTAAGTGTATATAGTCAGGGATTTTATCTTCCTCTTTGTGAGTTGGAATGTAAATTTAAAAGTCCTGCAAAATATGGTGATGAAATAGTAGTTATTACAGCTTTAACATTTGTATCCTGCGTAAGGGTAAGGTTTGAATACAAATTACTAAATAATAGGACAGAAAAGCTTATAGCGGTAGGAAATACTGTTCATGCATGGACAGATAAAAATATCAAACCACTCAATATAGAAAAGGCAGCACCACGTATATATACATCATTTAAGGCGCTAGTGGAAACAGGCGGAATTAACGAAGACAAGGACACTATGTATATCCATAAGCAATAAATCGAGGTTTTTACAGCCTGACAAAGAAGGAGTCATTTATGGAAAAAGGAAAATTGCTGGGCAAGGGTTTAACTGCCGAGGTATATGAATGGGGAAAGGATAAGGTTTTAAAGCTATATTTCAATAAGTTTAGTAACGATGACTGGGTAGATCATGAGGCGAAAGTTGGATATTTAGTTCATGAATCAGGTATAATATCGCCAGCTGTATTTGATAAGGTTGAAATTAATGGACGTAGAGGAATAATCTTTGAAAGAATATTTGGTAAATCAATTCTGGAGCATCTCGTAACAGAACCTTGGGAATTATATAATTATATGCGGCAGTTGGCACTCTTGCAACATAATATTCATAAATTTTCGACAAATGGGTTACCAACCCAGAAGGAAAAATTCACATATAAAATAAGGGCCTCATCTAGTATACTCCGAGGAAGGCTAAAAAAAATATTAGACTATATGGAAAGTTTACCGGATGGTGAAAGTATTTGCCATGGCGACCTCCATTTTAATAATATCATAGTTTCAGGTAACAAATTGGTGCCGATTGACTGGAATGGCGCCTATATGGGGAACCCGTTAGGGGACGTTGCACGGACATGCATGATTATCCGTCCACCGACTCTTTCCAGAGTACCTGATGCAGTGAATATGCTGACCTATTACCCTCGATTGCTGGCATACCAGGTTTATATAAATGAGTATATGAAGCTTGCCAAGGCAAAGTATGAGGATATTGATGTATGGATGCTTCCAGTAGCTGCTTCAAGGCTCAAAGACCGTATACCTGGAGAGAAAAAGTGGCTATTGGACATGATCGATAAACGCTTGGAACAATTAAGATAAGAGCTACACAATTACTTAGAAAGTATTGACTTAAATATAAAGTAAGATTAAGCAGAAATTCTGATTTATTGGAGTGAATTTAATATGAGGGATATATATAAATATAATAAGAATAATATCAGCAAAATGATGCAAAGTGCAACACGCTATTATAAAGACTATGCTAAAATATTAGAAAAAAGTATGGTGGGTCTGCAAAATCAATATAATATGGAAGATAGAACAGGCACTTTTCCGGTTAACGGGCATGATATTTACAATTATGTAGCACGATACAATATGGCAAATCTCCAGATTCAAGCCATAATGAAGCTGGATGGAAGATTGGACTTCGATAAATTAAAACGGGCCGTAAGATTGTCAATTGATGAAGAGCCTGTTCTGGGATGCCGGTTCATTGAGGATAGGAAGCCTTATTGGAAACCATTGGATAACATTGAAATAATCAATTTCTGCGCTTTAGAAGAGACTGAAGATATTGATCAAGCTATTCATAATTTTATACGAGGTACTATAGACCTTGATAATGACCCAATGGTGAATGTAAGGCTCATACGCTCAAGCCGAAGTGATGTTTTAGCTATAAAAATGAATCATGCTTGTTGTGATGGAATAGGAACACAGGAATATGTACAGCTTCTGGCAGACATATATACCAAGCTTGATCAGAAGAGTGATACCTTTATACCTGAACCCAGAATAGCTGGGAGAAGGGATCAGGATAGGTTGTTTGCAGAATTGGGAATAACAAACCAAGATGCAATATTTGTACCCGGGTCGGATATTTTTATGCCTACATGGCCATTTCCCTGGGAGCAAAGCGGGTCTAATACAGCCCTTATGTCAGTTTCCAGAATTCCTTCCGGGCATTTGGAGGAAATAAGTAAATATGCCAAAAGCCTGGGCGCTACAGTTAATGATTATATCCTTACTGCTTTTTATAGAGCAATGATCCAAATGGGGCAGCCTATATATGGTGTGCCTATGGAAATTCCAGTTACAGTTGATTTACGTCGTTATCTTCCTGATCATAAAACCCTGGCAATAAGAAACTTTTCAGGTTCGGTAAACACCAGGCTTATAATGCTCATAAATGAACCCTTTAATAGAACTTTGAGAAGAGTTTCAAATATGATGAAAAAAATAAAAAAGGGGTATCCTGGTTTACAAAGTGCTATTGGACTGGAACGTTTAGAAAAAATAAGCTTTATAGAAACACTTGCCTATTATCAGGCTGATGCTAAGAAGACACAATTGACTTGTCCCTTATATTTCGGTGATAAGTGCGTACCTACTTTATCCAATTTAGGCATTTTGTCAAAATCTTTAATAAAGTTTGGTAATAACACTGTTATTGACGCTTTTATTTTACCTCCCGTTGTGCGTGCACCAGGCCTTTTACTAATGACAAGCACCTACAACTCCGTTTTAACACTTGCAGCCGGTTATTACAAGAGTACAGTCAGCAAGGAGAATATAGATAGGCTTCTTAGTATAATTAAAAATGAGCTTATTCAAGGATATAAAAATTAAGATAAGAATTTTTAGAACAAAATGCTTCGCAAAATGTTCTACTTGGGAACCCTAGGCTCACTTTGACGAAACACAAAGTGTTTTAAGTGCACCTTCCTAAAACCGGCGAGGGGAACTCCACCTCTGCACACCCCTATATTAAAAACTATTTTGAAGCTTGCATTTAGCATATTTCTACTAAACAATAAATACCATAATTTCCCTAATATTAAGAAAAGCGCCCCGTGTCGGGCGCTTTTTAAATTGAGTCTAGTGAGCCAAATAGCCACCATCAACTATAATAGATGTGCCGGTAATAAACTTAGATGCATCGCTTAATAGGAATGCGGCTGCGGAAGCGACATCCTCAGGTTTTCCAAGCCCCATGATTTGCCGCTTTTTTAGATCGGTTTCAAAATCCTTATTATTGACAAGCTCAATCAAACCATCATATATTTGGGATTTAATCATTCCTGGTGCAATAGAGTTTATTCTAATGTTTTTTGCTGCCAGCTCCAATGCCATTGGTCTAATTGCACTGTCAAGGGCTCCTTTGCTTGCACAGTATGCAGCTAAGCCTCTGGCACCCAATTTACTAGAAATAGACGATATTGCTACGATACTACCTCCATTGTCATTGTACTTCCTTTTGGAAAAATGTTTTACAAGTTCCATAAAGGAATAAAAATTTATAGACATAATACTTTTTAAATTATCCATTTTTAAGTATTGTATAGGAATTGTACGAGATATACCGGCTGAATGTACAATACCGTTAAGCTTTCTATCATCACTACATATATCATCTATCATACCTTCTATTTCATCCAGATTGTTTAAATCAATCAGGTAATAGGAGTGGTTGCCGGGTTCCAACTCATTGTATGTTTCTTTCAGCTTTTCTTCATTTCTGGCAGCCATAATGATGTTTGCACCAATTTTACTTAGATATATGGCAATGCCTTTTCCAATTCCTGAGGAAGCTCCGGTAACCAATATATTTTTTCCACTCAAATCCATCGGATGTATCACTTTTTATCAACCCCATCAAAATAATAATCAGTATATATCATAGGAATACAAGCGGACTTTTTCATTTCCAGGTAAATTGCTCCATATGATAAGCCCACACCAAACCCGCACATTAGCAGTTTTATTGTATCATCCGATTGTTCTGAACCCAATGTATCAACCAAAGTCAGAGGAATAGATTCACCGCTTGTGTTTCCATATTTCTCAATTGATAAAGGAACCTTTTCCATGGGGATACCCAGTCTCATCGCCAAATGCTTGAGAATAAATAGATTCGCTTGATGAAACACATACATATCTACATCATTTTTATCAATAGAGAAATCTGATATAAAGTCGGCCAAAGACTTCCGTACATCAGTGATAGTAAAATTAAAAACATCAGCTCCATTCATGGACAATTCACACTCAGATTTATCCATTATGGTTTGGCTTCTATTTCTTGCATGGCCTGCAGGTACCATAATGCACTTATAGCCGCTGCCTTTGGTTTTCAAAAAGTATGTAATATCTTTACCTTCTGTTTTTTCCAAAGCAGTTGCTGTTCCACCATCACCAAATATCATTGCGGTTGCACTGTCATTTGGATTTATTCCGAAATTACTGGTATCTCCAACAAGCAGAAGAACCCTGTTTATATTCTGTGTAGAGATCATTGTAGCGGCTTGCCACAGCCCATAGACATAAGCAGAACATCCGAGGTTTATGTCAAAGGCTATACAGTCTTGACTTAGCCCAAGTCTATATTGAAGAACACATGCGGTTGCTGGTACTGCATAATCAGGTGTCTGGGAAATGAAAATCAAAGCATCAATAGTAGAAGCCTCCCAGTTCAACTTCTCCATGAGGGTTTTTGCAGCAACATAGCATAAATCAGAAGCACATTGCTCGTCAATAGCTACATGCCTCGTTTTAACACCTGTCATATTTATAAACTTTTGTACGCTTTCCTCTCCGAATACCCCAAAAAATTCTTTGTTATCCACTATACGCTCAGGTACTGCACACGCTATACCTTTAATCTCTACATTTTTCAATATACCTTTAGCCAATTAACCGCACCTCACTCCATTTTATCAATAATATCTTTTACGGTTTTAAATTTCTTTATTTCATCTGATTTGATGTCCATGTTATAAACGCTATCAAACATAGCGATTGTCGATATTACAGCCATGGAATCCCATTCACTGATACTATCCAGTTCTGTAGCTTCATCCAGAGTATCTTTCTCCAGTAGCAGCAATTCTTCCAGAAGATTAAGCTTTTCTTTATGAGTCATAACAAATTATCCTTTCCGCTAGATGCAAAGTAATGTTTACCGTAATAAGATATGCAGCTTCAAGGCGATGTGTGAAATGTTTTTTAAACGCCTATTCTTACGGTACTACTTGCACCCTTCCACCAGTTCATCTTTGATTTTATTAAGAAGCCTTTCCATAGCAGTCTTCCGTACCGAAGGTTTGTAATAACCTACTGCCAACGTAATTATACCGTTATATGAACTGGCTACAAGGAGTATTCCAGGAGCACGTACAACGGGTGGGATGATATATGCGTCAGTTACAACATTCTTACCGAATCTAATTAAAGACTTTGATATTAAGCCCATATTCGATAATACAGGAGAGCATACATCGACAATAGAAAAAGGACTTAGTGACTCTAATTCATTAACTTGAGATAAAGACTTGAAGTATGAGCAAATTTGACGGAAACTCATCTTTTCAATATAGTCTGCCATTCTAGTGCTTTCTACGCTTGGATGTTTGTTTTTAAAGTATTTCGTCAAGGACATTATTCTTGATAAGGTTCCTTCAAAGGGTTCATGTGGTTTCCTGCCTATTTTTATTACAACTCCGCCTGAGAGATTTCTTATTGCTTGAGCTTTATGATCCGGGAGGTACTTTCGTAAATCAATAGTAATAGGTATATCCATTGGTACACCGTATGGGGGTTTGGAAATTTGAAACATAGCCCTAAAAATTGCGGTTAAAATCAAATCATTTATTGTTGCATTTCTGGTTTTAGCATAATTTTTTAGTATATCCAAATGTCCGTAAGGGAGTTTGCATACCACAAAACGAGTAGCACCCATTCGTCTATTCTTCCAGTGAAACCTCCATGTAGGTAGTGCTACTTGCTCCTTGAGCTTCCAAGATGTATCCAGACTTTCCTTGCCAAGTGCATATAATAGGTTCTCATGATCCTCCCTGTTGCGTACACTCGGGTTTGGAGTATATCCCATATCTCCATCATCAATACGTGAATAAATATCCGAAAGAAGTTGTATATATTCTTTTGCACCAGCACCATCGCTGCATACATGGTTGATTTTCACACCCAAAGTATCATGTGTCCCGGAACGTATGAGTTTTACCATAAACATGGGGGAATTATCCATATACAGAGGACTTTCCAGGAAGTGTTGAACAGCTTCGTCCGTATTATCTGTCTCAACCATGGAGCAAAAATTTATATTATCAATATCATCAAAACGTTTCCAATAGGGTGAACATTTCTTAATAAATCCACATCCCAGGACTGGTTCTGCATCAACCGATAATCTTACTGCTCTTACAAGCTTGTCAAAGTCTAATCTTCCATCTAGTTTCATAATAGCCTGGATTTGGAAATTTGCTGCTCTATACTTTGCAACATAATTACATATATCATATGCGTTGACCGGTATAATTTCCGAACTGTCTACTTTATTTCTGCAGTTTTTTCTATTAATACCGGAGTATTTGGCTAATGCCTTATTAAGTTTTCTAAGATAACTTCCTGCCGTTGGAGGCAATTTGGACATGTTAATTTTATTGTTACCAGGCTTCAATTTAAATTTCATATTTTACTCTCTCCATATAAATCGGATTTTTAAATGCAATATTACCTTAGTTCAACGATATTTACATAACTCAGTAATTTGTTTAATATAATCCCGCAATGTTATATTATGTATTGCTTTATACAACTGTTACATTATATGGGTACGTTAATTACCAAAAATAAACAGTTATTATTTATTTTAAACAAGTTGGTACATTTAGCTGGTTATGTAAATATATTAAAATTAAGAATATTAATATCGATATACCTATTAAAAAATAAAGTCATAAAGTAACTGACGGCTGATTTGTGGAACGGTTAATATATAAATCTTAAAAGCTATTTCAGTAGATGTAGTGGGCTTGTCGAAATAATTTTGGAGGTAAAAGAATGCAATACTGGAACTCAACATACGAGTGCATGTCACGGGATAAAATGACCGAAGTTCAAACAAAAAGACTTATAGACACGGTTAAGAAGGTTTACCACAATGTACCCTTTTACCGCAGCAAAATGCAAAAAGCCGGTATTGAACCCGGAGACATAAAATCATTAGAGGACTTGAAAAAACTGCCGTTTACAAAAAAGCAGGATTTAAGGGATACTTATCCGTACGGGATGTTTGCCGTACCGATGAGTGAGATTGTAAGAATACATGCATCCTCCGGAACAACAGGGAAGCAGACGGTTGTGGGTTATACACGGGGGGATTTGGATACCTGGGCTGAGGTGGTTGCGAGGTCACTGTATAGTGCAGGCGCCAATAAGGAATCTATAGTTCAAGTAGCATATGGTTACGGTTTGTTTACCGGAGGGCTTGGAATCCATTACGGTGTTGAGAAAATAGGTGCCTCGGTTATACCTGCCTCAGGAGGCAATACTAAACGCCAGTTACAAATAATGAAGGACTTCGGAACTACTATTCTGGCATGTACTCCATCATATGCACTTTATCTGGCAGAAGAAATGGAGGAAATGGGAATAGACCGCAGTGAATTAAGACTCAAGGCCGGTATTTTCGGAGCGGAGCCCTGGTCAAGTAACATGAGAAAGAAAATAGAGGCGAACTTGGGAATCACGGCAATGGACATATATGGGCTTAGTGAAATAATAGGGCCTGGCGTGTCGATTGACTGCCCCTGTAAGTGCGGTTTACATGTACAGGAAGACCATTTCATACCCGAAATTATAAATCCGGATACAGAGGAAATTCTTCCACCGGGAACAAATGGAGAGCTTGTTTTCACAACCATTACAAAAGAAGGACTCCCATTGGTCAGATACAGGACACATGATATATCCTCATTGAATTATGAAAAATGCCAGTGTGGGAGAACACTTGTCAGAATGAGCAAGGTTACAGGAAGAAGCGACGACATGCTTATAATAAGGGGTGTAAATGTGTTCCCGTCGCAGATAGAGCACGTACTTTTAGAGGTAGGCGAAACGGCACCATATTATATATTGATAGTGGATAGGGTTGATAATCTGGATATACTTGAGATATGTGTTGAAATGTCACAGAATATGTTTTCGCATGAAATTAAGAAAGTTGAGGACCTTGAAAAGAAAATAAAAAAAGAAGTAGAAAGTACATTGGGAATCAATGCAAATGTCAGGCTGGTAGAGCCTAAGACAATAGAAAGAAGCGAAGGTAAGGCAAATAGGGTGATAGATAAGCGGAAAATTCAGTAAATATTCAAAAAAGGGGAGAGGAGCCTATGTATAGGCTTTTCTTATTTAGTGATGGAAAAAGAAAATATTTACAAGAAATGTTGAGCTGTCACACATTCCATTTGCAGGTAGGCCATTGGCACTTTTAAATGATAGCACTACCAATGAATTACATCAGAAAAACGGTGTTAAGAAAAACATTCTTCATATTGCTGATATAAGTCGCACCATTGCTTTTTACCGGTACACCGGCTGTCTGCCAGGCAGTAATGATGGCAGAAGAACAATCATAATCACCATACTCTCCCCACCTATATCTTTGATCGTAACGGTGGGCGTTATCATTTACCAAGTCAATCATCCATTGTGTTGCAATTTCCTATAGTAACCCTCCTTAAATGAATAATAATGAAAAAATAATTTAATGGGATAGCAGCAGTATGCAAGATTTTATCCCTTAATCCTCTGCGATTAAATTCAATTAATTTCTCACTATATTAAGTGTATAAAATAGTTGTTTGAATTTTATTACATTTATAGTATAATATACAATAAATTACAGCTTTCGTGATTTATAGCAAAAAGGAGGGCAAAATGAGCTTAAAGGAAAAAATTTCTGAAATTAATTTTTCAAATGAAGTCGGAAATACTCAAATGGTTAAAATATCTAATCTCTTAAAAAACTCTAGTAGTAATATTTATGCAAAATGCGAATATCTAAATCCATCCGGAAGTCATAAAGATAGAACCTTTAACTATATTATAGAACAACTTGAAAAAAGAGGAGAAATATCCCCGGGTATGACATTGGTTGATTGCTCCACAGGCAATGGAGGCGGTGCTTTAGCTCGATGCGGTAAATTAAAGGGTTATAAGATTATTGTATTTATGCCTGAGGGAATGACAGAAGAACGTATTAGTCAGATTAAAAGTTTTGGTGCTGAAATTATTGAAACCCCCAGAGAAAAGTTTTTAAACGGTTCGGTTGAAGCTGCTGAAGAATATGCGAGAAAACACGAAAATTGTTATTTTCTCGATCAAGCATCTAACCCGCTTAATCGTGAGGCGTGGGATAATTGTGGTAAAGAGATAAATAAATTCTTTGGTTCTTTAGGACAAAAAGTTGATTATTTTATTTGTGCTATTGGAACGGGAGGAACATTCTCAGGTATAGCCAAACAATTAAAAATTAACTATCCGGATATTATTACTGTTGGGATTGAAGTTGACAAATCAGCCCCACTTTTCTCCAAGCGACATAATAAAGAATTTATACATAAACATCATAACATGATGGGCTTGGGAGCCGGAGTGCTTTCTTCGAATACTGATGAAAATTTAGTTGATATCATTGAGACAGTATCTGGTGAAGATTCTTGGACAATGATGAAAAAAGTAATTCAAGATGAGAATTTACAAGTAGGCCCTACTTCTGGTGCTAATATTCTTATGAGCTTAAAATATGCAAAGGAATATGATAATAAAAATATAGTAACAGTATTGTTTGACTCTGCTTGGAAGTATTTTAGCCGTTGGGATGGGGTCTATCCTGAATATCAAAATTTAAATTTATAAAGGAGATAAGACTATGCTACTAAAAGAAATATATGAAAATGCCAAAGTTGTTTCTTCAGGAAAACATTTTACTACTGTAAATGAATTTACAGATCAAATACCTGCCTTGAGGCCTCGGGTATTATGGGAAGCAGCACTTAAAATTTCTCAGGTTTGTGATTTTAATGCCGATAAAATAGTGACTGAAGAAGATAAGGGTACACCGCTCGCAACTGTTGTATCATTAATATCCGGATTACCGATGGCAATAGCTCGTTGGTATAATTATTCCTTGGAAGAAGATTCTCAAATCGCTGTGAATATTGATTCTGAATATTATAACGGAAAATTATTTTTAAATGGGGTAAATAAAAAAGACAAAGTAATAATTATTGATGATACGCTTAGTACCGGAGGTACGATAGTATCTTTAGTAAATGCTATTAGAGAATCCGGCGCTGAAGTTGTGGATGTAGTTTGTGTTATTGAAAAAGAAGGATATGGAGGAAGGGAACGAGTTCTAAAAAGTACAGGGATTGAGGTAAAGACAATACATAAGATTCTTGTGAATCAAAACGGAGTTAAAGTGATTACTTAAAAATAACGTCCCTTACTATAAAAATTTATCATACTTTTACATCTGGGAGTGATAACTTGGATCAGGAATTAATTCTAAATCAATATAAACTAATTGTACAAAATATTCAGAAAACTGCGGAAAAGGCAAAAAGAGATGCTAAAAACATTAATTTACTGGCAGTTTCTAAATTTCAGGAAGTTAATAAGATTATACCATTATTAGAGAATGGTCATTGTCATTTTGGAGAGAGCAGAGTCCAAGAAGCAAAAAGTAAATGGATAGATTTGAAAAAAATATATCCACAGGCAGTATTGCATTTAATCGGGCCATTACAAACAAATAAAGTTAAGGATGCTATTCAGTTATTTGATATCATAGAGACTTTAGATCGCGAAAAACTTGCTGAAAAAATAGCAGACGAACTAAGAAAAACAGGAAAAAATCCAACAATATTTATCCAAGTAAATATTGGTAAGGAAATACAAAAATCAGGTATAGCCCCTGAGGATCTGGAAATGTTCTTAAACAAATGCCGTAATGACTATGCCTTAGATATAAAAGGCTTAATGTGTATACCGCCCGCTGGAGAAGATTCAGTAAAATATTTTTTGGATTTATATAATTTAGCCCAAAAAAATGGGTTAGAGGAAATTAGTATGGGTATGAGTAACGATTATCAGGAGGCTATCCTTTCAGGAGCTACACAAGTTCGTGTAGGAAGCTTACTTTTTGGTAAAAGGAATTATACCTAAATTAGCTTTTTGGTAAATTGATTCAAAGTACGGAATTATATTTGTGAGTAATTACTATATTAGTGGGGTTTTTGTAATGAATAATAAACACTTTACCGGAGTATTTTACATTTTACTTTTCTGCATTTTAAGTGCTTTTCTCGATGTTTATGTGGGTAATATCAGTCAAAACATTGATCCGATTTTACTTTTGTTTTGTAACTTCCTTATTTTAACTACTTTTTTTGCAATTACTCATAAAAGAACTGAAATACCATTAATAAAAGAAACAATCAATAGTTGGAAACTTATTTTAATGTTAAATATAGCAGCAGCGGCATCTTGGATTGGGTTGTTTTATTCTCTCAAATATTTAGAGCCGGCTGTTGTTGGAATTGTTTCAGCAGCGGTAGGTCCGGTAATAACTATTGTTTTAAACCCTTTTTTAGGTTCGGGGAACAGGATAACAAAATTAGAGAAGACTATTGCTACATGTATTATAATTGTCATTTCGGTGCTGCTTTATTTTACTTATGGAGGAATTAGTGGAATAGGTGAAGTATCAAGTTTTAATTTTATTTTTGGGTCTATTTGTGTAATAATGTGTGGAATAGGGATGGCTGCTACTACTCTCGTTACTAAAAAGCTAATGGATGAGAAGTGGCATCCGTCACGTATTTTAGCATCAAGAAGTTATATCATGTTAATCATTTCACTATTTATTATTTTAACAAAAATAAATCAATTGCAATTTTCTGTTTCTCTGGTACCGGCTGTTTTGTTGATTGCTTTTATCGGTAATATTATTCCTTTGTATATCTATCAATTGGGGGTTCAACGGGTAGAACCTTTTAAGACATCTATCATGCTTCTGTTTCTACCGATTTTTACTTTTATTCTTCAATTATTTGATCAACGTTTAGGATTTTCGTTTCCCACATTGGTTTGTATTATTATAACAATTGGGTTTATTTTGCTTGAATTATTTATTAAACCAAAAAGAACGGAGTTGAAGACAGTGCCTTCTAGAAATTGTGCTATTGTTGACGCATATTCATCAGGAAGATATTTAGCTGCTGAATTTAGAAAACTAGGTTATAAAGTGTTTCATATACAAAGCGTTAAAAATACACCAGCATTTTTTAAATCAAGTTTTATAGAAGAAGATTTTTTTGACAACATAATTATTGATAATGATCTTGACAAAAAAATAGAACAAATTAAACAATTAAATCCCGAATTTATTTTGGCCGGTTGTGAATCAGGAGTTTTGACATCCGATATGATTAATAACAAATTAAACTTGGCGATGTGTAATGATTACAGGCTAAGTAAACATAGAAGAAATAAGTTTATGATGATTGACATGTTACACAGAAATGGGATTTCAGCTCCAAAACAGCTAAAATCCTCTGATTTGAACAAGATTAAAGAATGGATTAATGAACATAATGTATGGCCGGTTGTATTGAAACCTTTAGAAAGTGCCGGTTCAGATAATATCTGGTTTTGCTATGATTTTGATATGGTCGACAAAGCATTTGAAAAGATTATTAATAATTTAAACAAAATGGGTATAAAAAATGAAGCAGTTTTAGTTCAGGAGTTTTTAGATGGAACGGAATATGTTGTAAACACTGTTAGTTCAAATGGGGAGCATGTTATTTCAGAGATTGTTAAATACAAAAAAGTGAAGACGGAAGATAATGGTATATTATATGATATTGATGAGTTACAGTCATCTGATTCTGAAATATATTCAATTATGTCCAATTACATTACTGGCGTTTTGAATGTATTAGGAGTAAAATATGGTCCTTGTCATGCAGAAGTTATGCTAACAGAAGATAAAATTCCCAAATTAGTTGAAATTGGTTCTAGAACAGATGGTATCTTACGTCCGGATGTCTCAAGCGAAACTACCGGGTTGGGACAAATAAAATTAACGGCATTGGCATATGGTGATACCGAAGAATTTAAAAAATATCTAAAATGTCCTTATTTGATTAAAAATAACACTATTAATGTTGCGCTTATATCTCATGTGGAGGGTACTTTACAGTCATTGCCGCATATTGAGTTTATTAAGAGTTTACCTTCTTTTTTTCTTATAAATTTAAGTGTAGCTGTAGGTGAAAAAATCGATAAGACTAAAGATGTCTTTTCTCAGCCGGGAACAATATATTTGGTTCATGAAAGTATGGATGTTATTATGCAAGATTATTATAAAATCAGATATTACGAAAAAAATGGTCTTTATGAAGTTTTATCAGCTTAAGTATTATAAAAAAGTCTTATTTACCGAGGAACGGTAAATAAGACTTTTTTGCCTATAACAATGCTTTTGTAAAAATTAGTATTTCAGTAATGCCGATTTTAGAAGGGTATTGTCACCTCAGTGAACACTTACTTTTTTTACTTTCAAGAGTAAAATAAGCAATATTCCCACGCCTGCGCAGATAGCCGCGATTATAAATGCCGGAAACATCAAGGATATATCAGTAGCGGCAATATTTTTATAATATCCGGCCACATATGAGGATACGACCGCTCCAATACCAAATCCCAGCAACACCATACCATAATTTGTTGCCATGTGACGAGCTCCGAACAAATCAGCGGTAAGAGCTGGGAAATTACTTAAGAAACCGCCATAGAAAAAGCCTATAAAGGCGATAACGACATAAATCCAGTAACCGTTTGCGGCATTGACAAATAAGGACATAACTCCCGAGCCTGCAAGAAGGATAATAAGAGTAGACTTGCGTCCTATCTTATCCGAAATTATACCCCACAGGAGTCGACCAAACGAGTTGCATATAGATATTATCAGAACTCCCACTACCGCAGTTGACTCAAGTCCTTTAGCAACTGCAATAGGTTTGGCAAATCCAATCATCATAAGGCCACCCATGCAGGCGAGAGCCATTGCAAGTGTAACAAAATAGTAAGAAGGCGTTGCAAGGACTTGCTTTGGTGAAAGATCAGCACCTATAGGTGCTGGGGATTCGTGTACTGCCGCTCCACTCGGCTCTTGTTTCTTATTTTCGAAGTCATCGGGTGGGTTTTTGATCATAAGTCCACCAATTGTACAAATGACAAGAAAAAGTCCGCTGAGAACCATAAAGGTTTTCTGTTCGCCCACCTGCTGCCCACCGAATTGTTTGATGAGAGCTTCTATAATCGGCGTAAATACAACTCCACCGAAGCCGAGCGCAGAAACGATAACCCCAGTGACAAGCCCTTTTTTGTGAGGAAACCACTTTTGTGCAGAAGATATAGTCGTCGAATAAGTGAATCCCATACCGACGCCACCCATGACTCCGTAAGTCAGCCAAAGCAGCCACGGTACAGAAGCGGTGACAAATGAAGCAAAGAAAAATCCGAGAGATAGAATTACTCCACCGATGATGACTACAGTGCGGATTGAGTATTTTGCAGCAAGCTTTCCGCCTAAAATGCTTCCGAATGTGAGGGTAGCAAGAAGTAGCGAGAATGTAAGGCTTGCAGCTGCGTTGTCACCATCAAAGATGCTTTTTGCGATACCTGTCTGAAAAAGGCTCCAGAGATATGCAACACCGAGGCAGAGTTGAATCGCAATTGAAGCGATAATTGAATATACAGGTTTGTAATTTTTCATTTCAAACCTCCCTTATATAATAATTGTTAAACATTATATGTTATCGTAAATAAATATGCTACTCAATTTCTGCTCACTTTTCCTTAAAAATACAATGAATCTTGCTGCTTTTTAAAGAAGAAAGTCATTTTAAGTAAATAATTGTTAGGTAAATATATCACTGGATTAATCTCCTACTGGTGGATAAAGCCATCCTTTTAAGTCCAATCATCAACCTTTACATGGGTTTTATTACATTCCAACTAAAATTTATAACAAGAAGTCAGCTTTCATATATAATAGACAAGCAAGCATATTATGGTAAAATTAGTATTGAAATTCAATTTGTGCGTTGATTTTCAAAATTCATAATAATTTGTGGGAGGTCTTAATGAAGAAATTTATGAAAAAGTTTGCGGTATTATTAATAGCTGCAGCACTCATTTTATCGGTCATAAATACTCAATATGTGTCTGCAGCAGGTTTTAAAGATGTAAAGTCTACTGATTGGTATTATTCGTCAGTTAACCGGCTTGTAGATTCGGGGATAACATCAGGAGTCGGAAATAATAGGTTTGGGCCTGAGAATATAGTAACACGTTCAGAAATGGTAACATTCCTGTGTAAGGCTATAGGTTTATCACCATCTGATGGAGATACATTTATGGATATAACAAAACATTGGGCAAAGAAATGGATTGCAGCAGCGGTTTCAGCAAATATAATAGACGAGGGAGTAATATTTCACCCGGACGAGGCTATTACAAGACAGGAAGCTACAGAGATGCTGTGCAGGTCACTGGATTTATCAGCCGAAACTTTAAATGAAAATCCTTTTTGTGACATAACCACAGATATAGGATATTCTACGAGAGCCTTTGAAGAATACCTTATGCTTGGCTCGGTTAAGGATAATGAAAGATATTTCTATCCCTTTAGTTTGCTCAAAAGAAGTGAAGTAGCTGCTATAATAGTAAATCTTCTAGATTATAAGTTAGATAAAGACAGCTTTAAAGCACAAAAGAAGGCTGTATTGGATAAGCAGGAAAAAGAAACGCCTACTACTAAAAAAATACAGCAGATAGAAGTTACTGTTAGTACGGCGGACGAATTGATTAAGCAAATAGGGTCTAACAAGAGAATTTTGTTAAAACCCGGTATATATAATTTGTCTTCAATTAAGCAACTTGACAGTAAGGATAAAACAGTTACCTGGAGACAGGTTGATGATGGTAAAGAATTAAACCTTAGTGGCATACATAATTTGACAATTGAAGGTATAAATAATCAAACAGCTGAAATAAAAGTAAATCCCAGATATGCTGAAATTATTTATTTTAATAACTGTAAAAATATTAATTTGAAGAACTTAAAGGTGGGGCATACACCCAGCGAATATACCTGTAATGCAGGAGTGTTGTCTTTTTTGAATTGTAGTGATATTGAAATAAATAACTCAGAACTTTATGGCTGTGGAAGTGTAGGTATTTCGGCTTATAGTACAAAACGCTTAAATTGTGTAGACACGATAATTGACCATTGCTCACTAAGGGCAATTGAATTACAAAAATCAGAAAAAATTAATTTTATTGGGTGCAAGCTATTAAATCATGAGGCATATAGCAATATTGTAGATGCTTTTAATTCAAAGGAAGTTACGTTTGAAAAGTGTGAATTCACTGACAATAACAATTTTGAATGGAGCTTCTTTGAAGTGTGGGGGAATACAGAGCTATTAATAGATAAGTGCAAGATAATGAATAATTCACAACCTAGAGATGGTACATGGGATGCCAGTGCATATTTCTTTAAAACGCAGGAATATGACGGAGGCAGTACAAGCAAAATTATAGTTAAAGATACTGAAATCACAAATAACAGATGTGATTATTTTTGTGATGATAAATATTCAGTTACCTTTGAAAACTGTAAAATAAGTGATAATGAATGGGAAGAATGATTCCGCTTATTTAGTAGAATTATATAATGGGGGAAAATATGGCACAATTAGGGAGCATACTTTTTTACTTAGTTCTTGCAATGGTTTTGTTTTTAGCTGTATTTGCAATAATTCGAGGATATAAAGGTCTTAAGACAGGAAAAAACTTTGAAACATCAGACAAAAAAATAAGATTCGTTTATGCGCTGCTTTCGGTTATACATATGTCGACGGGCATTTTAATAACTTTGTGTTATTTGATTGCAGGAGTATTGATTATAATAAGTTTGTAAAGGTGTGGTTTAATGGGTTTCCTTATTTTTATGCCGTTTATTGCAGCTATAATTGGAATTATAATTATTTTCTTCTTTTTCATAGGAATATGCTTAATAATTATGGGCAGTACAGGCGTAGCAATGAATAAAATATACTTAAAGCAGACAAAAGTTAAATATAGTGCAATAAATTCTTCATATAATATAATATCAATAATTTTAGGGATAATAATTTTACTGTTCCCTCTGGGATGTGTTCTGTTTGGAATTATATCCAGTTAAAAGTAATTTGGTATTAGCCAAGTGATTTAAACAATAAAGTGTCTAATACCCGGAGTATAAATAAATGGTTATAAAAGATATTATTAAAAAATTATTAATTAATCTAGTTATATTTACATTGTTTTTCGTAGTTTATAACATGTTTATTCGTAGAAGAATATATACAGAGATTGATTGGTTGGACTATGTAGTATACTTATTTATCATTACCATACCTGTTGTTTTGGGGCAGTTAGCTAAAGAAAAATTGAAAAAACAAAGGAAATAATAAGTGTCCATAACAGTGGCGCTGTAAATACAAAAGGCTTCCCTTAAAAAGGAAGTCTTTTTGTTTACTGCTTAACAACATTACAATTTATGGTAAATTACATTCAGGAGTCTTTCTGTTAACTCAGTCTCTTTCTGCTCAATTTCGGAAAGGCAATCTACCAATTGAGACAGACAACTTTTTTTACCTCCTATAATGTATTTAAGATGTTGGTTTCTCATTTTAAACATTTCTTGTTCAATGTATTTATAGCCATCATATATGTATGAGTTGTCGCTTATATAATTATTTTTGTACATGTATTCCAATCTCATAAGCATACATTTCTTGTGTTCATACAGGATGTGCAAAAAGCGTATATCAGAATCAAAATTTTCACACATCAGTAACTTAAAATATTCTTTAAAATATTTATAAACATCTAAGCCAAAAACCCTGTTCTCTAATAAACATCCATTCATTCTCACTCTTTCGGAACTGTTTCTGCTGTTATAATAGTCATCAAGCATTTCATACACCAGTCTCAAATCAAAATCATATTTAACGTTATCCCGCTTTGAGAGAAGATGAATAAATCCTGTTTTGGCGCTTTCTGAAAAAAAGGCTTTTTCAAATTGTAAAAAGCTTATTTTAGAAGAAACATAGTTCCGATTTTCATCAAAACCCATTAAGTAGTACTCCATTTTGCGGGAGTCATAGCCATAAATCATAAAATCGTGATTAAAATGAGCTTTATTGAAGAAAAATCTGTTAGGAACATAGAATTCATCAAACGTTGAGTAGAAATAATCATTATTATTTATACGATCCATTATAAAATTATGGATGTTTATGTGATTGTTTTGGATAATTTCCTTAACAATTACGTGGCATCCCAGCAAAGGGTTTGTAGAAAACGAATTGGGGTAAAAAGTCATGGGAATATTGAAATCTTTGCTTAGTACAAGTTGTATATAATTACTGTAAAACCAAGGCATACAATCTTCATAATTTAAAAGAATATTGAGAGGGTATGCTAAATAATGTAGACCTATTATAGGTGATTCAGCTATTGGTAATTGAACAACACTCATAGCATTGTGCCTTTCATAACAAAATTTTAAAGTTCTCATGAGAAGGTATTTCTGAAATCCTTTAGTGTAATTGTAGGAAAACGTTAATGTAATGTCAATAGTTAACAAAATTAATTCTAATCTATAAATAATAGGATTATAAGAGTTTACTATAATTTTAAGGGTATTTACATTATGTAAATGACAAAAAATAATAATATATTACAAAAAGCGACAAAATAATATATAAGTACATAAAATAGCATAAAAAAGCACACTTGGGTAGCATTGACAATAAAAAAGTGATGGTTTAATATATATTACATAGATTGCTAAATAAGTACATTTAAAGTATTATTTAGCGAATATTGACAAGAATACTTGAAAAACAGACATAACAAATTCTGAAATATGCTAATCGTCGCACAGTCGCGTTAACTTATGATGATGAAATAATTAGCTTCGCCTTGTAGCACTGAATTAGGTGTGATTGGGCGAAGCTATGTTTTAATATAAGAAAAAATATTAATAGAATAATCATAGAAGGCTTGAAAGGAAAATATATGGATATACGTTTAAATTTTAAACCATTTAATTTGTTTTGGATGGACTGTCAGTTTAATACACTTTTTTCAATATTGACTTCTATGGATAAGAGCTATAGAGTAGCTGCTTTACTAAACGATTATTCTTATGTTATTGAACAAGAATATACACCCAATAATACCTGGTATAATGAGGTGTTTGTGGTGAACACAGTTAATAATGGGGACGTTTTTAGGAATAAGTTCTTTCCTCAACAAACTTCTCTGAATTTTAAACATGATGAAAATTATATAGAGTTAATCAAGAATTATATAAAAAATAATGACGTTGTTATGGTTGGAGTAGATTTATTTTATTGGATTCCCAATAGTGTTTGCTGGAATAAGTATCACTGGGAACATTATGCATATATTAATGGGTTCAATGATGAAAAAGGAGTCTTTTACGTTTTTGATGAGAACTTTTATGGATTTGGAGAGTTCGAAGTTCCTCAGGACAGAATGATGAAGGCAATTGAAAGTTCTCCTCTTGAACCACATGCAATTGTATACAAATTATGTAATGCTATAGACAAATATGAGCTATCAGTTTCTGAAGTTAAATCTAATGCCAAAAGGATAATAGAAGAGATTACTAATATCATATCTATAGACTTTTGGATTCTAAGTGAAAAAGATTTCACCGAAGGCCATATGTGTGACCTTATTTCTACGCAAATTTTTCAAATCATAAACAGGCATATTGCAAACCAATTGCTGATCAATGAATTAGAAGCTGAAATAGGCAATTTACAATTCAAGAATGAACTTGAGAAATACTGTATTGAGTTACAGGATGGATGGAATCAGGTTAAGACTAAATTAGTAAAAATCTATTATTCAAATAATAGAGAAGTACTGATTCATAACCTAAATAAAAAATGTAAAGATCTATTTTTAAAAGAAATTGAAATGTGGGATGCGTTCCTTAGATACACTAATTGAAATTAGGGCTTATACCCGAAAATGTATAGAGCCTTTTCAGATTACTAATGTATGAGAGGATTTTTTAGTTATGAGTAATGTTGATTATAGTAGTGATAGCATTTTATACCCATTAACTCATCCCCAAAAGAGGATTTGGTATACGGAAAAGATATATCCCGGAACATCTTTGCATAATATCGGTGGCCCGGTAAGAATAAAAGGCAATATCGATTTCAACTTACTTGAAGAGTCAATAAACATATTTATTAAGAATAATGATGGAGCAAGACTAAGGTTTGTTGAAGAAAGTGGAGAAGTAAGGCAGTATGTGAGTTGTCATAAAAAACTTAAATTTGACTTTGTTGATTTCTCAATATATAAAAATCCTGAGGAAGAATTCAATAAGTGGGTTCGAAAACAAGCAGGAAAGCCGTTTGTTATAGAAAACGAAAGGCTTTTTTATTTTGCATTATTTAGAATATCGGATAATGATAACGGTTATTTTGTGAAATTTCATCATCTTGTTTCTGACGGTTGGTCAATTAACATAATGACCGAGCATATATGTGATTCATACATGAAACTATTAAACGGAGAAGAAGTCCAAGATAATTCAGGTTTTTCATATATAGAATATATAGACAATGAAAAAAAGTATCTTTCCTCAGACAGATTTTTAAAAAACAAGCATTTCTGGAATGATAAATTTAAAGATTTTCACGATATATTTTTAAGTAAAAGTTCAGATGTAATTGATGGAAAAAGAAAATCATTTACCCTTGGGGCGGAGCTATCATCTGCAATAAAGCAGTTTGCAGCAGATAACAGAGTTTCATTGAATACATTTTTTGTAACCCTATATCTAATATATCTTTATAAAACTACTCTTTACGAGGATATTATTATAGGAACTCCTGTGCTTAACAGGTCAGGTAAAAAGGAAAAAAACATATTTGGCATGTTTACAAGTACAATGCCATTTAGGTTTGTCATAGATGATAATTTAAAGGCAATTGATTGTATGGGAAAAGTCAATGAACAGATGATGGAGTGCTACTTTAATCAGAAATATCCTTACGATCTTCTGGTAAATGACTTAGAACTTAAGAAAAAAGAATATGAAGGCTTATTTAATACATGTGTCAACTATTATAATACCAGACTGAACTCGGAGCTTAATGGCTTCCCTATTGAAAATGTTGAATTTTATAATGGTAGCCAGATATATTCATTACAAATAATTGTTAAAGACTGGTGTGACTCTGGAAGCTTAATACTGGATTTTGACTATAAGGTTAATGATTATACTGATGAACAAATTGAAGATACATACGTCCGGCTTTTGAGCTTAGCAAACCAAATGATAAAAGACTCAACTGAAAAAGTAAGAAATTTAAGTATAATGACTAATACTGAGATAAAACGTCTGTTATATGATTTTAACGCTACTGAGACAGAATACCCCAGAGAAAGAACAATTTATCAATTGTTTGAAGAACAAGTAGTAAGGACTCCAGATAAGGTAGCCGTACGATTCAATAGTAGTGTACTTACTTATAGACAATTAAACGAAAAAGCCAACCAACTTGCCCGATATCTAACTCAAAAAGGCATTCAGAAAGAAGATATTGTTGGGTTACTAACTACTCATTCCATAGAGACTATTATTGGAATAATTGGGGTTTTAAAAGCGGGTGGTGCATATTTGCCAATAGACTCCGGTTATCCGGAGGATAGAATATGCTATATGCTTGAAAATTCAAATGCCGGAACATTGCTTATAAATGTAGAATTATCTAAAAGTATCAGCTTTAAGGGAGAGATTATCAATCTAAATAATCTGAACCTATATTGTGGCGATTCTTCAAATCTGGAGTGTGCCAGTAATCCAAGTAATCTGGCCTATGTTATTTACACCTCAGGTTCTACCGGGAAACCAAAAGGCACTATGATAGAGCATCGGGGCCTAACAAATTACATCTGGTGGGCAAAAAAGATGTATGTAAAAAACGATAATGAGGTGTTTCCTTTATACTCTTCTTTAGCGTTTGATTTAACTGTTACATCAATTTTTACTCCTTTAATCTGCGGATGTGAAATTATAGTATATGATGAAAAAAGTGAAGATATATATGTACTTTACAGGATATTGAAAGATAATAAGTCAACGGTTATTAAGCTTACTCCAGCTCAGCTTTCCCTGATAAAGGACATGGATAATAAAAATTCTTCTATAAAAAGATTCATTGTAGGTGGGGAAGATTTAAAGGTGAGCCTCGCCAAAGATATTCATAACAGTTTTAACGGGAATATTGAGATATTTAATGAATATGGCCCAACAGAAACAGTAGTAGGTTGCATGATCCATCAGTATGATTACGAAAGAGATAACAGAATATCAGTCCCAATAGGAATTCCTGCTGATAATGTACAGGTTTATATTCTGGATAAGAACCTTAACTCTGTAAGCACAAACACAGTGGGGGAAATGTACATATCCGGTGACGGAGTAGCAAGGGGCTACTTAAACAGACCGGATCTGACAGAAGAAAGATTTATTGCTAACCCTTTTATCAGTAAAAAAATAATGTATAAAACTGGTGATTTGGCACGGTTCTTAAGTAATGGCAAAATCGAGTACGTAGGAAGAACTGATCATCAGGTTAAAATACGCGGGTATCGTGTTGAACTGGGTGAGATTGAAAAACATATATTAAGCCATAAAGCTGTTAAGGACGCAATTGTTATAGATTTGAAGATTAAGAATAACGATAAATATCTTTGTGCATATTTTGTCAGTAAAGGCAATGTTGCCGTTGATGAATTAAAACGTTATCTACAAAAACACATACCCGATTATATGATTCCGGTGTTTTTTATAGAGCTTGAAAAAATTCCTTTGACCATAAATGGCAAGGTTGATATGAAGATGTTGCCTGAACCGGAATTTGAGACAATTAAGAATGAAGGGTTCATTTCATACCGAAATGAAAAAGAAAAAAAGCTTGTAAATGCTATATGCGAAGTTTTGAATCTTGAGGCAGTAAGTCTCAGACAGAATTTTATCTATCTCGGGGGAGATTCAATCAAAGCAATACAGGTTGCTTCAAAACTAAATAGTAACGGCTTGATTATAAAGGTCAAGGACATACTGTCACACCCGATAATTGAAGAAATGGTGACATATATTGAGGAAAACAAAGAATTACCTGATAACAATGGTACTTGTGAAGGAACAATTCAATTAACTCCTATTGTAGCTTGGTTTCTTGAACAGAATTTTTCCAATCCGGATTACTATAATCAAAGTGTACTTTTAGATATAAGGCAGGACATTGAGATTAACCTACTTGAAATAATTTTTAATGAACTTATAAGGCAGCATGACTCCTTTAGAATTAACTTTAATTCGGTGTCTGGCGAGCTGTACTATAACAATAAACTTTTGGAAGAATTTTATTATATCAAGGAGTACGACTTGAGTGGTTTATCAGCAGCGAAGCAAGTTAATAAAATGACACTGATAGCAGAGGATTTAAAATCAAGCTTCAATATTGAAAATGGTATTTTGATTAAGGCATGTGTTTTTAATTTAGGTGAAGATGTAAAAAGAATGCTTATAGCTGCCCACCATTTAGGAGTTGACGGTGTTTCGTGGAGAATAATATTGGAAGACATTAATACAATGGCGAAGCAAATAAGTAATGGGCAGAGAATTATATTGGGGTCAAAAACAAATTCATATCAGGGATGGGCCAAGGCGTTGACAGCCTATTCGAATAATGAAGTAGAAAAAGAAAAGAATTATTGGAAACAGATATTAACTAAGAATTTTGCTTTTCCTGAAGAATTTAATCTGGGAGAAGAAACCGTTGAAAGTAGTGCTTGCATACAATTGCAGTTGAATCAGTGGTTGACTGAGAGCCTGCTTACAAAAACTAATATTGCATACAATACTGAGCCAAAAGATTTGATGATTTTATCTCTATTAAGAACAATAAAAGAGTTTACCGGAATTCAAGACATAATCATTGAGCTGGAAGGACATGGCAGAGAGGATATTTTTAAAGGTACCGATATTTCTAGGACAACCGGGTGGTTTACAAGTTTATATCCTTTTTACATACATATGTCAGAAGATAATTTATCAGATCAGATAAAAAAGATAAAAGAAGAAATACGGATGATTCCTAACAAGGGGATTGGATTCGGTATACTAAAGTACATTTCAAAGGATTTAAATGAAAGTTTTAAAGGAAGTGTAAGGTTCAACTTCCTGGGAGATTTTAATTCAGGAGATAGGAATAATCATTTTGAATTGTTAAAGGACCAACTGGGGAATGATTTTGATAAAGAGAATAAACTATCCTCTAGCATCGAAATGAATTGTTTCGTAGTAGATGGGAAATTGAATGTCCTTTTGACATATAGTAAAAATAAGTTTTCTGAAAACACCATGGAGAAATTTTTAAAAAATTATATGGGAGATTTGGAAACCATAATTAACTACTGCTGTGACAAAGAATCAGTAATCTTTACGCCTTCCGATTTTGATACGGTAGATATATCTCAGGATGAGCTGGATAAACTGTTTAGTTAATAAAAGTTGAATAACACGTGTGAGGTTTAATAATGAAAAAATCATTTATTGTATTTGTAGTATTACTTATTTCTATTTTTTCATTCTCAAATTCAGTAATTGGTGAAACAGGCAGCTTAACAGCTCAGGATTCCAACCCAAATAGCCTGTCTCAAGACAAAATAAGTCAAATTGAATCATGGGTAAGAAAAAATATGAAGGACGGAAAGATTCCAGGTGCATCAATTGTAATAGTTGAGGGAGATAAAACTGTTTACAGTAAAGGCTTTGGGTATTCAGATATTAGGACAAAAAAATCCGTAACACAGGATACTCTATTTGAACTTGGGTCTACAAGTAAAGCATATACCGCACTTGGAATACTTAAATTGGAAAAAGAGGGCCTGATTAATTTAAATGATCCGGTAAATAAATATATTCCATGGTTAAAAATGAAGTATTCAGGTAACTATCGAGGTAAAAAAATTGATAGTTATGTAAATATTACTTTAAGCCAGTTATTGCATCATACAAGCGGAATCCCATTCAAATCAATAGGTGATATTCCTGTTTCAGAAGCGGATGATGCATTGGAGAAGACCGTTAGGACACAAGTCGGTATAAAATTGGATTTTTATCCTGGCGAGAAATTTCTTTATTCAACTATAAACTACGATATCCTTGGACTTGTTATCAAAAATGTGTCAGGTGAAAGCTATGAACAATATGTGAAAAGTAATGTTTTACAGCCGCTAGGTCTTAATAATACTTACCTTTTTAGAAATGAAGTTCCCCAAGAGAATATGTCTTCGGGTTATAAGGTTAAATTTTTAAGGCCTGTAAAATATATTGCACCTATGTACAGAGGAAATACTCCGGCAGGGTATTACATTTCAAATGCAGTGGATATTGCAAAGTGGCTTAAAATTCAAATGAATACCATAGAACCGGGAACCTTTGATAAAAGCCTTATTGATATATCTCATATACCTGACAGAACGGTAGCACCAAACAGTGACGGATCTTCTTATGCTTATGGGTGGTCCGTGTTCCAGAGCGGTGGAGGTGTGATATCACATGGAGGAAGTAATCCCAATTACTCATCATTTTTCTTATTCAGGCCTCAGGAACAGGTCGGTGTAGGTATTCTTGCTAATTTAAACTCCTCATTTACAGAAGTAACTGCCTATGGCATCGATAATATAATTCGAGGGGAAAAGCCGGTCAATTATTTATCAGACCAGTATCTTGCAATTGATAATGCTTCAACAACCATTACACTGATAGCTTTACCGGTAGCACTCGTAACTATTTTTTTGATATTGATTCTGATAATTCAGATTATAAAAAGAAAAAGAATATATGTCGGCAAAGTGAAAAGGGTTCTCCTTAGCACCCTTTTCCTATCAATTTTCATATCTGGTCTGGGATACTGTATGTACAAAATTCCTGATGCACTCTATGAGGGACTTCCATGGAGTTTTATTAAAGTCTGGGCACCACAGAGTCTTATGGTTGGAATTTCATTACTGATAGCATGTGTAACAATATTTTGTATTTATTTTTTACTGACATCATTATTTATAAAAAAAAAGGATAAATCCTGGTTTGTAATTGCTGTTTTAAGTATTGTAAGCGGGTTTGGAAATGCAATAGTTATTTTTATTATAAATGAGGCATTAAACAGAACTAATGGTTTTCAAACCGGATTATTACTGTTTTTTGTATTGGGAATTGCTTTATATGTATACGGTCAACGTTTAGTAAGGGTCAGACTTTTAAAGCTTACAAATGAATTAGTATATAATACTCGGATGAATCTGATTGATGGAATTTTAAGAGCGTCTTATGAAAAAATAGAACAATTGGAAAATGGAAAGATTCATGCAGGGCTTAATAATGATTCAGAAACATTAAGCAATTTTGCAAACGTACTTATTTCGGCTATAACCAGCCTTGTAACACTTTTTTGCTGTTTTATTTATTTAGGAATAATAAATATTTACGGTTTACTTGTTTCAATTTTTGTTATATTCATAGCGGCAGGTTTATATTTTGTCGTAGGCAGACACGCCAACAAGCTGTGGGAAGAGACAAGGGATATTCAGAACATCTTTTTTAAATTTATCAATAGTCTGGTAAATGGTTTCAAAGAGCTTAAATTGCATAATAAAAGACAGATTGAATTTAGAGATGATATGAAGGAGAGTTGTAAAGAATACAAGGATAAGCGTATCAGGGGAGATTTGGGTTTTGCTAATGCATTTGTTATAGGAGAACTTCTTTTCACATTAGTAATCGGAGTTGTGGCCTTTGCTTTTCCTGTTCTTTTTAAAGATATACAAACCAGTTCTTTAAGAAACTACATATTTGTATTTTTATATATGACCGGGCCGGTAAATGGGGCTCTAAATTCAATACCACAAATTATAGGCGTTAGAATCAGCTATAAAAGATTGAATGATTTAAAGAAAGAGTTGGAATGTGAAGATAAAAAAACAAATAAAACTGAATCTGATAACAAACTGCTGAGTAATAAATTTGAGTTAGAACTGAAAAACGTTGAATACAGCTATAAAAACAGCCACGGTGAGCTTTTTAAAGTAGGACCAATCAATTGTTCTTTCAAATCAGGCGAGGTTACATTTATTACAGGAGGTAACGGTAGCGGGAAGTCAACTCTTGCAAAACTTGTGACGGGGCTTTACAAGCCTGACAGCGGGGAAGCACTTGTAAATAATAATGTGACCGAGTTTGAAGATTTGAGTCAGAATTATTCAACGGTTTTTAGTGATTACTTTCTCTTTGACAAATTATACGGCATTGACTATAAGGATAAATCAGAAAGAATGCTGGAATTGTTAAAAATATTGCATATTGATGATAAGTTGAGTATAGACAATGGAGTGTTTAGTACGACTAAATTGTCAAGTGGGCAAAGAAAGAGATTGGCACTGCTGGTTAGTTATCTGGAAGACAGAGAAATATACATATTTGATGAGTGGGCTGCAGATCAGGATCCTGAATTCAGAAAGTACTTTTATGAATACTTGCTGTCAGATTTAAAAGCCAGAGGGAAATGTGTTATTGCTGTGACCCATGATGATAGGTATTTTAATAAAGCAGATAAAATAATAAAAATGGAAATGGGTAAGATTGGGCAATAAACAAGTCAATTGAAAAAATAAACATATAACAAATAAATAGGGGGTGATGAAATGGGGGAGTTTGTTAAAGAAATAAAGTGTGTTGTCTGGGATTTGGATAATACACTTTGGGATGGAATACTTCTTGAAGATAAAGATGTTATTTTAAAGCCTGGTATATGTGACATTATAAAAGAGCTTGATTCAAGAGGAGTGCTTAATTCAATAGCGAGCAAGAATAACTATGAAGATGCTGTGAAAAAGCTTGAGAAAGCAGGTATCAGGGAGTATTTTCTATACCCGGAAATAACTTGGGATGCAAAGTCCAAATCGATAGATAGGATTATAAAAAATCTGAATATCGGGCAGGACACAATTCTTTTTATTGATGACCAGCAGTTTGAACTAGATGAGGTTAAATATGAACTTCCGCAAGTAACGTGTATTAATTCCTGTGAATACATGAACCTGCTGGAATATCCGAGATTAAGGCAAAGATTTAACACAGAAGATTCAAAAAGAAGACGGTTAATGTACCTTGAAGATATTGAAAGAAAAAAAGATGAAGATAGCTATAACGGACCCACGGAGAAATTTCTTATGTCTCTGAATATGAGGGTTACAATTACAGAGGCGGAGGAAAGTGATCTGCAAAGAGCTGAAGAGTTGACAGTAAGAACCAATCAGTTAAATGCCACAGGGATAACCTACAGTTACAGCGAACTTGACGAATACCGTAAAAGTGCTAATTACAAATTGTTTATCTGTGAGCTGGTTGATAAATATGGTTCTTACGGAAAGATTGGACTGGCTTTAGTGGAAATTAAGGAGTATTGGCATTTGAAGATGCTCTTAATGTCTTGCAGAGTTATGTCTAGAGGTATAGGAACTGTATTGCTGAGTTTTATTATGAGACAAGCAAAGGATAAAGGCGGGAAACTCTATGGGGACTTTAAAATGACGGATAGAAACCGCCAAATGTATATCACATACAAGTTTGCTAATTTTAAGGAAGTACATATTGCTGATACTGATGGAGTAATTCTTATGCAGAATGATCTTTCAATGATACAAGAGTATCCGCCTTTTGTTGAAGTAAGTATTATGTAACGAAGAGAGGAAAAGTTTATGGATAGTGTTAAGATAATCAGAAATTTTATTAATGAAAACCTTATAACCTTTAATGAGGATGCAGCTTTTACCGATGAAGACGACATATTTAAATTGGGCTTTGTAAATTCCCTTTTTGCTATGAAGCTTCTTACATTTATCGAAAATGAGTTCAACATAAAAGTTGAAAATGAAGAAATGGAATTATCAAATTTTAATTCGGTATCAAACATTGTAGGTTTTATTGACCGGAAAATAAAAAATAATTGAATTATATATAAGTCGGATATAGCAAGATAAATTAATATTGGAGGGCTTAATATGCAATTTAGTAATATCGGTATAATAGGTGCAGGTACAATGGGAATTGGGATGTGTATAGACCTTGCATTCCATGGTAAGAGTAGTGTACTTGTGGATATTTCTGATGATACTCTGGAAAGTGCAAAAGCAGAGATTACAAAAATAGTCAGGTTTGCACCCTTACTGGATAAAACTCTCCCGAAGATGGACGCGGACGTCGTCTTGAGCAAAATTAAATTTACAACAGACATTGAAGACGTAGCAGAATGTGAATTTATTGTAGAGAATGTAACGGAAAATTGGGAAATCAAGGAGACAGTCTATAAGCAATTGAGCAAGATTTGCAATGCCGATGCCTGCTTTGCCGTGAATACGTCATGTATATCTATTACAAAAGTCGGAAGTGTAACTGACAGACCTGATAAGGTTATAGGAATCCATTTTATGAATCCGGTGTATTTGAAAAAAAGTGTGGAAGTAATAAAAGGTTTTCATACATCTGAGGAAACCATAGATACAACACAGAGTTTTTTAAAACAGCTGAATAAGGAAGCTATTATTGTTAATGATCTGCCCGGTTTCGTTTCAAACAGAATATCACATTTGCTTATGAATGAAGCTGCTTTTGTTGTTCAAGACGGAGTGGCAAAACCTTCACAGGTGGATGAGATTTTCAAAAAATGCTTTAATCATAAAATGGGTCCTCTTGAAACTGCAGATTTGATTGGATTGGATACTGTAGTTAATTCGCTGGACATCCTTTATGAAAGTTATCAGGACCCAAAATTTCGTTGTTGTCCCTTACTGAGAAAAATGGTGGATGCGAAATTATTGGGTAAAAAATCCGGCAAGGGATTTTATACATATTAATTAATGTAATGTTCATAAAAAAAGCAGCGATTTAGTGTCGCTGCTATACTTAAGCAAAATGAAGGGAGGGTAATACTAATGGAGAGTAATGTGTATGCTGAAAAAATAAGTGAGTATATAATGATGAATACTAACTTAAATAGTATTGACTACAATTTGGACATATTTGAGGAAGGACTAGTAAGTTCTTTATTTGCTATAGAGCTGATGACTTTTTTAGAAAAAAACTTTGAAGTAAAAGTAACAATGGATGATTTAGATATGGAGAATTTTAAATGTGTAAATAACATAGTTAAGTTTGTTGAAAACAAACGAAATGGAGGCAATGTATGATTGAATTACTTTTAGATGAACAGAAGGATAAATATAATGAGTTTTGTAGTTTTGTGGAAAGTAATGTTCAACCATATGCAAGTGATTGGGAAAGAGAAGAGCGAATTTCCAAGGACATAGTTAATAAATGTATAGAACAAGGATATTTGGGATGTACCATACCTGAAGAATTCAATGGTAACGGATGGGATAGTATTACATATGGTATTTTTACAGAAGCAATAGCTCGTTCAAGTACTTCATTGGCCGGATTATTCAATGTACATACTATGGTAATGCAAACTCTCTTGAAGTGGGGAACTGAGGAACAAAAAAACAAATGGTTATACAGGATGTGTAAAGGTGAAATACTGGGTGCTTTTGCATTAACAGAGCCAGATGCCGGAAGTGATATCAGAGGGATTAAAACCAGATTTACTCCCAAAGGTGATAAAATTATACTAAACGGAAAGAAGAGATGGATTACCTTTGGCGGTTTAGCAGATATATTTGTTGTCTTTGGAATGATGGATGATGAAAGCGGAAAACCTGTGGCATGTATTGTTGAGAAGAATACACCGGGGTTTGAAATAATACCAATTACAAATATGCTGGGATTCAAGGCAAGCTATTTGGCAGTACTTGAGTTTAATGATTGTGAGGTCGATAAGGAGAATATTATAGCAAAACCGGGTTTTGCATTTTCTCACATTGCTCCTTATGCCTTGGATTACGGGAGGGTCAGTGTGTCTTTCACAGCCCTTGGTATTATAGGCGGGTGTCTGAATTACTGTTGTAATCATGTTTTACGGAGAAAAACTTTTAATTCAAGACTTATTGACCAAAGTACTATTAAAGAAATGATAACCAAAATGGGTGTGGATTACGAAGCTGCGGGTCATTTATGCGTTAATTCCTGCAGGGCAAAAGATTTGAATAACCCTAACTATGCAGAAAAAGTCATGATTGCAAAATATTTTACAACAAGAGCTGCACACAGACATGCTGATAACGCCGTTCAAATCATGGGTGCCACCGGTTGTAATGAAAATCATGCGACAGCAAGATACTATAGGGATTCTAAAGTATTGGAAATAATTGAAGGAAGTAATCAAATACATGAAATGATATTAGGTAACAGCTTCACTAAGAAATATAGAAAAATAGAAAAAAAATAAGCGAAAAAAGTACCAGACCCTTAAAGGTTCAAGGAGATTATTCATATGACAGATATGGGTAACACATGTGATATCGAGATTTTATACCAGCATATTAATGATACAAAAGCAGTTTATCCAAAGGATAAAACGGTTATAAAACTGTTTCAGGAGCAGGTAAAAAAGAATCCGGAAGCTAAAGCAGTAATTTTCGGTGAGAAAAGTCTTACGTATGGAGAACTGGATAAGAAATCAAGTCAGGTCGCCTATTTATTACATACAAAGGGAATTTCCACAGGAAACATAATAGGGATAATGCTGGAGCGCTCTCTTGAGATGATTATTGGGATATTTGGAATAATAAAAAGCGGAGCTGCTTACCTTCCGATTTCACCGGAGCTTCCTGTAAAAAGAATTGAGTATATTATTTCGGATAGTAACAGTGAATATTTGCTTACCACTACCAGGTTCTTAGACAAACTTCAGGGGATAAACACTAAAATTATAGATTTAGAACAAGAGTCCATTTATTCTTTGCCTGAATATACCAACGACTCAATAGAGCCATCTGATTTAATTTATGTAATATATACTTCAGGTTCCACAGGGAACCCTAAGGGGGTAATGGTAGAACATTATTCTGTGGTCAACAGACTTAACTGGATGAAAAATAAATATCCCCTCACTCAGAGTGACACTATTTTACACAAAACACCTTTTGTATTTGATGTTTCTGTATGGGAGTTGTTCTTGTGGGCTATTACAGGTGCCAAGGTGGCACTACTGGGCCCCGGATATGAAAAATTTCCACAGGGGATAATTGAGGAAGTGGAAAAGAGCCAGGTTACAATAATCCATTTCGTACCTTCCATGTTTAATTCGTTTTTAAATTACCTTAAAGATACTGAATACGTAAAAAAACTATCAAGCTTGAAGCAGGTGTTTTGCAGTGGTGAAGCTCTGCTGCCCATACATGTTAAAAAGTTTAATGAAACAATCGGTAAAAGCGGCAATGCATTTCTGACTAATTTATATGGGCCAACCGAGGCAACCGTTGACGTAACTTATTTTGATTGTAATGATGTGAATAATGATATAGTACCTATCGGAAAACCCATCGATAATATAAGGATTTATATTATCAATGGGTCTGATTTGCAGCCGGTAGGGAGCAGCGGTGAATTATGTATTGCAGGTGATGGGCTGGCAAGGGGATACCTGAACCAACCCAAATTGACAGAAGAAAAATTCACAGGTATTGCCATAAATAGTGAAGAAAGAATTTATAGGACAGGAGATCTTGCACGTCTTTTACCTGACGGAAATATCGAATTTCTTGGCAGAATGGACAACCAAGTCAAAATTAGAGGATTGCGGATTGAATTGGGAGAAATTGAGTCTAAGATTGGTGAATATGAATATGTTGAACAATGTGTTGTAGTATTAAAGAATCAGGAGCAGATCAATCCTGTTTTGACTGCATATATACTTACTGACAGGGAGGAATTAACTGCAAAAGAAATCAAGCAGTTTTTAAAGACTCAATTACCTGAGTATATGATCCCGAATCAGTATATTATGTTAAATAAATTACCATTAACACAAAATGGAAAAATAGACAGAAAAGCGTTGTTGCTTCATAATTGATGTTAAGATAAGTAAACACTTATTGGGAGATTTAAAATGGACAATGTTTTGCCAAAGATTGCATTAGTTTTTCCGGGCGTTGGTTCACAGCATACAATGATGGTTAAAAGCTTCTACGAAAACTCCGAAGCTGTCAGAAGTACTTTTGAGGAAGCAAGTGAGATACTGAAAATAAATCTAAAAGAAATTTGTTTTTCAACTGATTTGAAAGATGAGTTGAATAAGATTGAGATCTCACAAGTTGCATTGTTGGTTGCCAGTTTAGCGGTATACAGGACATTTGAGTCAGAATTCGGTTTTTTGCCGGATTATTGTTTAGGACATAGCCTTGGAGAATATTCAGCCCTATGTGCCAGCGGAATAATAAATTTCTCTGATGCAGTGGAAATAGTAAAACAGCGGGGGCGCATTATCAAAGAAGCAATTTCCTCATGCGATGGAACAATGATGTGGGTAATAAATTTAGACAGTAATATCGTTGAGGAAACCTGTATGGAAATTTCGGGAGATAATGATAGAGTATATATCTCGGCATACGATACACCTACCCAATGTTCAATATCAGGGAACAATGGAAGCATGATGAAAGTTGCACAAGAGTTAGAGAAGAAAGGTGCCATTGTCTTTCCACTTAAAATGTCGGGCCCTTTTCACAGTCCTTTAATGCATAAGGCAGCCGAAGAGATGAAATCAGTGCTCAGACAGTTTAAATTTAATCCCCCTAAAATTCCCGTAATTTCAAATTACAGTGCTCTCCCATATACCGACGAGAACAGTGTGGTTGAAAATTTGACTAGGCAGTTGGAATCACCTATAAGGTGGACTCAATCAGTTTCGTATCTTGTTGATGCTGGAGTAAGAGTAGCTATTGAAATTGGCCCTAAGGATGTATTAAAATTTTTGATTAAAAAGAATACGTCACTTATTGAAGCATTCTCCTTTAATGAATTCACCCAAATAGACCAAATAAGAGACAGCGTTGTTATTGGAAGAGAGCAGGCATTGGCGCTAATAGCCAGATGCCTTAAAATAGCCATAAGTACAAAAAACTGTAATAATGATACAAATACATACCAAAAGGATGTAGTGACACCTTACAAAGAGATTGAAGCGCTATATTTGGAATTGAGAGAAAAAAAGCTGTACCCTGAAAAAGAGCAGGTTTTTAAGGCGGTTCAAATGGTTGTTTCAGTATTAGACGCCAAGAAAACGCCTATTGATTTAAGAAGAAAAAAGTTGGACCAAATTTTTCAAAATAAAATATTATCAATTTAGATAATTAAAAAATAAGGAGGCATTTCATGCTTAAATTAGAATTGGACAAATATGTAAAAGTGAGACCTCTATTCAAAACACTGGAATACAATCTTGGAATTGAAGCAATACTGAGTGGTAAGGTTCAAGGGGATGTATATGTAGATGATTTGGAAAATCCTCGTACTGCATGTATGTTTGACGGAGTCCACCATTTTTATATGGGAGGCAACGAGAAAAATCAGAATTTTAATTCGAGTTTATCAGAACTGATAATTAACGATATATTTCCCAAGATAAAAAATGAAGGTAAAGAAGTAGATTACTTTTTCTTTTATGATGATTCATCGGAATGGGAAAAGGAATTGGAAATTGCATTAAAAGAAATATATCCGGGGAAAACGTATAGAAGGTATTATAACTTTTATGCCGGAGATCCAGTTTTGAGCCTTGATATGCTGGAGGGTTTCAAACTCAGGAAAATTGACAGTGAATTGATGGAAAGCACTGACCTGAATAATGTTGAAGAAATTCAGCAATGGGCTTTTACCGAGAGCTGGTTGGGGAAAGAGGATTTTCTTAAGAATGGATTCGGATTTTGCATTATAAAGGATAAGGATATTGTAAGTTGGTGTATGGCTGATCATGTTTTCGACGGTAACTGTGAGATTGGTGTTGAAACAGACGAAGACTTCAGAGAAAAAGGACTGGCAACCAGAGTAGTTTCAGCCTGTGTAGAATATTGCCTGAGTGAAAGTATGGATAGAATAGGATGGAGCTGCTTCGACTCCAATGAGGCTTCATATGCTCTTGCGGAAAAAGTTGGGTTCAAAATGTACAAGAAATATCCTGTTCTATTCGGTTGGTATAACAGCTATGACAATTTATTTGTACAGGGAGATGTAAGTACCAAAGAAGGTAATTTTGAAAAAGGTGCACAGCTATTAGAAAAAGCAATACTATTGGCTGAGACTGATGATGATGATTTTAAACGTTCAAGGATAAGCAACAGGGATAGTGTTTGCTGGGCATATTTTCTGGCAGCCAAAGCACACGCTTTATCAGGCAATGCGGAAAAGTGTATTAACAGACTTAAAAAAGGCTTTGAGCTTGGATTACCCAATAAAGATATGTTAAACGATTCAGCTTTTGATACTTTAAGGGATAATGAGGTGTTTAAACAATTGTAAGTCGGGTAGAAATAGAGCTTTACAACATTAATTGGGATGCCTTTAAGGCATCCTTTATTTAATGTTAAATTCTGTATTTAAACAGATAATTGTTCCTATTAAAATAGTTAAGAAGGGAAAATAATATGGACGTACTTCCAAAAACAATTGATAAAAATAATATTGAGAATATTCTTTCTTTGTCACCTGTACAGGAGGGAATCCTATTTCATTATCTGCTTAATCAGAAAAGTAGCTATTATTTAGAACAATTGAGATTAAGAATTGAAGGTGAAGTAAACACTAAAGTATTTCAAAGGGCATGGGATTTGGTTGTAAATGCAAACGAAATGCTGAGAACTGTTTTTAGATGGAATAATCTTACGAACCCGGTTCAGATAATTCTTAAAAAAAATGAAACCCGAATAAGCTTTTTTGATTTGGCCGAGTATAGGGACAAGGAAGAAAGACTTGATAAGATTATTGATGAAGACAGAAATGATTTTTTTGATTTAACTGAGGTTCCCTTTAGAGTGACTTTATGCAAGTTAACTGAAAAATCCTATAACATAATTATAACTCACCATCATATTCTGTATGACGGTTGGAGTACGGGTATAGTATTAAGAGATTTTTTTAATGCCTATAAATGTTTAGCACATAATAAGGAAATCTGGTTAAATAATAAGCAAAAGTATCATGAGTACATAAAATGGCTTAGAGCAGATAATAAAAAAATGCAGCAAGATTTCTGGAGTGAATATCTCAGAAATTATTCTTCAAAATCAATTTTAGACCGTAAAGCAATTAACGATAATGCAAGTGAAAAAAAAGTAACAGGTCACTTATTCTCCATTCCAGAAGAGCTTACAAAAAAAATATATGATTTTGCAAGATTTAATAATATAACAGCAGCATCGTTATTATACAGTGCTTGGGGTGTCTTACTATTTAATTATTGTAACGAGGAGGATATAACCTTTGGAACCACCACAGCTGTTAGACCGGCTGATATAAAAAATATTGAAAATACTGTAGGAATGTTTATTAATACAATTCCTTTAAGGATTAAAGCATCTTCGGAGGAAAACGTATTAAGCTACATTAAAAATGTAAGTTGTAGCCTTCAGGAAAGAAAAGAATATGAAGCTACACCACTAGTTGACATAAAGAAATATAGCGGGACTCATAGAGAAGAGGAACTATTTCAATCAATATTTGTAATCGAAAATTACCCAATTGACCAATCACTCACGAGCGATGATAATCCTTTACGGATTAAAGAGTACTCCAGTTTTGAAAAAACCAATTATGATATGACAATAATAGTGAACCTGTCCGAATCGACTATGGAAATTAAATTACTATATAACTGTGAATTATATAGTACAAAAACGATTCAAAATCTGGTTGGACATTATGAAGTGATATTAAGGGAATTGATAGAAAAAAGCGATAGCACCTTAGGTTCTTTGAACATTTTGACTCAGGGTGAAAAAGAAGACATTTTACATTTATTCAACGATACAAATAGCATATATAATGATGGGCTTTTGATTCATGAGATTTTTGAAAAGCGTGTTGAGGAAAGCCCTGACTGTATTGCGGTTAAATATGGAAATAACAGGATTACATATCTTGAACTGAACAGAAGGGTAAATCAATTAGCAAGGCTGATTAATAAAAAAGTAAATACTGTTCCAGATTCAAAAATAGGCATATTGCTATATCCTTCATTAGAAATGATGATAGGTGTTTTGGCCATATTGAAAACTGGCAGTGCATACGTTCCTATTGATCCGGATAATCCAATTGACAGAAACAAGTTTATAATAAATGACTCAAAAATATGTGCACTAATAAGTACTTTTGAGCATTGCCCAAAAATAGATTTTGGCGGACATTTGATTTTTATTGATAAAGAGTCTACCGACGGGGAAAACAGCGACAATCCCGAAAGAAAACCTGATTCAGGCAATCTTGCATATGTAATATATACATCAGGTTCTACCGGTAATCCCAAAGGGGTAATGGTCGAACATAGAAGTGTCGTAAATATATTGCTAGATTTGGAAAATAGATATCCCCTTAAGGAAACAGATACATATTTACTCAAAACAACATTTACCTTTGATGTATCTGTAACTGAGCTTTTTGGATGGTTTATAGGTAAGGGCAAACTGGTCATATTAAATAAAGGCGAAGAAAAGAATCCCTATAAGATTATTGATGCAGTAGAAGCTTTTGGTGTAACCCACTTGAACCTTGTACCATCAATGTTCAGATATATTCTAGAAAGCTTGTCCCAAACAAAAGAAAATATTCGTAAGTTAAAGAGTTTAAAATATATTTTTGCGGCAGGAGAAGCACTGAAACCTGATCTTGTGAAGCAATTTAAAGAGTTGGGTACTGGTATAAGACTGGAGAATATATATGGGCCCACCGAATGCACAATTTATGCTACCAAATACTCTTTAAAAGATCATCAAAATGAATCTATGGTGCCCATAGGGAACCCTTTATCCAATATCCGGTGCTATATTGTTGATAAACATAACAGACTCCAGCCCGTGGGTGTACCGGGAGAACTATGTTTAAGTGGTGTTGGTCTGGCAAGAGGATATTTAAACAGAGATGAACTTAACAAAGAAAAATTCGTATCTAATCCTTTTATAACAGAAGCTGAAAGTAGCAACAGGTATTCAGCTACATTTCAGAAGATGTACAAAACAGGAGATTTGGCCCGGTGGCTTCCTGATGGAAACATAGAGTGCCTTGGAAGGAATGACTTTCAGGTGAAAATAAGAGGCTTCAGAATAGAGTTAGAAGAAATTGAAAATAAACTATTAAAATACGAAAAGATTATGGAAGCTGTAGTAATTCCAAAGTCAGATAGAGAAGGCAATGTACATTTGTGTGCATACTTTACATCAGGTGAGGAAGTTACAGATTCTGAAATAAACAATTTCTTATCCGGGGAACTTCCATATTATATGCTTCCTTCATTTTTTATTAGGCTTGATAAGATGCCTCTGACACAAAACGGCAAAATAGACAGAAAGTTGTTGCCTGAATGGAACAATGTGCGTCCAAATATTGAGACAAAATATATTGAACCCCAGACGGAAATCCAAAGAGAAATCATCGAGATATGGAAAGAAGTACTTGGTATAGATAAGATAGGAATAAATGATAATTTTTTTGATATAGGAGGCAATTCCTTAAATCTGATTAGGCTTAATAATAAGCTAAACACTCATTTTAATAAAGAATTGCCTATTACAACAATTTTCCAGTTTCCTACAGTACGTGGCTTAGCTCTCAGCCTAGCTGATAATACTGAAAAGAAGCTAGCTTCCATGGAAACCCCGGGGCAAACACAAGAAAACACACAGAAAACAGATGAAGCCCCTGAAACAAACGATATTGCAATAATAGGAATGTCTGTAAGACTGCCAAACATATCAGATATTTATGAATATTGGAATCGTTTGGTGAACAGTACCGAATGTATCAGCTTCTTTACGGAAGAAGAAATAATAAAAGCAGGGGTTAGCCCCAAACTTGCTCGGGATAGTAATTACGTAAAAGCACAGGGAGTTATGAATGGAATTGAGAATTTTGATGCGGATTTCTTTTCATATTCTCCTCGTGAGGCTGAAGTCATGGACCCGCAGGTTCGGGTTTTCCATGAGATTATTTGGGAAGCACTTGAAGACAGTGGATACTGCCCTTGGAATTACGAAGGTTCAATAGGCTTGTTCGGAAGTGCATCACCAAATTTATTTTGGGAATCTCTGGTTGTTGGCTCCGGCAAAACTAAAATACTGGGGGATTTTGCTTCAGAACAGCTTTTCAATAAAGATTATATGAGCACCAGAGTAGCATACAAATTAAATTTAACAGGCCCTGTTGTGTCTACTTATACAGCTTGTTCAACATCCTTAGTTTCAGTAGCACTGGCATGTCAGTCCTTGATACGAAAAGAATGTGATATTTCTATTGCCGGTTCGGCTACTATAAGTCCGTTACCCGATAAAACAGGGTATCTGTATCAGGATGGTATGGTCAAATCACCTGATGGGCATTGCAGAGCTTTTGACATAGACGGAAAAGGTTTTGTAGGAGGAACCGGGGCGGCTGCAGTTGTGTTAAAAAGGTTAGATGATGCAATTAAAAGTAAGGACAATATTATCGCCGTAATCAAAGCGGCTGAAATAAATAATGATGGTATTAATAAAGCGGGATATACTGCCCCAAGTATTGAGGGACAAAAAAAGGTAATACAGGCAGCTTTAAAGAGAACTGGTATTAGTCCAGAATCCATTAGCTATATTGAAGCTCATGGAACTGCTACTCCACTTGGAGACAGTGTTGAGATAGAAGCTCTGAAACAGGCATTCAATACATCAATGAAAAATTACTGCGGTATTGGGTCGGTTAAGTCAAATATAGGGCATCTGGATTGTACGGCTGGGATTGCAGGGCTGATTAAAACAGCATTGGCATTAAAAAATAAGATTATACCTTCAACTTTAAATATTACAGCTGCAAATCCAAAATTAAATTTAATAGACAGTCCATTTTATCTTGTAACGGAGCCCACGGAATGGAAAAGTGAAAAATATCCTCTAAGGGCCGGAGTAAGCTCCTTGGGGCTTGGAGGAACTAATGCCCACGTGATTATAGAGGAAGCACCTGAAATTAAAAAAGAACAAAGTCCATTAACACCTGAGTTGCTAATGTTCTCGGGAAAAACAAAAACTGCTTTAGATAATCAGATTTCAAGGGTAAGGAAGCATTTACAGGAAAATCCTAATCTGGATTTGAATGATGTTGGGTATACCCTCCAAACCGGAAGGTATCACTTTAACCATAGAAAGGCATTTGTTTGTAAAGATATTAGCGATGCAATTAAAAATCTTGGGAACGATTGCGACCTTTCCGGTTATGTTGAAGGTGAGAAAACACTTATTACCTTTAATTTTCATTCAACGGAAATAATAAAAATTATCAGATATATTGAATTATATGAATCAGAGCCGGTATTCAAAGAGGCATTAGATCAGGTTATTAAAAGGCTGGGTTTGAATTTGCCTTCTTGGTTCACAGATTTGGTTAAGAATCCGGCTCAACGCAATTACGATACAGAGTATCTGAATACAAATAGTGTTTTCGTTGTTTTCGTGATGCAGTATGCTTTGGCAAAGCTTCTTATTTATTGGGGAATAGTACCGGATATTGTAAGGGGGGACGGTGCGGGAGGATTAATCTCATTGCTACTTTCAGAAGCGGCCCCGGAGGACAGACTGTTCCCTCTGATCGAATTAAGACTGAGTATAATTGATAACATGGATAAAGGGATTGAGTGTTCCGGTACTTTTCATGATAAATTTAAAGAACTTCTTTGGGATATAGAATTTTCCGAGCCTGTTATTCAATGCTTCGACATACAATACGGAAGATTTATTAATAGGGAAGACTTTGAAAATTTAACTTTCTGGACAAGAAATAATCAGACAAACACTAAATCAAATAGTTCTGAAATAGAAACAGACGGTAAACATGTTTTAATAGATTTTGGAGAATCCATTGAAAATGCTCTAAATAATAAACCTGATGAAGGTGTTGTAAAGCTTGCAATGTGCTGTAACAAGGATGTTGAACTTCACAGCCATGTTTTATGGTTGATAGGACAGGCGTGGCTTAATGGCATAAATTTAAAATGGAACAGATTTTATCATCAGAAGGAAAGGAAGAGGGTTTCCCTGCCTACCTATCCCTTTGAACACCAAAAGTACTGGATAGAAGGAAATCCTTTTACTATGGGACTTCAAAAGCAGGATACTGAAATAACGAAGAAAACAGATATATCAGATTGGTTTTATTTACCCCTTTGGAAGCAGTCAGCTCCAAGTATTTTAAATAGTACGGATAATAATAAATCTACCTGGCTGGTATTCACAAATAATATTAGCTTTAATAGTAAATTACTTGAAGCACTTAAAGAGAAAACAGAGGATGTTATTAAAGTTACTAAAGGTTCAGACTTTAACAAGGTAGATGATTCAGAATACACTATAAATGTAAATCGTGAGGAGGATTATAATAATCTACTTAACGAGCTGCAAAAGAACGGAGAGCTTCCAAGCAATATTCTATTTTTGTGGGGTATTGATGAAGATGAAAGAATTAATACACTGGAATTAGATTCCATAAATGAGAAACTGGATACAGGTTTTTTCAGTTTGGTTTATATCTTAAAGGCATTATTAAAACAAAGTGTCACGGATAAAGTCAGGATTGTTGTAGCTACTAATAATCTGCACAATATAAATGGTGCTGAGAAGGTAAATCCGGCTAAATCTGCAGTACTAGGCCCGTGCAAGGTAATACCTCAGGAAGCCCCGTTCATCGAATGCAAAAACATTGATATTTGTATTCCAAAAGATGAGGTAACTGAGAAAAAGCTAATAAAAAAAGTATTAGCTGACATTTTCGATGAAAAAACAGAAACCGTTGTAGCATATAGAAATTGCATACGATATACACCAAGTTATTCCCCGATGAGATTAACGCAAGATGCCAACAGAGAAAATTCAAGCTTTAAAAATAATGGAGTATATCTGATTACCGGCGGTCTGGGGAACATTGGTCTGAAGCTGGCAGAGTATCTTGCAGAGAAGTATTCCGCAAAACTTATATTAACCGGAAAATCTGAATTCCCAAGAAGGGATAAATGGGAGCAATGGCTGGAAAGCCACCGTGAAGATGAACAGATTTCAATGAAAATCCAGAGTTTATTATATCTTGAGAAACAAGGTGCAAAAATTCTGACATATACTTGTGACGTTGCTGACCAAGAGAGTATGGAGACAATAGTTGATGAGGCGGAAAGACATTTCGGACATATAGATGGTGTAATACACGCAGCAGCGACAATGAGAGATTCTTTATTTAGAACGGTGGAACAGTTGAATAAAGAGGATTGCATAGAACAGTTTAATCCTAAAATACACGGTCTTCTTACATTGTATAAAGTATTTAAGGACAGGGAATTGGATTTCCTCACAGTGACATCATCCACGTCGGCACTACTTGGAGGATTGGGCTTTTGTGCATATTCTGCCGCAAATATATTTATGGATTCTTTTGTTAATGAATTTAACAGAGTTGCTTCGAAAGAATGGTTGACTGTGAACTGGGAGGGGTGGCGGTTTAACTCAGATAAAACTCAGTTCAGCTTCAGTACTTCCCTGGATGAATTGCTGATGGAACCGGAGCAAGGTGTTGAAGCCTTTGAACGTATAATGAACAATCCGGGTATTGGACAGGTAATAATTTCATCAGGTGACCTTAACAAAAGAGTGGATAAATGGATAAAGCTTGACAGCATTAATTCTACGGAAAGCTTAAAAGATAGCGGTAACAGTAAAAAACAGCGTCCAAATCTAAAAAACTCTTATGTAATGCCTGCAAACAAACTGGAAGAAACAATAGCCAAGGTATTTGCAGATTTCTTCGGTTATGATGAAATTGGTATCGATGATAATTTTTTTGATTTAGGTGCTTCATCACTGGATATGATTCAGATTACAAATAATTTAAGAAGACAGCTTAATACTAACATACCGATCTTGAAGTTATTTACATTTTCTACTATTCGTACATTGGCTGCTAATTTACAAAATTCCAATGAAGATAATGATACTCAAGAGGTAAATCAACAACGAGAAAACCAAGTAGTAAAAGGAAAAAACAGTATACAGGCGAGATACAATCTTAGAAAACAGCTTAAAAAGAAAGACATAGCTGATGATGAGGAAGATTAATCTGACGAAAACACAACTATATCATAAGGGTGGAGATTCATAAATGGATCAGGAAAATCAAATGAGGTCAGGCTTAGAAATAGCCATAATTGGAATAACAGCACGTTTTCCCGGCGCTGACAATACAGAAGAATTTTTCGAAAATCTTAAAAATGGTATTGAGTCCATTGAAATACTAACAGATAAAGAATTAGAGGAGTTAAAAGTAAGTCAGGAGCTTATAAATGACCCAAACTATGTAAAAGTACGAGCTAGTATGAGAAAACCTGAATACTTTGACTCAGAATTCTTTGGATATACACCTGAAGAAGCAAAAATTATGGATCCTCAAATGCGTCTTCTGCACGAATGTGCGTGGGATTCGTTGGAGAATGCAGGCTATAACCCTGAGCAGTATAATGGCACCATTGGACTTTTTGTAGGAGGTACACCAAATCCTCTTTGGGAATCCCACACAATATTAGCAGGCGAACAAGGAATATGGAATGATTTTAATTCAGGGAAATCCTTGGATGCCTTCTCAAAGACACTTTTACATGATAAGGACTTAATGAGTACAAGAATTGCTTATAAGTTAAACCTTAAAGGGCCTGTAATCACTGTGTTTACATCATGTTCAACTTCACTTGTTTCTGTTCATCTGGCGGCACAGTCAATCCTGGGAGGAGAATGTGATATAGCAATAGCCGGTGGGGTTTCAGTGTATTTCCCCAAAAGAAAGGGCTACCTTTATCAGGACGGGATGATAGTATCACCGGATGGTCACTGCCGTTCATTTTCAGGAGAAGCCGGTGGGGCGGTATTTGGTGACGGTATTGGCTTAGTAATCCTTAAAAGACTTGAAAATGCTATTGAGGATGGAGATACCATTCACGCAATAATTAAAGGTTCTGCTATAAATAATGATGGTAATGACAAGATTGGGTATACCGCCCCCGGTATTGAAGGACAGTCGCTTGTAATACAACTTGCCCAGCAGATGGCAGAAGTTGAGCCTGAAAGCATAGGATACATAGAGGGTCACGGAAGTGCCACAAAGCTTGGTGATTCTATTGAAATAGAAGCAATGAAAAATGCATTTAAAAATATTGATAAGAGAAACAGAATAGCTATCGGTTCTGTTAAGACTAATATAGGACATTTAAACAGTGCTTCAGGTATAGCAGGACTCATTAAAACTGTACTCTCATTGAAGCACAAAATGTTGTTCCCGTCGTTACACACGGGTGAACCAAATCCTGATCTGGAGAACAGTCCATTTTATATAAATGACAAGCTCAAAGGTTTTGAAAGAGGTGATTACCCATTAAGGGCCGGAGTAAGCTCCTTTGGAGTAGGTGGTACCAATTTACACATTATTCTTGAAGAACCTCCTGAAGAGGTATTTGAAAGCTTCGAGTCCGATATGCCACAATTATTGGTATTATCAGCAAAAACCGAGTCTGCACTTCAAACTCAAACCCGTAATCTGTTAGACTTTATCAGGGATAATCCGGATGAAAATCTGTCAGACATAGCCTATACTCTAAAGGTTGGACGAAAACCCTTTCAAAATAGAAAAATGCTTATTTGCTCAGATTTGAAAGATGCAATTAATGTTCTTGAAGGGGATGTTTCCGGAGAAAGCCATATAAATATTGTAAAGGCTAACGACAGGAGCATTAATATTGTTTTCATGTTTTCTGGTCAGGGTGCTCAATACATTAATATGGGAATAGAACTTTATAGATATAATTCCTTCTTTAGACAACAAATAGACAAGTGCTTCGATATACTGAAATTGCAAAGTGGAAGCGATTTGAAAGAAATATTGTATCCCCGCGATAATATTTTATCTGCAGTGAATAAGCTGCATGAAACTGAATTTTTACAACCGGTACTGTTTATTTTTGAGTATGCTTTGGCGAGGCTTTTAATAAGTTGGGGGATAAAGCCCAGTATGTTGATTGGCTATAGTTTGGGAGAAATTACGGCAGCATGTATAGCAAAGGTATTTACACTTGAAGATGCGATAAAGTTGGTTACGTTAAGGGGTAAACTCATTAGCAAAACGTGTAAAGGCATGATGCTGAGTGTTCCTTTACCAAAAGAAGAGATTTTGCCTTTTATGGATTCAGAGCTGTCATTGGCTATAGATAATGGCCTTTCCTGTGTTATTTCCGGCAAAACTGAAAAAATCGAGGCCCTCAGTAAAGAATTGGCAAACAGACGCATAATCTGTATGCCGTTAAAGAGCACACATGCGGCACATTCACATCTGTTGGATTGCATATTGGATGAATATATGGAAGGGCTTAAGGAGATTGTTTTCTCGCCTCCGGTATACCCTTTAATTTCAAATGTGACAGGCAGATTGGTTGAAAATAATGAGGTATTGGAACCGGCGTACTGGGTAAGACAAATAAGAGAGACTGTAAATTTTTCGGATGGAATCAAGGAGATATTAAAAGAGCAAAACTGTGTATTCATGGAAATCGGCCCCGGACGTGATTTAGCCTTATTGGTTCATTCTCTTATTACAAACGGCAAAAAAGAAATTAACGGAGTTACAGTTACTGATATTATTAAAACCGAAAATAGTGAAATATCAGATATTTTCTTTGTTTTAAACAGGATTGGCAGACTATGGCTCAGGGGTATTAATATTAACTGGAATAACTTTTACAGGGACGAAAAGAGAAGGCGTATACCTTTGCCGACATATCCCTTCGAAAGCCAACCGTATTGGCCTGATAATGAGTATAAACAGGTTTCAAACAGTGAAATAGCAGGCGCTACGGATATATATAAAGAGCCTTCATTGAACGATTGGTTCTATGTACCTTCATGGAAAAATGTACCTCTAATCGAGAATGACAGGAGTAATAAGAACGAACCTGTCGTTTTATTATTTCATACTTCCAAGTACAGTCTGGAGTCAAGAATTTCGGAAGTGTTCCATGAGAAGAATTGTAAAGTAATAGAGGTTACACTTGGCGAAGTTTATAAAAAAATTGACCCTTGCTCTTATATACTGAATCCTTTTGATTCTGACAGCTACGATTGTCTGTTCAGAGAACTAAAGGAGGACAAAATAAACCCGGACACAATTATACATATGTGGTCTTTGGAAAGTAACACAACACATGAAGAGGACTTAAAGAAGAGGTTTGACAGTGCGCAGAGAACCGGGTTATACAGTTTGCTGAATATTGTAAAAGGGGCAGACAAATATAACCGAAGCAACAAAACCAACATATATATAATTACCTCCAACCTTCATGAAATCACCGGATTGGAGAGTATAGAACCGGAAAATTCAACACTTATTTCTACAGCAAAAGTTATTTCTCAGGAATATTTGAACATTGGCTGTGCATGTATAGACGTTGAGTATGAAAGCTTAAATAACAAATCAACAGATTTTATTGCAAAGCAGTTAGTAAATGAAATAAATGCTCCCATAGGAGAAAGAGTAATAGCATACAGAGGAAAACGCCGATGGGTACAATATTTTGAACAGCTGAATTTAAAGGAATACAGCGGAATAAACAAATATTTGAAATCTAAAGGAGTTTACCTTATAACAGGAGGACTTGGTGATCTTGGATTTAATCTGGCAAAATATCTGATTACCTCTTATAATGCGAAGGTTGCCATAATAGGCAAAACTCTGATTCCTGAAAGAGATGAATGGGACAAATATATTGTTGAGAGTAATGAATTGGCTGGTAAAATAAAAAAATTAAAGGTACTTGAAGATTTTGGAGGTACGATACTTTATTATTCACAGGACATTTCAGATTACGATAAGGTACTGGAAATAGTAAAGGATATTGAGAAAAAAACCGGTGAGATTAACGGTGTAATCCATACAGCAGGTGTTGTAGGGAAAAATGCAAAGGCTGCAAAAGAAATGGAAGAAGAGGATTTTGAAACCCAGTTCAGAAGCAAAGTCTATGGACTCATGGTAATAGATAAAATTTTTAGAAATAAAAATCTGGATTTATGCCTTTTAACTTCATCACTTTCCAGTATATTGGGAGGTCTTGGTGATACGGCTTATGCAGCAGCAAATATTTATATGGATTATTTTGCTCAGATGCATAGAAGTATGGGAAAACTCAATTGGATAAGTGTCAACTGGGAGACCTGGCTATTTGAAAAGGAAGAGAAGGCTAGTACTACAAACCTTGGTATTAATAGAATAGCATATGCAATGAACCTTGAAGAAGGGATAGCCTCTTTTGAAAAGCTTATGTCTTTGCAATGTGCCAACCAAATAATAATTTCATCAGGCAGTATCCAGAAGAGAAGCAGTAAATGGCTTCATTTGGATACAATACCTGAGGTTATTGACGACAGTGTACAGAATAAAATTATAAAATCCCGGCCTGACTTGCTATCGGATTATGTAGAACCACGGAATCAAAAGGAAAGATTGTTAGCCCAAAGTTGGCAGGATTTCTTCGGTATAGATAAAATCGGGGTCAGGGATGATTTCTTTGAACTTGGAGGGGATTCACTAAAAGCTATTAGCATGATTGCAAAAACCCGAAAAGAAACCGGTACACAAATTTCAATAGGGGAGTTCTTCCACAAACCGACCATTGAGGCAATGGCAAAGTTGATTGAAGATACAAGCCACGGTTATGAGCCGGTTATAAAAGCTGCACCCGTAAACGATTATTATAAAACATCCTCAGCACAAAAGAGAATTTATATATTAAATCAACTGAATCTTAATTCAACAGCATACAATGAGCCAATAATAGCTGTGCTGGAAGGTTCACTGGATAAGGAAAAATTAGAGGGAGTATTTAAAAAGTTAATATTAAAAAATGAAACACTGAGAACCGGTTTTGTTTTTAGAGAAGGAGAATTATATCAAAAAGTATTTGAAGATTCAAAAATAGGAATTAGTTATTTCAATTCCCTTGAAGGGGATATTGAAAAAATAATATCGGAGTTTATACAACCCTTTGATTTGAGTAAACCACCCTTATTAAGAATAGGATTAATAGAAATAAACAGCAATAAACATATTTTGATTATAGACATTCATCATATAATCACAGACGGTGTATCAGAAGGTATTCTCATAAATCAAATAATGGATTTATACGCAGACAGAGTAGTTAAGGATTTGCAGATTCAATACAAGGATTACTCTGAATGGCAAAGTCAGCTTCAGGGAAAAGAAGAATTATTGAATCAGGAGAAATACTGGCTGGAAACGTTTAAAAAAGAAGCTCCTGTACTAAATCTCCCGGTTGATTTTCAAAGGCCTTATTTGAAAAAATATGAAGGCGATGTACACAGTTTTACAATTACGAGACAAGAGATAGATGGATTGGCTGAGCTGTGCAGAAATGAAAATGCTACATTATATATGTTTTTTATGTCTGCATTCATTATTCTTATGAACAAATTAAGCGGCAGCACTGATATTGTTGTAGGTACCGCTGTTTCAGGCAGAAAATATGACGAACTGAAAGATATTATCGGGATGTTTGTAAATACTCTTCCTGTCAGAAATTTCCCTGAGAAAGAAAAGAAATATAATGATTTCCTGAAAGAGGTCAGGGAGAATATAATAAATACTTTTAACAATCAGGATTATCAATTTGAAGACCTTATTGATAAATTGGCAATTACAAGGGATAAGAGCAGGAACCCTCTCTTTGACATAATGTTTGTATGGCAGAATTATTCAATATCTGAGACAAGTATTCCGGGATTGGTCTTTAAACCATACACATTTAAAAAGCCAGTCTCCAAATTTGATTTAAGCCTTATAGGATTTGAAAAAGATAACGGAGACATAACATTCAATATAGAATATTCCACAAACCTTTTTAAGGCTGATACAATCAAGCGGTTCAGTGACGGTTTCAGAAAAATTATAAAAACCATATTACAAAAGCCGGACACACACATAAAAAATATAGACATACTTTCAGATAATGAAAGACAAAAAGTGCTTGAAAAGTTTAACGATACATACACAGAGTATGATTTCAGCAAATCTCTAAGCTTTTACCTTGAGAAAAATGCACTTGCCAAGGAAAATAGGGCGGCAATTTTATGTGATGATTGTCAGATGTCCTATAAAGAATTTAATGAAAAGGTCAATCAATTAGCAAATCTATTGATACAAAAAGGTGTCAGTGCAAACGATATGGTTGGCGTAATAATTAAACGCAGTATTGATATGCTGATAGCAATCTGGGGAGTTATAAAGGCCGGTGGAGCTTATTTGCCCATTGATCCAAAATCTCCTGTAGACAGAATAACCTTTATGCTTAATGATTGCAGTTCAAAAATTGTTATTACAAACATAGAAAATATAATCGGTTCCGGTTACGATGGAGAGATTATTAATATTAATAACCCGGAATTAAAGGAAATAAGTACAAAGAATCCATATACTGAAATTAAGCCGGAAGATGCGGCATATGTCATATACACTTCAGGTTCTACCGGATTGCCAAAAGGTGTGGTAATCCGGCATGTAAGTCTTTTGAACAGACTTTTATGGATGAAAGATATCTGTAATATAACTGAACAAGATACCATATTGCAAAAAACCACGTACACCTTTGATGTATCTGTTTGGGAGATTATTCTGCCTTTTGTACTTGGTGCAAAAATATATCTGGCAAAACCGGGTGGAGAAAAAGAGCCTGATTACCTTCTTAATCTTATTAACAATAAAGGGATTACAGTTACACACTTTGTTCCGTCTATGCTTTCAGCTTTCCTTTCAGTGGTTCCTGAAGGCATGGTAATAAGTAAATTACGTAAATGTATTTGCAGCGGAGAGGCGCTGACCCTAAATCATAAAGACCTGTTCTACAGAAAATTTAATGATGAAACTGAATTGATTAATTTATACGGGCCTACAGAAGCAGCAATTGATGTAACTTACTGCAAAATATCAAAGGAAAGTGAAAAAATCCCCATAGGGAAACCTGTTCCCAACACTAAAATATATATTTTAGATGAAGACAAAAAGCCTGCTCCTGTTGGTGTGAACGGAGAAATATACATTTCAGGTAATCAGGTAGGAAAAGGATACATCAACAATCCTGAGCTTACGGCAAGATGCTTCCTCGACGACCCGTTTAACATCGGTCTGAGAATGTATAAAACAGGAGATATAGGAAGGTGGCTGGAGGACGGAAATATAGAATATATAGGTCGTAATGACGATCAGATAAAAATCAGGGGATTCCGTATAGAACTTGGAGAAATAGAAAGCAGGCTTATAAGACATCCGAATATAAATGAAGCCGTTGTTATAGTAAACCGGAATAATGAAAATGCAAACCTGACTGCTTATGTTAAATATAATGAGCTTGTAAAAAGTGAGGAACTCAAGAGCTTTTTACTTAAAAGCTTACCGGATTATATGATTCCTGCAAAGTTTTACAGTGTTGATGAATTTCCGCTAACCTCCAGCGGTAAAATAGACAAAAAAGTCCTCCATAACTATGGCCGGGAATTAGAGGGCAAAACCAGTTGCATAGCACCTGAAAGTGAAATGGAAATGCGTATAATGCAGATATGGGAAGATATGCTTTGTGTAAAAAATATTAGTACGGATGCTAATTTCTTTGATGTGGGAGGCAATTCACTAAGCTTAATCCAATTGGGAATAAAGATTAAAGAAGAGCTGAACATCGAAATACCGGTAGAAGTTCTTTTCCAGTATACTACGGTTCAAAGTTTAGCTCGTTATCTGACTGATGAAAAGCCGGTAATTACTAACCCGATAGAGGATAAGGAATTAATTAATTCTATTGAAAAAGGCAAAAGAAGAATGAGGGATAAAAAGAACAAACTGAAAGATGAATTTGAGAATAACTCAGACTGTTAGGAATATTAGGAGATAGAATATGAACAAGGTTGAATATTCAGGAAATGAAATAGCTGTTATAGGTATGAGTGGAAGATTTCCGAGAGCCGGTAATATATCTGAATTATGGGATAATTTAAAGGCCGGAAAAGAATGTATAACTTTTTTCAGCCAAGAAGAATTATTATCAGCGGGAATAGATATTCACGAAATAGAAAACCCAAATTATATCAAAGCCCATGGACATCTGGAAGAAGCAGAAAAGTTCGATAATGATTTTTTTGGTTACAGCAATATTGAAGCTTTAGTGATGGATCCACAAATTCGAATACTGCATGAGGTTGTGTGGGAAGCTCTTGAAGACGCAGGCTATAACCCGGAAACCTATAAAAAACCCATAGGGTTGTATGTGGGGGCCTCTGATAATTTGTACTGGCAGATTGTTTCGTCATTTTCAAAGGATGACAGCGTTTCAGAAGGGTTCGGGACTTTTTTGCTGAATAATAAGGATTTCATAGCCACTCAAATTGCCTATAAACTAAACTTGAAAGGCCCGGTAATAGATTTATCAACGGCTTGTTCAACTTCTCTTGTAGGAATACATATGGCTTGTCAGGCCCTTTTGAGCGGTGAATGTGATATCGCTCTGGCAGGAGGAGTTACAATATCACTTCCCCTAAAAAAAGGCTATATGTACGAAAAGGATATGGTGCTGTCTTCTGATGGACATTGCAGGGCTTTTGATGAAGGAGGCTCCGGATTTGTGGAGGGTAGCGGAGTAGGTGTTGTTGCTCTGAAACTTCTGGAAGATGCTCTTAATGACGGGGACGATATATATGCGGTTATAAAGGGTTCTGCTATAAATAATGATGGAAACAGAAAAGTCGGGTATACGGCACCAAGCATAGAAGGTCAGGCAGAGGTCATAAGATTAGCCCACAGGGTTGCCGAGGTGGAGCCTTCAACCATATCATACATTGAAACCCATGGAACTGGTACCAGACTGGGAGATGTGGTTGAAATAGAGGCATTGAGACAGGCTTTTGGAAAACAGGAGAAAAATTACTGTGCTTTAGGTACTATCAAAAGCAGTGTAGGGCATCTTGATTTTGCAGCTGGTGTTGCAGGTTTTATTAAAACCGCTTTAATGTTAAAGCATAAGCTTATTCCGCCTGTTGTTAATTTTAACACACCTAATTCACAACTGAATTTAGAAAACAGTCCCTTTTATATTAATAAGGAATTGATTGATTGGAAAAAGGAAGATACACAGTTAAGGGCGGGAGTCAGTTCTTTCGGTATCGGCGGAACAAATGCCCATATCGTGCTGGAGGAGGCTCCAAAAGCGTTAAACGAGCCTCAGCAGGAGGGACAGTGGAATGTGCTGGCACTTTCCGCCAGAAGTCTTCAGGCACTAGACAGGATGACTGACAATCTGGCACATTATTTAGAGGCAAACCCGGATGTAAATCCTGCCGATGTAGCCTATACCTTACATACCGGCCGTAAACTGTTTAAATATCGCAGAACTCTTGTGTTCAGTGGAATAAATGATGCAATTGACGCTCTGAAAGCAAAAGACAATAGAAATATTAAGGCTTTCTTTTCAGAAAAGGACAAAAAATCTGTCATTTTCATGTTTGCCGGGCAAGGTTCTCAATACGTTAATATGGGCTTAGAATTGTATGAAAAAGAACCTGTATTCAGAATGGCATTTGACAATTGTAGGGTAATTTTAAAAGGTCTTGTTAATTTTGATATAAAGGATGTTTTATACCCAGTTAAAGAAAAAGAACAGGAAGCACAACAGAAAATAAACCAAACGGAATTAACTCAGCTTGTAATTTTTGTATTTGAATATTCCCTTACCAAACTTTTAATTCATTGGGGTATAAAGCCTGATGCAATGATTGGTTACAGCTTTGGTGAATATACCGCAGCTTTGATTTCAGGGGTATTTTCTCTAGAAGATGCTCTGGAATTAATTGTGGCACGCGGAAAGCTCATGAAATCACTTAATACGGGAGCTATGTTAAGTGTACCCCTTACTGAAACAGAATTAGTGCCCTTGATAAATGAGTTCAATTTAATTAATAACAGCACTGCAGATTCTGATACATTAAGGGTTTCTATTGCAATAATTAACGGTTTTTCCTGTATTGTATCAGGTTCTGCAGAATCAATAGACACATTTGATAAATATATGAAACAAAAAAGATATTTGTGCATGAAAGTACCTGTATCATATGCAATGCATTCCCAGGAATTAGCTCCAATAGTGGAAGAATTCAAAATAAAAGTTCAAAGTATAACCTTAAATAAACACTCAATTCCTTATATATCCGGCTTGACCGGAACTTGGATAACCGGGGAGCAGGCTACAGACCCGGAGTACTGGACAAGACATTTGATTCAACCAATCAGGTTTTCAGACGGTATGGAAAAACTTCTTGAAGACTCTGATACTGTATTTGTTGAAGTAGGCCCCGGCCGGGATTTAAGTGTTCTGATGAACAGATTTATTGAGAACGAACCGGAAAGGATTCTGAATACGGTACATGTTCAACATGACGGTAAATCTGACATTTATTTTCTGCTAAACAAGATAGCACAATTATGGAGATGTGGTATAAAAATCAATTGGAAGAACTTCTATGGCGCAGAGAAAAGGCAGCATATAAATTTACCTACATATCCTTTTGAAGGTAAGAGATTCTGGATAGACAGTAATCCAAAAGATGTTTTCAGAAACGAAAAAACAATCTCATTATATAAAAAGGAAAACATTGCAGAATGGTTCTATGTACCTCAATGGGTTCGTTCCACACCCGGATACAACTGTAAGTCAAATAGCTCACAGTGGCTAATATTTAGGGATACTCTTGGAATTTCTGATGAAATAATTAAATACTTTACAAAAAATGGGATTAATGTTGTTACAGTGACCATGGGAAAATCCTATGAAAGAGTTGATAAAAAAAGGTTCATAATCGACCCTACACAAAGCGGTGATTATGAAAGACTTTTTAATGAAATTACATCTACCGGAATAACAATCGGGAAAATAGCACATTTTTGGGGAGTAGACAGTATTGCCATAGAGGAATGCCAAATGGGAAGTTTTGACTGTGCCCAAGATGCAGGCTTGTACAGTATTCTAAAAATTGCAAAAGCATTGGCAAAATTGGAAATACATAAAGAGATAAGACTTGATGTAATAACAAATAACGTTCATGTTGTCACAGGTGAGGAACCAACATGTCCTGAAAAGGCTACGGCATTAGCCGCAAGTATAGTAATACCACAGGAATACTCCTACATAAAAAGCAGATGTATAGACATAGTTGTACCTGAAGGACACAAAAAGGGTAGAAGCAATCTTGTACACCAATTGGGGGCAGAATTGCTGTCTGAATCACCCGATAGGGTAATTGCATATAGAAGTGGATTCCGCTGGGTTATGATATATGAACAGGTCAAATTGGAACAACAGGTAAATACGGAGATTCCATTGAAGAGCCAAGGAGTATACCTTATTACAGGAGGACTCGGGGGAGTGGGATATGCCCTTGCGGAGCATATCGTTAAAGAGTATAAAGCAAAGGTTATTTTAACGGGCCGAACTGTTCTCCCGGAAAGGGAAAAATGGGATTGGTGGTTGGAGACCTACCCTCAGGAAGATAAAATCAGTAATAAGATAAGAAAAATACTTGCTCTTGAAAACTATGGAACAGACATATTGTTATTTGACGCTTCTGATGCCTCTGATGAGGATAAAATGAAGTATATAGTTGACAGGGCAGAAGAAGAGTTCGGAGCTATAACAGGTGTAATTCATAGCGCAGGAGTATTGGACGGCAGTTCTTTCAGTCTGATTAACGATTTAGATTTAGCTGAATGTAAAACTCAGTTTAATTCAAAAGTGTATGGTTTATTGGTTCTGGAGAGGATTTTCAGAGACAAAGAAACGGACTTTTGTGTATTAATGTCTTCAATTGCGTCAGTACTTGGTGGTTTGGGTCATGTTGCATATTCAGCTGCTAACCTTTTTATGGATTATTATGTTCAAAAAATAAACAGCTTTAACAATAAAAACTGGAAAAGTGTTTGCTGGAGTGAATGGCAAAAAGATAAGGGAAGTAATGAAAAAATCACAATAGGAGCAACAATTGCTGAACTTTCAATGTCACCTGATGAAGCAATCGATGCATTTGAAAGAATTTTGTCTTTTGAAGGTCAGGGACAGATTGTTTGCTCCCCCGGAGACTTGCAGCAAAGATTGAATCAATGGGTTAAACCCAATCACACTGATTCAGGGGAATCGGAAAAAAGTGAAAATATACCCAAAACTTATTACACAAGACCTGTATTATCCAACAGATATGTTGAACCACAGAGTCAAATTGAAAAAGAACTTGCAGAAATCTGGAAAGACTTGTTCAGAATCAGTGAGGTGGGAATATTTGATGATTTCTTTGAATTGGGTGGGGACTCATTAAAGGCAATTACGGTTATAAATAATATATATAAAAAATTCGAAGTGGAATTACCTTTGACGGACTTTTTCAAATTTTCAACAATAGAGAAGCTGGGAGCATATTTAACAGCTTCTGATAAAAAAGCGTATATCCCAATAAACAAAGTTGAAGAAAATGAACATTATCTATTATCTTCTGCACAAAAAAGACTATACTTTATTAATCAATATGACCCCTCACTGACAACATATAACATGTCAGGGATTTTTGTATTAGAAGGCGATATCGACAAAATCCACTTTGAAAAGGTATTCAATTGCCTTATAGAAAGACATGACTCACTTCGTACCTCTTTTGTTATGAAGGATAGTGAACCGGTTCAGATTATACATAACCAGATTGATTTTAAGATAATGTTCCATGAGTGTAATGAGAATCAGGTTGATAATATAATTGACGATTTTATTAAGCCGTTTGATTTAAGCAAAGCTCCGTTGATACGTGTTGCACTTATCAGTCTTACTGATGGTAAATATATTTTTATTTATGATATGCACCATATTATCTCTGACGGTGTCTCAATGAACATTCTGATAAATGACTTTATAAGTCTGTACAATGGTGAACAGCTAAAGCCATTAAAAATGCAATATAGAGATTTTTCAGAATGGCAGAACAACCTGTATAAAGAAAATATTGATAATGTACAGGAAAAGTATTGGCTTAACCGCTTTTCAGGCGAAATACCCGTATTAAATATGCCTACGGATTATAACCGTCCTGCCGTACAAAGCTACGAAGGCGCACATACATACTTTGTATTAGACAAGTCTCGAACCGGTAAGCTTAACGATTTGGCTGCAGAAAAGGGTGTTACGCTTTTCATGGTTCTTCTTGCGGCATACAATGTATTATTGAACCGATACACGGGGCAGGAGGAAATAATTGTGGGAACGCCTGTAGCTGGGCGACAACATGCTGATTTACAGGATATCATCGGAGTATTTGTTAACACGCTACCTCTTTTAAACCACCCAAAAGGTAGTAAAAGTTTTGTACAATTTCTTGAAGAGGTAAAGCAAAGCACTCTTGAGGCATTTGATAATCAAAGTTACCAGTTCGAACAACTGGTGGATAAGTTGAACATTCCCAAAGATATCAGCCGAAATCCGCTGTTTGATACCATGCTTGTTCTACAAAATACCGGTAACATGCTGGATACATTAAATGCTTCGGGAAAACTTCGTTTTTCTGAATATAGTCACAAGAACAACATGTCAAAATTTGATATTATGCTGACTGCTTTTGAAGATAAGGGTGAAATAACCTTTGAATTTGAATATAGCACAATGTTGTTTAAAGAAGATACAATTAATAATCTGTCCAAGCACTTTATAAATATTTTAGAGGATATTTGTGAAGCTCCCCATAAGGAATTAAGGGAGATAAAAATACTCTCCCAAGAAGAACAAGATATTATAACAAATACTTTTAATGCTACAGCATGTGATTACATAAAAGATAAAAATGTAATTGATCTGTTTGAGGAAAATGTGGCTCTGATACCTCAAAACATTGCAGTAATATATAACAATAAGTATTGGACATATGCAGAATTAAATGAACGTTCTAATCAATTGGCACATTACTTGAGAGGTCTGGGTATAGGAAATGACACAATTGTTGGCCTTATGGTAAGGCGATCCTTTGAAATGATGGTGGGAATATATGCGATATTGAAGGCCGGGGGTGCATATTTACCTATAGACCCCGAGTATCCCCAAACACGCATAAATTATATGATTAATGACAGCGGAATTGAGTTTATACTGACCGATAGGAATACTGTTACTTCATCCGATATTAAAGGCAAAATTGTTTATCTGGATGACGATTATTCAAAGGAAAGTAAAACAAATCCAAATAATATAACCCAGCCAAACAGTTTAGCATATGTTATCTATACTTCAGGGTCAACTGGAAATCCCAAGGGTGCAATGATTGAGCATACGTCTTTAATGAACAGATTGATATGGATGCAAAAAAATACGCCCATAAATCAAGGAGATGTTGTTCTTCAGAAAACCACATTTTCTTTTGATGTATCAGTTTGGGAGATACTCTGGTGGGGTATGCAGGGAGCGGTAGTATGTCTTTTGGAAAACGAAGGGGAGAAAAATCCTCAGTCCATAGTTGAAGCCATTTATAACAATAAGGTGACTACACTTCACTTTGTTCCATCAATGTTTAATGCATTTTTGAGTTATTTGGATACATGTTCCGAAGCGTACAAGCTTAATAGCTTAAAGTATATAATTACAAGTGGTGAAGCACTGACACTTGATATGGTAAATAGATTTAATTACATACTCAGAAATAATACCGGAGTATGTTTGGTAAATCTTTACGGACCCACAGAGGCGACCATAGACGTATCCTATTTTAACTGTCCCCGTAATACAACAGGTATACAGTCTATTCCAATCGGAAAACCAATAGATAATATAAGACTGTATATTACAAATGAGGACGGTCGCCTTCAACCTATTGGTGTGCCGGGTGAGCTATGTATCGGTGGTGTAGGCCTGGCAAGAGGATATCTCAATAAAGAGGTTCTGACAAAGGAGAAGTTTATTTTTAATCCATTTGTTAACGGAGAGCGCCTATATAAAACCGGAGATCTGGCAAAGTGGAATGAAGACGGGAATATAGAGTATCTGGGAAGAATAGATAATCAGGTTAAGATAAGAGGATTCAGAATTGAACTTGGGGAAATTGAAGGTGCATTAAGGAAGATTGACGGAATAACTGATTCTGTTGTAATTGATGTTGATGATGAGACGGGTAAAAGTTTGTGTGCATACATTGTCACTGATAAGGAGATTTCTCCAAACAATTTGAGAACTGCTCTTGGAGGTGTTTTACCTGACTATATGGTTCCATCATATTATGTGACAATAGAAAAAATCCCTTTGACAGCCAATGGAAAATTGAATAGAAAGGCTTTGCCAAAGCCAAACAAAGTTTTAGTGAGAAAGACTTATGTTCCACCTGAGAATAATACTCAAATGGTGCTTTGCCAAATTTGGGGTGATGTTTTAGGCATTGAACGTGTTGGAACTTTAGATAATTTCTTTGAAATTGGCGGAGATTCAATTAAAGCGCTGCAAATATTAGCCCGTCTTTATCAGCATGGATTACAATTTACAATAAAGAATCTTTTTAAATATCCTACTGTAAAAGAGTTGTCCTCACATGTTAAATCAGTTGTGTACGAAACAGGTAAAGAGTTTGAAGCTGGGGAATTACCTTTGACTCCTATTCAGAAATTATTCTTTAAAAAGAGTAGTGAAGACAATCACCATTTTAATCAATCAGTTATGATTTTCAATAAAGATGAATTCTCCGTTAAGGCTTTAAAAAATGCTCTTAACGGGATTATAAGGCATCATGATGCAATCAGAATGGTATATAAGATGCAGGGTAATGAAATTATTCAGTACAATAATGATGAATCTGCAAATCTGTATGACTTTTATGAATATACACTTACAGACTGCGAATATATAAAAACGATTGAGGAGCAATGTGAATTACTTCAAAGCAGTATTAACCTAAGTACAGGTCCTCTGGTGAAAATCGGACTATTTCACACATCTGCAGGAGAATATCTGGCTATAATAATTCATCACCTTGTTGTAGACGGGGTATCCTGGAGAATACTCCTTGAAGACCTTAAGCTTGCATATGACCAGTCCTTGAAGGAAAACAAGATAGTGCTTCCTTCAAAAACAGCTTCATTTCAACAGTGGGCAAAGGAATTGAAGGAACATGCCAATTCCGATTCAGTATACAAAAATGTTCAATATTGGAGAGATATATTGAATGTACCTGTACCAAGATTACCAAGGGATTTTCAAGCCTCTGATATAAGAAGAAACAAATACAAGGAAGCAGTTTCAATAACCTTTACAAGTGATGAAACAAACGATCTGTTAAAGAATATACACAATACATATCATACTAAAATAGAAGACATTCTACTGGCAGGACTTGGAATGGCGTTGAAATCCTGGAGTGGAAATGATAAGGCACTTATTGCACTTGAGGGACATGGACGTGAGGAGCTGTTTCAGGATTTACCCATAGCTCGTACAGTTGGATGGTTTACGTCATTATCTCCGGTGCTACTGGATATGGGCAGTGTAAATAAATTATCATATTATCTCCGGATGATAAAAGAAAACCTTCGTAAGATACCCCATGGTGGTATAGAATTCGGATTATATCAATATATCAGAAACAGAGGGGAAGAGGAAAAGTCATTTGAAAGCCTTGAACCCGAGATTATGTTTAATTATATGGGACAGTTTGATAAAGAGTTGGTTTCAGATTATTTTGAAGTTGCTCAGCAATCCTGCGGGAAGGAAGTAAGTCCCGAAGGCACTCCGTGGTATGCTTTGGATATTAATTGCATTACTATAGACGGATGTTTGAAAGTAACAGCTTCCTTTGATAAAAATGAATTTAAAAGTGAAACAATCAGTAATTTGATGGAGATTTACAAATCCAGTCTCCAAGAAATAATACTGCATTGCAAAACTCGGAAGCCGGAACTTGGATCACCTGCTGATTTTAAACTGGACATGCCCTTGGAAAGCTTCGATAAGCTGACTGAGAGTTTATATACAAATATTAAATGGAATAATGAAAAGGAACGAATAATACAGGACATATACAAGCTCTCTCCCATGCAGGAAGGAATATTGTTTCATGCTGTTTCAAGCAACTCAGAGACATATTTCCAACAGTGTGCCTTTGATATATCCGGAAAACTCGAAATTGATTTATTGGAAAAAGGCCTTAATGAAATAGTTAAGAGATATGATATTTTACGTACGGTGTTTGTTTATGAGGGACTTTCCAATCCTCTCCAAGTTGTATTGAAGGAAAGAAGGATATCAGTTCTCTATGAGGATATTTCCGGCATGGATGACCATAAAAAGCATGAATATTATAAGGCATTTAAGAAACTGGAACGTGAAACCGGTTTTAATGTAACAAGAGACAGTCTTATAAAAATGTCTGTACTTTATTGGGGAGACGGACAATACAAGCTTATATGGAGTTTTCATCATATACTGATGGACGGATGGTGCCTAAGTATACTATTTGGTGAACTCCTGAAACGATATACCTGTTTTTACGGAAAAAATAAATTAGAGTTTCCTCAGGTAACTTCCTACAGGAATTATATCGAATGGCTTGAAAAGAATGATGAAAATTCAGCATTACAATATTGGGGCAAGTATTTACAGGGTTATAATACTCAGGCATTATTGCCCCAAAGGAATAAAAGGGAAGACCAGAGTTACAAACAAAAGCAGTTCAGTATGAACCTTGATGAAGAGTGTGTCAGAAAGATTGAGGACATAAGTAAGAAGTATCACGTAACACAGAATACAGTTATTCAGAGTGTTTGGGGGATTCTTTTACAAAAATACACCGGTAATGAGGATGTGGTGTTCGGTGCTGTTGTATCAGGGCGCCCTGCAGAAATAGAAAATATCGAAAATATGCTTGGATTATTTATTAATACGATTCCGGTACGCTTTAGCACTGAATCATGGACTAAGTTCAGTGAGTTGGTAATGGCTCGGCAGGATGAAGCACTTGAATCTGAGCAATATAGCTTTATATCTCTTTCAAAAGTACAGGCTGCATCAGAACTAAAACAAGGACTATTTGACCACATTATTATTTATGAAAACTATCCCCTGGGACAAAATGCCTCAGAAGCTGCCGGATACGAAAGTACAGGCTTTATAGTTGAGGGGGTTGAAGCATTTGAGCAGACAAACTACGATTTGAATATTATTGTAAACTCTGCAAATGGAATTGAAATAGATTTTAGTTATAATGCTAATGTTTACGAGGAATGGTTGATAGAACAGATAGCAAGACACTTGGGGACAATAATAAAACAGGTTTCCGATAATTTTGAAATAACTATAGAGGATATAGACCTTCTCCAGGAAGAAGAACGTCAACAATTGCTATACGAATTTAATGATACCTATTGTGATTATTCCAGAGGAGATACCATTATTGATTTATTTGAAAAGCAGGTGGGATTAACACCTGAGGCTACTGCTTTGATATATCACAATGAAATACTTACGTATAGAGAATTAAATGAACGCTCAAACAGATTGGCACATTATTTAAGAAGACAGGGTTTCAAACCGAATATGGTTGCAGGAATTATGTTAAAGCGTTCCTTTGATATGATGATAGCCATTGTAGGTATCCTAAAAGCAGGGGGAGCATACCTGCCTATTGATCCGGAACTTCCGGAAGAACGTATTTCATATATGCTGGAAGACTGTGACGGCAAGTTCTTGCTTGTGGATAAGCAAAAATCTATTTCCTGGGATTTTAAAGGGCAAGTAATAAACATTATTGAATCTGAGAAAGAACCGTATTACAATCCTGAAAAAGTGAATATACCTTCAGATCTCGCCTATGTCATATATACCTCAGGCTCTACCGGAAAACCTAAAGGAGTAATGATTGAACATCGAGCAGTAAATAACTTTATAACAGGTATGAGCAGAAAAATAGACTTTTCAGCCGGAAAAACTATTTTAGCCCTTACCACAATTTCGTTTGATATTTTTGTACTTGAAACAATATTGGCACTTACAAAGGGCTTAAAAGTTGTAATTGCCGATGAACAAAGTCAAAAAGATATTGGTATGGTTTGTGAACTGATCCGTAAAAATAATATTGATATGGTTCAAATGACACCTTCAAGGGCACAACTGTTCCTGAGTGACAAGAAATGGTCAAAGTACCTTACCTGCTTAAAGGAAATTATCATAGGAGGGGAGCCTTTCACGGAGAACCTTCTGGGATATCTTGAAGGTCTTGAGGGCTTAAAGGTGTATAACGTATATGGACCAACTGAAACCACAGTCTGGTCTACTATCAAAGAACTAACAGGACAAAAACAAGTAAATATAGGTAACCCAATTGCAAACACACAAATTTATATACTAAATAGCAAAAAACAGCTCATACCAAAAGGGGTAAAAGGTGAACTATACATTGGCGGAGATGGGCTCGCCAGAGGCTATATATCAAATAATAAATTAACAGAAGAAAAATTCATACAAAATCCTTTTATTCCAAATGAGAGAATATATAAAACCGGAGATATTTCAAAATGGCTATATAACGGAGAAATTCAGTGTTATGGCAGGATGGACCATCAGATAAAAATCATGGGTTACAGAATTGAACTGGGAGAAATAGAACACCTGATATCCAAGCATGAACTTGTATCTGATGTAGTTGTATCAAAAATAACTACCTTGTCCAATACTGATTCCTTGGTTTCCTTTATTGTTGTTAAAGATGAGGGACAGAAAGAAGAACTGATTAATTCACTGAATGAATTTCTATCCCACAGTTTACCGGCTTATATGATTCCTTCAAAAAACATAGTCATTGATAGTATACCAAGATTAATAAACGGAAAAACCGACTATAGAGCTTTGAACGAAATAGCTAATGATTTTAAGGATGTAGACAAAAAAAAGCTACCCGGAGATGAATTTGAGCAAAAAATATATGAGATCTGGTCGGGTATTCTTGGTACGAACCAATTTGATATTGAAACAAGTTTCTTTTATCTTGGCGGTAACTCTCTAAACCTCATGAAACTGGTTTCTGATTTAAATACTGCATTTAATGTAAGTATACCGCTGGGGACTCTGTTTACAAACAACACAATTGAAATGCAATCGGCGATTATCAAAAAGTGGTCAACCGATGGTTCAGATAACATAATATTGCCTGCTGAAAACAGAGAATATTACCCTTTATCCTTTGCACAAAAAGGGTTGTATATTCTAGATTTACTGTATAAAGACAATACAATGTACAATATTTCAGAGATTGTAGAATTGGAGGGTGATTTAGATATCTCCTTGATTCAAAGTATTTTTGACAATCTGATTGTAAGACATGAGAGCTTAAGAACCGCTTTTATCAGTGTAGATGGGGTACCGGTACAAAAAATAATGGACAAGGTGGATTTTCAAATTGAATTCATTGAAAAAGGGTCCGAAAACATTGAAAGTACGGTACAAAAATTAATCAGGCCATTTAATCTGAGTAAACCACCTCTGCTTAGAGTGGGAATTGTCAAATTGGAAAATAAAAGACATCTGTTAGTTATAGACATGCATCACATAATTACTGATGCAATTTCTATTGGAATTATAATCAAGGATTTTTTGAGCATATACCAGCAAAAGGAATTGCCTAAATTGAAGCTGCAATATAAAGACTATGCCGTATGGCAAGATAGTTCAAGATATCAGGATAAATTAAAAAAACAGGAAGTATACTGGTTATCCCGTTTTAATGGGGTTATTCCACAACTGAATCTTCCGATTGATTTTGAAAGACCGCCGGTTCAGACTTATGGAGGAGCCAGTGTGGCTTTTGAACTGGATAAGGAAGAGGTCTCCTTGTTGAGAAAGCTCTGTGTTGACTTGGATTCCACATTATACACAGTATTATTGACTGTATTTAATATTTTTCTTTATAAGATAACCGGACAGACGGATATAATTCTGGGAACCCCGGTTTCAGGTCGTACTATGGGAGACGTTGAACATTTAGTGGGAATGTTTGTAAACACAGTCATCCTCAGAAATAAACTGGAACGTACCCAATCATTTGAGGAAGTATTTTCTCAAATAAAATTGAATACCGTGACAGCATTCAGCAACCAAGATTATCCTTTTAATGAGCTAGTCAAAAGGGTATGTTCAAAAAGGGATTTAAGTAGAAATCCTATTTTTAATGTAATGTTCCAGCTGCAGGATTTTGAAGTCCCAAGGGTAAGCTTAGATGGTTTGAAGATAAACCCATTTGAAAGAAGCATAAATTCAAATTTTGATATGACTTTTTCCGTAACAGATACGGGTGAAACCATTAAAGTTAATATTATTTATAATATCAGTTTGTTCAAAAATGAGACGGTGGAAAAGTGGAAGACATATTTTATTGCAACTCTTAACCGGATTCTAGCTGATAGAACTGTTAAATTAACGGATATACAGGATTTTAAAGATGATTATGAGTACAAAGAATTAAAATCCATTGAAAGTGACTTGGAAGTACCATTTGCGGTTGATATTGATTTTGATTTTGATAATTAAAAAATTCAGTGAGCTATTGGGCAAGGTAGAGGAATTTTTTCTTGTTCTGATAAGAAAGGGAGGGGGATTATATTTTATGATTAAGTATTTTAGTATGCCCGCAGATTTTAAAAACGAAACAATAGATGGTTATCATAAACTTAATCAACAGTATGACCATGCTAAGGTAGTTGAGACGTATGGGAGTTTAACAAAAGGCAAAATCGTTGGTTCGGGAAGACTGGTGGAACAAATGCTCGAAACGGATTTTGTGGATTTATATAACTATATCAAGTATTCAAAACAGCACAATATTGACTTTAATTATACTTTGAATGCCACACACATGCACAATATGGAATTTAGTGAGGATGGGATACTTGAACTGAAAACATTTCTATGGAATTTATATGATACAGGTGTAAGAAAATTAACCATTGCCCTTCCTCCTTTGATTGAAATAATAAAATCCATGAAATTGGATTTTGAAATTAAAGCGTCCTGCCTTTGTCAGATTACAAACGTAAATAAGGCTATGTACTATAAAAGACTGGGTGTAAATAAAATTGTTCCTGATGAATCAATTAACAGGAAGTTTCATGTACTGGAAAGGATCAGCAAGTCCTTTGGGGAGAATGTTGAGGTTATAGCAAACCAGATATGTGCAATAAACTGCGTATACCGTATGTTTCATTATAATATGGTATCTGAAAATCCCTTTGGGAATGTAAGTAATACCAGCATAAACTATTACGAACACAGGTGTATTCGTCAGAGATATGAGGATATAAGCAACCTTCTCAAGCTTTCATGGATTAGACCTGAGGACCTCAATTTGTATACCGACATAGGGATAAACAGATTTAAAATACAGGGAAGACATACCTTTATGAAGGGTGGAGATCCTGTTAGAACAGTTTCATATTATTTCAAAGAGGATTATGACGGTAATTTAATGGATTTGCTAAATATGTTTTCAACACTTAACAATTTTAATGCGTATTTGGATAATAAGAAACTGGATGGCTTTATAAAACCATTTTACGAAAAAGAAGAGTTCTGCAAAAATGACTGCCAGGAGTGCAATTATTGCGGGGCATACATAAAGAAAGCTGTTGACATGGAAAAGACAACTGCCATGAAAGATTTATACGATAAATTTTATAACGAATATGACCAATTCAACAGGTGTGTAAACAGTGTCAATGTGAAGGAATTCGGTGGTAACAATGATGTTGATATAGAATTTGATTTTATGTGAGGTAAAATACTGTGAATGATAATAGGATTTTTGAAACAACTGAATTTGAAAATGCAAAAGAATACTGGATGAAGAAACTGGAAGGATTATCCGTGGAAACGGAAATAATCGCAGAATCTCTAAGGTCTGCACGTTATGAGAGCTGCACCAGTAATTTTGATTTAAGTGGCAAAGTATATGAAAAATTACTCCAGATATCAAAAGGCAATGATTTATCAATGTTTGTTATACTTCTGGAATGTTTTAAAATCTTATTTTATAAAACTTCAGGTATAAGTGATATCTCTATTGCAGTTCCGGTTTATAAAAAAGCAGATTGCAGGTTCAATAAATATGTTGTCATACGGGATTTCATTGAAGGCGGCTTATCAGTGAAGGATTTACTCTTATCCGTAAAACAAACAGTCTCGGAAGCATATAAGTATCAATATTATCCTGTAGACAGAATCATAAATGAAATTGATCATGAAAAAACCGATTGTATAACCAGATATTTGTTTATGATGGAAGATATACATGACTTGGAGCTTTTAAATGACATAAAGAGAAACGGTATACATAATGACATTACCGTTGCAGTTAAAAGGGATATAGAAAAACTGTCGGTTTCTATTGTTTACAATTCAATCATTTATACGGACGGAACAATTTCAGCTATCTTTAGTTCCTTTGGTAATATATTGAGCCAGATGCTGGATAATCTTAATATGTACATAAAAGATATTGAGTTGGTTAACGAGACTGAAAAAAATAATATTCTGGAATGTCTGAGCGGAAATGTGAGACAAAACCAAAAAGACCTTACCTTGATTGACCTTGTGGAAGAACAGGTTATAAGAACTCCTGATAAAACTGCACTGAAGTTTGTCAGCTTTTCCGGTGATAAAGAAAGAAGCATTACTTACAAGTCGTTGTCCGGTAAATCTAACCATATAGCTGATGAACTGAACTCAAAGGGATATGGTACTGGTCACATAATAGGAATAATAGGCGATAGAACAATTGAAACCGTCATAAGCATGCTTGCGGTTCTAAAAGCAGGTGGATGTTTTCTTGTTCTAAACCCCAATCTTCCAAAAGACAGGTTGGAGTACATTATAAAAGACAGTGATATTCAAGTTCTTTTAATTACAACTCAGCAAAATACAGGAATTGATTTCAAAGGTACTGTTATTGAATTATCCGATTATGAATATATTCCTGAAATTAGTTCAGAAACAAAAAACGAGGTAAAACCCGTTGATTTAGCTTATATAATATATACCTCAGGCTCTACCGGTAATCCCAAGGGTGTTCTAATAGAACACCAATCAATAGTAAATACAATAACATGGAGAAGAAATTGTTATAGCTTTGACCAGCAGGATGTAATCCTCCAAATACCTTCATTTTCATTTGACAGCTCTATAGAAGATTTATTTACTCCTTTATCATCAGGGTCATCCATTATTCTTATTGAAGAGGAGCATAAACTGAATATTGAGCATTTGAAAAGAGTACTATTAAATAACCCGGTTACCCATTTCCTTATAACCCCAAGCTATTATAAGCTATTTTTAAGTCAGCTAAAGGATTATTTGACATCTTTACGAGTAGTAACGGTAGCAGGTGAAAGCTTTTCAACAGATCTGGTCAGCGAGCATTTTAAGGCTTTTGTAAATGTCAGGCTATTCAATGAGTACGGCCCCACGGAAAACAGTGTTTGCAGCACTTTCTTTGAGCTGAAGGAAGGATGTCAGAAAGTATTGATAGGTAAACCTATCGACAATGTCAAGTGCCTGATATTAAATCACGAAGGAAAACTGAATCCTATTGCAATACCTGGAGAACTCTGTCTGGCAGGAATTGGTCTTGCCAGAGGGTATATGAATAATTCTTCCTTGACAGAAGAGCGTTTTGTAAACAGTTCATACATAGATGGGAAGAGGATTTACCGTACAGGGGACATCGCTGTTAGTGAAGACGATGGGAATATAAGATTTCTGGGAAGAATTGACCATCAGATAAAAATACGGGGTTTCAGAATTGAATTAGGTGAAATTGAGGCTCAAATAAGGAATTTCCAAGGTATAAAGGATGTAGTAGCCGTAGTTAAGGAAGACAGTAATCAAGAAAAAATATTAACTGCTTTTATTACTTCAGACATCAGGATATACACAAATAAACTAAAGGAGTTTTTGTCAGGTTTCCTGCCTTATTATATGGTTCCGGAACAAATTACTCAAATAGAAGAAATCCCTCTTACACAGCATGGAAAAATTGACAGAAAGGCTCTACTGAAAATAAACCATAATGACCGAAGAGAAGTGATTATGCCTGAGAACTCTCTGGAAATGAAACTTGTAGATTTATGGGCAGAGGTACTTGGCAGGGACAAATCTGAGCTGAGCGTAGCGGATAGTTTTTTTGAACTAGGGGGTCATTCACTAAGTGCGGTTATTTTAATTGAGAGGTTGAAGAAGGAATTCAATCAGGATATACAATTGCTGGATTTTATCCAGAAATCCTCCATAAGAGATACTGCAACATATATTATGGACTCAAAGCAAGAAGATTATATAAAAATTTTACCGGCACAACCTAAAGAGTATTACCCTCTTTCATCCGCACAGAAGAGATTTTATCTGTTGCAAAGCATTGAGCCTGATAGTACTGCTCACAATATGCCAATAGTTGTTGAAATGGAAGGAGAAGTCCATCGTAACAAACTTGAAGATACCTTTATAAAGATGATTGAAAGGCATGAAGTGCTCAGGACTTCTTTTAAAGTCGTAGGACAAAGCCCAATGCAGAAGGTACACGATAACTTTAATTTCTCTATGGAATATTATGAGGTAAGCGAAGAAGGGTTAAATGAAATTGTAACCAATTTTGTTAAGCCATTTCGGTTGGATTGCGCACCTTTGATAAGGGCATGTCTTATAAAAATAAAAGCTAAAAAGTATATTTTTTGCATAGATATGCATCACATAGTGTCCGATGGTGTTTCTACAGAAATTTTTATTAATGAATTTTCAGAAATATATTCAGATAAGGATTTGGAGCCTTTAAAAGTTACTTATAAGGATTATGTGGAATGGCAGCAGAGCATTGAATATAAAAATCGTATAAAAAATCAGGAAGAGTACTGGCATGGGAAATTCGACGGGGAAATTCCAGCAGTAAACCTTCCATATGATTTTATAAGGCCGGGCAAACAGAGTTTTGAAGGAGCCAGTTTAAGCTTTGAAATTGATTCTCATGCTACAGATGGGCTTAAAAATCTTGCACTAAGTGAAAATGCAACATTATTTGTGGTACTGCTATCTATTTATGAGGTGTTTATTTACAAAATCACTAATCAGGATGATATTGTTGTAGGTACTGCGACAGCCGGAAGAAACCATACTGATTTACAAAATATTATAGGTAACTTTGTAAATATCCTGGCGTTGAGAAATAGAATCAATAGTGATATGTCTTTCAGGGAATTTCTTGGGTTGGTTAAAAAGGAGACCTTTGAAGCATTTCAAAATCAAGATTATCAATTTGATGATCTTGTAGACATGCTTTCAGTAAAGAGGGACAGCAGCAGAAATCCAATATTTGATATTATGTTTATTCTTCATAATATGAAAAGGGGAGATGCCGAAAATCCCGAATTCGATATCAGAGCATATAATTTTATTCATAAAAAGGCTCAGGTTGATTTGAAGTTACAGGGGACTGAGGATAATAACAGTCTTAAAATGGAATTTGAATATTGTACCATGCTTTTTAAAGAAACTACTATTCAAAGATTTATTGATATTTATATATATGTTTTAAGCCAGGCTTTACAAAACCCTGAGTTAAAATTAAAAGATTTTGAAATAGTCCCGGAACAGGAAAAGTACAAGATGCTTTCTGAAATTAATCAAACTTCCATAAGTTTTCCTCCATACAGGGCATTTACCGAAATATTTAATGAGCAGGCTGAAAAATACCAGGATAAAATTGCGATAATATGTAAAAATAAAGAAATTACATATGGAGAGTTAAATAGCAAGGCGAATTCTTTGGCATCCTATTTGCAGTCAAGGGGTCTGAAAAAAGAAGAAACCTGCTGTATCCTTGTGGATCGTTCCGTTGAAATGATGATAGCCATTTTAGCAGTGTTAAAAGCCGGAGGAGCGTATGTGCCTATAGACACAAGGTATCCTCAGGACAGGATATCCCGCATAATAAGCCAAAGCAAAGCCAAACTGTTAATTACAGAGGACAAGGTTTCTGATAGGTTTGATTTTTCAGAGGCAAATTTAGAAATAATTAATATTTTTGATAACAAGTACTTTACCGGAGAGCAAATATACATAGATACGGATATCGAAAGAAATAATCTGGCATATCTGATATTTACCTCAGGGTCCACAGGTAATCCGAAAGGTGTATATATTGAGCATGGAAATTTAATAAACTTTGTTCAGGCTATGAAAGAAAGAATAGAATTTTCCAGTGAGAACAGATTCTTGGCCCTTGCATCCGTCTCTTTTGATTTATCGGTATCAGAATTGTTACTACCACTGGCGCATGGAGCTTCCATTGTTATAGCCACAAACGAGGAACAGCAGGACCCTAGTAAATTGATTTCCATAATCATCGAAAAGAATGTAGACTTACTTCATTTGACACCTTCAAGATTGAAAATGTTGCTGGATTTTGAGGGCAGTTCTCTTATTTGGGACAGGGTAAAACTCTTGGCAGTGGGAGGAGAAGCTTTGCCGGGAAACCTTTTGATTAGCTTAAAGCAGAGATATAAAAATAAGGTCTATAACATGTACGGACCGACAGAAGCGACTGTGTGGGCTACCTCAAAGGATTTAACCTGTGACGACGTTGTAACTATAGGTAAGCCTCTCCCCAATATTGAAGTTTTTGTTGTAAATCAATTTAAACAGTTATTGCCTGTAGGCGTACCCGGAGAACTTGCCATAGGGGGAAAAAATACAGGAAGAGGTTACACGGATATAGTCGAGACAGAAAGAAAGTTCTCCCGAAATAAGTTTAATCTAAATGCCGATGACAGAATCTATTATACAGGTGACATGGCCAGAATACTTGAAAATGGAGAAATAGAATATTTAGGCAGGGGAGACAATCAAGTAAAGCTAAGAGGTTATAGGATTGAACTGGAGGAAATTGAAAACCAACTTCTGAACCATAGCCTTATAAATCAGGCAGTAGTTATTCCATGGGAAGGGAAAAATGATAATAGGTACCTGTGTGCATACGTAGTTGGAGAGAAAGCCATTAAAATACAGGAACTGAAGGACTTTTTGGCTAAAAAGTTACCTGAGTATATGATTCCTTCCTACATTGTGCAATTAGATAAAATTCCCCTCTCTCAGAATGGGAAACTTGACAGGAAGTCATTACCTGAACCCAGCGGAGATATCCTTATACAGACAGAATATGTTGCTCCAAAGAATGAGACAGAAGACAGGTTGGTCAATATATGGCATGAAGTTCTTGGAACTGAAAGGATTGGTGTTGAAGATAACTTTTTTGAAATAGGAGGTAATTCCATGCTTCTTATTCAAGTTCATTCAATGATAAACAGTGTTTACCCGTCGAAAGTAAGCGTGGCTGACTTGTTTACATACCCCACGATTTCGAAATTGACTGAGTTAATATTGAAAAAACCAGCCGATAAAAAGAAAATCCATATAAAGACCGTTAAATTTCCAGAGGATTATTTTAGAGCAGATGATAGCCCGGTAGAACATTCAACTTTTGTATTCAAGATCCCCGAAGCTTTAAGGGAAAAATTAATTTCCTTGGCCGATTTAAAAAATATTGAAGTACAATACATACTTTTAACCGCATATATGTATCTCTTGCATGAAATATCAGAAGAGGACGAAATCTCTACTAATATTCTTGGTGATACAAAGGGCATGGACGGTGCTCGTGGATTGGACATTGATATGTCAGAGATTTCAAGCATAGAAAACCTCCTGCTGACAGTTTATGAAAAATGTACAGGTGCTGAAGCTTCATACACGTACTACTTGGATGATAGAGATATATTTGAACTGAGTAGGGACAATTATTCCATTGCATCATTTTTTTCCTATGCAGACTATAAATTAGAGAACATTTCGGACATATATGATGTCATCCTAAAAGTGAACGATTCAGATCAGGAAATAGATTTTATATGTATTTATAATCACCATAGGTTGAAACAGGAAAAGGTGATGGAAATGATAAAAACATATATCAGCGTAATTGAAGCACTAACAGAAAATATCAATTAGAAGGAGAATACATATGAACAAAATTGCTTTTTTATTTCCGGGACAAGGATCCCAATATACTGGGATGGGGAAAAATCTCTGTGATGCCTACTCTATAGCAAGAGAAACTTTTGAAGAGGCAAATGATACTTTAGGATTTGACCTTCAAAAGTTGTGTTTTGAAGGAGACCCCGAAGAACTGGCAAAAACTGAAAACACACAGCCTGCTATTTTAACATTAAGTGTTGCACAATTCCGGGTATACAAGCAAGAATTGTGCATAGAGCCTGATTATTGTGCCGGACACAGCCTTGGAGAACTATCAGCTTTGACATGTGCAGGGGCTATTGAATTCTCGGATGCTGTAAAAATTGTAAGACAACGCGGCAGGTTTATGCAAAAGGCAGTACCTGTTGGTATAGGTGCTATGGCAGCAGTTACAGGCATAAGCAGAAGAGAGATTGAAGAAGAGTACGGAATAAATTCCGGTGAATCAAGAGTAGTAGTTATAGCGAACTATAATTCACCTGAACAGATTGTTATCTCAGGCCATATGGATGCGGTGAACCTCACTGCGGAGAACCTCAAGGCAAAAGGCGCAAAAATAATACCGTTAAAAGTAAGTGCACCTTTCCACAGCCCTTTAATGAATCCTGCGGCAGAGGAGATGAGGGAAGAATTAAAAAAGTATAAATTCGGTGAACTAAAGTATCCTGTTATATCAAACGTATCCGCAAGACCGTATATTTCAAAGGAGAGCATACCTGAGAACCTGAAATCGCAAATAATAAGTCCTGTAAGGTGGCAGGAATCCATGGAGTTCCTGCAAAGATGCGGAGTTGAGGTTGTTGTTGAAATGGGGCCTAAAACAGTACTAAAGAATCTGGCAAAAAGGAATACACCAGACATATTGGCATATGCCTATGACAACAATGAAGATGTTTCCTCTTTGACAGATAAGCTTAGACCCCAAAATTGTGATAATAAAGACTCAAGATTAAAACTTATAGTCAGGTGTCTTGCAATAGCAGTATGTACCAAAAACAGGAATTGGGACAACGATGAATATGCAGCAGGTGTTGTTGAGCCATACCGGAAAGTACAGGAATTACTGGCGAAACTGGAAGGCAACAATATGGAACCCTCCCTTGAACAATTGACAGAAGCACTAAGGATGCTAAAAACAGTGCTTATTACAAAGAAGACTGATATTAAGGAACAAGAAGAAAGATTTAAGCAAATATTTGACGAAACCGGTCTGGGATATCTTTTCGGGGACGCTGATTTTCAGTAGGATTAACTATTTATGAATAATTATTCACAATATGGAGGATATAATGGTTAAAAAACTTTTAGATTTGGATAAAACTAAATCTTATGATGCCTTTAGCGAAGAAGATAATTTAATAAAAGCCATTTCAAACAGAGATATAGCTATTATCGGAATAGCTTGTGAGTTCCCTAAAGCATCCGATGTTGACCAGTATTGGGAAGTATTACGCAATGGCGTTAACTGTATGAGTGAGTTTACAGGACAAAGAAAGCTGGATACCGATAATTATCTTGTCATGGAAGGAATGTCCCCGGATGAAATTCAGTACTCAAAATATGCTTATATTAAAGAAATTGATAAATTTGACTACGAATTTTTTCATATATCCCCAAAGGAAGCTCAATTAATGGACCCAAAGCAGAGAATGTTTCTTGAAACTGCCTGGAAAGCTATTGAAGATGCTGGTTATGGTGGTAAGAAGATTGTTGGTACCAGAACAGGTGTGTACTTAGGCTATTGTGTTGAATTTGACTATGAATACAAACAGTTTATTGAAGCAGTTGATCCCTCACAACGTTATCTTTCTATCCCGGGAAATATAAAGGCTATCGTAGCAAGCAGAATTTCTTACATACTAAATCTAAAAGGCCCAAGTATGACTGTAGATACAACCTGTTCTTCATCTCTGGTAGCAACCCATCTGGCATGTCAGGCAATACGGAACGAAGAATGTGAAATGGCGATTTCAGGTGCCATAAAAATCAGATATCTTCCGGAAGACCCAAAGGATGCGGTAAATTTAGGGATAAATTCTTCCGACGGAATAACTAGAACTTTTGACGATTATTCAGATGGAGTAGGTTCAGGAGAAGGTGTTGGAGCTGTACTGTTAAAACCATTGAATAAAGCTATTGAAGATGGGGATCACATCTATGCAGTAATAAAGGGAACTGCCATAAATCAAGATGGAACAACTAATGGGATTACCGCCCCGAACCCTGCTGCCCAAGAAGAGGTTATAATCAGGGCATGGAAAGATGGTAAGATAGATCCTGAGACAATTTCCTATATTGAGGCTCACGGTACAGGAACAAAGCTAGGAGACCCAATTGAGATAGAGGGGATAACCAGGGCGTTTAATAATTTTACTCAGAGAAAGCAGTTTTGCGCAGTTGGATCAGTTAAATCAAATTTAGGCCATTTGGATGATGCAGCAGGGATAGCGGGTCTGATAAAAACCGCACTGGTTCTGGATAAAAAAGAAATCCCGCCTTTGCTCAATTTCAGCAGACCAAACCGTGCAATTGATTTTACAAACTCACCGGTTTACATAAATGACAGAATTGTCTCCCTCCAAACAACAGGCACAAAGGCCAGATGTGGAATCAGTGCGTTTGGATTCAGTGGGACAAACTGTCATATGGTTTTGGAGGAGGCTCCTCAGATAGAGAAGAGATCTCAAAAAAATACTGAACCGGTAAATATCCTTACAATTTCAGCAAAATCAAAAGAAGCACTTATAAGGTATGTGGAGTTGTACAAAGATTATTTTAGTGAAATGACTGTAGAGGATTTAAACAATATTTGCTTTACTGTAAATACAGGAAGAGATCATTTAAATTATAGAATAGCCATAGTGTTGGATCATGACCGGAGTATAAAAGAGAAACTAGATAAAATAGATTCACACAGAATCAGGACTAATAAAAGTGAAGGTATTTTTTATGGAGAACACAAGATTGCATCCCTCTTTAATAAGTCAAGACAAAAAGATGAAATAAGTGAAGAGCAAAGAAATGAACTTAGTGATATTGCAAATAAAAACATGGATCAGTTCTTAAGTAGTAACCAACTCAATACGGAACTTGTTAATGACATATGTGAGAAATATGTACAGGGTGCTAATGTTGAGTGGGAAAAATTATATGGAAAAGGAAGAAATAAAAGAGTCAGGATACCTACATATCCATTTCTTAAGAACAGGTGCTGGTTGGATGTTGAAAACGCAAATCCGACCAATGAGACAAATCGAAATGGAGTTAAAAACGGACGCAATAACATTGATAACCGAAATGTCAAAAAAGTTAATTTATCCGGCCGTGACAACGGAATATATACCGATACTGAAACTAGCATTGCTGAAGTCTGGGCTTATGTTTTGGGACTAAAGGAAATTAATATTTTCAGCAGTTTTTTTGAATTAGGCGGAGATTCGTTGTTAGCTATTCAACTAAAAATTCAGTTGGGAAAAACATTTAACAAGGAAATAACCCTGCAGAGCTTCTTTATGAATCCTACCATAACGGAATTAGCCGAAATAATTAATAAAGATAATTCATACGCTGATGAAGAATATGAAGAATTTGAATTTTAAGTCTCATCTACAGGAGGGATAATATGAGTGAGTTTACAAATAACTTTAACAATAATGGCAAATCAATAAAAGATATAATAGCTAATCTCGAAAAAAAGGATATAAAGTTGTGGGTGGAAGGTGAAGCCTTGCGCTGTAAAGCTCCAAAGGGAGTAATGAATCAGGATATTTCGGACATGATTAAAAGCCGAAAAGAAGAGATTATTGAATATTACAGGTTAAAAGAAATACAGAACAGTTTATACCAACCAATACAGAGAGCCGAGGAAAAAGAGTATTACCCTTTATCGGAAGCGCAAAAAAGGATGTATTTCATCAGTCAGCTTGATAATTCTAATTTAAGCTATAATATGTCCAATGCTTTATGTATTGAAGGAAACATTGATATTAAACGTTTGGAAGAAGCATTCCATTCTCTTATCATGAGACATGAAGGGCTTAGAACCTCATTCAAAAACTTAGACGGCGAGCCTGTTCAATATATAAATTCAGAATTTGATTTTAATATTCAATACTTTAAGTCGGAAAAAGAAACAGATGATTTGCTCGTTGATTTCAGGCAACCTTATGATTTGGCCAAAGCTCCTCTTTTTAGAGTAGGGTTGGTTGAACAGGCTCAGGACAAGTATATTTTATTAATGGATATGCATCATATAATATCCGATGGAATATCAAGAGATATCCTGTCAAATGACCTGATTAGAATTTATAACAATGAGATTCTGCCAGAACTTAAAATTCAGTATAAAGACTTTGCCCAATGGTATAACAATATTTTAAACTCAGAAGTGATTAAAAACCAGGAACAATACTGGCTTAATATGTTTAAGGGAGAAATCGACACACCTGACCTTCCAATTGATTATTCCAGAACTCAGCAAGCGAATTACACAGGCAGACAATTTAGTTTTACTACAGGAAAAGAATTGGGTAATAGGTTAAAACAAATTGCAAAACAAGAAAATACAACTTTATTTTGTTTGTTATTGGCTGCTTATAAAATTATTTTATCTAAATCATCGGGAAGCGAAGACATTACAGTTGGAATACCTGTCTCAGGCAGAAATCACATAGATGTGGAAAATACTGTGGGAATGTTCATAAATACTCTGGCTGTAAGAAGTTATCCTGCAGGTGGCAAAACAATAAGAGAATATTTAGGTGAAGTAAGTAAAAATTTATTCGAGGCTATTGATAATCAGGACTACCAGTTGGATATGCTTCTCCAAAAATTAGCCATAAAAAGGAATTTAAGTAGAAATCCATTATTTGATACTATTTTTAACTCTCAGAATTACAGTGCTTCCGGCAACAATGCAAGTTCCTTCACTGTAGACAATGTAACTTTTTCACAATGCGAATGCGAAGGTACTACTGCAACATTTGATATAACCTTATATTTCGAAGAACATGAAGGCGATATTAAACTTTATGGTACCTACCGGACAAGCCTGTTCAAACATTTCACAATAGAATACCTTATGGGTGAATGTTTGAGGTTGCTCGAAGAGATAGCAAATACCCCGGAGAAACTTATAAAAGAATGTGAAGTGTTCAGTAAAGGAAGATTGGCTAAAATAGAAGATAGCGTTACTATAGATATACCTTTTGAAGAATTTAAAATAAATGAGCACTTGCAATCCATACCGGAATATTTTGAGCAACAGGTATGCAAATACAAACATAAAACTGCCATTAAGAACGGAAAATCCGAAATTAGTTACGAGGAGTTAAATTTTCAAGCAAACATGACAGCACACTACATTGACTGCTGTGAAAATGCCGAAAACAGACCTGTGGCATTGTTATTCGAGCATGGAGCCGACATGATCACCGCAATACTAAGTGTATTGAAGGCTGGAAGGATTTTTGTGCCCCTAGAGCTATCCAATCCTGAGGAAAGACTTGTATATATGCTTAAAGATTCAGGTGCAGCTGTCCTATTATGCAACGGCAATACAGAGAAACTTGCCAGAAGGTTAGTAGATTTAGGGGGTATTTCAGTTCAGATAATAAATATTGAACTTATTGATATAAATAATTCAGATGAAAATCTTGATATAAATATCTCACCCTTACAGGAAGCCTATATTTTATATACCTCAGGTTCAACAGGTAAGCCAAAAGGAGTAGTACAAAACCATAGTAACATTCTGAGATTCATGGGTACTTACATAAACAAATTACATATTAATAGCGAGGATAAACTTGTTTTACTTACCTCATACAGTCATGCAGTGGGTATAATAGATATTTTCAGTACATTACTGAGCGGAGGGACTCTCTGTATATTTGATTTAAAATCCAAAGGAAATATGAGGGATCTTGCACATCTCATAAAAAATGAGGAAATTACTATATTTCACTCAGTACCTATGGTCTATAGATATTTTACTGAAGAGCTAAGTGAAGAGAAAATGCTGAATAAAGTGCGACTGATAATATTGGGAGGAGAGGCTGTTAATAAAAGTGATGTTGAGCTTTACAGAAAGTACTTTTCTGACAGCTGTAGATTTGTTAATTTCCTTGGTGCTTCAGAAGTACTTGTTGCAACGTTTAAATTTATTGATAAAGATACCGTTATCCCAAGGGAAACAGTGTCGGCAGGCTATCCGGTTAATGAAGTGGAAGTGCTAATAATTAATGAGCATAATGAGGAAGCCAGAGTATATGAAGTTGGCGAAATTGTATATCAAAGCGAATGCCTTGCATTAAGATATTGGAATATGCCGGAATTGACAGATTCCGTATTCATTGCAAATCCACTCACCGGAGATGGCAGAGTATATAAAAGCGGAGACCTGGGACGAATCTTGCCTGATGGTAGTTTGGAATACATAGGTAGAAATGATAATCAGGTGAAAATAAGAGGACTACGGGTTGAATTAAATGAAATAGAAGCCATAATGGATACATTTGACGGCATAGAAAAAAGCATTGTTAACGCATATAAAAAATCTGATGGCGACAGCTATCTGGCAGCTTATTTTATAACACGGGAAGGTGTAAATTTAGATGGGAGGGAGATAAGGGAATTATTAAAAAGAAAATTACCTGAGTACATGATTCCTTCGTACTATATAAAACTTGAAAAATTACCGGTTACTGTAACCGGCAAGATAGATAGAAAGGTATTGCCTGAACCCAATGACGCTGTACCTGCAACAGAGGAATATTCAGCTCCTACCAATTCAATAGAAGAAGAGCTGATAGCTATTTGGGAGGACGAACTGGGGAAAAAAGGTATCGGTATAAATCACAATTTCTTTGAGAGTGGCGGAACGTCTTTAAAAATTTTAAGGGTACATTCCAAATTGGACAAAATATACCCCGGAGCCACAACTGTAACAGATTTATTCTCATATCCTACTATTTCGAAATTGGCTTCCTATATTCATAGTAGCCAGAATATTATAACAAAATATGAGAAGGAAAAGACTGAGATTAGTTATGAAAAGGAAGTAAGTAATATTTTCAGCCAGCTCAAAGATGGTTCGATTAATCTTGATGAGGCAGTCAAATCACTGTTTAGAGAGGAATAAGATTTATGGAAAGGATACAAAAGTTAATAGTACAGAATGTACTATCGGGAAGTATTAGTGAAGAACAAGCATATGAAATGATTAAGGTATTAAGACAAAAAAATACAAAATCAGAAGAGCCAATAGCTGTTATAGGAATGGCGGTTAATTTACCTCAGGCAAAAGATATAAATCAATACTGGGATATTATAAGTAATAAAATCAATTGTGTATGTTCATTTCCCGAAAATAGGCGCAGAGACATAGATGATTTTCTGGAGTACCAAAAAATTGACCCATCGGACATAAAGTACAGACAAATGGCTTTTCTGGGCCAAATTGACAAATTTGATTGTGAATTTTTCAAGATTTCACCCAGAGAGGCAGGACTAATGGACCCAAATCAGAGATTATTCCTCCAAACAGCATGGAACTCAATTGAAGATGCAGGATACGGCGGAGATAGACTCAAGGGAACGAAGACAGGAGTATATGTGGGATTCCGTGGTGATTCAGAATATAAAAGATTAATATTGGATACCCAGCCTGAAGCATTTTCTATTGCCGAAGCAGGAAACCTTACCTCCGTCATTGCAAGCCGCATATCTTACATATTGGATTTAAAAGGGCCAAGTATTGTAGTAAACACCGCATGTTCTTCATCACTGGTAGCCATACATTATGCATGTCAGGGAATAAGGTCAGGTGAATGTGATATGGCAATAGCCGGGGCTGTAAAAATAATACTGGCCCCTTTTGAGTATGAAAATAAACTTGGAATTGAGTCTTCTGATTCGAGAACCAAGTCATTCGATAATAGCTCTGACGGTACCGGAGAAGGTGAAGGTGTAGCTTCCGTATTATTGAAACCTTTATCAAAGGCCTTGAAGGACGGTGATCCGATTTATGCCGTTATAAAAGGTTCTGCCATAAATCAGGACGGCAGTTCAAACGGAATAACCGCCCCCAACCCAAAAGCTCAGGCTGATGTTATAAAAATGGCCTGGAAGGATGCAAAGGTTGAACCCGAAACAATAGCTTACATAGAAGCTCACGGGACTGGTACCAAAATCGGTGATCCAATAGAAATAGACGGAATTACCAGTGCATTCAGAAGCTATACAAATAGAAACAGTTTTTGTGCCGTAAGCTCTGTAAAGACAAATTTGGGACATCTTGACACTGCTGCCGGGGTTGCAGGTTTCGTAAAGGCGGTATTGGCTTTAAAAAACAGAAAACTACCTCCCTTGGCTTCCTTTAATAGTCCTAACAAGGCATTAAACCTGATAGAATCTCCGGTTTATATTGCAGATAAACTCATGGATTGGGATACGGAAGGCTCCCCAAGAAGGTGTGGAGTCAGCTCTTATGGATTAAGTGGCACAAACTGCCACATGGTTTTGGAGGAAGCTCCTTCGACTAAAGTCAATGATGTGACAGGCTTTCTGAATGTGCTTACTGTTTCTGCAAAATCAAAAGAATCCCTTCGAAGTCTATTTGATACATATATAGAATTTTTCAGAAAGGCAACAAAAGAAGATTTCAGAAATATATGTTATACCTCAAACACAGGAAGAGGTCACTACAAGTATAGAATTGCTGTTTTTCTGGAACCGGAAGAAAGCCTACAGGACATTATCGGCAAGCTTGAATCCATAAAATTGGATGAGCACAATGCAGAGGGCATTTTCTATGGAGAACCGAAAAATAATCATCCCCACAATAGAGATAGCAAGACAAGGGAAACTATTGAAGCCGATATACTAAAAAGAGCATTGACGAAAATTGATGATTTTGTTTGCACCGGTAAAGTGGATAGGAGATTGTTATTTGACATATGTACTCTATATATTCAAGGTGCCGAATTTGACTGGAAGGATTTATATAAAGACGAAGATAACACTAAAGTCAATATCCCCGTCTATCCCTTTACACAAAAAAGATGTTGGCTACAAATTGACAATGAAAATAAAAATGAAGCTTTTAATACTAAAGAATACTACAAGGAGATTGATCATCCCCTCCTTGACAGATGTTTAGTTAAGACAATTAATGAAATTATATTCGCAACAGATTTTAATATAGACAGACATTGGGTGTTAAGTGAGCATTCAATTGGCGGTATCAGTGCAGTCCCGGGAACAACTTACCTTGAAATTGCCGTACAAGCAGCAAAATACTGCTACAAAAAGGAGGTTGCCTGCATTGAGGATGTTCAATTCTATACTCCTTTGATAGTAAGAGAAGATGAAACAATAAGTGCACATACTTGCATAAGAGAACAAAATGGAGAAGTGTATTTTTCAGTAGCCAGCTGTGAGAAAGCTGATGAAACGGATAGTCAGGATAAATGGAATCTCCATGCTACCGGAAAACTGTCATTGAGTAAGCTTGAAAGTCCGGAAAACATCAACATGAAGGAATTATTTTCAAGACTTGGCAGTGAAGAAACCTTCCAGTTTGACTATAACCAAAAGATGCAATTTGGTTCAAGATGGCAATGTATGAAAAGTATCAGAAGCGGAGATGACGAAGGTCTTGTATATATTGAACCTTTAAAACATCTTGTTGACGAAGTTGATAAATATATGCTGCATCCTGCAATTTTGGACAATGCTACTGCTTTAGGCATAAGTAGTGAGTTTTTCTATTTACCGTTTTCATATAAAAAGATAGAGATATTTAAACCTATACCTGCAAATAGTTATGTGTACATAAACCAACTTCCTGAAAGGGATGGAAGTAAAGAAATTGTAAAACACAACTTATCCATAATTAATCCTGCAGGAGAAATCGTTGTAAAAATTCATGATTTTACAATGAAAAAGGTAAAGGATATAAGTCATACGATAGGGAAAAACAAAGCTATAGACAACTTGTTCTTTAGGTTGCGATGGGAAGAGGAGAAGAATTTCTATGAAGATATTGAAGAAGACGGCAAAACCATATTAGTTATTAAAGATGATAGCGTAAATGCGGAAAGTATAATATCTGAATTAAAACAAAGACAGAATAGTGTCATAGAAGCGGATATAGGGACGAGCTATCACAGAGTTAGCGAGTACCGGTATACTGTTGGCATAGGAGAAGAGGATTTTGCAAAATTACTAAGAGATACTATGGGGTATGGAATAACTCAGATTTTATATTTATCAAAACTAACCAGTGATTGCGGTGAAAAAATAAATCAAACAGTCGGGAATCCATCCCAATCCATATACACGATGTTTTACCTTACCAGAGCCTTAGTAAACAGCAAGCTGAAGGGAGCCCTTGATGTTGTACTCATTTCTGGATATGCCAATAAGGTAACAGGAAAAGAAGAAGCAATAATCCCCCAAAATACTGCACTTTTTGGATATGGGAAGGTTGTAGGCCAGGAATACCCGGATTTAAAAGTTAGATGTATAGATATCGATGACAATATGATTGCAAAAGAACTGATTTCAGAAATCGGCAGGGAGAATAAGAACTTTTTAGTATCATATCGTAACGGAAAGAGATATGTTGAGGTATTCGAATCCGTAATAGCATCCGAAATACCACAAAATGATCTTGTTTTAAATAAAAAGGGCGTTTATATCATTACAGGAGGAATTGGCGGTATCGGACTTGAAATTGCCAAATACCTTGCATCAAAGGAAAACATTAACCTTGCGTTGCTTTCCAGAACTGAGCTTCCTGAGCGGGATAAATGGGATGAGTTTATCAAAGATGATAAAAATGAAAAGCTCGGTAAAAAGATAAAATCATTATTAGAGATAGAGAGTACCGGTTCAAATATTGCATATTGCCGGGCAGATGTTACTAACTACGAGGAAGTTTCTGCAGTTATTAATCAATTGAGGACTCAATACACAAAAATCAACGGAATAATCCACAGTGCCGGAGTGCCGGGAGCCGGGCTGATTATAACAAAAAATGAAGATCAAATTACAAAAGTACTGGCTTCAAAAATAATCGGTACATATAACCTTGACCGTGCAACAGAAAGTGATGAATTGGAATTCTTCGTTCTCTTTTCATCAATAAAAAGTTTATTAGGTGGTGAGGGACAAAGCGATTATGCAGCGGCAAATGCATATTTAGATGCATACACTCACTATAGAAACAGACTTGGAAAAAGAACCTTGACCATAAACTGGCCTGCATGGAAGGAAACCGGAATGGCCGCAGACTATGGAGTAAACAAGGACAATGTTTTCAAAGCCATAAGTACTCAGGATGGAATAGAGGCATTTGGAAAAGCCTTACTGAGTGATATGGAAAGAGTTATAATCGGAGAATTGGATTACAGTGATCCAATTCTATCTTCTGAGCAGAATTTTATAAGAATGTCCCAGAGTCTGAAACTAAAAATTGAGCAGGAATTAAAGAAATCAGTATCCGGAAGAAATAACAGGGCAAAGGAACAAATTCACTCTTTTGTTTTAAAAGGGAAAGAGGGGGAGACATACACTGAGATTGAAAAAACAGTAGGAAAAATATGGACTGAAGCCTTGGGATTGCACGAAATAAATATATATGATGATTTTTATGGTATGGGAGGAGATTCAATACTTGCAATAAATATAGTAAGCGGTATTAAGAATCTTATGAATCTCGACATAAATATAAGTGATTTTTTTGATAATCCTTCAGTTTATGATTTTGCAAGGTTTATTGAGACAACTCAAGCCTGTGAAAGTACTACTTCAAATGAATTAAAATATAATAAAAAAACTCTGATCCCGGCGGCTGAGGCAAAAGAATACTATCATGTATCCTCAGGCCAGAGAAGAATGTATATAATGAGTCAGGTGGACGGGGAAACAACAAACTACAATATTCCCGGTGTAAATACTATTGAAGGGGAACTGGATAGAAAACATTTTGAAGAAGTATTCGAAGTATTAATACAAAGACATGAAGCATTCAGAACCTCATTCAAGGTGGTAGATGATGAGCCTGTGCAGGTAATTCACAAAGATATCGACTTTACTATTGAGTACATAGACGCACAGGAATCACAGGTAAGGGATATTATCGATGGGTTCATACGTCCTTTTAACTTGAAAATGGCACCCCTTATAAGGGTTGGTCTTATCTCCTTGTCAAAAACCAAGCATATATTGATACATGATATTCATCATATTGTTTTTGATGGAAGTTCTATGCGAATTTTGATGAAGGAATTTTTCACTCTGTATAATAGGCAGAAATTGACAGAAATGCTTCTCCAGTACAAAGATTTCTGCGAATGGGAAAATAATCTAATAAAATCAGGAAGTATGAGCAAACAGGAGGAATACTGGCTGAATACTTTCTCAGGCCGGATACCTCAACTTATAATGCCACTTGATTACAAAAGGGCAAGGGTTCAGACCTTTAATGGAGACACAATTAACTTTAATATCTCAAGTGATATAAAAGATAAAGTATACGGGCTGGTAAAAGAACAGAATATCACCTTGAATATATTGTTTTTTTCCATGTTTGCCTTACTCATAAACAAATATTCCTCACAAAAGGATATAGTAGTAGGTTCTTCTGTTGCAGGAAGGCCCTATGAAGAGTTGAACGATATTATCGGAATGTTTGTAAATTCGATTGCCATCAGGATAAATATTGATACTGAAAGTAAAATTCAGGAGTTTTTAAAGTATTCAAGGGATATAATAGTTGCGGCATATGATAATCAAAGTTATCCCTTTGACAAGCTGGTAGAAAAGCTGTCATCAAAAATAGACCGTTCTAGAAATCCGTTGTTTGATGCAATGTTGATTTACCATAATGAGTTTGACACAAATACGGAGGATGAACCGGAGGACATAAGGTTTTCCAATTATGAATTCAGCAGAAAAACATCAACACTGGATTTTAAAATGGATGTATACCCTCAGAAAGAAGGAGGGTTTAGCTGTGTACTTGAATATAATGTGGACCTGTATAAAAAGGAAACAATGGATACCTTCATAAAGCATTTCATTATGCTTTTAGAGGATGTCGTAAATAACCCGACTCAGGTCGTATCGGAAATCGATGTGTTTACCAATGAAGAAAGGCTACTGATAGAGCAGAAGAGGAAGAACAACGGTTCAGAAGGAAGCAACTCCTTGAAGTTAGCTGTAAGCTCCACGTTTACAGCCGAACCTATCTTGGACTATATCGCATGGTGGTGTAAAGAGTTCAAGGAGCCTGTGGAGATTGAATTTGCTCCGTACAATCAGGTATTTCAGGAACTTTTAAACGAATCCAGTTTGATATCCGGAAATACAGGACTGAACTTACTGCTTGTACGTTTTGAGGACTGGATCAGGGATGATATGTCAGAAGACGGGTCAAAGATTGAAAAGCTTGAAAGGAACTTTAGGGAACTGGTACAGCTCCTTGAAAACAAGAAAAAATCAATCCCGTACTTTGTTGGTATATTCCCGGTTTCAACCCATCTTTCCCTTGGTACTGAACTGGTGAATCACCTTGAAGAAATGAACAGAAGATGGAAGGAAAGCTTAAAGAATATCAAAGAGGTTTATACGGTAGACTTTAGCTTGGCAGAAGAATTATATGATGTCGGAGAGATTTTTGATAAATCCAAAGATAAAGCCGGGCACATACCATTTACCGACGAATACTTCTCTGTAATAGGGACTATGGCAGCACGAAAAATATGTGCATGGAAAAAACAAACCTTCAAGGTGATAGTACTTGACTGTGACAATACTCTTTGGAGTGGCATATGCGGTGAAGGAACTGCCTGTGAAGTAGATGTGGCTGAACCATATCGTGCACTTCAAAGCTTCATGCTGCAAAAACGCAATGAAGGAATGCTTCTTGCTTTATGCAGTAAGAACAATGAAAAGGATGTATGGGAAGTCTTTGATAACAACAAACAAATGATGTTGAAGAAAGAACATTTTGCAGCATATCGGATTAACTGGAACAACAAGTCTCAGAACATAGCGGAGATGGCAGCTGAGTTAAATCTGGGAATAGACAGCTGTATATTCATTGATGATAATCCGGCAGAGTGTGCCGAAGTAATGACAAACTGTCCGCAAGTATTGACCCTGCAATTGCCTGAGGATCAAAATCAGATAGAAATGTATCTAAGGCATGTTTGGGCCTTTGACAAATTGAAGGTAACAAAAGAGGACAGGACAAGAGCTCAAATGTATACTGCTGAAAAGAAAAGGCAGGAGTCACAAAAGGAACTATCCTCACTGGACGATTTCCTTAAAGGACTGGAAATCAAAATGAGTATGAACATAATGGAGGAACAGGAGACCGACAGGGTTTCTCAATTAACACAAAGAACAAACCAATTCAATCTCAGCACAATACGCAGAACCGAAAAAGAAATAAATGAAATAACCCTGCTACCCGATAAAAAATGCCATGTAATAAAAGTATCCGACAGATTTGGGGACTACGGACTTGTAGGTGTGGTAATAACGGAAGAAAAAGGGAATAGCCTGTTTGTTGAAACACTGCTGTTAAGCTGCAGGGTACTGGGAAAAGAAATAGAGGATTCAATTCTGGTAGGCCTTGCAAAGCAATGCAGAGAGCAAGGTATTGACATTATGGAAACGGAATATCTGCTTACGGAAAAGAATAAGCCTGTACTGGAATTCCTTGAGAGAACGGGATGGGAAAGAGTAGGTACAACAGAAAAAGGTATAAAATTCAAAATTGCCGTTGATAAGGTACCTGCAAGGGCCAAATATGTTGATTGCTACTTCAATTCCAGCTATCCTGACTCCAGAGCGGCAGTAGAAGAGAAGGAAGTGTCAAAGGCGCCAAGCCATGAGGATAATGAGGCTCAGGTAGAAACAGTAGCAGCAACAAAGCCGGGTGACCTAAAATGGGAAGTACATATAGTAAACGAGGAGAAGCTTTTACACAGAGAATACATGTCCCCATTAATGAAGTGCACAGTTAAGGAGCTTCTGGAGATACCCAAATTTGAAAGGGTAAGCAGCAACCCGGCTAAAACTGAGTATGTACCACCAAGAAACCAAGTAGAAGAGGAAATCTGCAAAATATGGCAGATAGTATTGAATGTAGAGACTGTAGGCATAGACGATTCATTTTTTGAATTGGGCGGAAACTCACTAAAGGCTGTATCTGTTATATCTAAAATTCACAACAGGTTCAGCGTTGAAATGTTTTTAAGAGATATATTTAGTGCACCGACTGTAAGAGAAATGGCAGAACTAATCGGGAATCTGGATAAGAGCTTATATACAAATATTCAACCGGTTGAAGAAAAGGAATACTACTCTCTTTCCTCTGCTCAAAGAAGAATGTACATAATAAATAAAATGGAAGGGGCTACAACAAACTATAATAATCCGGGTGTAAATGTTATTGCGGGTGAACTGGACAAGGTGAGACTGGAAGAAGTGTTTAAAGCATTAATACAAAGACATGAAGCATTCAGAACCTCATTTAAGGTGGTAGATGGCGAACCTGTTCAGATAATTCATAAAGAAGCAGACTTTAAAATAGAACATATTATGGCAGAGGAATCAGACGTGGACAGAGTTATTGAGGAGTTTATACGTCCGTTTGAGTTGGAAAGAGCACCATTGTTGCGGGTAGGTCTGGTTGAATTATCAAGCCAAAAGCATATATTAATATGTGATATGCACCATATTATATCTGACGGAGTCTCAGTAAATATTTTAGTAAATGAGTTCATACAACTGCTTAATGGAAAAAGTTTACCTAAGACTTTGTTACACTACAAGGATTACTCCGAATGGCAAAATAAGCTAATAAAATCAGGGAGTATGAGCAAGCAGGAGGAATACTGGCTGAATACCTTCTCAGGACAGATACCTGAACTTGCAATGCCTCTTGATTACAAAAGGACAAGGGTTCAGACCTTTAATGGAGACACAATTAACTTTAGTATTTTAAGTGACATAAAAGATAAAATACATGAACTGGTAAAAGAACAGAATATCACCTTGAATATACTGTTTTTCTCCATGTTTGCCTTACTCATAAACAAATATTCCTCACAAAAGGATATAGTAGTAGGTTCTTCTGTTGCAGGAAGGCCCTATGAAGAGTTGAACGATATTATCGGAATGTTTGTAAATTCGATTGCCATCAGGATAAATATTGATACTGAAAGTAAAATTCAGGAGTTTTTAAAGTATTCAAGGGATATAATAGTTGCGGCATATGATAATCAAAGTTATCCCTTTGACAAGCTGGTAGAAAAGCTGTCATCAAAAATAGACCGTTCTAGAAATCCGTTGTTTGATGCAATGTTGATTTACCATAATGAGTTTGACACAAATACGGAGGATGAACCGGAGGACATAAGGTTTTCCAATTATGAATTCAGCAGAAAAACATCAACACTGGATTTTAAAATGGATGTATACCCTCAGAAAGAAGGAGGGTTTAGCTGTGTACTTGAATATAATGTGGACCTGTATAAAAAGGAAACAATGGATACCTTCATAAAGCATTTCATTATGCTTTTAGAGGATGTCGTAAATAACCCGACTCAGGTCGTATCGGAAATCGATGTGTTTACCAATGAAGAAAGGCTACTGATAGAGCAGAAGAGGAAGAACAACGGTTCAGAAGGAAGCAACTCCTTGAAGTTAGCTGTAAGCTCCACGTTTACAGCCGAACCTATCTTGGACTATATCGCATGGTGGTGTAAAGAGTTCAAGGAGCCTGTGGAGATTGAATTTGCTCCGTACAATCAGGTATTTCAGGAACTTTTAAACGAATCCAGTTTGATATCCGGAAATACAGGACTGAACTTACTGCTTGTACGTTTTGAGGACTGGATCAGGGATGATATGTCAGAAGACGGGTCAAAGATTGAAAAGCTTGAAAGGAACTTTAGGGAACTGGTACAGCTCCTTGAAAACAAGAAAAAATCAATCCCGTACTTTGTTGGTATATTCCCGGTTTCAACCCATCTTTCCCTTGGTACTGAACTAGTGAATCACCTTGAAGAAATGAACAGAAGATGGAAGGAAAGCTTAAAGAATATCAAAGAGGTTTATACGGTAGACTTTAGCTTGGCAGAAGAATTATATGATGTCGGAGAGATTTTTGATAAATCCAAAGATAAAGCCGGGCACATACCATTTACCGACGAATACTTCTCTGTAATAGGGACTATGGCAGCACGAAAAATATGTGCATGGAAAAAACAAACCTTCAAGGTGATAGTACTTGACTGTGACAATACTCTTTGGAGTGGCATATGCGGTGAGGGAACTGAGAGTGAAGTAGATGTGGCTGAACCATATCGTGCACTTCAAAGCTTCATGCTGCAAAAACGCAATGAAGGAATGCTTCTTGCTTTATGCAGTAAGAACAATGAAAAGGATGTATGGGAAGTCTTTGATAACAACAAACAAATGATGTTGAAGAAAGAACATTTTGCAGCATATCGGATTAACTGGAACAACAAGTCTCAGAACATAGCGGAGATGGCAGCTGAGTTAAATCTGGGAATAGACAGCTGTATATTCATTGATGATAATCCGGCAGAGTGTGCCGAAGTAATGACAAACTGTCCGCAAGTATTGACCCTGCAACTGCCTGAGGATCAAAATCAGATAGAAATGTATCTAAGGCATGTTTGGGCCTTTGACAAATTGAAGGTAACAAAAGAGGACAGGACAAGAGCCCAAATGTACACTGCTGAAAAGAAAAGGCAGAAGTCACAAAAGGAACTATCCTCACTGGATGATTTCCTTAAAGGACTGGAAATCAAAATGAGTATGAACATAATGGAGGAACAGGAGACCGACAGGGTTTCTCAATTAACACAAAGAACAAACCAATTCAATCTCAGCACAATACGCAGAACCGAAAAAGAAATAAATGAAATAACCCTGCTACCCGATAAAAAATGCCATGTAATAAAAGTATCCGACAGATTTGGGGACTACGGACTTGTAGGTGTGGTAATAACGGAAGAAAAAGGGAATAGCCTGTTTGTTGAAACACTGCTGTTAAGCTGCAGGGTACTGGGAAAAGAAATAGAGGATTCAATTCTGGTAGGCCTTGCAAAGCAATGCAGAGAGCAAGGTATTGACATTATGGAAACGGAATATCTGCTTACGGAAAAGAATAAGCCTGTACTGGAATTCCTTGAGAGAACGGGATGGGAAAGAGTAGGTACAACAGAAAAAGGTATAAAATTCAAAATTGCCGTTGATAAGGTACCTGCAAGGGCCAAATATGTTGATTGCTACTTCAATTCCAGCTATCCTGACTCCAGAGCGGCAGTAGAAGAGAAGGAAGTGTCAAAGGCGCCAAGCCATGAGGATAATGAGGCTCAGGTAGAAACAGTAGCAGCAACAAAGCCGGGTGACCTAAAATGGGAAGTACATATAGTAAACGAGGAGAAGCTTTTACACAGAGAATACATGTCCCCATTAATGAAGTGCACAGTTAAGGAGCTTCTGGAGATACCCAAATTTGAAAGGGTAAGCAGCAACCCAGCTAAAACTGAGTATGTACCCCCGAGAAACAAAGTAGAAGAGGAAATCTGCAAAATATGGCAGATAGTATTGAATGTAGAAACTGTAGGCATAGACGATACGTTTTTTGATTTGGGCGGAAACTCACTTTTGGCAATAAAGTTGGAAGTTGAGATGGAAAAAGCGGGCTTAAAGATAGCCAGCTACGATGTATTTAAACTCAAAACGGTAAGGCAGCTTGCATCAGTATTCACCTCCGGTAACGTTGACGAGACAATGATAAAAGAGGAAGACAACATAAGTATTACCTTGCCGACAGTTTCTGAAGTTGCTTCAGAAGAGATTTCCTCCAATAGAGTTTTGATAGAAGGAATCAAGCCGTTTAATGAAATATATTATAAAAACTGTTTCTATAATTCTGCTTTTCCGGTTATAGAGCTATATGGAAGAAGTATAAATACATTCCTGATTAACGATGTTCCGGTATTTTCATATGACGAAGATTCAACAGAAATGAAGTTAGACGTGGAATATGTCCAAGTAAAACATATAGAGAAGTTGTTGGAAGAAGAAGGCATAATGGTTGATACAAAAAATTCCAGTGAAAATATTGTTAAGGATATAATCAATTCCATAAATAAGAAAAGACCGGTTGTAATTTGGATTGATTGTTTTTACGAATCCATTAGGCCGGAGATGTATCAAAAGAGTCATTGGCCGCATACTTTGCTTGTTTATGGATATGACGAAAGTGCAAAAGTATTTAATATAATAGAACATGAACATCGTGACAATTTATCCTATAAGCCCTGTACCATTGGTTTTGAGGATATTATAAATTCATACAATGGGTACCTTTCCAATTTTAGAACAAATGATGCTACATATTATGAATTTTATTATAATTCCGCAATGGCTCAAAAGAAAACTGACAAGGATAATAGATATTTATTTTTGTCATATGTAAACGCAAACAAAGATTTAATACAAGAACATCTGGATTACTTAAACAAATTCACCTTGGATCTGGAAAAAATAGTTATGGATAAATCTATTCTGGATGATAGTATTCAATGGCTGTTGAATGGAATTAACAATATTGTAAATATAAAACAGGTAGAGAAATATTTAATAACAAACCTATACGGCTCTGAATCAGAATGTTGCACTACTTTTGAAGAGATATTCAGTAACTGGATATTTACAAGAGGAGCCCTCGCAAAATATATGTATTCAGGTGTTTATAGGCAGGAAGCCTTTAGGAGCTTAATACAGAGTGTTTCAAAATTTTATGAACTGGAATCAAAATACTATACTGTATTGTTTCAAATGGGAAAAGAGCTTTAATAAAATAAATGTTAAAATGGGGGCCAAATGATGAAAGACAGTATAAAAATAGGTATTGCAGGTTGTGGATGGATTGCACAAAATGCACATATTCCTGCTTTTCAAACAATTAAAGGAGTGGATATCATATCGGTTTTTGATAACGATATCCACAAAACAAACAGTGTCACAAAAAAATTTAACATTAATAAAGCATATGATAATTATGAGGATTTTCTGGAATCAGAAATCGATGCAGTAGTAATTTCAACTCCTAATTATACACATGGGGATTTTTCTATAAAAGCACTTCAAAAAGGCAAGCATGTCTTGTGTGAAAAGCCCATCACAATTCATAGCAAAGATGCGGCAGATATTATACGGGTTGCTCGGGAAAACAAAAGAGTTTTCATGCCTGGTTTTGTGAATAGGTTCCGCGAAGATATAAAAAAGATGGCCGACATTATCTCAAAAGGAGAAATAGGAGAAATAAAAAAAATAAAAGCAGGCTGGATTAGAAAATCAGGGGTTCCAAGGCCCGGAACCTGGTTCACAAACAAAGAACTCTCAGGTGGAGGTGTTTTAATAGACTTAGGCCCACATATACTTGATTTGTGTCTGATGCTGTTAAAAGAAAATCGTGTAAAAGATATTAGGTTCAAAGCCTCTCGTAATTACAATTCGGATAAAGATAAAGGTGCGTCGTGGTTTGACACGGGAGAGTTTCAGAATTCTGTCATTGATGTGGAAGATGCAATAACCTCCAATATAATATTTGAAGACGATACGGTTATAGATTTGAATTTATGCTGGATGTCACCTGTAAAAGGTGACCATACATATTTTGATGTTCAAGGGTCAAAAGGTACTCTTGAACTTAAAACACTTTTTGGTTTTAGCAATGATAGGCTATGGGACAAGGATTCAATAGCCGTTAGCAGGTTGGATGGTTTTAGAAATGAAGTAGTATTTGATAAAAGTACAAATAATGCACTCACAGCTTTTGATGGGCTTACACGTTACTTTATAAGTACAATTAGGGGTGAATTGTCATCCTATTTAACCCCGGAAGACGGATATAATACTGTAAACTTGATAGAAAGGTTGTATATGACCGAAAATATTTAATATAAGAAATTTCTGGAATATGAATATTATGGTAAAATTTTTTGTAGAAGAATCTGTCAGTCAAATATATACCATAGGAGAAAAATGATGAAAAGAATTATTGGTGTGATAAACGGACCTAACATAAATATGCTGGGGATAAGAGAACCCGGGTACTATGGAAAAGAAACCTGGGGGGATATTGAAGCACGCTTGGTAAAGCTTTCAGTAGATTTGAATTTTGAGCTTATTTTCTTTCAGTCAAATCATGAAGGGGATATCGTAGATTTCATTCAGCAAAATATTGAAAAAGTTGAGGGCTTTATTATTAATCCTGCAGCATATACAAAAGGCGGATATGCTATTCTTGATGCGTTAACTGCAATTGATAAGCCCTTTGTTGAAGTGCATTTATCAAATATTTACTCCAGAGGAGGATGGCATTCGGAATCAATTTTTGCTGAAAAGGCTGTCGGTCAAATATCAGGTTTTCAAGGCTACGGTTATGAACTTGGGCTAAGGGCGCTGACCAATCATTTAAAAGTTGTTTAATCAGATTAGAGCTTATAGGGGGTTTTCATGAATTTAGACAGATTGGGATGGGACAGCTTTTTTGAGAAGTCTTTTGCCGAATATGGCAATAAGGAATTGATTCCCGCAAGAATTTTGTCCCAACAGAAAAACAATTATACGGTATGCTTGGAGAATAAGTCTTTTAATGCGAAGCTGTCAGGAAAATTTATTTATACGGCAAGTAAAAAGAAACACTTTCCTGCGGTTGGAGATTGGACCTTAATAAAACTAACCGAAAATAATAGTCAAGCAATAATTCATCACGTTTTACCAAGAAAAACTGCCTTTGTTCGAAAGTTACCCATATCGGGAGGCAGAAAAGTTAAAAACGGGTGTATCGTAGGGGGAACTACGGAGGAACAGATTATTGCAGCAAATGTAGATACAGTATTTATTGTATGTGGTCTGGATGGAAATTTTAATCTTCAAAGAATCGAAAGGTATATAACACTTGCCTACAACAGCGGTGCTACTCCTGTTATCATCTTAAATAAAGTTGATTGCTGTGAATCCATTGAAGATCATGTGGTTAAAGTGAGAAAAATTGCAGCAGGCTTGGACATTTACCCCATTAGTGTATTAAAAAATATCGGTATGGACATTTTTGATAAATACCTGCTCCAAGGTAAAACAATAGTTTTTCTAGGTTCTTCGGGAGTTGGAAAATCATCGATAATCAATTATTTAATTGGGGAGGAAAAACAAAGAACTAATTTAATAAGTGATTTCAATGGAAAAGGAAAACATACAACAACAAGCGCTCAACTGGTATTTCATAATTCAGGATGTATGATAATTGATACTCCGGGTTTAAGGGAATTGCAACTGTGGGGAGAAGAGGATGCTCTGAATCAAAATTTTGATGATATCATCAGTATAGCAAAGAAATGTAAATATAGGGACTGCCAGCATGATAAAGAGCCCGGATGTGCGGTCAAGCTGTCCATTGAGGAAGGGCTGATAAGCCTTGAAAGGCTTGAAAACTATAGAAAGCAACATTATGAACTGGTAATGCTGGATGGGAGAATAAAGCAAAATGAAGCGTATTTAAGCAAAGGTGCAAAGCTTCATGCAAAAGTGCAACAGGATAAGCGAAAAGGTAATTTTCAACGTAATAAGAATATTTTTAAATCATTTTAAGAAGGCAAATTTAAAATACAGATTTGATTTATAAATTTGTTCACAACAGAGAAACATTGATGTAAATACGATAACATTAAATTAAAAGTAGGTGAGTAGTTTGAGAAAAGCAGTAATTTTTGATTTTGACGGAGTTGTTATAAATTCTACTGAAGTACAGAGGCAGGCTTTTTTCGAAAGCTATAAGATTGCAGTTGGTGATGGTGGTATACCATCTTTTGAGGAGTTTCTAAGGCATAGCGGAGATTCACTACCGAATATATTTAAAAAAATGAATCTGCCATTAGAGATGGTGGAGCCATACAGAGAAATAAGCCGTAGAAAGATAACAGAAATAAAAGTGTATGACGGTATGAGGGAGCTATTGGCTGATTTAAAGGAAAATAAATATATGTGTGGTCTATGTACGGGAAAAGACAGGGCCAGAACAATAGAAATACTTGATAATGCGGATTTATTCAACTATTTTGATACTTTGGTTTGCTCGGATGATGTCTGTAACCCAAAGCCTCACCCGGAGAGTTTAGTGTTCTGTCTGGAAAAGTTAGGTGTTTCAAGAGAAGATTCCGTAATGGTTGGGGATGCCAGAAACGATATTCTGTGTGCAAAATCCGCAGGAGTAAAAAATATTGCTGTTACTTGGGGTGATACGGATATAGAGGATCTTAAAAAAGAACGTCCTGATTATATAGTAAGAAGTATTGTGGAATTAAAAGGTTGCCTCTTTAATTTATATAACCCAAGTAATAAAAATGGCATGTTTAAGACCATGAATATTAACAATGTTATGGTAAATACACTAAATGGCAGGTAAAAAATGAAAGAAGTAAGGGTAATTGTATAAAAAAGGGGAGAAAAATATGATACAATCAGGTGATTCATTAATACAGCAAAAAATAAAAAAGATAATTTTAGATAATATTGCTACAGCAACCATAAATAATGAGACAGATATAGACTCAAGTTTGATAGATGTTGGCATTAATTCCCTTGAGTTTGTTAAAATTATTGTTGCTATAGAGAGTGAATTTGATTTTGAATTTGGTGATGAAGTCTTAGATTATAGGAAATTCCCCACTCTGAGATCTTTGTTTGATTATGTGGAACGTATCTGCAGCAGTAGCATATGACTGTGACTAGAACGGTAACATCTGGGTTTCAAAATAAATAAGAACCATCCGGCAAAAAATCCAGATGGTTCTCAATAAAAGCTATTAATACTATTTTACTTTTTTCAATCTTATAACATTCCAGGAAAGATTCTTTAAGGAAGCCTTGATACTTCCGTCTTCTACAATTGCATTTCCATTATTGTTCGGAATAACGTTATTTGGATTTTCTTTTGTATTAGTAGCTTTTACATCATTATGTTCAAGAACTATATGTTCAACAACCTCAAATTGTCCGAAGCCATTTAGTTCAACATCAAGAGTCATACTATTTTCCATATGCCTGTTTACTGCAAAAATGGTAATTTCATCATTGTTGTCATTAATAACTGCTGTTGCATCTATGGCTGAAACGTCAGTAAAATCCTTAGTGTCAAACTTAGGTGCTTTCATAATAGTATTTAAAACAGTACCTCTTCCAAACACTGAAGTATGGAGGTATGGATAGTAAATGGTCTGCTTCCATGCACTTCCGCCGTTCTCTGTCATTATTGGTGCAATAACATTCACAAGCTGTGCAAGACAAGCCATCTTTACTCTGTCGGCATTCTTTAACAGAGTTATCATCATACTTCCAACCAATAGTGCATCCTCGAAATTGTAAACATCTTCAAGCTGAGGTGGTGCGATAGACCATCTGTCAATTTTTTTATCGGCTTCGTTGGAGTGGAACCATACGTTCCATTCATCAAAGGAGAGGTTTATTTTTTTCTTACTGCGTTTTTTTGCCTTTACATAATCACAGGTTGCAACAACAGATTTGATAAAGGCATCCATATCCATAGTTTTTGCCAGAAAGTTAGCAGTATCTCCGTCTTGGTTTCCATAATACGTATGAAGTGAAATATAATCAACATGTTCATATGTGTGCTCAAGCACTGTAGCTTCCCACTGGGCAAATGTAGGCATACCGCTTCCTGAACTTCCGCACGCTACCAATTCTATTGTAGGATCTACCATTCTCATAATCTTTGCTGTTTCACAGGCAAGCCTTCCATATTCCTCCGCAGTCTTTGTACCTATCTGCCAAGGGCCATCCATTTCATTTCCAAGACACCAGGTCTTTATGTTGTGAGGCTGACTGTAACCGTGAGACTTTCTCAAATCACTCCAGTATGTTCCTTGAGTAAGGTTACAGTATTCAATAAGATTTCTGGCTGCATCAACCCCTCTTGTTCCCAGATTAACTGCCATCATAACTTCTGTCCCTACCTCTTTAGCCCATGTTGCAAACTCATTGGTTCCAATTTCGTTGGTTTCAATTGTAGCCCAAGCTAATTCTGTGCGTCGGGGCCTCTTATCTACAGGGCCTACACCATCCTCCCAATTATAGCCTGAAACAAAATTTCCGCCGGGATATCTTACTATCGGCACTTGTAATTCTCTTATCATTTCTGAAACATCTTGCCTAAACCCGAATTTGTCAGCTGTAGGGTGTCCCGGCTCATAGATTCCACCGTAAACCGCCCTTCCCAAATGTTCAATAAATGAGCCGTAAATTCTTTTATCAACTGGCCCCACAATATAGTCTTTGTTAAGTATCATTTTTGCGTTATCCATGCTGACCTCCAATAAAATAATTAATTAAATGCAAGTAATTAATAAAAAAATTAATCACTTAATACTTACCTTAATAACTATATACTATATTCCATTTTTCTATATGTCAATACAAATAATAGACTTAATATTTACAAATTATGATAGGTAATTTATACTTGTATTAATTTGAATCGAGGAGAAAAATATAAATGAAGATAGATATATCTGAAAAGTGGCTGCCTGTGTATGAAGCTTTAAGCAGCAGCGTACGAATAAAAATAATTAACTTACTCGCAATGGATGCTTTAAATATAAAACAGCTGGCCCAAGAACTTAGTTTGAGCAGTGCGATAGTAACAATGCATGTTAAAAAGCTTGAGAAAGCTGGCATTGTTCATTCCGAACGAAAAAGTATTAACGGGGCAGTGCAAAAACTCTGCTTTCTTGACGTAGACTCCTTGGATATCCAATTTCCAAGCAGACAGGTAAAAACAAGAAATTACCACAAATTCTCAATGCCCATAGGTCATTACTCGAATTTTACAGTTACCCCCACTTGCGGAATAGCAACACCTGAAAAGGTTATAGGTGAGTTTGATGATCCAAGGTATTTTTTGGAGCCGGACAGAGTTAATGCCGGAATACTTTGGTTTACGGAAGGTTTTGTAGAATACAAGATTCCCAATTTTCTGCTTTCCGTGCAGCAGCCCGAAGAATTGGAAATATCAATGGAGCTTGGTTCTGAAGCTCCGGGGATAAACAGCAATTGGCCGTCGGATATAACTTTTTTTCTTAATGAAAAAAAAGTCGGTCAATGGACCAGTCCCGGTGATTATGGAAACAGCAGGGGCAGATATACTCCTGATTGGTGGAGTCTGCAGGTTGGTCAATACGGGTTATATAAATCCATACGTATAACACAGGATGGATCTTATATAGACGGAATAAAGGTTTCCGATACATCTCTTTCATCTTTGGATATTCGTCAGAAATATTGGACTTTCAGAATAGCAGTACTTCCTGACTCACAGAATGTCGGCGGTGTAACAATATTTGGGAAAGGTTTTGGCAATTATAGTCGAGATATATTGTTTAAATTATTTTATAAATAATTTAGGTTTAACAAATTATTCAACATAATTAATAAAAAAATCAACTTTTCAATATCGTTATTTGAATTAAAACTTTACTTAATAAATTATTATAAAAAACTCTTAATATATTCTGTTTAGATAAATAAACAGCTTTGCTAAAATAGTCTTGTCGGTGGGAAAAGCCGACAGTAAAGTTTATTATAGGAGGAATATTTAATGAAAAAAAGGTTAATTGCATTGCTAATGTGCTTTTCATTGATAATGGCAGCAGGTTGCGGAGCAACCGGTTCGGATTCAAAGGATTCTGAATCGTCTCAGGCTGCCCAATCGTCTACAGCTGCTAATGATTCAGACAGCAATAAGTTGATAACTATAGGTTTTTCACAGGTTGGCGCTGAAAGCGACTGGCGTGTAGCTAACACTGCATCCATGAAATCTGCATTATCAGAAAAAAACGGCTTTAAATTAATTTTTGCAGATGCACAGCAAAAGCAGGAAAATCAAATTAAAGCGGTAAGAGATTTTATATCACAGGATGTTGATGTTATTGCAATAGCACCTGTTACAGAAACCGGATGGGAAACTGTATTGGGTGAAGCAAAGGATGCAGGAATACCTGTAATAATTTGTGATAGAATGATAAAGGTTTCAGATGACTCACTCTTTAGCTGTTGGGTTGGTTCAGACTTCCAGAAGGAAGGCGTTAATGCAGCTGAATGGTTGGCTAACTACATAAAAGAAAAAGGCAAGACCGATACACAAAATGTTGTAGTTCTTCAGGGAACAATCGGATCTTCTGCTGAAATAGGCCGTACAAAAGGTTTCGGTGAAACAATAAAGAAATACGACAACTTTAAGATATTGGCACAACAGACCGGAGAATTCACACAGGCAAAAGGACAGGAAGTTATGGAGTCCTTTCTCAAACAATATAATGACATAGATGTAGTTGTAGCACAGAACGATAATATGGCATTTGGAGCAATTGATGCTTTAAAAGCTGCAGGAAAGGTTCCGGGAAAAGATGTAACAATTGTATCCTTTGATGCGGTTAAAGCGGCATTCAAGTCCATGATAGCCGGAGATATGAACGTATCAGTAGAATGTAATCCGTTACATGGACCAAGAGTAGCTGAACTGGCTAAAAAACTTATGAATGAGGAAAAAGTTGAAAAGATCCAGTATGTTGATGAAAAAGTGTACCCTGCTGAAATAGCTGAAAAAGAGCTTCCAAATCGTCAATACTAATTTAAATCCTTATGTTGTAATTAAATAAAAAAACAGGTGTGAAATAGAATACTGTTTCACACCTGTTTTTTTAAAAGATTAACTGCAGCAAGTCATTGGGAAAGGATGGAGAAGATGCGTGGGGAATGAAGGTTATGAAGTTCTTAAAATGAGAAACATTTGTAAGACTTTTCCCGGAGTAACAGCGCTGTCCGATGTAAATTTTACATTGAGGACCGGTGAGATTCATGCTCTTATGGGCGAAAATGGTGCGGGAAAAAGTACGTTGATTAAAGTTTTGACAGGTGTTGAAGAATTTGAATCAGGTCAAATACTTATAGACGGTTTAAATCATCCGGCTATTAATAAATCTCCCCAGGAAGCACAAGCAAACGGAATCAGTACTGTATACCAGGAGATAAATTTATGCCCGAACCTTTCGGTAGCAGAAAACATTTTTATAGGGAGAGAGCTGAAAAAGGCGGGGCGTATTGATTGGAAAGCAATAAATAAAAGAGCAAAAGAGATTTTACTAAATTTCAATATTGATATTGATGTTACAAAATCTCTGGACAATTATTCGGTAGCTATGCAACAGATGGTCGCTATTGCCAGAGCAGTTGACATTACCTCAAAAGTGCTTATATTGGATGAACCTACATCAAGTTTGGATGAATATGAGGTTGAAAAACTTTTTGAGGTAATGAGAAAATTAAAAGCCCAGGGAACAGGTATCATATTTGTAACACACTTTCTAGAACAGGTATATGCAGTATGTGACAGGATTACGGTGCTACGAAATGGCAGTCTGGTAGGCGAATATGAGGTTGACAAACTGCCCAGAGTTCAGCTGGTTGCAAAAATGATGGGTAAGGAATTTGACGATCTGGCGCTGATAAAAAAAGCAGCAAAGGAACAGGAAATTAAAGCAACGAAGGAGAACTTTATCTCTGCAAAAGAATTGGGTCACACCGGAACTATCAAACCTTTTAGCCTGGAAATCAAAAAAGGTGAAGTAATAGGTCTAGCAGGCCTTTTAGGGTCTGGTCGTTCCGAATTGGCAAGAGTAATATATGGTGCAGATAAGTCAGATTGCGGAGAGCTGGAAGTCAGTGGGGAAAAATGCAGTTTTAAGGCACCGATAGATTCAATGAAAGCGGGAATGGCTTTTTGTCCTGAAAACAGAAAAGAAGAAGGAATCATAGCAGATTTATCTGTAAGAGAAAATATGATACTTGCTCTGCAAGCTAAGAGAGGTATGTTTAAACTTATAAGTAAAAAGGAGCAGGAGGAGCTTACAGATAAGTTTATCAATATGCTTCAGATAAAAACTGCAAGCCGTGAAACCCCTATAAAACAGCTCAGCGGCGGTAATCAACAAAAAGTTATACTGGGTAGATGGCTTATGACGGAGCCAGACTTTTTAATTCTTGATGAACCCACCAGAGGTATTGATGTTGGCACAAAAACGGAGATACAGAAGCTCGTTGTTGATTTTGCGAGTAAAGGAATGACGGTAATGTTTATTTCTTCCGAAATAGAAGAAATGCTTCGTACCGTTAACAGAATGGCTGTTCTGCGAGACGGCAGAAAAGTGGGGGAACTTGACGAAAGTGAATTGTCTCAGGAACTGGTTATGAAGGTTATCGCAGGGGGTGATGCTAATGAATAGTCAAATAATTAAAAAGATAACAAAATACAGGCTATTCTGGCCATTAGTATGCCTCTTTGCAGTATTGGTTGTGAATCTTATCAGAACTCCTGACTTTTTTAATATTTCCATTAACAGCAAAGGGGTACTTTACGGGTATCTCATTGATATAATAAACCGTTCAAGCGAATTAATCATCCTTGCAGCAGGTATGACAGTATGTGTGGCATCCTCTGCAGGAACGGATATTTCAGTGGGGTCGGTAATGGCAGTAACAGGTGCGGTGACATGTTTCTTATTGGGAACTGGGGATGCTTATAATATACCTTATGTCCTTGCAGTATTAGCTGGGATTCTGGCTGCAACTGCTTGCGGTGCCTGGAACGGATTCCTTGTGGCAAAACTGAAAATCCAACCAATGGTAGCAACGTTGATTCTTTTTACTGCCGGTCGTGGTATTGCACAGCTCATTACAGGAGGAAACATACTTTACATAAAAGTTAAAAACTTTAAGTATCTGGGCTCTGTACTGCCGGGGGTACCATTGCCGACACCTATTTTTGTAGCAGCAGCAGTAGTAATACTGACTTCAGTTCTTCTACGAAAATCGGCACTTGGAATGTATATTCAAAGTGTGGGTATAAATGCAAAAGCCAGTAGATTAATCGGCTTGAATTCAACATTAATTATATTTTTAACTTACGCATTCTGTGGCTTGTGTTCAGGAATAGCAGGTACAATAGCCACCTCCAGAATTTATTCAATTGACGCAAATAATGTGGGACTTAATATGGAAATGGACGCAATTCTTGCAGTTGCACTGGGTGGTAACAGTCTGGCAGGAGGAAAATTCTCGTTGGCAGGCAGTGTTATAGGTGCTATTACCATACAGGCATTGTCTACTTCACTTTATTCAATGGGAGTATCGGCAGACCAGCTGCCTGTTTATAAAGCAATAGTTGTAATTATAATTGTATCCTTGCAATCAAAACAATTAAAAAAGTTCTTCAAAAATTTCAGTCAAAAGCAAAAAATCAGTAAGGCTGGAGAGAAGGTGACACAATGATAAAGAGTTTACGGAGCAAAATAAGCGGCAATAACTTTTTGCTGTTTGTAACTATTGTATTATTTTTTGTGTTATACATTTCCGGCATGGTGATATTCCAAGACAAAGGTTTTGGAAAGCCGCAGGTTTTTTTAAACCTGTTTATAAGTAACGCCGGACTGATTATTGCAGCTGTGGGTATGACAATAGTATTGATTACAGCGGGTATAGACATATCAATCGGCTCGGTAATAGCAATGACATGTATGCTCCTTGCCTGGATGATGGAGAAAAAAGGCATGGATGCCTGGGTAAGCATTGTAATTGTTCTGTTTGTCGGTGTTGTGTTTGGTCTTGTACAGGGGTTCCTGGTGTCATATCTGAACATTCAGCCCTTTATTGTAACACTTGCAGGTCTGTTTTTTGCAAGAGGAATGACAGCAATAATCAGTGACGAAATGATAACCATTACAAATAAAGCGTTCCTTGGTATTGCAAACGCCAAGATATATATACCATTTATTTCAACAGTAACAAAGAAGGGAAAAGTAATCCATCCCTATATTTACCCCAGTGTAATTCTTGCGATTGCTGTTTTAATAATTGCTTTCGTTATTTTAAAATACACAAAGTTTGGCCGATCAATCTACGCCGTTGGTGGAAATGAGCAGTCTGCATTACTGATGGGATTGAACGTCAGAAGAATAAAGCTGAAAGTATATGCTCTTAATGGTTTTCTTGCAGCTTTAGCAGGTTTTGCCTTTGCTCTTAATTCCTGCGGGGGCTTTGTTGAACAGGCAAGAGGCTTCGAAATGGATGCCATTGCTTCGGCTGTAATCGGAGGAACACTTCTCACAGGTGGTGTAGGTAATGTCATAGGCAGTTTGTTCGGCGTAATGATAAAGGGTACAATAGAGTCAATTATAACTTTTCAGGGTACGCTGTCTTCATGGTGGACAAAGATTGCAATTGCAGCACTCCTGTGTATATTTATTATATTGCAGAGCATATTTGCATCAATAAAAAGAAAGAGTAAATAGCATTTAAAAAAGTAAATAGAAAGAGACAGTCTTTTATAAAAGTAAGACTGTCTCTTTTGGTGCATTCAAGCTTGGGATACAAATAAGAGGAGAAATGATTATGAAAATTAAAAAATATTTGGGCATTTCATTAAAAACAAAGATGAGAGCTTTGATGTTTATTGCCATTATTCCGCTTTTGGCATTTGTTTCTTATCTTATTTTCCAAGTGGGCACATATTCGGATTACTACAATGCAATATATAAAAGCATATCCGTTGCCAATGATTTCTCCCAGAAATTTAAATATGATTATGATTACAGTATGTATCAGATTGTAATAGGGTCAAGCAATTTCAAAAAGGAGGATATCTCAGGAAAACTGGAAGATGCATATAACAAAGTAAAATACTTAAGAAAATCCGCTTTAATGCCTGAAAACAAAAGTACTACCAAATATATGAAAGATTATATTGATAGTCTTAAACGCAGTACTGAAATTATTAAAGAAAACATGGAAACAGATGGGCCCAAATACGATAAGAATTTAATGATTCTTGATAATGATATCAGAACTACCACAACGATGATTACGGATGCCATACAAAAATACGTATATATTGAAACCTTTCAAATGAACAAGGTACATAACAAAATTGAAGCGGAAAGAAAAAGAAATGTTACATTTACAGGTATAATATTTGCCGTACTATTGCTAGTAACTCTTATTTTGGTAGAATTTATTTCTCACAGTATTACAAAGCCCATAAAAAACCTCTGTATATCAACAAAGTTGGTTGGAAATGGTGACTTTACCACACGTGTCCCGGATTCTGAAAGTGATGAAATAGCTATGTTAGCAACAAGTTTTAACACAATGATTGAAAAAATAGGCAGTTTAGTGGAGGACGTGAAGCTGGAACAGATAAATTTAAGAAAGACCGAATTAAAGCTTATGCAGGCCCAAATAAACCCTCATTTCCTTTATAATACATTGGATACCATTATCTGGCTGGCTGAAGGTAATAAAACCAAGGATGTTGTACAGATGGTAAGTGCATTGTCCAGATTTTTCAGGATTGCCTTAAGTAAGGGGTATGATTATATAAGTATTAAGGAAGAAGAGATGCTTATAAGAAGCTATCTCCAGATTCAACAGTACCGATATCAGGACATTCTGGAATATGAAATAAATATTTCAGAACAGCTGGAAAACTGCAGTATTCTAAAGCTTACACTTCAGCCTATAGTTGAAAACGCACTTTATCACGGAATAAAAAACAAGCGGGGAATGGGAAAAATAATTATAGAGGGCTACTGTCAAGGTGATATTGTCTTGTTAAAGGTAAAGGATAACGGAATCGGAATGAATCATGAACAAATTGAAAAAATAAAAAAGCTCTTTATAATGCCCAAAGAAGATGAGGCCCTGGAGCAAAAGGGCTTTGGATTATTTAATGTAAATGAAAGAATTAAGCTGAATTTTGGGGTTGAATATGGATTGGATGTAAAAAGTGAATACGGTGTCGGAAGTGAATTTACTATTTGTATCCCAAAAATCACCCAAAACCGTCATTATAATATTTAAACTATAAAAAGAAGGTATTGTAAATCTTAAAATGGAATATTGAACTTAGAACGGTTAGAGGGGTGATACAGGTGTATAAAATATTTCTTGTGGATGATGAAGTTATAGTTCGTCATGGTATCAGGGATTGCATTAAATGGGAACAAACTGATTTTGTATTTTCAGGCGAAGCACCTGACGGTGAATTTGCACTGCCGCTTATTATGGAAATAAAGCCGGATATATTAATTACTGATATAAAAATGCCGTTTATGGACGGTTTGGAGTTAAGTCAGGTTGTCAGGAAAAATATGCCTTGGGTTAAGATTATTATTTTGAGCGGCCATGACGAGTTTGGTTTTGCAAGGGAGGCAATGCGAATAGGGGTAACAGAATACTTGCTTAAGCCTGTGACTGCTCACGACCTCCTTGAATCACTGGAAAAAGTAAAAGATTTAATAATATACGAAAAACGAGAAAGAGAAAGTGCTGAGAAAATTAAAAAGCAACTTGCAGAAAATGCTCCCTTATTCAGGGATAAATTTTTAAGCGAGCTTTTATTAGGTATGGTTCCCCCGGTTGAAGTTATAGATAATTGTGAAAGCTTAAATATAAATATAATTTCGAAGTTTTATATTGTAGAAATTTTAGAGTTGGAAATGCCCAAAAAAGATGTTTCCGGAGGCGAATTTACTGAAGTATTACAGGCAGAGACTCTGATAGACAACATTGTCAGTAAAAACAGTGAAATTATTAAGTTCAGAAGGATGCTTGGAGAAATAATAGTAATAATAAAAGGTGATAATTCCCAGAGTATGGAAGAAACTGCTTACAGTCTGGCACAATCCCTAAAATATGAAGTGGAAAGGAAAACATCCTGTATTCTGGGAATCAGTATCGGTGGTGCAAGAGAAAGAATACAGGGAATTACGCAATCGTATAAGGAAGCCGATGAAATAAAAAACTACCGCTATATATACGGGAAACGTAAGATTATCGGTATAAACGATATAAAGTCTGATATGGGTAGTAAAAAGGATTTTATTAAGATTGACATGAATAATACTTACGAATTTTTTAAGTGCGGACTGAAATCTGATGTTGGATGTTTTGTCCATAAGTTCATTGATAACCTGAATGAAATTGAGATGAAGTCACCCATGTATATTCATTATCTATTCATGGATGTGGTAATAAGTGCGTCTAGGTTTATTGACGAACTTGGAGGCGAAATTGAAACTCTGCTACCATGGGTAACAAATTTAGAAAGCTTTGTTGCAAGTATAGATTCTATACAAAAATTCGGAGAATTAACAGAAAATACTTTAAAAATAATATTGGAATTCAGGGATACAAGGGTAGAGAGAAAGTATGACAGCATTATAAAAAAAGCAAAGGATTATATACACAACAATTTTGCTAATTCCAATATTTCTCTCATTTCAGTTGCGTCATATGTTAATGTGAGTCCCAGTCATTTTAGTACCATTTTTAGTCAGGAGGCAGGAGAAAATTTTATTGAATACCTGACAAAAGTAAGAGTAAAAAAGGCAATGGAGCTTTTAAAAACTACTTCTCTCAAATCGTCTGAAATTGCTTATAATGTCGGGTATAACGATCCTCATTATTTCTGCTATATTTTTAAGAAAGCCATAGGAGTTACTCCTAAGGAGTACCGAAGTGAAACGTAGTAAGAAAAAATTTATTATAACAAAGTTAAAAAAAAATATACAAATGCATAGAGCTAAATAATCAATTTACTATTTTTTCATCATATGGTAAAATAATTACAAAATTTTATACCAATAACAAAAAGATTTATATTGAGATGGAAACCGTTTACATTCTATAATAAATTAACATAGTTAATATGTACTAATCGTTCTTTTTCATTTTACTCCTATTCTTACATTAGCCAAAGAAAGTCAATACCTTATACACAATATTGGACGGAGAACCTTATTTAGTTATTGGTATTGGCTTATCTTTTGGCCAAGTGCTAAAAGATAATAATTAGACAACAATTAAGAAGGGGGGGCTCAAATATTCAATAAAGAATAGTCTATTTTTCCTATCAATCGTAAAAACTTTAAGTAGTTGATTCTAACCCAACTTGTATGCAGGAGCATACATCGTTAATTCGTATTAATATACACTTTTCAAAAGCATTTTAGCAGGTTATCTTATGCTGCCGGAATGACAACCTTGGCTTATCTTGAAGATTTAATACTTCAGTAAAAACACTATATTTGCATTGTTTAATGAGATCATTACCAAATTTTCAGTACATGATGGGATGGTTGCGGCTTATGCTGTTCATTTGAACAGTACTTTATGCTGCCGGTTACCGGGGGTAACCAGATTGGTTCAAATAAAATTTAAACGGAGGTAAATAAGAATGATTAACAAAAGTAAAAACCGTAAGTTCAGAATTTTCAGTATTCTGTTTTCAGCACTTTTGTGTACTTGCATTATCAACAGTAGTTTACCACTGACAGCAGATGCTGCAATGGCCACAGGAAAGGCTAAATTTGTTGGAAACATATGGTATGACGGTAATCCACCAAGTAAGTTTGGAGACTATTGGAACCAGATTACACCTGAAAATGCTACCAAGTGGGGTTCATGCGAATCACAGCAGGGTGTATACAATTTTAGTCAGGCTAAAGCAATGTACAATTACTGTAAAACAAACAAAATTCCTTTTAAGTTCCATACACTTATATGGGGTTCACAGTATCCAAACTGGCTAGGCAATCTTTCCGGTTCAGCAAGAAAAACAGCCATCGAAAACTGGTATAAAGCTGCTGCACAGAATTTTCCGGATGCAGAATACATTGATGTTGTAAATGAAGCAATGCCTGGACATGCTCCATTCCCATACAAAAATGATATCGGTGGCGACAATGGCCTCTATGGCACAGGATGGGATTGGATTGTATGGTCCTTTGAAATGGCTCGTAAGTATTTCCCAAATTCAAAGCTGTTGATTAATGACTATAATGTTTTGAATGAGTGGTCTTGTCTTGATCAATACATACCGGTTGTAAAAATATTAAAGGCCAGAAACCTCATTGATGGTGTTGGCTGTCAATCACACAGCCTTGAAAATACAAGTGCTGCAAATCTAAAGTCAAGACTGGACAAACTTGCTGCAACAGGTGTACCTATTTACATTTCTGAATTGGATTTAAATATTGCAGATGACAATACACAGAAAAACAAGATGCAGGAACTTTTCCCTGTTATGTATGAACATTCTGCAGTAAAAGGTATTACTATCTGGGGTTACTTACAAGGACATACCTGGATTTCAAATTCTCACCTTATACGCAGTGATGGATCTGAAAGACCTGCAATGACTTGGTTAAAACAATATATGGCAAGTGTTCCGGGTGACAACACACCGGTAGAACCAAGAAGTGCATTTACAAAACTTGAAGCAGAGAGCTATAACGATCAATCCGGAATACAGAACGTTACATGTGACGAAGGAACAGAGGCTGTCGGATATACCGAAAACGGTGATTACACTGTTTACAAAAGCATAGACTTCGGAAGTGGTGCTACAAGCTTCCAAGTCAGAGTATCAAGTGCAACAAGCGGAGGTAATATTGAAATCAGGTTAGATAGTGCTACCGGAACCTTGGTAGGGACTTGTCCGGTTGCCGGAACAAGCGGTTGGCAGGTATTTACCGATGCCAAGTGCAGCGTTAGCGGTGTAAGCGGAAAGCATGACCTGTATCTGAAATTCACAGGAGGAAGCGGTTACTTATTTAATCTAAATTGGTTCATGTTTGGAAATACTCCTGCTTCTACAGACAAAATAGGTGATTTGAATTCCGATGGACAAATAGATGCACTGGACTTCCAAGTCTTGAAAAAGTGTATTTTAGGCACAGGAACAGTTGAAAATACAAAACTTGCCGATTTAGATGCCAGCGGCACAATTGATGCACTTGACTTTGTTCTTATGAAACAATATCTACTTGGGCAAATAACAATATTTCCAGCTGACAAATAATTATTAAAAGGGGTATTTAATACCCCTTTTCTAAATAAAAATGATTTAAAAAAGAGGTAAAAAAATGAAAAAAGTATGCAAAATTGCAGCTCTCTTGTCAGCAATTACATTATTTATTCCAACAGTAAGCTATGCAGACAATCCAATAGTGCAGACTTTATATACTGCCGATCCGGCACCTATGGTATATAACGATACTTGCTACGTTTACACAGGACATGATGAGGATACATTGGTTAATAATTTCTTTACTATGAATGACTGGAGATGCTACTCCTCAACTGATATGGCAAACTGGACAGATAATGGTTCGCCACTGTCATACTCTTCGTTCAGTTGGGCAAAAGGGGATGCATGGGCAGGCCAATGTATTCAAAAAAACGGAAAGTTTTATTATTATGTTCCTTTGACTCCGAAAACCGGAGGGACGGCAATAGGTGTTGCAGTATCGGATAGCCCTACGGGCCCGTTTAAAGATCCTCTTGGGAAACCATTGGTTAGCACCGGCAGCGGCGACATTGACCCAACAGTATATATCGATGATGACGGACAGGCTTATCTGTACTGGGGTAATCCAAACCTTTACTATGTAAAGTTGAACCAGGATATGGTCTCGTACTCAGGGAGTATTGTAAAAGTACCTTTGACTACTGCGAGTTTCGGAACAAGAAGTAAAACCGACAGACCAACTACATACGAAGAGGGACCATGGTTTTACAAGCGTAATAGTTTATATTATATGGTATTTGCGGGGGGCCCAATATCAGAGCATATAGGTTATTCCACCAGTACCGGGCCTACAGGGCCTTGGACTTATCGTGAGAAAATCATGCCTACCCAGGGCAGTAGTTTCACCAATCATCCTGGGATAGTTGATTTTAAGGGTAATTCCTATTTTTTCTATCACAATGGTGCTTTGCCGGATGGAGGAGGGTATCACCGTTCTGTGTGCGTTGAACAATTTAAGTACAATACCGACGGTACTTTCCCAACAATAAATATGACTGCAACCGGCCCTGCCCAAGTCGGCAATCTTAATCCATATGTTAAAACCGAGGCTGAAACAATCTGCTGGGAATCAGGTATTGAAACGGAAATCTGCAGTGAAGGCGGAATGGATGTAGGCTTTATTGAAAACGGGGACTTCATAAAGGTAAAAGGTGTTGATTTTGGCACAGGTGCAGCATCATTTGTTGCCAGAGTTTCTTCGGCTACCAGCGGTGGAAATATAGAACTACGACTTGACAGTCCTACAGGTAAACTGGTAGGAACTTGTGCGGTTAACGAAACAGGCGGCTGGCAGACTTGGGTCGATAAGACCTGTACTGTAAGCGGTGCAGAAGGCATACATGACTTGTACCTGAAATTTACGGGTGGAAGCGGTTATCTGTTCAATTTTAACTGGTGGAAGTTCACCAAAGCGGGGAACACCTCTGTTATTGGAGACCTCAACGGAGATAACAGCGTGGATGCAGCAGATTATGCCATGATGAAGAAATATCTTCTGGGATTAATTGAAGATTTTCCGGCACAAAACGATATTGAAGCCGGAGACTTAAATAAAGACAGCGTTATTGATGCACTTGATTTTGCAGTTTTTAAAAAATATCTGCTTGGTACAATTCCAAGTTTACCATGAATCAATGTTTTAAAAGAAAGGGGTTAAATAAATGAAAAAAAATATATTAACTAAAAAAACAATTTGGGGAATGGTGGCATTTGTTTTTGCTTTCACTTTGATTTTTACAGTGCCTGATTCCAAGGTGCAGGCTGCAACGCTGCCGACCACACCACCGTCAGGATATGACCAGGTTCAGAACAATATTCCACATGGACAGGTGAGCTACATCAATTATCAGTCAGCAGCAACAAACAGTCAGAGGAGAGCAAGAATTTACCTTCCTCCAAACTACTCAGCCGACAAAAAATACAGTGTAATGTATTTACTGCATGGTATCGGTGGTAATGAAGACGAGTGGTACACTAACGGTGCGCCTAATGTAATTCTTGACAATCTTATAGCCGCAGGTAAAATTCAACCATTTATTGTCGTATTACCAAATGGTAATGCAACAGCAACCGGTGTATCTGACGGTTGGACCAATTTTACAAAAGATTTAATCGGAAGTCTTATGCCGTACGTAGAATCACATTATTCAGTTTACACTGACCGTGCTCACAGGACTGTTGCAGGCCTCTCAATGGGTGGCGGACAAGCATTTAATATCGGACTTCTGAATCTGAACTTGTTCCCCTATGTAGGAGCTTTTTCAGCGGCACCTGATACGCTACCTAATTCCCAACTTTTCCCTGATAACGGAACTTCAGCTCAGCAGTTGTTGAAATTTTTGTTTATTTCCTACGGAACCACTGACAATCTGATTAGTTTTGGTACAGCTGTACATGATTTCTGCGATTCTCATAGTATCCCAAATACCTACTTCCTTATCCAGGGTGCAGGTCATGATTGGAATGTATGGAAGCAGAGCCTGTGGAACTATTCTCAAATGATATGTGAAAAAGGGTTTACAGACTATACTCCTGCTGCACCTGTATCAGCCTTTACACAAATCGAGGCAGAGAGCTTCAGCAGTCAGTCCGGAGTTCAAACCGAAACCTGTACTGAAGGAGGTCTTAATGTAGGGTATATCGAGAATGGTGATTATGTTGTTTATAACAATGTAGACTTTGGAAGTGGTGCAACAAGTTTTCAGGCAAGAGTAGCAAGTGCCGCAAACGGAGGTAATATCGAAATCAGGTTGGATAGCATAACAGGCACGCTGGTAGGAACTTGTGCAGTTAAAGGTACAGGTGATTGGCAGACTTGGACTGATGCAAAGTGTACTGTAAGCGGCGTAACCGGAAAACATAACTTGTATCTTAAATTTACAGGTGGAAGCAACTATCTAATGAATTTTAACTGGTTCAAATTCGGTAATACGACTCAGACTCTTACAGGTGATCTCAACGGAGATGCCAGCGTTGATGCAACAGACTATGCATTGCTGAAAAAGTATCTTCTTGGTCAAATTAATGACTTCCCTGTTGAGGATGATATCAATGCCGGAGATATGAATAAAGACGGTGTAATCGATGCTCTCGACTTTGCCGTTTTCAAAAAAATTCTTCTGGGCACAATCTAATCTAGGTTAGCAGGTAAGTTTTTTAAATTTACCTGCTCTCTTTTAAAATAACTAAAAGGAGGGACCATGTGATGCTGTTTAAAAAAGCCTTCAGTATTATATTGCTGGTATGTCTATTGGCTGCACAGACGACTTTTGTCGGTGCTTGGCAGTCTGATAATAACAACGGTACCTACACAAACCCGATTTTGAATGCCGATTATCCTGATATTTCAGCTATCAGGGTTGGAAGTGATTACTATATGGTAAGTTCCACTTTCGTATCATTTCCGTCAATACCTATCCTTCATTCAAAGGATTTAATCAACTGGGAGATTATAGGATACGTTACTTCAGACCTTAATGGTACAGGGAAATCTTATGATCTGACAAATACATTTAATGATTACGGACATGGCTGTTGGGCACCTACCATTGCCTACCGTAACGGGACGTATTATGTGGGAATCTATCAGGCACAGGGGAAGTTCATCATGTGCACTGCCACAAATCCGGCCGGCCCGTATACAAAAACAGTTTACAATCAGGGCTTCCACGATCCGGGACTCTTTATTGATGACGACGGTACGGGATACATTATCTCTGAGGCAAACGACGTAAAGGTTACTAAACTAAGCGCTGATTATAAGTCGGTAGTGAATAGTCAGGTGACAACCCGTATCGAAGGTGCAACCGGAAATTATCTGGTTGAAGGCACACATGTTATGAAAAAGAACGGATATTATTATATATTCCGTAACTCCACTCCTCCGGAATCGTATACATATTGCCTCAGGTCTAAAAACATATATGGGCCTTACGAAATGAGGATACTGTTAAACGGTCCAAGTATTCCCGGCGGAAGCCAAATCCACCAGGGGGGACCTATAGATACTACAACAGGTGAATGGTGGTTCTATGTATTTCAGGATGGTCAGGGTCTGGGCCGCAGGGACATTTTGATACCTATGCAGTGGCAGAATGATTGGCCGGTACTTGGAGACCCTTCCACAGTAAAAAATGTAACCATAGCAGGAAAAACCTATCCTATTGGTTCCGTTCCTGTTACATATAAAAAGCCGGACGTAGGTGAAACATATCCAATCCTTACAATTCCCAATTCTGATGAATTCAGTTCAACAAAAATGGGAGTACAGTGGCAGTGGAATCATTATCCGGACAATACAAAGTGGTCTTTAAGCGAGCGACCGGGCTATCTCAGACTTCATGCAAAAAATGCAAATAATCTATGGAGGGCTACCAATACCCTTACCCAAAGGGTGGAGGGTCCTGATTGCCAAGGCACTATAGAGCTTGACACCACCAATATGGTAGACGGTGATAATGCAGGACTATGTCTTCTTAATATTCCGTATGGAACCATCGGCGTAAGCAAATCAGGCGGAGTGAAAAAAATAGTGGCAAATATCAACGCTAGCAAGGATACGGCAGGAACCATTACAAACGGTCCTACACTTACCGGAAATACTGTCTATTTAAGGGCGAAAGCGGACCTTAACAGTAATAAGGCTACTTTTTACTATAGCACTGATAATATAAACTTTACTCAACTTGGGGGAACATTAAATATGCCTTTTGACCTTGGATTTTTCCAAGGTGACAAGTTCGGTATATACAATTATACAACTGCTTCCTCGGGAGGTTATGCCGATATTAACTGGTTCCGTTATTATACTTCTGCCGGACCCAATACCCCGATTCCTGATGTTCCGCTATCAGCTTTTGAAAAAATAGAAGCCGAAAACTTCAGTTCACAATCAGGAATCCAGAATGTGGATTGTGATGAGGGCGGTCAGGCTGTAGGCTATACAGAAAACGGAGATTACACCGTGTATAAAAATATAGATTTCGGAAGCGGAGCAAATGGTTTTAAGGCCAGAGCATCCAGCGCAACCAACGGAGGTACCATTGAAATAAGGCTTGACAGCGCAACCGGCACTTTGATCGGTTCTTGCCAAGTTGCAGGAACAGGAGGCTGGCAAGTCTTTACAGATACAATTTGTGCTATAAGCGGTGTTAGCGGAAAACATGACTTGTATTTGAAATTTAAAGGGGAAAGCGGATATCTTATTAACCTTAACTGGGTTCAATTCAGTGAAGCCGGCAGTTCTGTCATACTGGGAGATGTTAATTCTGATGGACAGATTGATGCCATTGACTTACAGCTCATGAGAAAACATATTCTGGGTCTGGGAGAAATTGAAAACGCAAAGTCCGCTGATCTGGATGGAAACGGCGACGTTAATGCACTAGATTTTTCTTTAATGAAAAAGTTCTTATTGGGGCTTATTACCGAGTTTCCGGGGTGAAACTCGGTATAAACCACAGTCTCCATAAAATAAAATTTAACTTAAGTTTATAACGAAAGGAAGATAAAAGTATGAGCAAATTAATTAAAAAAGGTTTTGCAATGTGTTTAGGCTTGTTCATGATGGTATCAACATTGGGCACAGTGGTCAATGCTGCGGCCAACCCTAATCCATCATGGAACGTTGACGAAAGGGTTATTTTTCACAACCAGTGTAGCCCATATGATTACTATGCAGCTAAAGACCCTACTATCGTTTATTATAACGGTAAATACCTTGTTTATTACACAGGTGCAAATAAAAGCGGCGGCTGGCAAATGTGTTTTACATCTGCAAGTACAATTGCAGGACTGAAAACAGCTCCACGTACCTATATGAGTAAAATAGGGGAAAGCTATTTCTGTGCGCCGGAATTGTTCTACTATGAACCACAGAAATTATGGTACCTTGTTTACCAGGATGGTACATATGGGGCAGCTTACGCCACAACAACTACTCCTGATGATCCGAATTCATGGTCAGGGCCGAAATCCTTTGGCATATCCGGCAACATGGGTTGGGATTATTACATAATTTGCGACGATCAGTACGCATATATGTACAATACACCAAGTGACGGGTCAGGAAAACTGTATATGAGAAAAACCGCTCTGGCAAACTTCCCTAATAAGGGCTGGAGCACACCAACTGTTTCATGCTCAAATGTTTTTGAAGCAGCAGCGGTTTACAAAAGTCTTGCCGACAATCAATACTATCTCCTTGTTGAAGCCATGATAGACGGCAGAAGCTACGAGCTGTTCACATCATCAAGTGCAGGAGGACCCTGGACTCTGGTCAACAATAAATGGGCAACAAGAAGCAATCTTACAAAATACAATTCGGACAAATGGACAACTAACGTATCGCATGGTGAACTTATACGTGCAGGATATAATCAGAAACTGGAAATAAACGATATAAACAAGGTAGATTTTCTTATTCAGGGTACTACCGATATGAGCCCTGAATATCAGCAAATCATCTGGGATCTCGGTCTAATCAGAAACTACACCGGAAGCCCTGATACTCCGGTTACCCCAAGATCAGCATTTGAAAAAATAGAGGCAGAGAGCTGGAATGACCAGTCCGGAATTCAGAATGTAACCTGTGATGAAGGAACCGAGGCTGTAGGATACACTGAAAACGCTGATTACAGCGTATACAAGAGCATAGATTTCGGAAGTGGTGCTACCGGCTTCCAAGCAAGAGTATCAAGTGCCACCAGCGGAGGCAAGATTGAAATAAGACTTGACAGTGCGACCGGAACTTTGGTTGGAACTTGCGCAGTTAGCGGGACAGGCGGATGGCAGGTCTTTACAGATGTAAACTGTGCTGTCAGCGGTGTAAGCGGTAAACATGATTTATACCTTAAATATGTTGGAGATAGCGGATATTTAATCAACCTTAATTGGTTTAAATTCAGTAATACACCTGTTATTACAGGTAAATTAGGTGATATAAACTCCGACGGACAAATAGATGCTATAGACTTACAAGTATTAAAAAAATATCTTCTGGGATCAGGAACAATAGAAGACACAAAGCTTGCGGATTTGGATGCTAACGGTGATGTTAACGCACTTGATTTTTCTCTTATGAAACAATACCTTCTGGGGACAATTACTACTTTTCCGGGCTCAGGTGCAGTATAGACTGAAAATTATGTTTTAACATATTTTCAAAAATTAAAATAAGGAAAGAGGTATTTTTATGAAAAAAGTTTGCAAGATATTTGGGCTTTTACTTATTTTTACTACTCTTTTTTCATTCGTATGTTATGCGGATAACCCGATTGTGCAGACATACTATACTGCTGATCCGGCATCGATGATTTATAACGACACCTGTTATCTGTACGTTACACATGATGAGGATACGACAGTAAATGACTTTTATACCATGAACGAATGGAGATGCTATTCAACAACTGATATGGTAAATTGGACAGATTGCGGATCACCACTGTCTTACAAAACCTTCAGCTGGGCAAAGGGAGATGCATGGGCAGCACAGTGTATACCTAGAAATGGAAAGTTCTATTTATATGTTACACTAACTAACCAATATGGTGCGAGAACAGTAGGTGTTGCAGTGTCGGACAATCCTAAAGGGCCTTTTAAAGATGCTCTTGGAAAGCCTTTAATTGCAAATAACGGGGCACAGGATATTGATCCCACCGTGTTTATTGACAGTGACGGGCAAGCCTACTTGTATTGGGGAAATTCTAATGCATACTATGTGAAATTAAACCAGGATATGATTTCCTACTCCGGAAGCATAACTCAGGTATCTCCAAAGCCGTCAGGGTATATAGAGGGTCCATGGCTCTGTAAACGAAACAATTTATACTATTTGGTGTATGCAGGCATGGGATCATCAGGAGAAAATATTCAATATGCTACAAGCAATAGTCCTACAGGTCCATGGACTTCAAAGGGCGCTATTATGAACTCACAAAACAGTTTTACAATTCATCCTGCCATAACCGACTTTAAGGGAAACTCATACTTCTTCTACCATACAGGTGATTTGGCAGGAGGAGGAAGCTACCACCGTTCTGTTTGTGTAGAACAATTTAAATACAATTCTGACGGTACGATACCAACTATACCTATTACTAAAACCGGGCCTGCTCAGGTTCAATACCTTAATCCATTTGTACAAAACGAGGCTGAAACAATTTGCTGGGAGTCCGGAATTGAAACAGAAACATGCAGTGAAGGCGGAATGGATGTAGGCTTTATCGAAAATGGTGATTATATAAAGGTTAAAGGTGTAGATTTTGGTACGGGAGCAGCATCCTTTGTTGCCAGAGTTGCGTCAGCAACAAGCGGCGGCAATATAGAACTAAGACTCGACAGCCCTACAGGTAAACTTGTGGGAACTTGCGCAGTTAGCGAAACAGGCGGTTGGCAGACCTATATTGATAAGTCCTGTACCGTAAGCGGTGCAGAGGGGGTTCATGACCTATACCTGAAGTTCACAGGGGGAAGCGGTTATCTGTTTAATTTCAATTGGTGGAAATTCGAAAAAAGCGGAACACCTACAGTTGTTGGAGATCTCAATGGAGATGACAGCGTAGATGCAGCAGATTATGCATTAATGAAGAAATATATACTGGGATTAATTAATGATTTCCCGGTAGATAACGACATTGAAGCAGGAGATTTAAATAAGGACGGAACTATTGATGCACTAGATTGTGCTGTCTTCAAAAAACTTCTGTTGGGTATTGTTTAGAAACTAACCGATTGGCACTATGATGATTTGGGATTATGACTGGTTGTCAAATTGTTATATCTGGATTTGTAAAATGATCAAGGAGGCAAATATGTTTAAAACTAAGAGGATACTTCTACCATGCTTATTGATATTTTCACTCATATTCAGTGTACAAATACCTTTATCAGTTTCAGCAGCGAGCGTTGAAGCCTTAAAGCAATTCGACATGGAACAGGTAAAAATCACAGATGCTTATTATGTAAATGCATTTAATAAAGAGGTTGCTTACCTACGGGCAATTGATCCAAACCGTTTGTTGGTAGGTTTCAAGAAAGCAGCAGGCTTATCAACAACTTATAGCTATTATGGAGGGTGGGAAAACAATACCCTGATTCAAGGCCATACCATGGGGCATTATATGTCAGCACTTGCCCAGGCTTATAAAAACACCAAGTCCGATGCTACAGTAAATGCAGATCTGAAAAGCCGTATAGATTTGATTATATCCGAGTTACAGGCTTGCCAGAACAAAAACGGAAATGGATATTTGTTTGCAACTCCGGTTACCCAATTTGATGTTGTTGAAGGAAAGGCTTCCGGTTCAAGCTGGGTACCGTGGTATACCATGCACAAAATCATGTCAGGTCTTCTCGACGTTTACAAATTTGAAGGCAACCAAACCGCATTGACAATAGCAACAAATCTGGGGAATTGGATTTACAAAAGAGTAAACGCTTGGGATTCTGCAACGCAGTCGAAGGTGTTGGGTGTTGAGTATGGAGGTATGAATGATTGTCTCTATGAATTGTATAAGCTTACAGGGAACAGCAACCATTTGACAGCAGCACATAAATTCGACGAAACCTCACTATTTAACACAATCGCTGCCGGTACAAACGTTTTACCCGGAAAACATGCCAATACAACTATTCCCAAATTTATCGGTGCCCTGAACCGCTATCGCACGCTGGGAACCACAGAATCGTCATACTTAACAGCGGCACAACAGTTTTGGAATATAGTATTGAAAGACCATACATATGTAACAGGCGGTAACAGTGAAGATGAGCATTTCAGGGCCGCAGGCAAACTGGACGCATACAGGGATAATGTAAATAATGAAACCTGTAATGTCAATAATATGCTGAAGTTGACCCGAGAGTTGTTCAAGGTAACGGGTGACGTTAAATATGCAGATTACTATGAGAATGCATTGATAAACGAGATCATGGCTTCTCAAAATCCGGAAACCGGAATGGCTACATACTTCAAGGCGATGGGAACCGGATATTTCAAGGTATTCAGTTCCCAATTCGACCATTTCTGGTGCTGTACGGGAACAGGGATGGAGAATTTCACAAAGTTGAATGACAGTTTGTATTATAATAATGGCTCAGACCTGTATGTAAACATGTATCTGAGCTCTATCCTGAACTGGAGCGAAAAGGGTCTCTCACTGACACAACAGGCCAATCTACCATTATCAGATAAAGTAACCTTTACTATCAACAGTGCTCCTTCATCAGAAGTAAAAATTAAATTCAGGTCACCATCATGGATTGCAGCAGGACAAACCGCTACAGTTAAGGTTAACGGCACTTCAATTAATATTGCCAAGGTAAATGGTTATCTTGATGTCAGCAGAGTGTGGCAGGCAGGAGATACAGTTGAGCTAACCCTGCCCACTGAAGTAAGAGTTTCCAGACTGACTGACAATCCCAATGCGGTGGCCTTTACGTATGGCCCCGTAGTATTGAGCGCAGGTCTTGGAATTGAAAGCATGACAACTCAATCACATGGGGTTCAGGTTTTAAAAGCAACTAAAAATGTGACTATAAAAGATACTATTAATATCAATACCGCTGCCAGTCCCAGCATTGATAATTGGATTGCCAATATAAAGAATAATTTGAATCAAACGCCCGGGAAGCTGGAATTTACACTGAGAAATACCGACGAGGATAACCATTTGGTATTTACACCCCATTATCAAAGATACAAGGATAGGTACGGTATCTATTTCAAGCTGGGAACGTATGCGGGCACGCAACCTTCGGACAATTTGCTTGCCAATTCGGATATGGAGTCAGGAAATACCACAGGCTGGACTGTAAATGGTGCGGGTACAATTGCCTCATCAACAGTGCAAAAGCACTCGGGGAGCTATAGCCTGCTGCATTCAGGCAGGACAGGAGCCTGGAACGGGCCTATTCAGAATATTACAACAAAAGTTCAAAATGGTAACACGTATACTTGTTCCGGTTGGGTGAGACTGGACAACACTGATAGTGCCCCGATAATAATGACTATCAGAAAAACTGATGACAGCGGAACTTCCTATACCAATATTGCCACCGTTACTGGAAGCAACAGCTCCTGGGTCCAATTGTCAGGTAACTATACGTTAAATGTTACAGGTACACTGACTGATTTGAGCATATATTTCGAAGGGCCTGACAGCGGAACCAATTTATATGTGGATGATGCATCAGTAAAGGTTTATGGGAAAACAACCTTCTATCAGGATACTGCTTTTGGCGGTACTGCGGTGTCGCTGAACCCAGGCAGCTATACAACTGCCCAGCTCACTGCTGCAGGTATTTCTGACAACTGGACATCATCTATAAAAGTACCTGAAGGCTATACGGTTGAGATTTATGATGATGACAATTTCACCGGTACAAAATGGTCCTTTTCTGCAGATAATTCAAACTTTATAGAAGCCGGATGCAATGACAGGATGTCTTCCGTGAAAATTTTCCCCACCATTAGTCAGGTGAAGTATGGGGATGTAAATAGGGACGGCACTATAGATACAATTGACTTTGCACTATTAAAGAAGTTTCTGCTGGGTGATGAGGTTGCAATTGATTCGGTAGCAGCCGATTTGGACGGCGATGAAGCCGTGACGGCAATGGATTTTGCAGTCTTGAAGCAGTATCTGCTGGGACAAATAACAGAGCTTTAAAACAAAAATAATTAGGGGGGATATAATACTATGAAAAAAGTTCGTGCGGTTATTTCACTTGTCCTTTTAGGGCTTACATTTACTATAATAATGGCCCTGAATACCGGGGCATGGGATAACAATCTTGCCAAAACGCCACCGATGGGGTGGAACAGTTGGAATATCTTCCATGGAGATATTAATGAAACTAAGATTAAACAGATTGCCGATACAATGGTAAGTTCAGGAATGAAGGATGTAGGCTATGTGTACCTGAATCTGGATGATAACTGGATGGCAAATCCGGCACGTGATTCCAACGGAAACCTGCGAGCCGACCCTACACGTTTTCCAAACGGGATTAAGGCTTTAGCGGATTATGTACATGCAAAGGGCCTTAAACTCGGAATATATGGATGCCGTGGAACCATGACCTGTATGAATGTTCCTCAAAGCGGAAGCAAAGGCTATGAGGACAGAGATGCAAAGACATTTGCTTCATGGGGCATTGATTACCTTAAATATGATAACTGCAATATACCAAACGGTAGTGACATGAAAACCGATTACCAGAAAATGCAGACCGCTCTTGCAAATTGCGGAAGGCCAATCGTATTCAGCATATGTGCATGGGGATATCAGAGTTGGATGCCTGCAACGGGTAATTTATGGCGTACTACCGGTGATATCGCTGATAAGTGGGATAACGGAACCGAATGGTTCAAAGGTATTATTAATGCAATTGATGGTAATGCCCAATACGCAAGTTCAGCTGTTCCCGGAGCATGGAATGATCCTGATATGCTTGAAATCGGAAACGGTGGATGTACAACAGAGGAATACCGTACACAGATGAGCATGTGGAGTATGATGGCATCTCCCCTAATTGCAGGAAATGATATAAGGACCATGTCACAGACCACAAAGGATATTTTAATGAATAAGGAAGTAATAGCAATAGACCAGGACCCTGCAGGAGTTCAGGGGAAAAGGGTTAAAAGTGCAAATGGTCTGGAGATTTGGGTAAAACCACTGGGTACAAATGGGACAACTAAGGCAGTTGCTTTATTGAACAGGAATTCGGCAACATCCAATATTACAGTTAATTGGTCAGACATAGGTGTAAGTGGAAGTGTTACGGTGAGAGATTTGTGGGCTAAAGCTGACAAAGGCAGTTTTACTGGCTCATATACAGCATCTGTTCCTTCACATGGAACAGTTTTGCTTAAGATTTCCACTGAACCACCGGCACCTGTTGATGCTACAAAGCAAATAGAAGCAGAGAGTTACAGCAATCAGTCAGGAATCCAGACAGAAACCTGTTCGGAAGGTGGAGAGGATGTAGGATATATTGAAAACGGGGACTATACTGTATACAACAATGTAGATTTCGGTAATGGTGTCGGAGGCTTCCAAGCAAGAGTAGCAAGTGCAACCAGTGGAGGCAACATTGAAATACGGCTTGACAGTGCTACAGGCACTCTGATAGGAACATGTCCTATTGCTGCAAACGGAAATTGGCAGACTTATACTGATGCAAAATGCGTAGTCAGCGGGGTAACAGGAAAACATGATGTATACCTTGTATTTACAGGAGGCAGCGGATATTTATTCAACCTTAATTGGTTTACATTTACTCCAGGCAGTGTCAATACGGGAACATTGGGTGATTTAAATTCTGACGGACAAGTAGACGCAATAGACTTACAGTTATTGAAAAAGTATCTTCTGGGATTAGGAGAAATTGAAGATACAAAGCTGGCCGATTTGGATGCCAACGGGGATATTAATGCAATAGATTTTTCACTTCTGAAACAATTTATATTGGGCACGATAACCAGTTTTCCGGGAGAAAAAGTATAAAGGTATTGCCGTTTAAGTATGTGTGAGAAACTCAAATTTTAATATGAGGAGGCTTTTTCGGTATGTGGAGAAAGAAAATTCTATGTATATTTCTTGTGACTGTATTAATGCTGACAATGATACCAATACCTCAACAGACGGTAATGGCTGATACAGCAGGACTTAAGGAACTTAAAGGAACTGATATCTGCAACGGATTAAGAGGACAGAGTTTTAATGAAGGTTGGAAATTTAACAAAGGAGATGTAACCAATGGCCAGAGTATCAGCTTCAATGACGGTGGCTGGTCGGGGGTTACACTGCCACACGATTGGAGCATATATAATACGTTTAATCAATCTTCTGCTGCTGGTGGCGGAGGTGGATATCTGGACGGAGGAATCGGATGGTACAGGAAAACCTTTACAATACCATCGGATTATACCGGTAAGAAGGTATTCATTGAGTTCGACGGAGCATATATGAACAGCCAGGTATGGATTAACGGTACCTTGCTGGGAACCCGTCCGTATGGGTATTCCTCCTTTGAATATGATTTAACTCCATACCTCAATATAGGAGGCAGCAACGTTATTGCAGTCAGGCTCAATAACAACCAGCCTACCAGCCGTTGGTACTCCGGAAGCGGTATTTACCGGAATGTTTGGTTGACAGTATTGGACCCAGTCCATGTGGGCTACTGCGGAATGTTTGTAACAACACCTGCAGTTAGCAGTAGTTCAGCAACTGCAAACGTAAGCACAAAGATATTGAATCAGGGAAGTACTGCAAAATCGGTATCATTAAAAACTACAATTACGGATGCAGAGGGTAATGCCGTAGCCTCAAATACATCATCAGCAAGTAGTATCACTGGTGGTAGCAGCAATACCTTCAGTCAGAATCTGACAGTAACAAATCCCCATTTATGGTCTCCTGCTTCACCATATCTATATACAGTTCAGACCCAAGTTATTGTAGACGGCAATGTATCAGATACATATAGTTCTACATTGGGAATCAGATATTTCAACTTTAGCTCCACTTCAGGTTTTTCACTTAACGGTGTAAATATGAAGATAAACGGGGTGTGCCTACATCATGATTTAGGTGCTCTTGGTGCAGCTGTAAACTATCGTGCCATTGAAAGAGAGCTCCAGATTATGAAGGATATGGGCTGTAATGCAATTCGTACTTCACACAACCCGCCTGATCCTCAGATGCTTGAAATTTGTGACCGATTAGGGTTAATGGTTATGGATGAGGCATTTGACTGCTGGGAAACAGGGAAAACCACCAATGACTATCATCTGTACTTTAACAATTGGGCCCAGACTGATCTTCAAGCAATGGTTACAAGGGACCGCAATCATCCTTCAATTATTATGTACGGTATAGGCAATGAGATTCCTTCACCAACTGTGGCTACAGCCACAAAACTTAAAAATTGGGTAAAGGATATTGATAGCACAAGGCCTGTGACATGGGGCTGTTTCGCCGCTGACATGGGAGATGCAACACATCAGTCGGTTGCCAGTGCTCTTGATTTGGTTGGCTACAACTATTTTCCATATACGTATGATAGTGGACATAACAGCCATCCGGAGTGGAAGATGTTTGGAAGTGAAACAAGTTCTGCGGTCAGAAGCCGTGGGGTTTATAAAACACCTACCAATAAAAACATTTTAACCGACACCGATAACCAGTGTTCTTCTTATGATAACAGTGTGGTCAGCTGGGGTAACAGTGCGGAATCATCATATAATGAAATCAATAAACGAAATTACATGGCAGGTGAATTTGTATGGACAGGGTTTGACTATATCGGCGAACCTACACCTTACGGATGGCCTGCAAAAAGTTCATATTTTGGAATAGTGGATACATGCGGGTTCCCAAAAGATATCTACTATTTTTATCAAAGCAAGTGGAGTACCAAGCCGATGGTTCACATATTGCCCCACTGGAACTGGTCTGCAGGTACTAATGTTGAGGTATGGGCGTACAGCAATTGCGATACGGTAGAATTATTCCTTAATGGAACATCACTGGGCTCAAAAACCGTTGGAACAGCGGGACATCTTTCATGGAGTGTTCCATGGTCTTCAGGGACATTGCGGGCAAAAGGCACAAAAGGCGGTACTGTGGTATACGATGAAGTCGTCACGGCAGGTGCTCCTTCAAAAGTCCTGTTAAAGCCCGACAGAACTTCTGTTAAAGCAGACGGTAAAGATTTGATATATATCGAAACAGACATTGCAGACAGCAAAAATGTGACCGTTCCCACAGCTGACAATGCAGTGAATTTCTCTATATCAGGCCCCGGGGTAATTGTGGGAGTTGATAATGGAAATTCAATAAGTACGGAATCATATAAAGGCAACAGTCGTAAGGCTTTCAGTGGTAAGTGCCTTGTAATTGTACAGCCTACCAAAGTCAATGGAACAATTGTGGTAACGGCAAGCTCCAACGGACTAGCGTCTGCAAGCGTATCAATTAATTCAACAGGAGGAGCGGAAGCACCTATTTTATCTGCATATAAACAGATTGAGGCTGAAAGCTATGATAACCAATCCGGAATCCAAACTGAATCCTGTTCTGAAGGCGGACAGGATGTAGGATATATAGAAAATGGAGACTACACTGTTTATAACAATGTGGATTTCGGCAGCGGTGCCGAAGGTTTCGTGGCAAGAGTCGCAAGTGCCACCAGTGGAGGTAATATTGAGATTAGACTAGACAGTCCAAACGGAACTTTAGTGGGGACCTGTCCCGTTGCCGGTAATGGCGATTGGCAGACATACACTGATGTAAAGTGCAGTGTCAGCGGGGTAAGCGGAAAACATGACTTGTATTTGAAATTCACCGGGGATAGCGGATATTTATTTAACCTTAATTGGTTCACATTTACTGCAAAGAGCTCAGCAAAATTGGGAGATTTGAATTCAGATGATCAAATAGATGCAATAGATTTCCAGTTGATGAAAAAATACCTTTTAGGACAGGGAAATATTGAGAATACAAAATTAGCTGATTTGGATGCAAGTGGTACTATTGATGTTTTAGATTTGATGCTGCTGAAACAGTACTTACTAGGCACTATAACTTCTTTTCCGGGGCAGGGTGCCTAATTGCCCGGAAAGCATGAAATATATAGAACATAAAAATTAATCCGTAAGAGAGGAAAAAAGATGAAACATTTATTTAAAAAAGGTTTTTCCATTATTTTTTGCTTGTTTCTAATATTGACAAGTGTTTCGGCGGTTAATGCTGCGGCCAACCCTAATCCCTCATGGAACGTTGACGAAAGGGTTATTTTTCACAACCAGTGTAGCCCATATGATTACTATGCAGCTAAAGACCCTACTATCGTTTATTATAACGGTAAATACCTTGTTTATTACACAGGTGCAAATAAAAGCGGCGGCTGGCAAATGTGCTTCACATCAGCAAGTACAATTGCAGGATTGAAAACAGCTCCACGTACCTATATGAGTAAAATAGGAGAAAGCTATTTCTGTGCGCCGGAATTGTTCTACTATGAACCACAGAAATTATGGTACCTTGTTTACCAGGATGGTACATATGGGGCAGCTTACGCCACAACAACTACTCCTGATGATCCGAATTCATGGTCAGGGCCGAAATCCTTTGGCATATCCGGCAACATGGGTTGGGATTATTACATAATTTGCGACGATCAGTACGCATATATGTACAATACACCAAGTGACGGGTCAGGAAAACTGTATATGAGAAAAACCGCTCTGGCAAACTTCCCTAATAAGGGCTGGAGCACACCAACTGTTTCATGCTCAAATGTTTTTGAAGCAGCAGCGGTTTACAAAAGTCTTGCCGACAATCAATACTATCTCCTTGTTGAAGCCATGATAGACGGCAGAAGCTACGAGCTGTTCACATCATCAAGTGCAGGAGGACCCTGGACTCTGGTCAACAATAAATGGGCAACAAGAAGCAATCTTACAAAATACAATTCGGACAAATGGACAACTAACGTATCGCATGGTGAACTTATACGTGCAGGATATAATCAGAAACTGGAAATAAACGATATCAACAAGGTGGATTTCCTTATTCAGGGTACTACCGATATGAGCCCTGAATATCAGCAAATCATCTGGAATCTCGGTCTAATCAGAAACTACACCGGAAGCCCTGATACTCCGGTTACCCCAAGATCAGCATTTGAAAAAATAGAGGCAGAGAGCTGGAATGACCAGTCCGGAATTCAGAATGTAACCTGTGATGAAGGAACCGAGGCTGTAGGATACACTGAAAACGCTGATTACAGCGTATACAAGAGCATAGATTTCGGAAGTGGTGCTACCGGCTTCCAAGCAAGAGTATCAAGTGCCACCAGCGGAGGAAAGATTGAAATAAGACTTGACAGTGCTACCGGAACTTTGGTTGGAACTTGCGCAGTTAGCGGGACAGGCGGATGGCAGGTCTTTACAGATGTAAACTGTGCTGTCAGCGGTGTAAGCGGTAAACATGATTTATACCTTAAATATGTTGGAGATAGCGGATATTTAATCAACCTTAATTGGTTTAAATTCAGTAATACACCTGTTATTACAGGTAAATTAGGTGATATAAACTCCGACGGACAAATAGATGCTATAGACTTACAAGTATTAAAAAAATATCTTCTGGGATTAGGAACAATAGAAGACACAAAGCTTGCGGATGTTGATGCTAACGGAGAAGTTAACGCAATTGACTTCTCACTGATGAAGCAATACTTACTGGGTATTATAATTGAATTCCCAGGTGAAGGCACTAAAGAACCTAATACTCCTAAATTCCATTGTTTCTTATTGCTAGGTCAGTCCAATATGGTCGGATATGCTGCATCACAGGCCTCCGATAAGGTGGAAGACCCTCGTGTACTTGTACTGGGCTTTGATAATAACGCTGCACTGGGCAGGGTAACAGACCAATGGGATGTGGCATGTCCTCCTCTTCATGCCTCTTGGCTGGATGCCATCGGACCTGGTGATTGGTTCGGAAAGACTATGATACAAAAGGTTCCCTCCGGTGACACCATCGGACTTATACCATGTGCTATAAGCGGTGAAAAGATTGAGACTTTTATGAAGTCAGGAGGAACCAAATATAGTTGGATTATAAATCGTGCAAAACTTGCTCAGCAAAAAGGCGGAGTAATTGAAGGAATTATTTTCCACCAGGGCGAATCAAATAGTGGTGACACCAGCTGGCCGGGAAAGGTAAAAACACTGGTTAATGACCTTAGAACAGATTTGAATCTGGGGAATGTCCCCTTTATTGCAGGTGAACTGCTTTACAGTGGCCCATGTGCAGGTCACAATACACGGGTAAATCAACTACCTTCCCTGATTACAAATAGCTATGTAGTTTCTGCCGACGGATTGGTTGTAGATCCTGCAGATACACAATACCGTCTCCACTTCGGGCATGATTCATCAGTTACTTTGGGCAAACGCTATGCAGAAAAAATGATTCAGGCACTGAAATGGTAACGGGTAGGGAACTTGGGTATAGGGTGACAAGTACCAGCCGACACCTAAATTATAAAAATAACCCGGAATAGATTCTAAAATATAAGCATAGGCCGGGACACTTTAAAAACCGGCCTGTGTTTTTTTATTAAGGGGGGAATTTCATGAAGATAAATAAGAAATTTATCAGGAGATTCGGTGCTACTATCTTGGCAGGGGTATTGATTACAAGTGGAAATTTACCGTTTAGCGGTTACAAATCAATGGCTGCTTCTCAAGACGCCGTTGAAACTGAGGAGGTTTTTACTCAGGATAATGACTTGAAATTATTGTACAACACCATGGCGGGGAGTAATTTTTCAGGCGACCCGTACGATATTAACGAATCATTTTACAAGGCATTACCCCTTGGAAACGGTCGTATTGGTGCAATGGTTTACGGGAACTATCCTGATGAAAGGATAGATTTGAACGAAGCTACCTTTTGGAGCAGCGGTCCCGGCAACAATAATAGAGCCGGAGCTGCAAACTCTTTGAAAACTGCTCAGGATCAATTGTTTGCCGGCCAATACAAAACGGGTAGCACCACCATTGCTAATAGTATGATTGGCGGCGGGGAAGCAAAGTACCAATCAATCGGAGACTTAAAACTCTTATTTGGACACAGTTCGGTATCAAATTACTCCAGACAGCTTGATATGAATACCGGAGTTGTTTCAAGTGATTATACATATAACGGAAAACAATATCACCGTGAATCTTTTGTAAGCTATCCTGACCAGATAATGGTAACAAAAATTACATGTAGTTCACCGGGTTCAATATCACTTACTGCCGGGTACGAATCTTCACTTACCGGTCAGTATACCGTTTCTACCTCGGGTAATGACACCTTAGTAATGAATGGACACGGGGATTCCGACAATGGTATTTCATATGCGGTTTGGTTTTCAACACGTTCAAAAATTATTAATTCAAATGGTTCAGTTTCAGCTAACAACAACCAAATATCTGTTTCAAATGCAGATTCGGTGGTTATCCTGACCTCTATCCGAACAAATTTTGTAAATTATAAAACCTGTAATGGAGATGAAAAGGGAAAAGCCACTACGGATATTACAAACGCTTCGGCAAAATCATATGATACCTTATACAACAACCATGTTGCAGACTATCAGAACTTATTCAAGAGGGTGGACGTTGATCTGGGGGGCAGCGGAAGCGAAAATAACAAACCTATGGGACAACGTATATCTGAATTTGGCACAACAAATGACCCGAAGTTGGCAAAAGTGCTTTTCCAATACGGAAGATATTTAATGATTAGTGCTTCCCGTGATTCTCAGTCCATGAACCTTCAGGGAATCTGGAATAAATTCCGCAACCCTGCATGGGGGTGTAAAATGACCACTAATATAAACTATGAAATGAATTACTGGCCTGCCTTCACTACAAATCTGGCCGAGTGCTTTGAGCCATTTGTAAAAAAGGCAAAAGAACTTCAGGCTCCCGGTAATGAAACTGCCCGTGCTCATTACAACATATCAAACGGATGGGTATTACACCATAACACCGACTTATGGAACAGAACAGCTCCTATTGACGGTGAATGGGGCTTATGGCCAACCGGTGCCGGTTGGGTTTCCAACATGCTGTATGATGCATACAACTTTAATCAGGACACAGCATATTTGAACGAAATCTATCCGGTAATAAAGGGAGCGGCGGATTTTTTACAAACCCTGATGCAGTCAAAAAGCATAAACGGACAAAATTATCAGGTTATCTGTCCTAGTACTTCACCTGAACTTACACCACCCGGTACCAGCGGAGGACAGGGGGCATACAACAGCTACGGTGTAACGATGGACAACGGAATCAGCCGGGAACTTTTCAAAGATGTAATTCAGGCTGCTGGGATACTCAATGTTGATCCTGCATTCCGTTCTACCCTCCAATCAAAGGTTTCACAGATTAAACCTAATACAATAGGCAGTTGGGGACAATTGCAGGAATGGGCTTATGACTGGGACAGCCAGTCAGAAAGAAACCGTCATATTTCCTTTGCTTATGACCTATTCCCGGGGTTGGAGATAAACAAACGGAATACACCTTCTATTGCCAATGCAGTAATTAAATCCTTGAATACACGAGGAGATGCCGGAACGGGTTGGTCAGAAGCTTGGAAATTAAATTGCTGGGCAAGACTGGAGGACGGAGCTCATGCATACAATCTTGTCAAACTGCTTATTTCACCTGTTAATAAAGACGGACGACTCTATGATAACTTATGGGATGCACATCCTCCGTTCCAGATAGACGGTAACTTCGGATTTACCTCAGGAATAGCAGAAATGCTTTTGCAAAGTCATAATAATGAAATTCAACTTTTACCGGCCTTGCCAAGCCAATGGTCAACCGGACATGCCGATGGTCTTTGTGCTCGTGGAAATTTCACTATTACAAAAATGAATTGGGCAAATGGTGTTTTAACCGGTGCTACTATTAAGTCAAACTCCGGCAATGTTTGTAATGTCCGTTACGGCAACAAAACCATAAGCTTTCCCACAAAGAAAGGATACACCTATCAGTTGGATGGTTCTTTACAGTTGGTAGAACCCGGTACAGTTCTGACAAATGTGGCCTTGAATAAGACTGCCATTGCTTCAGGGTCAAATTCCGGTGAAGAGGGCGGAAAAGCTGTCGATGGTTCAACTACTTCCAAATGGTGTCATGATAACGGCATGAGTGGAGAATGGCTGCAAGTCGATCTTGGCGCAAAGTATGATATCAGTCGCTGGGTTGTGAAACATGCCGGCGTTGCTGAAGCAATTAGATTCAATACCAGGGATTTCACCCTGCAAAAGAGTGATGACGGAACTACATGGACTGATGTAGATGCAGTTTACGGAAACCAGCAGAATATTACCGACAGAAATGTTCCGACCTTTAATACAAGATATGTGCGTCTGTATATCAATACAGCCACTCAGGATAACTCCGGGGGTGCCAGAATTACTGAACTAGAACTCTGGGGCAAACCCAGCATTGATATTCCGAAATCTGCGTTTTCACAGATAGAAGCCGAAGAGTTCAGCAGCCAATACGGAGTACAAGCTGAAACCTGTAGCGAAGGTGGGCAGGATGTCGCATTTGTTGAAAATGAAGATTTTACTGTTTATAGCAATATTGATTTCGGACAAGGTGCCCAAAGCTTTCAGGCTAGGGTATCAAGTGCTACCAGTGGAGGAAACATTGAAATCAGGCTTGACAGTATTGACGGCCCCTTGGTAGGAACTTGCCCCGTTACGGGAACAGGTGATTGGCAGACTTGGGCTGATGTAACCTGTAATGTCAACGGAGCAAGCGGTAAACATGATTTATACCTGAAATTTACCGGAGGCAGCGGATACTTGTTTAACCTTAACTGGTTCAAATTCTCTAATGCACCCATTGTAACAGGAAAACCGGGTGATATAAATAACGACGGACAAATAGATTCAATAGATTTACTGCTGTTAAAAAAATATCTATTGGGATTAGAGACAATAGAAAATACGGAATTGGCTGATCTGGATGCGAATGGTGAGGTAAATGCAATTGATTTCTCACTGCTGAAGAAATATCTGCTTGGGACAATATAGCCATTTTAGCCAAGAATCAAATGGGTTAACTGTTAAAATTTATAAGGAGGATAAAAGTATGAAACCATATTTTAAAAAAATATTAAGTGTACTTTTGATTTGTTTAATTGTTTTTTCGCTTGTATTCACAGTACAGATAACAGAGGTTTTAGCAGCAAGTGATGTAACTGTTAATCTGTCAGCGGAAAAGCAGGAAATGCGTGGCTTTGGTGGAATGGTTCACACTGGTTGGCAGTCGGATTTAACTGCCGCTCAAAGAGAAACAGCTTTTGGTAATGGAGATGGGCAGCTGGGTTTTACTATTTTAAGAATCCATGTTGACGAAAACAGTAGTAACTGGTCAAGAGAAGTAGCAACTGCTAAAAGTGCTATAGCACACGGCGGTATTGTTTTTGCCTCCCCTTGGAATCCTCCGACAGCAATGCAGGAAAAATTCACTCGTAATGGCACTGCTAATCAGACACGTTTGAAATACGACCAATATGATGAATATGCACAGCACCTGAATAATTTTGTAAAATATATGAAAGACAACGGAGCACCACTTTATGCCATATCTGTTCAGAACGAGCCTGATTACGCACATACATGGACATGGTGGACACCGCAGGAAATGCTTAATTTCATGAAAAACAATGCAGGCTCAATTACCGGTGCAAAGGTAATAGCTCCTGAATCCTTCCAATACTTAAAGAACATGTCAGACCCAATATTGAACGATTCTACAGCTCTTGCAAATATGGATATTCTAGGTGCGCATTTCTATGGTACAAGTGTCAGCAACATGCCGTATCCCCTTTTCCAACAAAAAGGAGCGGGAAAAGAGCTTTGGATGACAGAAGTATATGTTCCAAACAGTGACGCCGACTCGGCAGACCGCTTTCCTGAAGCGTTGGATGTTGCGTATAACATGCACAATGGTATAGTTGAAGGTAATTTCCAGGCATATGTATGGTGGTACATACGCAGGTCATATGGCCCTATGAAAGAGGACGGGACCATGAGTAAACGTGGTGCCATGATGGCTCAGTACTCCAAATTTGTTCGTCCGGGATACGTAAGAGTTGATGCAACAAAGAACCCGGATACAAACGTATTTATATCCGCTTATAAAGGCGATGGCAAGGCCGTAATTGTTGCCATTAACAAAGGAACTTCCGCAGTAAGCCAGAAGATTAATTTGCAGGGAGCGTCAGCAGTATCTAAAGTATCTTCCTGGGTAACCGACGGCAGTAAAAATGTTGCAGCATCAACTTCATACACCGGAGCATCTTTTACAGCTCAACTTCCGGCTCAGAGTGTTACAACCTTTGTAGCAGACCTTGGAACCATAACTCCTGTAGAAAAAGATGCTTTTTCGCAATTGGAAGGAGAAGCTTATGATGACCAGTCCGGAACTCAGAACGGAAGCTGCAACGAAGGAGGGGAATGCCTCGGATATATAGAAAACGGTGATTATGCAGTTTATAAGAATGTTAATTTCGGAGAAGGTGCACAAAGCTTTAAGGCAAGAGTATCAAGTGCCACCAGCGGAGGAAACATTGAAATCAGGCTTGACAGCCCTACCGGTACTTTAGTAGGTACCTGTCCGGTTATCGGAACAGGAGCCTGGCAGAATTGGGCTGATGTAATCTGTAATGTCAGCGGAGTAACGGGGAAACATGACTTATACCTGAAATTTACCGGGGACAGCGGATATTTGTTCAACATCAACTGGTTCAAGTTCAGTAATGCACCGATTGTAACTGAAAAACCGGGTGACATAAATAATGACGGGCAAATAGATGCGTTAGATTTACTGTTGTTGAAAAAATATATTTTGGGATTAGAGACAATAGAAAATACAAACTTGGCTGATTTGGATGCAAACGGTGAGGTGAACGCAATTGATTTCTCACTACTCAAGCAATATCTGTTGGGACTAATAACTGTTTTACCTACACAGGGAGCAGTATAACCACTAAAACTAACCAAAATAATAAGAAAGGAAGAAAAGAGATGATAAAAAAGTTAACTATTACTATCACATTGTGCATGATAATGATTTTAAGCTCTACTATGCCTTTGTTTGCAGGTCAAAACAGAACTATTACAGCTGATCCACCGTCAGGTTACCGTGATTACAGGGCTAATATACCACACGGAAGCTATAGTGCAGTCACATACTACTCAAATTCAGAAAAAAAGAACCGCACTATGGGAGTTTATCTGCCACCGAACTATTCTCAAAGTAAATCATACAACACAATTTACTTTTTGCATGGAGGCGGTGGTACATATAAGGAAGGTTATGACTATTGCAGACCTGACATTATGATGGACAATCTATTAGCTGATGGGAAAATAGACCCTGTGATTGTTGTAATGCCGGATTATAATAGCCCTGCACTTGCAAATGGTTTTGAACAGGAAATGATAAATTCAATTATTCCTTATATGGAAAGTAAATATTCAGTAGTAAAGAACAAGGATGGCAGAGCACTTTGTGGCTATTCAATGGGAGGCATACATACTGTTGACATTGGTTCAAAGCATTATGACACATTCTCTTACCTTGGTTGTTTTTCAGGTGCTACAGATACAACATCAGACGGACCCCAGTTCTCAGCCATATATAACAAACCTACTGCTACAAATGAACAGATTAAAACATTGATGCTTAGTTGCGGTATAGAAGACTTCTATGGCATTTATGCAAAAACTGTTGCGGTTCATAATGGATTGACTCAGAGGGGAATAAACCATCTTTATCATTATTGCAGTGGCAACCATGATGCTACTTTCTGGTCAAAAACCCTCTACCATTTTTCAATCAACATCTTCGGAAGAATAGATGGAAATAGTAACGCAACCCCAGTCGAAAGAGATGCTTTTACAAAATTGGAAGCTGAGAGTTACAACGACCAATCAGGAGTCCAAACTGAAACCTGCAATGAAGGCGGAAGTGCTATTGGTTATATCGAAAACGGGGATTATGCTGTTTATAGCAATGTCAATTTTGGTACCGGTGCAACAAGCTTTAAAGCAAGAGTATCAAGTGCCACCAGCGGAGGCAAGATTGAAATAAGACTTGACAGTCCAACCGGAACCTTGGTTGGGACATGCCCTGTTGCAGGAACCGGTGATTGGCAGACCTTTAGTGATGTAGAGTGTAATATAAGCGGGGTAAGTGGAAAACATGACTTATATCTTAAATTTACTGGAGAAAGCGGATACTTATTCAACCTTAACTGGTTCACATTTACTAAAGAGAATAATACAGTGAAAATAGGTGATTTAAATGGGGACGGGCAGATAGATGCAATTGATTTTCAAATAATGAAAAAGCACCTGTTGGGCCTGGGTACAATTGAAAACACAAAAGTTGCTGATTTGGATGCCAACAGCACAGTGGATGCACTGGATCTTTTACTGCTAAAACAGTACTTACTGGGTACTATAACTGTTTTCCCCGGACAAGGTGCAGTATAATGCAATAGTTATCTACCGGGATAGCTAAAGTAATATTCCAGTCAGGTAAATTAGCTTAACAAAGACCGTTACCTGATTGGAATCCACTAATAAAGTACATTTAAATAGGTGGTGGTAGAGTGTGAAAAAACATGTTATTCCTGCGGCGCTTGCTATAGTTGTTCTGATAGTAATTTTAACAGCCTCCTGCTCGGACCGCCGTAAAAGTTTGGAGCTTTTGTCAGGTGATGCAATTCCCTCAAATGCTAAACTATTCAGTGTTTCCGGTGAATCATATAAAATAAGCGATGTAAAAAATAAATATAAAGTAGTGTTTTACCTTGACAGTACAAATGAAGATTGTATGAAAAGGCTGGCCTGCATTTCAAAAACAATTAGTCTTCTCAGCTGCAAAGATATCAGGTATTTATTAGTTTGGGAAGACATGATACCTGTAGAGGATATACAAAAAGCAGGAATTGATGAAAGTTATAATTATTCTCTAAAACAAAAGGTAAGTCTCAGTGAATCAAAGCCAAATGCTTTTCTTGTGGATGAAAACAACAAAATTGTAACGGTAACGGGTTACAGCTACATATCTTTAATAAACGAATTGATTAATTTGAGCGGGAAAACAGATTTAAGTGTTAAGGCAGGAGAAATGATTGTAAATAATGTATCCAAGTCAGGTAATTTCCCCGGTAATCACAACGGAAAGACCCTTCTTATGTTTATGTCATCAGGCTGCAAGATATGTAGAGTCAGTGAAGATATTGTGAGTAAAAATATTGATTCCATGGGTAAAAAAATAAATGTAATAACTGTACGTCCGGATTTTGATACAAGACATTCTTATGATAAGAATTTTGAAATTGACCCCCAACAGATATATTTTAATATATTCAGCCATAAACAGGGTATCCAAGCTTCAAACCGAAAATACCCAATGTTTTTAATAATAAATAAAGACTTTTCTGTTGAAAAGCTATTTACAGATGCCAATGAGGCAGTTAAATACATATTGGGGTTATAAACTGGCAGATGGGGAGTATACAATGAGAAAGTTTACGCTTTTCCTTTTAGTATTGTTATTATTGGCACATGGAAGTGTTTTCAGGTCTTGGGCTGAAAGTGAAAATAAAGTCATGTCAGTATACTTTTACAGCCCTACATGTGCCTCCTGCAGTAGTATGTCGGACTTCCTTGAAAATTTTAGTGAAAGCCATAAAAACCTTGATTTAAGGAAGTATGATATATCTGATTTGAGAAACAAAAGTCTGCTGGACAAGTATAGTGAAGTATACAATGTTTCCCCGGAAGATGAGGGGATTGTTCCGGTTGTATTCATCAGGGACAAATATTACACAGATGAAGAGTTCATTAAAACTAATCTTGAAAAAGTGTTAAATACCCCCGGGGCCAAAACACTAGAGATTAATAAGCTGGTAGAAACCCATGAAAAAGATATTAGGAGGTTTAAAGGCTTTACGACTCCAAGCGTATTCCTGGCAGGTGTTATTAATGGTTTAAATCCCTGTTCCTTGTCCATGCTGCTGTTTTTTTTGTCCCTACTAACTGTAAAAAAAGAAAAAATACTGAAAATAGGAATGTCTTTTATTTCGGGCAAGTTTCTTGCATATGTACTGCTGGGAACAATTCTGTTCCGGTTTTTGTCAATGTTTGATTTCAGGCTATTTAATACATTTTTTAAGATAATTTTCGCAGTTGTGCTTCTAGTCCTGATTGTTATGTGCATACAGGATTATTTTGCAGCCAAAGCTGAAAGATATGATAAAATACGTCTGCAACTTCCCGAAGTACTTAGAAGGTTCAACCATGGGGTAATAAAAAAAGTATCGGGATTTGCAAATCTGAAAATAATATTGTTATTTGGCTTCCTGCTTGGAATGATTATATCCTTGGGGGAGTTTCTGTGTACAGGGCAAATCTATCTTGCTACTATTATTACAATTTTTCAGACAAATTCCCAGTTAAGCCTTCATGCATTGACTTCCCTCCTTGTATATAATTCGGGAGTCATTTTGCCTCTTGTCATATTATTATTTCTGGTGTACAAGGGCAAAGAAATTTTTGAGGTGTCAGAGGCAATAAGGGAACGACTTCATATTATTAAGATGATAAATGCACTAATTTTAGCTTTATTCGTTATAATAATTCTTTTGTTCTTTTAAGCCTTAATTGGAGGTGTAAAACCACATGCATCCTAAAAAAATAATGTTTATAGATGAAAAAGACAGCATCAAATATGAATTTAATTTAAATTCACTGCCTTTAAATGACATTAAAATCATTGAAAAAAGTGTAGAATTATTTAATGATCGTGAGCCATGTATTATTCACAAATCATTTGTAATAAAAAAGCTCATGCTTGAAATAAATGAATATTTCGACGAAGTGCTCCCCTTAGGAAAGGGACAAATTGTATTAGAGGAGATACCAAAAAGCATTAGAGGGCTTTTGAACATAAGTTATGATATTGTAAAAATTCAACTTAATTCGTAAGGAGGTATTGGAAAATGAAAAAAAGTATAAAAACTCAAATTCCAAAGGCATTATACATAACAATGCTAGTTTCGGTTTTTTCTTTAATTTTATTATTTCCCAAACACGCATTTGCTTCAACCCCTGATTGGAGCAGTGTATTTAAAAATTCAGACTCATGGTTTGGCAGTTCAGAAGGAATTGCACTTGCAGACAGTATAGTTCAGTACCAGCTTGCAGACGGAGGCTGGAGGAAGGACATGACAACAAGCACCAGCGGGTCATGGGGCAAATCTACAATAGACAATGATACTACCACTTCTCAGATAAAAGTTTTAGCAAAGACTTACAATCAGACCAAAAACACTAAATATCTGACTGCTTGTCAAAAAGGTATTGACCTTTTACTGAGCGGACAGTATTCCAACGGTGGATGGCCCCAAGTATTCAACGATGCGGGAACATATCATGCACACATTACCTACAATGATAATGCTATGATTCATGTTATGAACTTATTAACCGATGTATCAAAAAAGTCAGGGGATTATACCTTTATAGACTCCACCAGAGCATCAAGAGCAAGCAGTGCTATTCAAAAAGGTATTCAATGCATATTAAATACACAAATAATTGTCAATGGTGTAAAAACCGCATGGTGTCAGCAACACGACGAAGTGACTCTGAAGCCTACAAGTGCAAGGGCCTATGAATTGCCCTCAATTTGTACCAGCGAGAGTGTAGGTATAGTAAATTATCTCAAAGGAATCAGCAACCCGGGTACAGAAATAACAAATGCTATTAACTCTGCCGTTAACTGGTTTGCAAAGGTTAAAATACTGGGGATTAAAGTAGTTGACACAGGAGATGACAGAATAGTTGTCAGCGATCCTTCGGCACCGCCTATATGGGCACGCTTTTATGAAATCGGTACCAATAAGGCAATGTTTGTTGACCGTGACGGCTCAATCCATTATCAGTTATCAGAAATAAGTCAGGAAAGAAGAGACGGGTATGCTTGGTACGGCGATTGGCCCAAAACCCTTGTTAAAGATATCGTTATACCCACACCTGAACCTATTCCCGATGGTCAATATATCAAATCTCTAATTGTAAGGGATACGGATAATGCCACAGATTGGTCTATTCAGACAAATTTACAGGTGGGAGATACAATATATGGAGACAGGGCTTTCAAATTTGTTCAAATTCCCCAAAGCCTTACAGGTGCTGAATGGGTAAGAACAGCATGTGATTCGAAACTATACACATCAGATGAAGCTACCTTTACTGCAAAATCAAATATAACTGTCTATGTGGCTTTGGACACAAGAGTTACCAGCATACCTGCCTGGTTTGGCAGCTGGACCAAAACCGGCGAATCATTAAGTACAGATAATGCCGTAACATACAATATTTACAAAAAGGATTTTACTGTCGGTTCAAGTGTGGTACTTGGAACTAACGGGGCATCTTCCAGTGTAGTGAATTATACCGTGATCGTAAAACCTATATCAGCAATTCTGAATGGAGACGTAAACGGAGATGGAACAATAGATGCACTGGATTTTGCACTGATAAAAAGGTATTTACTGACCGGAGTAACTGACGGCATGAATTTACAGGCAGCAGATGTAAATAATGATAATTCTGTAAATGCAATTGATCTGGCACTCATCAAAAGTTATATTTTGTACTAATACATTTATATAAGGAGGGCGACCGATGAAAAGAGATAGATTTTTTCAGTTAGTTTTGATTCTTATTTTTGTGCTTCAAACTATGGTTAGCTCATTTTTAATGTGTAAAGTGGGAGCAGTGTCCTATGATATGGTTGTAGCAAAGGACGGAAGCGGTAATTATACTACGGTACAGGCAGCTATAAATAGTGTACCGTCCAATAGCCAAACCAGAACAACCATATACATTAAAAACGGTACATATAAAGAAAGAATCAATATTCCGTCATCTAAAATTAATGTTTCATTAATTGGACAAAGTAGAACAGGCACGATTTTAACTTACAACGATGCAGCCAGTACCAAAACTTCTTCCGGCGGAACATTAGGTACGACGGGAAGTGCCAGCGTTACTATTGCAGGAGCAGGTTTTCAGGCTGAGAACATAACTTTTGAAAATTTATATGATGAGGCAGCCAACGGCAGCAGTCAGGCTGTGGCTGTGCTTGCTAAAGCAGACAAGATGATATTCAGAGGATGTTCCTTCAAAGGTAATCAGGACACCCTGTATGCAAACGGGGATGCTTGCAGGCAGTATTACTACAACTGTTATATTGAGGGCGATGTGGATTTCATATTTGGCTCGGCAAATGCGGTATTTGACAGCTGTGAAATTTTTTCCCTCAACAGAAGTGGAGGATGTGTTACGGCACCCAGCACCAAGGCAAGTCAGAAGGGATATCTTATATACAAATGTAAGCTGACAAGCAGTGCGAGTCCCAAAACCATTTATCTCGGAAGACCTTGGATACCCAGTTCTGACACTGTTCAGACAACCCCAAAGGTATTGTACCGGGAATGCGAATTAGGCTCACATATTGCTGATGCAGGATGGACTGTCATGTCAGGCAATAATCCTGCAAACTTTGAAATGTGGGAGTATCAGAATACCGGTGCAGGTGCAAATACATCCAGAAAGCAGCTGCCTTCCTCAAAGGCAGCAGAGTATACAATGGAGAAATTCCTTTCAGGGTCGGACGGTTGGAATCCCAATTTAAACGAAAATATACCTGTGCCGATTCCGGACGGACAATACATAAAATCACTGGTTGTAAACGATACCCTAAATGCCCCAAACTGGTCTGTTCAGTCAAATTTGCAGGTGGGAGACGTAATATACGGTGACAGGGTATATAAATTTACACAGATTCCACAAAGTCTTATGGGGTGTGAATGGATTAGGACAGCATGTGATTCAAAAATGTATTCGTCAGATGAAGCCTCCTTTTTAGCAAAATCAGATATAACGGTTTATGTTGGCTTGGATACCAGAGTAACAAGTATTCCCGTATGGCTAAGCAGTTGGACTGCGACGGTTGAGACCTTGGTAAGTGATAATAATGCGGTTGCTTACAAGCTGTACAAAAAGGATTTACCAGCAAATTCATTTGTGGCACTGGGAACTAACGGAGCGTCCTCAAGTACCGTAAATTATGCGGTTATTGTAAAGTCTCAAACAGCTGATGTCCTTGTAGGTGATGTAAATGATGATGGAACAGTAAGTGCCTTGGATTTTGCGCTACTGAGGAAGTACATATTGACCGGGATATCTGACGGTATAAATTTAACAGCTGCAGATGTGAATGCCGACGGTACTGTAAATGCTTTGGATTATGCACTGTTGAAGAGCTATTTATTAAATGGTAATTAAAACAAAAATAAATTTATAAGGGGGAGTTAAATATGTTAAGAAAGGTGTTTCTAGGCTTTTTAATTAGTGTAATGCTGTTAACTTGTTGTAGTTTTCAACAAGCAGCATTGGCTGCAACGGCACGCCAAATGGAAAATTTGGATAGGGGTGTAGTGGCGGTTAAAGTCAGCAATGGTGTTTTTGTAAGTTGGCGCGTGTTGGGAACCGAAACAGCTGATGTAACCTATAATCTTTACCGGGACTCAGTGAAGTTGACCAACATATCCGGGGCAAGCAACTATATTGACAAGTCAGGGACTGCAAGCTCAAAGTACTCTGTAAGTGCCGTAGTAAATAGCAGTGAACAGCAGATATCACCATCGGTAAGTGTATGGGGAAGTAATTATCTGCAGATTCCTCTCCAGATTCCGGAGGGAGGAACCACACCTGACGGAGTGGCCTATACATATAGTGCCAATGACTGCAGTGTTGGGGATCTGGATGGTGACGGACAATATGAAATTATTTTAAAATGGGATCCGTCAAATGCCAAGGACAACTCCCAAAGCGGCTATACCGGGAATGTATACATTGATGCCTATAAATTGAACGGTAAACGTCTATGGAGGATTGATCTGGGAAAAAATATCCGTGCAGGTGCCCATTATACACAATTCATGGTATACGATCTGAATGGCGACGGTAAAGCTGAGATGGCATGTAAAACGTCAGACGGTACAAAAGACGGTATTGGGAATGTAATAGGCAATGCCGGAGCAGACTATCGTAATTCATCAGGATATGTACTTTCAGGATCTGAGTACCTGACCATATTCGATGGAAATACGGGTAAGGCTCTTTACACAGGGGACTATGAACCCGGCAGAGGTACTGTTTCCAGTTGGGGAGATTCTTACGGTAACCGTGTAGACCGTTTTCTGGCATGCATTGCTTATTTGGATGGTATGCACCCCAGTCTTGTTATGTGCCGGGGATATTATACAAGGGCAGTATTAGTTGCATACGACTGGAATGGTTCAACCTTAACTAAACGCTGGACATTTGACAGTAATAGCAGCGGTAATTCCGGTTATGCCGGACAAGGTAACCACAATCTTAGTGTAGCTGATGTGGATGATGATGGAAAGGACGAGATAATCTACGGTTCCTGTACCGTTGACGATTCCGGAAAGGGACTGTACACTACAGGTTTGAGGCACGGGGATTCAATGCATCTGGGTGATCTTAATCCCAATAGGCCCGGCCTTGAAGTCTGGTCCTGCCATGAGGACGTAGCCGGTAATGGAGGAGTCGGTGCATCCTTCCGTGATGCAAAGACTGGAAACGTGATTTTTAAGTTTGAGGCGTCCGACGATGTTGGAAGGGCGTGTTCGGCCGATTTGACCGCACAATATCCGGGTGAGGAGGTATGGGCAGCAGGCTCACCGTTGTATAGCTGTACAGGCCAGAATATCGGTTCTGCACCTTCCCAGAAGAATTTCGCAATATGGTGGGACGGTGATGAACTCCGTGAGCTTTTAGACGGTACAAGCATCACTAAATATGGCGGAGGAACTTTGCTTTCTGCAGGAGGCTGTTCTTCAAACAACGGCACAAAATCCACTCCCTGCCTTCAGGCGGACATTCTGGGAGACTGGAGAGAAGAGGCTGTATGGAGAACCTCCGATAACAAATATTTAAATATTTATACTACCACAGATTTGACAAGCAGACGTATTTATACATTAATGCACGACCCTGTATACAGACTGGGAATAGCCTGGCAAAACGTAGCATACAACCAGCCTCCACATACCGGCTTTTTCCTGGGAAGTGGCATGACAGCACCACCGCAGCCTTCCATATATTTAGCAGGAGGTAATCCGATTACTGTTGATGGTAAACTGATAAAGGCTTTAACAGTAAATGATACCGAAAATTCCGGTGACTGGTCAATCCAACCAAATCTGCAGATTGGCGACTTGGTATATGGCGATAGGACATTCAAATTCACACAAATTCCACAAAGTCTTATTGGTTCAGAATGGATAAGGACTGCATGTGATTCAAAAATGTATACGTCAGATGAAGCCTCTTTTACCGCAAAATCCGATATTTCAGTTTATGTAGGTTTGGATACAAGAGCTACAAGTATTCCAGCATGGCTAAACGGCTGGAATGCAACAGGGGAAATCTTGGTAAGCGATAATAATTCTGTTGAATACAATATTTATAAAAAGGATTATGCAGCAAATTCTCTTGTAACCCTTGGCACAAACGGTGCTTCCGCAAGCATAGTAAATTATGTTGTTATTGTAAAGCCACAGACAACTGATTTCCTTTTAGGTGATGCAAATGGTGATGGGGAAGTAAATTCTCTTGATTATGCTACCCTCAAGTCATATCTACTGGGAAAGATAAGTTTATCACAGGAAGCCATGAAGGCGGTAGATTTTAATAATGATAATACAATAGATGCTATTGATTTGGCTTTGTTCAGAAAGAATTTGTTAGGCGGGCCTATATACACTATAAATTAGTAATTACTATTTAATAATAAACCAAATATAGAGCCGGGAAGAAAATCTTCCCGGCTTTTTTATATATTTAACCCTTATTATGTGGTGTTAAATACCGTTATAATCAAATATTTACATCACAGTTTTTATTTGCTATATTATATTTTATATGCCTTAGATTGTTTTTATCACTTAATATATGACTTTTATAATAGTTGTTTATTAATTCTTGTTAGGGGGATTTATTTGGAGAAGAAACCAAAAGAGGTGTCAAATTTAACTTCAATAAAGAATAACATCTTTGCTTTGAAAATAGCATGGAGTATTACTAAAAGCAATGTAATCCATGCATTGATACTAAATATTTTAGGATATTTTGAATGGGTGTTTTTCAGCACAATTTTTATGAGGTACATAATTAATGCATTTGAAAAGAAAATGAGCTTTCACAGTATTTCGGTATTTATATTAATTTGCGGGGCGGCATTTGCATTAATCGGGTTGTACAGGAGCTATGTAAACAACGTTGCATTTCCACTAAACATGACTAAAACATACGAAGGACTGTATCTGAGACTGTATCAAAAGGCTGGAAATGTTGAACTAAGCTGCTTCGAAGATGCGGAATTCTATAATAAATACACCATGGCAGTTGACGGTGCCGGGGATAAAATTGCAAGCGTTGTGAGAAATGTATGGGGTATATTAATAGGTATATTTGCAACTGTCGCAGTATTTCTTTCCATGTATGACATTGACAAGGTGGCTGTACTGTTCGTGATTTTCCCTATAATAGGAAACTTTGTTTTCGGTGGAATTATGAATAAACTGGAATTGAAAAGATATAAGGAAGGCATACCTAGTGAGAGAGTTTTCCAGTATGTAAACAGGGTTATGTATCTGGCTGAATATGCCAAGGAAATGAGATTATCCAATGTTTACAGCCTGATAAAGGAAAAATATAACGAAGCCATTAAAAAAACTATCAGTATAGCAGATAAATATGCACCTAAATTAATCCCAATGGAAGTACTTAAAGTTGTATTTACATTTTCGGTAATTTTTGAGGGTGTCCTGCTTTATGGTGCTTACAGGGCGATTGTTGTAAAGAGTATTTCTCTTTCGGAACTTGCAGTGCTTTCAAGTACAATGGTGTCTGCCACATGGATTTTAATCGGGCTGTTTAACAATATAGTGGAGGCTATGAAGAACGGGCTATTCGTCAATAACCTTCGTACTTTTATCGAATACAAGGAAGTTATTCCAGAAGATTGGGACGGGGACATGCCTGAGCCGATTATTTCATCTATTGAATTCCGTAATGTCAGCTTTTCTTACAAAGACGACAAATATGCATTAAAAAATTTAAATTTTTGCATATCAGGAAACAGTGTTGTAGCTGTTGTAGGACATAACGGAGCAGGAAAATCCACTATCATCAAGCTGTTGTTCCGTCTTTATGATCCTACTTCCGGCGAAATTCTTGTAAACGGTAGAAACATAAAAGAATATAATCTTAGGGCTTACCGGCAATTGTTTGCCGCAGCCTTTCAGGATTATAAGGTACTTGCTCTCTCTGTAAAAGATAATGTTTTGATGGGACATAAAGTTGAAAATGAGGATGAAGCCGTTATAGAAGCTTTGAAGAAAGCAGGTGTCTATGAAAAGGTGGAGACTCTGCCAAAAGGAATTAATACGATTTTAACCAAGGAATTTGATGAGGACGGAGCGGTGCTTTCAGGGGGCCAGTATCAGAAAATAGTGGTTGCAAGAGCCTTTGTTCAAAATACTCCCATAAAGGTTTTTGACGAACCTTCATCAGCTCTGGACCCAATTGCCGAATATGATTTATATAAAAGCATAATGCGTGAGAGTAAAGATAAAACTATGATATTTATCTCCCATCGCCTTTCATCAGTACGAAATGCAGACAGGGTATTCATGTTTGAACATGGAGAACTTATTGAGCAGGGTACTCATGACGAGTTGATGAAACTGGATGGCTCCTATGCGGATATGTATACAAAACAGGCTATGAACTATCTGGCAGTGGATAAAATAGAAGAGGGGGTTGCACTATGAGTGATATAAATAAGAAACAGCCCTTTAAACAGGTCTGGGACAATAATTTGTTCATATTGAAGATCTGTTTTTCAGCTTCACCATTATATATTCTTGCATTTATATTTGACATATTAAGAAACCAGATTTTAATTTTCCTTGAGCATACCTATGGTATCGGGTATGTACTTGAATCAGTTGAATTTGGACGACCCTTTTATAAAGTAGCAGTATTTATAGTAATCCTGTTTATATTGATAGGCTTGGGTATGGTGTATGGTGCTTTTGTGAATCAGCTCATATCAAAAAAGGCATTGCCCAAGATGAAACAAAAGTTTAAGTTTATGCTTTATGAAAAGGCCCAGGAGCTGGACTTGGAATGTTACGATAATCCTGAATACTATAATGAGTTTGTTCTGGCTGTTTCTGAAGCAGACAATCAGGTAGACAGACTGCTGGAATTTCTCAACAAGATATTTACTGGACTTACAGTGTTTGTTACTACAGGAACGTATTTTCTTGTAAAAGACTGGTTTTCCATAACATTCGTTCTGGTCTCCTTTATATTGTCCTTTATGCTCATGCAGGTTTTCAACAAGATTAATTTTAAAATACGTTTGCAAAAAAATCCTGAGGAACGAAAAAGAGCTTATGTCAATCGTGTTTTTTATCTTAATGATTATGCCAAGGAACTCAGGCTTAACCCGGATGTGTCAGGAAAGCTCTTTGGTAAGTTTAAAGAAGCAAATAAGGCTATCTATAACATAGACAAGTCAAATGCAAAAAAGAAATTTATTATAAGTTTCCTTAGAGATTATGTATCCAATGACTTTATCAGTGACGTGCTTTACATAACTTATCTGGTATATAAGGCCACTGTTTTAAGTGCAATTTCCTATAGCAGTGTTGTTATTTTATTTAACTCTTTCAGCAGACTGAAACAGAGCCTCAGGACTATAACGGAAATTTACCCTTATGCCAGTGAAACAAGCTTATACATTGATAAAATCCGCAGCTTCTTAAATTATAAGCCTAAAATTGTAAGTCACAAAAAGCTTGATGTGCCTAAGACACCAAAATCTTTTAACCTGGATAATGTATCTTTTGCATATAAAGAGGGAGAAAAAAGAGTAATAAATAATATAAATATGACCATTAATCCTTATGAAAAAATCGCACTTGTAGGCTACAATGGTGCAGGAAAAACTACGTTAATCAAGCTGCTTATGCGCCTATACGACGTACAGGAAGGTACAATTTCTCTGGATGGCATTAATATTAAGGATTACGAAGTTGCCCGGTACCATGACCATGTAGGAACGGTCTTTCAGGACTATATGCTTTATGCCGCTACAGTCAAGGAAAATGTATTGATGGATAATGCGGAAGGAGTCCCGGAGAAGCCGATAATGAAGGCCCTGGAACAAAGTGGATTTGCGCAAAGGCTTCAAAGCTTTAAGCATGGGCTTGAAACTCCACTTACGGCAGAATTTGAGGAGGACGGAGTGAACCTGTCCGGTGGAGAAGCACAAAAAATTGCAATATCCAGAGCTTTTTACAAAGACTCCAGTCTGATAATACTGGATGAACCCTCTTCTGCACTTGATCCTATTGCCGAATATCAGCTGAACCAATCAATGCTGGAGGCTGCTGCAAATAAAACAGTGGTGTTTATCTCTCACAGGCTTTCAACTACAAGACTGGCAGATAAAATATTTATGCTTGAAAATGGAAGGATCATTGAGGAGGGGAGCCACGATGAATTGCTCCGGCTCAATGGAAAGTATGCGGAGATGTGGCGTGTACAGGCCGGTCAATATATACAGGTATAGTTACATGGGGTTGTTGCAAGATTAATTTTATTTATCTTAACCAGTACGTAAGTATAAATTGTATCAATGGAAGCTTGGTTAAAGATATTTGCAGATGTTTATAGGCGAACATGGATATTTTCCCGGAAAACCTACATGGTGATATGCTCCCTGTCAAGTAGACAGGGAAAAAATAAATTCTTAAGGACGTCAATCATTTAATTATGGTCGGCGTCCTCTTTATGTAAGTTTTCCATAAGATGTTGCCTGTACTCTATTGGAGTCATACCGTCAAGACTCTTCTGGTAGCGGTGGTTATTGTAATAATCTATGTATTCACTAACTGCTGCTTCGAGTTCATCGTATGTGTTAAATTTTTTTAGATAATACATTTCGGATTTAAGCATTCCCCAAAATGCTTCCATTGGCCCATTATCAATACAACGGGAAATTCTTGACATGCTCTGTATCATGCCTGCCTCATCAAGTTTTTTCTTAAATATCCTTGGTGTATATTGGAATCCTCTATCACTGTGGAAAATTGGTTTTGCTTTAGAATATTTATTGTGTGCAAAGTCAAATGTATTAAATACCAGTTCATTGTTGTTTGAATGACCAAGTACAAAAGATACAATACTTTTATCTCCTAAATCCAGTATAGCACTAAGATAAGCTTTGCTATTTAGACCATACTTCATTTCTGTTATATCAGTAAGCCACTTCTTGCCAAATCCATCCGTGTAAAATTCTCTATTAAGTACATTTTCTGCAGCAATTTCGGGAGTTGATTTGATATAGATCTTTTTCTTTTTACGGCACACAGATTTTAAGTTAAGTATTCTCATAAGTCTGTATATTCTCTTATTGTTTACATGGAAATCGTGCTCACGATTTAACTTGACTGTCATCTGACGATATCCAAGAATACCATTTCTCTCTTCATATACATCTTTTATAATATGAAGTAGTTTTTTATTGAATTGTTCATTGTTACTTTCTTTTCTATTAAGCCATTTGTAATATGAAGAGCGTTGAATTCCTGCAATATTACATAATTCTGTGATTGGATATGCTATGATATCGTGAAGCTCTTGTATTGCCAGATAAATAGTTTCATATCTTACCTGACTTAGAACCGCCTCCTTTCTACCTCGTCGAGTTTTTTTAGAAAATCTATCTCCATTTTTTGTCTGCGGTTCTCAGCTCTCAGTTTTTCTAGCTCAGACCATTCACCCTTATTCTTTTTCTTTCCACGATTGTCCTGCAAGGCATCTATACCTCCAGATTCATATTTGTGTGTCCAAGAATAAACCTGATGATAAGATACATTAAACTTTTGGGCTGTTTCAGAATAATTTTTCTGGTGTTCAATACAATACCTAACTATTTCAAATTTTTCGTAATAAGTGACTTCATGGGCATCAGTCATTAAAGATGTTCCTCCTGCTATTGAATCTTCCATATGACTATTATACTTCAAAATCCAATTACGTAATGTACTTTTAGCAAGTATACTGTATTTTAAGCAGAGAGATTCCTGAGAACCAATACCATTAAGATAGTCTTTAACAGCTGTTTCTTTTAGCTCATCGGAATAAATAGGCCTCTTATGAGTGGTGCTTAGAGCGGCGATTCCTAATACTTTGTAATTTCTAATCCATTCCTTCAATGTAATATGATTGACTCCTATCAAATTTGCAACGTGACGAACCGGCTCTTTTCCCTCAATGCACCTGAAAACGCATCTTAATTTCTCATCTGATGTAAATTTACGTATTCTTTTCACAAAAACATGCTCCTCCTTTTGATAAACAGTTTTAATTATTTTATCTGTCTACCACAAGGGGAGCATATCATCGTATAGGTTTTAGCGACACAATGAATCATGGACGATGAATGTGAGCGACGGTAAAATATCCAAAGATGAGCCGCTAGAAACTCTTGCAAATATCTTGGAAGCAATTATTGATATAATTTTACGTGAGTACCGGTGTCAAAACAGAAAAACGACATACTGCCTTTGCGACTTATCAGTTGTATAATTATTGCAACAGATGTATAATTATGGCAGTGACATTTGAATACAGTAATTACAACAATTCAACATTTCTCAATTCGTTATCGGTTCCGATTCAATCATCATATAAAATTTTTAATACCATTTGTCATATCACATTGAAAAGTAAATATGGTGCTCAGGGCATGGGACAAACAGCTTATGCTCCGAACATACACACCTCGAAAACCTTTGTTATTTCGGGGAATTTATTAATTTCAAGGAGGTAAAAAAATGAAAAAGGTAAGTGTACTGGTTCTGCTTGCTGTTTTACTGGTAAGCATTATTCCACCTGCGGTTTCAGCTGAGGAAAACAACTTTAACTATGTTGATGCATTTGCCAAGTCAATTCTTTTCTATGAGGCAAATTGGTGCGGTCCTGATGCAGGAAATAACAGGATTAAATGGCGCGGCCCTTGCCATTGTGATGACGGAAAGGATGTAGGACTGGACTTGACGGGAGGATTCCATGATTGCGGAGACCATGTAAAGTTCGGCTTGCCGCAATGTGCTTCTGCTTCAACCCTTGCATGGGCTTACTATGAATTCAAGGATACTTTTATTGCCAAGGGACAGGATGGCTACATGCTTAACATTTTGAAGCATTTTTGCGATTACTTTATTAAATGCTTCCCGAACAAAACTACATTTTACTATCAGGTTGGCGACGGTGATGTAGATCACCAATATTGGGGGCCGCCTGAACTACAGACATATGACAGGCCTGCTTATTATGTTGCAACACCGTCTAACCCCGGTTCTGATGTAGCGGGTGATGCAGCGGCTGCACTGGCGCTTATGTATCTGAACTACAAGGATAAGGATTCAACTTATGCAGAAAAATGTCTTACTTATGCAAAAGACCTTTATGACTTCGGCATGACTTACAGGGGAAACAGTAAAGGCCAAAGCTATTATCTGCCTAGAACTTATCTGGATGAACTTATGTGGGGATCAATCTGGCTTTATGTTGCTACAAATGATAATAAATATATGGATAATGTAGAAAAGCTAATGGTTGAGAAAGGAATCACCGGAGGCAACTCCTTTAATGACAACTGGACCCAGTGCTGGGATTATGTATTAACAGGAGTTTTTACAAAGCTTGCAACACTTTCGACTAATCCTTTATACAAGTCAATTGCCGATGACCATATTGATTACTGGCAGAATAGATTAAAAACTACTCCTGCAGGATTGAAATACCTTGATAGCTGGGGTGTTTGCAAATACCCCGCAGCAGAGAGTATGGTTCAGCTTGTTTATTATAAATATTTTGGTAATGAGAAATGTCTGGACTTTGCAAAAAGTCAGATAGATTACATACTGGGGGATAATCCCAATAATATGTCCTACGAAGTAGGCTTCGGTGATAACTATCCTAAATATCCTCATCACCGAGCTGCAAGTGGTGTACTTGAAGGCCCTCCTGCTGATGAAAAGAAGGAACTACCCGAAAGGCATATCCTATACGGTGCTCTTGTAGGGGGAGCAGACATGAATGATGAATATCATGATAATGTTAATGAATACGTTTATTCAGAAACCGGGTTGGACTATAATGCAGGCTTTGTAGGCGCACTGGCAGGTATGTCCAAATATCTTGGAGGAAGCCAGCTCCCCGGACCTACTCCGGGTATCGAGGGCGAACCGACACAATACTATACCGATGCTAAAATATACAAAAAAAGTTCCGAGGGTGTTACCATAGACCTGAATTTGTACAATATCGTTACTGCACCTCCACAATATGAGAGCGGTTTATCCTACAAGTACTTTATGGATTTATCGGAATATGCCTCAGCTGGAATAAATCCGGCAAAATTTGATACAAAAGTTTACTATTCTCCTGCAGGGGCCAAAATATCCGGAATTCAGCCTTGGGACAAGGATAAAAATATCTATTATGTAGAGGTAACCTTCCCTGATAGTAAGCTATATGCAAGAACCTATGTACAGTTTGCTATTTACAATTATGAAACCAAACTTTGGGATTCTTCAAATGACTATTCAGCCAAAGGTTTGACCGATACTGCTTATACAAAAATGGTTAATATTCCAATATATAAAAACAATGTCCTTGTTGCCGGAAGCGACCCTTCGGGAGGCGTAACCGTTTTGTACGGAGATTTGAACAATGATAAAGAGGTTAACGCAATTGACTTCGCTTTATTAAAAAAATATCTTCTGGACGGAAATTCAGGGGGAATCAATATAACTAATGCTGACATGAATAAGGACGGAGCTGTAAACGCTCTGGATTTTGCAAGCCTGAAACTGTATTTGTTAGGTAAATAATAACAACTGAATAAAATACTAAAGAGCCGTATCCCATAGTAATTACATATTACATGAGTACGGTTCTTTTTTTTCTTGTTATATTTTTTCGGTATATGTTACTATATCGGTAAAGAATTTTAATTGACTTTATATTAAGTTTATGTAAACAATATTTATATATCCAGTGAAACCACACATTTTAAATTGAAATAGAGAGGAAGTAAAATAAAATGGTCAAGCTAAAAATCAGAAACAGTATTTTCAGCCGTCTTGTAATAACCTTTCTAATAATAATAATTCCTCTTTATGGTTTAGGGATTTATATTTACAACAGCGGATTGCGTACCATAAAAAGCGAAATATCAAAATCAACTATTGCTCAGGCATCATTCTATCTTGAAAGTCTTGAAAAAGAGATAGAGAGGATAAAAATACTCCAATACGATTGCTTGAATGATGAACAGTTAAACAAGCTTGCAATAAGATGGGAGATTATGAATGAATATGAAATATCCCAAACACTGCTTCAACTAAAACAAAGACTTGTTGCAATAAAAAACAGTAGTATATATGTAAATGATGTAAATGTGCACATTCTCCCAATTGAGAAGACAGTTTCTTCAAATAGCGGAGTAGATGATATTCATATAAATGAATACAATGAAATATTTGTTCCGGCAGGATTAAAGGGAGCACAAATCATTAATTATAACGGTGAGTTATATCTGAGCACTTTTCAGAAATACAGCGGTGCAAACAAGCCTTTATTTACTATTGATATTGAATTGAATCAGAATGCATTAAAACAAGCCCTTGCACAATTCAATACCTATACGGGAAGCGGTTCGATACTTATAACACCTACAAATATTATTGCGAATAAGTCGGAAGAGGATAATACTCAATTTATTCAGAGTATTTTATCGAGTATGAATGAAAAAGAGAGAGATGGAACGATTTTTACAAAAATTAGGAATGAAAAGTACTATGTAGTTCATGCAAATTCTTCATATTTAAATATGATTTTATTAAGGTATTTTCCACAGGAATTTATACTAAAGCCTATAGTAAATTTTAAAATTTGGGCATGGGTATTTTCAATCGCTGCAATTTTAATAATAATTATATACTCATTATCGACATATAAATTTATGCATCAGCCTTTAAATGAACTGGTAAAATCTTTTCGTAAAGTGGAAAACGGAGATTTAAAGGTATCTATTAACCATGATTCAAATAATGAGTTCGGATACCTTTATAAATGCTTTAATGACATGGTCAAAAATCTTAATATGCTAATAGACCAGGTATATAACCAGAAAATATTAATGCAGAAAGCTGAATTGAAGCACTTGCAGTCTCAGATTAACCCCCATTTTTTGTATAACAGTTTTTTTATGATTAATACTATGGCAAGAATAGGTGATGAGAATTTAGTACCTTTTACAAAACACCTTGGAGAGTACTTCCGTTTTGTGACAAGGAACTCCATGGATAATATACCTCTGGAGGAAGAAATCAATCATGCCAAGGTATACACGGAAATTCAGCTTATGAGATTTTCAAAAAGACTTCAGATTCATTTTGGAGAATGTCCTGATATGTATAAGGATTTAAAAGTACCGAGACTTATATTACAGCCCATTATTGAGAATGCATTTGAACACGGACTTGAAAAGAAAAAAAATAGTGGATTGTTGCTTGTTAATTTTGAAGGAAATGAAAGAGAATTAAGAATAATTGTTGAAGATAATGGTTGTGATATAACAGATAGCGAGCTTGAAAAGTTGCAGGATTTACTGGAGAATAACGAGCAGGAAATCGAAACAACGGGAACATTAAATATACACAGGAGGATAAGGCTGGTTTTTGGCGAAGAGAGTGGTCTGATTATTTCAAGAAGCGTAATCGGAGGGCTGAAGGCAGTATTGAAAATAGTTTTACAAAAAGGAGTAGAAAAATGTATAGGCTACTAATTGTAGATGATGAGGAAATTATTGTAAACGGATTATACGAAATATTCCGAAGCATGAAGAATCTTGATTTGGATGTATACAGGGCATATTCCGGCGAAGAAGCAGTTGAGTGGTTAAGCAGAACACGGATGGATATTGTTCTGACAGATATCAGGATGCCGGAAATGGATGGTTTGCAGTTACTGGATGTCATATATAGAAGATGGCCTCAATGTAAAGTAATATTCCTTACCGGGTATAACGAATTTGAATATGTGTATAAAGCAATTCAGCACCAGGGCGTAAGCTATATACTGAAAACAGAGGATAATGACAAGGTAATTAGCGTTGTTGAGAATGCCATAGAGGAAATTAAAAAAGAGGTTAAAACAGAAGACTTGATTCATAAGGCCAAAGAACAGATTGAACTTGCTTTGGGACTCTTTCAGAAGGATTACTTTATTCATCTGCTGCACGAGGGGACATCACTTGAATTAAATAAATCGCAGTTTGAACAGCTGTCAATACCGATGCATCCCGATCATCCTGTAATTCTGTTACTTGGGCATATTGATAACATTCCCGGAAATTTGTCCTACTGGGATAAAATACAATATATAAATTCCATAAAGGTAATAATAACCCAAAACCTTAATGCAAATATCAGATTTATAAGCGTTTTGGATGACAGATACAGGTTTATATTCTTTATACAGCCCAATGAGCTGATGACCAGCAGTTACGGTAAGGCTGAAGAAAAGGCATTTTATTCAAAGACCATTTCGTTTATTAAGGGTACACTTGAAGTAATACAGACTGCCAGCAGAGAATCTTTGAATGCATCTATCAGCTTTGCCCTTGGGGGAGAACCCTGCAGCTGGGAGGAAGTATCGAAAAAGTACTTTTCCCTTAATCAACTTCTGAATTATAGAATAGGTACAGGAATAGAAATGCTGTTGATTGATAATGAACTGAAAAATAACAATATTTTAACTTCAGGTTCTGCAACAGAAGTACCGGAACTGGATACAAATGATGAGCCGTTGGAAATTCTTTTAAGAAAGAGAAATATGGATTTGATTCAGCAATATCTGGAATCAGGACAGAAAGAGAAATACTTTGAGGTTTTAGATGAATTATTAAGTCCTATAAAATTAATCAAGAGTAAAAACAGCAACTTAGCCATTGAAGCATATTCCATGGTATCGCTAAGTATTCTTTCATATATTAATCGCTGGAATATAACCGAAAAGCTGGCCTTCCATATAGGTCTTAACAGTCTTATGCGGATTGATAAACACGAGACATGGTCTGATGCAGTACAATATCCGATAAATATATCTGATGTAATTTTTCAGATTCAGACCGAGGAACAAAAGAAAAGGGCAGACAATGCCGTTGATTTCGTTCAAAATTTTATAGACGAGCATTTAAGTGAGGATCTTTCTTTAGTGAGGCTGGCAGAACAGGTTTACTTAAATCCATCATATTTGTCTCGCCTCTATAAACAGGTTACAAATCAAAACCTTTCTGATTTTATTGACAATGCTCGTATAGAGAGGGCAAAGGAGTTACTGAAAAAGGAAAAGATAAAGATAAATGAAGTAGCAAAGGCTGTAGGTTATGAGACAGCGGCATCCTTTACAAGATTTTTCAGAAAATTGATGTCATGTTCTCCACAAGAATACCACGATATGATTGTCTCAGGTAAATAGATGACAACAAAGTAAAAAAAAGATTCAAAACAATGAATAATTTTTTTAAAAACAAGTAAACAAAAGACAACAAAAGTAAAAACATGTGAATGGTGTTGTAGGTAAGCTCACTTTATAATATAGATGAGGCCTCAAATAAATAAATATCAGGAGGAAACAAATGAGATTCAATTACTTAAAAAGAGCTGTATCATTAGCAATGGCTTTATCTATAACCGCATCAATTGTTACGGCTTGCGGCAGTCAAAGCAATACATCCGACAGCACAGCATCATCATCTCAAAGTACTACTTCTTCAGTGGCAAATAAGGATCCTTTCGGAAAATATAGTCCTGAGATTGATATTTCTTTTGTTCGTGGAATAGATGATGACCTTGCAGCAAACATATTACCAAAGACACCAGGGGAAACTCTAGAAGATAACCGTTGGACAAAGTTATACAAAGAAGAATTAGGTATAAATGTAAAATATGATTGGACAGTAAAAGGAAATGAACAATCAGATGCATATACACAGAAAATCAATGTAACATTGGCATCTGGAGAACTTCCTGATGTAGTTCTTGTAAACCCTTCACAGCTTAAGCAACTCGTTGATTCAGATATGGTTGAGGATATGACTCAATACTACAAAGACTATGCTTCTGAGGATTTCAAGAATATTATGACAGAAGAAGGAACCGGTAATATTGATTCAGTTATGTTTGACGGTAAAATGATGGCTATTCCGGAACCTGTTTCAACTAATGAAAGTGCACACTATCTATGGATTAGAAATGACTGGCTGAAAAAATTAAACTTGCAGGCACCTAAGACCATGGATGATGTTTTAAAAATATCAGAAGCCTTTACAACCAAGGATCCTGACGGAAACGGAAAGAACGATACTATCGGACTTCCAATCACAAAGGATTTATATAGCGGGTGTATGGGAGCAGAAGGTTTCTTTGCTGGATATCACGCATATCCGAATATGTGGATAGAGGACAGTTCAGGTAAAATAGCATGGGGTAGTACATTACCTGAAACAAAGGTAGCACTTGAGAAATTAGCTAACATGTACAAAAATGGCCAGCTTGACAAAGAATTTGGTGTAAAGGATGCTGGAAAGGTTGCTGAGACTATAGCAGCAGGTAAAGTTGGTATGGACTATGGTGCACAGTGGAACCCGATGTATCCGCTCATAAGCAATTTTAACAATGATAATAATGCAGATTGGACATCATATCCTATTGTTTCAAATGACGATAAAAAGGCTATGGTACCATTAAAGTTCAATCAGACAAGAATATTTGCAGTTAGAAAAGGATATGAACATCCTGAAGCACTTGTAAAACTTTTCAATGAACATGTTGAGAAGAACTGGGGTAAAACAGCAGACTTCAACAAGTACTACATGCCTGTTGAGAACGGCGGCGTAGGTGTTTGGAAATTCTCTCCTGTATGCCCTGCTCCTGTATTCAAGAACCTTGAAGCCTTCGTAGCAATAGATGAAGCAAGAAAGAATAATGACTTCAGCAAATTGACCGGTGAGCCTAAAATTATCCAAGGTAATGTAGAGGCTTATGCAAAAGGTGATAAATCACAATGGGGTTGGGAAAAGATTTACGGTAAAGACGGTGCATTCCGTAATATGGTTGAATACAAGAAGAATAATCAGCTGCTAAACGAAAAGTTTGTTGGAGCTCCAACTACAACAATGGCTGAAAAGAAAACTACACTCGAAAAAATGGAAAAAGAAGTATTTATAAAAATTATAATGGGTGCAGCTCCTATCAGTGATTTCGATAAGTTTGTAAGCGATTGGAACAAACTAGGCGGTTCTGATATGACAAAAGAAGTTAACGAATGGTATGATTCCGTTAAATCCAAGTAATATTAACTAGTTAACAGAGAAGGAAAGGATACAGCCGTTTCATATCCTTTCCTTCTCGTTTACTAAGCAAGTTTTTTAATAGTTAGTTTCTATTATGTATACCTATACACCTATAAGGGGAGGAATAAGCTTGAAAAATCTAAATATAAAGAAACAACTACCCTTGCACCTAATGATCCTTCCGGGTTTTATAACTTTGTTGATATTCAGTTACCTGCCAATGGCGGGTGTTGTAATTGCGTTTCAAAAATTTATTCCCGCAAAGGGACTGTTCGGTCATCAAAAATGGGTAGGCCTTAAGAACTTTGAATATGTTCTGGATATGCCTAATTTTAATAATATAATGTGGAATACCATATCCATAGCCGTAATGAAAATCGCTCTTGGACTTATTGTTCCAATAATATTTGCTATTTTAATTAATGAAGTAACAAATAATGCTTTAAAAAGAGGTATTCAGACACTAATATATCTTCCTCACTTTTTATCATGGGTTGTACTTGGAGGAATATTGATTGATATACTTTCTCCGTCCGGCGGAATTTTAAATTCCCTAATAAAATCACTTGGTTTTGAACCTATATTTTTTCTGGGAGACAACAAGTGGTTTCCTTCCACAATGGTATTAACGGAGACCTGGAAAGAATTTGGCTATGGTACCATAATCTATCTGGCTGCAATAACCGGAATCGATCCCAGTCTGTACGAAGCTGCTCATATGGATGGAGCCAACAGATGGAAACAAACACTACACATAACTCTTCCTGGAATGAAGATGGTTATTGTACTTCTGATGGTATTAAGTCTCGGTAATGTTTTAAATGCCGGGTTCGACCAAATCTTCAATTTATATAGTCCCCCTGTTTATCAAAGCGGAGACATTATTGACACCTTTGTTTACAGAATAGGCCTGCTGGAAGCCCAATACGGAGTTGCCACAGCGGTAGGACTATTTAAATCAGTAGTCTCGTTTACGCTTATTTCAGTATCTTACTTCTTTGCTTATAAATTTGCAGATTACAGAATTTTCTAAAGGGGGTTAATTAAATGAAACGTAGAAAACTGAAAAAAGTCAGTGCATTTACAATTGTAAATAACTGTTTTCTGGTGTTAGCGGCATTACTATGTATCATACCGCTAATTCACATATTAGCCGTATCATTCAGCTCCAGTTCGGCTGCCGCAGCCGGCAAGGTTGTATTCTGGCCGGTTGAGTTTTCATTAAATTCATATGCGTACGTTGCAAAAAGAGCTGCATTCTGGCACTCCATGTTAATTTCAGTTGAAAGAATCGCACTGGGTGGATTTGTTAACCTGGTACTTACTATATTATGTGCATATCCGTTATCAAAGGAAAAGAAGGAGTTTCGTTTCCGTACATTTTACGCATGGGCGTTTTTTATAACTATGTTGTTTAACGGAGGCTTGATTCCGTGGTATATTGTAATTAAACAAGCGGGACTGCTTGATAAGATATGGGCATTGGTTCTTCCCGGTGCAGTTCCGGTTTTCAGTGTAATATTATTATTAAATTTCTTCAGGGAAATACCAAAGGAATTGAATGAAGCTGCTTTTATTGACGGAGCGGGACACTGGACCACACTGTGGAGAGTAATAGTACCTGTGTCAACCCCGGCCTTGGCAACAATAACCCTTTTCTCACTGGTAGGCCACTGGAATAACTGGTTTGATGGTATGATACTTATGAATAAGGCAGAAAATTATCCGCTTCAGAGTTATATTCAGACTATTGTTGTGCAGAGATCATACAGTATGCTTTCCAGACAGGAAATTTCCGAATTGGCAACTATATCAGACAGAACATTAAGGGCATCTCAGATTTTCCTTGGAACATTGCCTATAGTTTTGGTATATCCTTTCCTTCAAAAGTATTTTGTAAAGGGCATAGTTCTTGGGGGAGTAAAGGGATAAATCAACACGGTATAGATCTTCTTAATCCTAGGAACCGGACAAAAGGAAACTATCCGGCTAACCGGCAGGAGTGTACCAGGAGAGTTCGGACTCGGGCATAATTCATATGTTACGGATGATGAAGGAGTAGTTTGGAATGCACCAATAAGCTCCGACCTGCGTCGTGTTCATTTTGATATAGACTGATATCCTGTACTCGACCTTACCGAAGAAAGAGATTTAAAATCTGGTTTAAGCAAGTTAAAAAAACTAATTTAATGGTAAAATAATACTTATTATAAATGTTTCGGTTTGAGGAGAGTGAGTTATTAAATGGTAAAAATGGTATTAAATGCTGACGTAAAAAAAGGCAGAATAAATAAAAACATATACGGACATTTTTCAGAGCATCTCGGAAGATGTATATACGAGGGATTGTGGGTTGGCAAGGACTCTGAAATACCCAACATAAACGGATTCCGTACAGATGTTGTCGAAGCACTTAAAAAAATGAAGATACCTGTTCTGAGATGGCCGGGAGGATGCTTTGCAGATGAATATCACTGGGTGGACGGAATAGGGCCTAAAGAAAACAGACCTTGCATGGTAAACACCCATTGGGGTGGTGTTGTAGAAAATAACCATTTTGGAACCCATGAATTTCTGGAACTTTGTGAAATGCTGGCCGCAGAACCGTATATATGCGGTAATGTGGGAAGTGGCACAGTACATGAAATGCAGCAGTGGGTCGAATACATGACCTTTGACGGAAAATCTCCCATGGCTGATTTAAGAAGGGCAAACGGTAAGGATGAGCCATGGAGGGTTAAGTTTTTCGGTGTTGGCAATGAAAACTGGGGCTGCGGCGGAAACATGACCGCTGAGTTTTATGCAGATCAATATAAAAGGTATGCAACATATGTAAGAAACTTTGGTGAAAATACAATTTACAAAATAGCCGGTGGTGCTTCGGTAGATGACTATCATTGGACCGAGGTACTTATGAGAGAAGCTGGAAAGCAAATGGATGGTCTAAGCATCCACTATTATACAAGAATCTCCAAGGATTGGTCTGAGCAGGGCTCAGCAACTGAATTTGATGAAAATCACTGGTTTTCAGTAATGCAGAATGCTTTGTTTACGGAAGAATTGGTGGTACGTCATTCAAACATTATGGATAAGTATGATCCTGAGAAAAAAGTAGGCATGATTGTTGATGAATGGGGTACATGGTTTGCTGTTGAACCCGGAACAAATCCGGGATTCCTGTACCAGCAGAATACAATGAGGGATGCCCTTGTTGCAGGAATTCATCTGAATATTTTCAATAACCACTGCGACAGGGTTCAGATGGCAAACATAGCACAAATGGTAAACGTCCTTCAGGCAGTAATTCTAACTGAAGGTAAAAAAATGCTTCTGACACCTACTTACCATGTATTTGATATGTACAAGGTTCATCAGGATGCAGAGCTGCTTTCACTTGATTTTGAAAGTCCTGAATACACCTATAACGGAGAAAAGGTACCTCAGCTGAGTGCTTCTTCTTCCATAGACTCAGAAGGTAAGATTCATGTAACCATTTGCAACCTTAACCCGTCAGCAGATATCGATGTTGATATTGATTTGCGAGGTATAACTGCAAAGAGCAGTACAGGTCAAATAATTACTTCCAATGCTATGAATGCAAAAAATACATTTGAAGAAACAAATAATGTAACTATTAAGAAATTTGAAGGTATACACCTTGAAAATAACCATATATCAGGTATAATACCTTCAAAAGCAGTTGTAATGTTAGAAATAGTATAAACAAAAATTAGTTACAATAGAATATATAATCAGACTGAAATGTCCCGGCAGAATATAATTAATGCCGGGATATTTAGCAGTTAAAGGAGAGTGGCGGTGAAGGATAATTGCATAAAATGTCAAAGAAATATCTTTATTACTGATAATGATATTGAAATCGAAGTAAATAGAGTTATTGAATCGGGAGTACCGTTGCCTAGCAATGAACAATATGAAAAGAGATTGGAAGCCTGTAAAAACTGTAAGCATTTAACTGATGGAATCACTTGTATGATTTGCGGGTGCATTGTAAAGGCAAGGGCTATGAATGCTTTGCGTATTTGTCCCAACCCTTCCGGAAGTAAATGGTAATGTCTTAAGCAAGAAATCAAAATTATGTAATCAGTTGAGGAAAAGCCGGGATAAAGAGAGGAAATTGACATGAAAATTCAGAACCCTATTATATGGGCAGATATGCCGGACCCGGACGTTATACGTGTAGGTAACACTTATTATATGGTATCTACAACCATGTTTGTAATGCCTGGGGCTCCGATTTTAAAATCAAAGGATTTATGTCATTGGGAGTTAGTATCCTATGTTTTCAATACTATTGAAGATAATGACATATATCAGCTGAAAAATGGCAAAAACGCATATGGTAAAGGGCAATGGGCAACCAGTCTGAAATTTTACAACGGTCTGTACTATGCATGCTTTGTGTGCCATGATATGCAAAAGACCTATATCTATTATACGGACAATATAGAAAAAAGCGGTTGGAATCGTTATGTAATTAATGATGTTTTCCATGATATGTCTTTTTTATTTGATAACGGCAGGTCGTATTTGGTATATGGCAATGGAGATATTTGTATAGTCGAATTAAAAGAGGATTTATCGGGAGTAAAAGATGGAGGGCTTAAACAACGCCTGTTTAGTACCCCGTCTGAAAATATAATGCTCCGTTGTGAGGGCTGCAGAGCCTATAAAATTTATGGCTATTATTATTTACTTTTCATTGAATGGCCCAATGACGGTAATTGCCGGAGACGTGTTGTGTGTTACAGATCAAAAGAGTTGGTTGGAGAATACGAGAGAAAAATACTTCTTGATGATGATATGGGGTACCAGAATCAGGGAATTGCTCAGGGGGCTTTAATTGATACACCTGAAGGAGAATGGTATTCTATTTTGTTTCAGGATCATGGAGCGGTAGGCAGAATTCCATATTTACTTCCTGTTACGTGGGAAGCCGGTTGGCCCAAATTAGGGGTTAATGGTAAGGTACCGGAAGAGTTTGAGATTCCTTTAAAAGAGTATGATGCCAAACCATTAATAATAAGTGATAGCTTTTACCATAATGAAAACAAGCTGGATTCAAGATGGGAATGGAATCACAATCCTGAGGAGAATTGTTGGTCATTCACTGAAAATCCGGGCTATTTGAGATTACGCACTCAATCTTTGGCAAAAAACCTTTTAACTGCCAGAAATACATTAACCCAAAGGACAAGTGGCCCTAAATGTGCATTTTCAGTAGAGCTTAATACAGAGGGAATGAAAGCAGGAGACTATTCCGGGCTTATGGCGTTACAGGGAGATTATGGGGCTATAGGAATAACAGCCGATGAGAATAATTTGAAAAGAATTATTGTTTCTAAAAAAGCTGATGACGGAAGACAGAAAGAGGAAGAATATAGGCTGTTTACAGACAATAGGATATTTTTGAAAATCCAGTTTGATTTTCAAAATAGTAGGGATATTGCAGAATTTTATTATTCCCAAGACAATATTAACTGGACAAAATTGGGGAATGGTTTGCATATGACATTTACCCTTGACCTTTTTATAGGTTATCGAGTGGGTATATTCTATTATTCACAGAAAGCAGCAGGAGGGTTTGCTGATTTCAGAAATTTTATATATGAATCACTATAATTATAAAGGTGTTCTAATCGGTACAGTTTTAGGCTGAACATTTATAAAAGTATTTTGAAATATATAGAATCTTATAATAAAATAATACAAAAGAGGAATTTTTATATTTTAGTACATAAATTAAAGGAGGATTATATGAGCAAAATAACGATCTCAGATAAGGTGACAGGGGCTTTCAGGGATAACTGGAATTTCTGTGTAGGCACAGAGCGTATGGGAATCGCTCTTCAAAAGGAATATCAGGATACTCTTGAATATGTTCAGAAGGCAATAAATTTCAAATACATAAGAGGACATGGTCTGTTCCATGATGATACTGCCATCTATAGGGAAAATGAAATAGACGGAGAAATGAAACCTTTCTATAACTTTACATATATAGATAAGATATTTGATTCATTTCTTGAAAAGGGTCTCAAACCTTTTGTTGAGCTGGGCTTTATGCCATCACAGCTGGCATCGGGAGAGCAGAAAGTTTTTTATTGGAAAGGAAATGTCACTCCTCCTAAGGATTATAGTAAATGGAAGGATCTTATACAGGCTCTAATAAAACACTTCATAAGCAGATATGGAATAGAAGAGGTTTTACAATGGCCTTTTGAAGTCTGGAACGAGCCAAATTTGAAGGTATTTTGGAAAGATGCCGATGAGACAGAATACTTTAAGCTTTATAAGGTATCTGCTATGGCAATTAAGGAAATTAATAAGGATTTACAGGTGGGTGGCCCTGCTATATGCGGAGGAGCCGATTACTGGATAAAAGATTTTCTTGAGTTCTGTAAAAAGGAAAATGCTCCCGTTGACTTTGTCTCCCGTCATTTATATTCAGCACATTTGCCGAAAGTTCAGACACATGAATTTTGCTATCAGGATCTCAAGGAACCTGAAGAAATGCTTAAAGAATTGCAGACAGTAAGGCAAATGATTGATAATTCACCATTTCCGTATCTGTCATTTCATATAACAGAATACAATACTTCATATAATCCTTTGAATCCTGTTCATGATACATGTCTCAATGCTGCCTATCTTGCCCGGATTATAAGTGAGGCCGGAGATATTGTGGATTCATTTTCATACTGGACCTTCAGCGATATATTTGAGGAAGCGGATGTTCCAAGAGCTCAGTTCCACGGAGGGTTTGGTCTTGTTGCTCTTAACAATATTCCAAAGCCTACTTTCCATATGTTCAGTTTTTTTGAACAAATGGGAAAGGATATCTTGTACAGAGATGAAAATATGCTGGCAACGAGAAAAACTGACGGTACGGTGACAATAACCGTATGGAATCCGGTAATGGAGAAGGGTGAACATTTTGATAAGGATTTCTCACTGGAGCTGAATTTACCAAAAGGAGAATACTTTATTAATCGAACTATTGTAAATGAGAAATATGGTAACCCATGGAAAACGTGGATACAAATGGGACGCCCTCGATTCACAAGTAAGAAACAGGTTGAAATACTGAGAAATGCAGCACGTCCTATGGTAATATCCGATAGGGTAAGCTGCGCTGAGAATATGCTGCTTCTTGAGTTTTCTCTAAGCAAAAACGAAGTATCTTTTTTTGAAATCATTCCTGTAGCAGATGAGACTGACACCTACTATAAACTTGATGACAGTATGATTCCGGGGTATTAAAATATTTTAAGTATTTAATACAAATTTTAAAAAGGAGAATTATTATGGCAATTTTTCAAGTTAACTTTTTCGCTAAAACAATGAAAAGACCTGTATGTTTTAATGCTTTGATACCAAATGATAAATATGAGGCACCGGGACAGGAATCTCAAATACCAAGAGGACCTTTAAAGTCCATTTACCTCTTGCACGGCTATTCAGGTAACCATATGGATTGGTTGACATTCACAAAAATACAGGAGGTTTCTCTGAAATATAATATTGCGGTGTTTATGCCATCCGGTGAAAATTACTTTTATTTGGATGACGAAGAAGTTGGAGCATACTATGGAGAGCTAATCGGAAATGAACTGGTTGACTATACACGTAAGACATTCCATTTATCAGATAAAAGAGAGGACACATTCATTGGAGGATTATCCATGGGTGGTTACGGTGCAATAAGAAACGGTTTGAAATACTCTGAAAGGTTCGGCAGGATAATTGCACTGTCTTCAGCACTTATTACCAATCAGATTGCCGGGATTACTCCCGATTTCAAAGGACCTGTTGCAGACTATCCTTATTACAGAAGAGTGTTTGGGGATCTTGACCGGCTTCTGGGAAGTGACAAAGACCCAGAGGCACTAATCCGTGGTCTTAAGGAAAGAAAAGCAGATATACCCAAGATATACATGGCTTGCGGAACAGAAGATTTTCTTATAAAGGAAAACAGAGGCTTGCATGAATTCCTTGTTTCAGAAAACGTAGATCATACCTATATAGAAGACGTTGGTGTTCACGATTGGAAGTTCTGGAATGAGTATATAGACAAGGGGCTGGCATGGGCTACTGAAGAATGACCAAATGACTAAACCGAAATATACATAAATACCAAGGGGGAGATTACCATGAAGCTGGTATGCGGTGAATACACACTAATATTTAAAGATGGAGGTCTGGAGGTTCAAAAAAACCATAAGACCATATATTTCAACAAACGCCCCATGTTTGTTACTGTTAAGACAGCAATGGCTATCAATGAATTTTATGACAAGGCTTACACCGAGGTAGATGTTTTTGGTAATAGTATAATTGCAAAGGGTACAATAACTGTAAACTCCGGTTCTGAGTTTTCCTTCTCAGATGTATATGAAGCGGGAGGTTCGGGATTCAAGGTAAGCAGAAATGTCAAGGTGTTAAAGGCAGGGGATGACCTTGGCTTTTCAACTAAAATATCTTTTGCAATGACTGAATCAAAGGATACACATGATTATAATTGTTTTGCACCGGGTGTATGGTACAGACAGAACCAATTTGCACCTGATTTTGCATTTGGAAAGGATTTGGATTGCGAATATTTCTGGCAAATGGAAACTCACTATGCTTTGCCTTTATTCGCCATGCAGAATATAGAATCCGGAGAAACAGCGGCTATATCCCGCTGGGCCTCAGATGTAACTATGCGGTCTTTGGATATTATGCAATCGGAAAATAATATCGATCCCAAATTTACAATTGGCTCAATAGGTATGAGCAGACCGCAAAATAAGACCATGAACTATATGTATTATGGCTTTGAGGTACGAAAGGAAATCGAAACAAAAACCGACGGTCTTTCAATTGATTATGTTTATCCCGGCTGTGACGGACAAATGCCCGGAGTAAACCACTATGGTGGACTTGACTACAACGGTAAGGTAAAAACCTTTCAACGTATTAATCACCCTGTAGAACCGGGCTTTCAGCAGAATTATTCCGTTGCAGTGAATTTCGGAAACTATGACAGCTATCAGCTTATGATGAGAGATATCTGGAGAGTGACTTATGAACGGTTGAGAGACAAATTATTCGATGTGGACAATGAACTCTTTTTCCATAACTGTATGAAGATACTTGACAGGTATACACGGCAGTATGGTGACTCTTTCGGACTCCCATTTGCCTGCCAGCTTCCCTATATGGATATAAATTGTGTATCCTTTCAATTCGGTTTTGTAGGACAGCAGCCGGGGATCGGCTATCAGCTTTTGAGATACGGTGACAAAGAAAACATGCCCGAAACCTTTAAAAAAGGTGTGAACCTGATTGATTTCTGGGTCAGGACTACCATGACGGAATCAGGCTTACCCAATATGTGCTATAATCCGGGTATAAGTGCCTTTGAACCGTACCCCCATTATATAAGAATGCTTGCAGACGGTATTGAGGCAATTTTAGATGCATACCTCTATATGAAAAAGAAAGGGGACGAGCGGTCTTCATGGAGACAGTTCTGCCAAAAAACAGCTGATTGGCTTATTAATATTCAAAATGAAGACGGTAGCTTTTATCGTGCATACAATACCGATAGTTCTGTAAGGATGAAATCCAAGTCAAATACCCCAAGTGTAATACGTTTTCTGGTTGAGTTTTACCTTGTGACAGGTGACGAAAAGTATAAAAATGCAGCCATAAAGGCCGGAGACTGGTCTTATGAAAATGCTTACCTTAACATGGAGTACAGAGGGGGTACATGCGACAACACCGATATACAGGACAAAGAAGCAGGCATCTACGCAATGTTTGGCTTTCTTGCTCTGTACGATCTTACAGGAGAAAATAAATGGCTTGAAGGTGCCGTAGGTGCTGCTGACTACACTGAGACCTGGACCTATGCTTGGAAATTCCCCGTACGTGCACCAATGGAGAAGCATCCCTTCAACAGGTATTCCATCAGTGGGCAGAGTATTATAACAATCGGAGGCGGGGCAGATGTATATATGGCTGCTTGCTCCTACACTTACTACAGATTGTACGTTATAACCGGGGATGAGCATTATCTTGATTTTGCCCAGTTTATTCATAAAAATACCAGACAATCCAGCGATATAGACGGAAGTATAGGTTATATAATGCCGGGGTTGGGCCATGAAAGCGGAAACTTTACGGGACAGATGCTGCAAAGCCAGTACCATTGGCTTCCATGGTGTACTTTTGTGGAAGTTGACCCTTCATCAAGACTTTATGATACTTTCGGAGGCTACGAGATTACAGACGCTCAAAAACTCAGTCCAGAAGAACGTACCCGAAGAAACCGCATATACGAGAATTTTTGTTGATAGTATAAAATAAAGTAAATAATAATGTATTGAAAGTAGGAATTATATTGGATTATATTCGTTCTAAAATAAGATTGCCTCGGATTATCAGCGACGGCATGGTGCTACAGAGAAACACAGACGTAAAGGTTTGGGGATGGGCGTCACCGGGAGAAACTGTTACTGTCCGCTTTATGGGCAAAGTTTACTATGCTTCCACAAATGAAAGTGGAGAGTGGTTTGTTAAACTTGAATCCGCAGAAGCAGGTGGGCCGTATGATATGGTTATTGAGTCGGAAGAGTCTACTGAAAAGATAACTGTCAAGAATATTCTTCTGGGCGATGTGTGGCTTTGTTCAGGACAATCAAATATGGAAATGAAAATGGATTCGTTGAAGGATACATACACTGAAGAAATTGCCCGTTGCAACAATAATTATATAAGGCATTTTTGTATTCCTGTGAAATTCGACTTCGAAAAACCTCAAACTGATATGGAAGCAGGAAGTTGGGAGGCGGCCAACCCTGAAAGCGTTTTGGATTTTACTGCTACGGGCTATTTCTTTGCCTTAAAGCTGTTTGAAAAGTACCATATTCCAATAGGCTTGATTAATGCAAGTTTGGGAGGCTCACCTGCAGAGGCATGGCTCAGTGAAAATGCATTAAAGGAGTTCCCGGAATATTATGAATCAGCAAAACAACTCAGCAACCGGGATTATCTGGATAAAGTGTTAAGAGAGGATCAGACTTCCACCGAAGCATGGTACTCTGCGTTAAACCAAAACGATAAGGGAATAGAAACTAATACCGCCTCCTGGCAGAATATAAAAGTACCTTCATATTGGGAAGACGAGGGTTTGGGCAACTTCAACGGTGTCGTCTGGTTCAGAAAGGAAATCCATATTCCCTGCACTCTTGCAGATAAACCTGCAAGACTTGTACTTGGGAACATTGTTGATGAAGATACTGTATATATTAACGGCATAGAGGCAGGAACAACATCAAATCAGTATATTCCGAGGAAATACAGTATTCAGGAGGGATTACTCAAAGAAGGTAAAAATACAATCCTACTCAGAGTAGTAAATACGTCCGGTAAAGGGGGATTTTACAAAGAAAAGCCCTACCAACTTGAAATCGGAGATAGTATTATTGATTTAATCGGCGAATGGCAGTATGTGATTGGTGCAAAAAGTAGTCCCATGCCTGAACCGGCCTTTGTTCAGTGGCGGCCCGTAGGTTTGTACAACGGGATGATTGTTCCTGTTACAAATTATGCAATCAAAGGTTTTGTATGGTATCAAGGTGAATCCAATACCAAGAATCCCGGAGAATATGAAAATCTCCTAAAGGCATTGATTTCAGACTGGAGACAGAAGTGGAAAATGGGAAATCTGCCGTTTTTGTATGTTCAGTTGCCGAACTTCATGGAGGCCTCTGAGATACCTACGGAAAGCAACTGGGCGGAGTTGAGGGAAGCCCAGCGAAGGACACTTTCTGTACCGGGTACTGCAATGGCTGTTGCAATTGACCTTGGGGAATGGAATGATATTCACCCGGTAAATAAAAGGGATGTGGGATTTCGCTTGGCACTTGCAGCCATGAAAGCTGTTTATGGGGACAAAACCATTGTTGCATATGGGCCAATGTATCAGTCATACAGAATAGACAAAAACAAAATAATATTATCCTTCACTGATACAGGAAGTGGGTTGGCTGTTAAAAAGGGAGAACGGCCGGGAGCTTTTGCTATAGCAGGAGCAGACAGAATATTTACCCGTGCTGATGCGGAACTTACAGGTAATGATGTGGCAGTCTGGAGTGAAAAGGTTCCCCATCCGGTTTACGTAAGGTACGCATGGGCTGATAATCCAATAGATGCCAACCTATATAACCGTGAGGGTTTACCTGCCTCGCCTTTTACAACGGAATAGCTGGCTATTGCTGTTGGAAGCTGTTAGAATATGTAGTAAAAGGGTAATTGACGTTATAATTTTAATGGTATATAATGTAAATAATTTAATAATTAATAATACTGGTTTGCTCAAAATTATGAGTAACTAAGAGGGAATCAGGTGAAAATCCTGAACAGTCCTGCTGCCGTAAGATGGAGCGGTTCTCAAAAGCAAGAATTTTTCTGCTTATGTATACCACTGGGTGTCAGTCCCGGGAAGGCGAGAACTTTGCAACGATGTCTGAGTCGGAAGACCTGCCAGTATTTCTGCAGATGCCAAATATGCAGATTACTATGACTTCACAGTGTATGAAGTGTGTAGTTTGTCAAAAGAGAAAAACGGTATAAAACTATATATTCTTTTTTACAAATAAAACCTTTATTGCTAAAAATATGAAGGTTTTATTTTTTTGGCAAGTATTATTAATTCGGAGGTTCATTATATATGAAAAATGTAAAGGTTAAAAACTTTATTGTTTGTCTTTCAATTGTAGCGTGTGTCATTTTTTCTTTCCCATCAAAAGCATCTGCAATGCATATTACGGAAGGATACCTGGCACCCGGCTGGTGTATTAGCTGGGGAATGCTTTGCATGCCATTTCTCGTCATGGGATTCTTCTCAATAAAAAAGAAAATAGAGATATCCTCAAAAAACCTGACCCTGCTGGCAATGTGCGGTGCTTTTGCCTTTGTACTTTCCGCACTCAAGATGCCGTCAGTTACCGGAAGCTGTTCACATCCCACAGGAGTGGGACTGGGTGCTGTTTTGTTCGGGCCAACCGCTATGTCTGTTATAGGAGCTATAATTTTATTGTTTCAGGCTATTTTACTGGCACATGGAGGTATTACAACCCTAGGAGCTAATATATTTTCAATGGCTATAGCAGGGCCTTTGATTTCTTTCGGAGTGTTCAAGCTATCTAAAAGATTGGGTGCAAAAGCTGGGCTCGCAGTATTTTTTGCAGCATTTTTCGGAGATTTGATAACATATGTGACAACTTCTGTGGAGCTTGCCATGGCCCATCCTGATGTTACGGGTGGATTTATAGTCTCTCTTGGGAAGTTTATAAGTATTTTTGCTTTCACCCAAGTTCCTCTTGCTGTTTGCGAAGGACTGCTTACAGTGGTCATTTACAATGTTCTTGCAAAATACAGTGCCAAAGAGCTAAAGGCACTGTCGGCAATTTATTAAAGGAGAGAATACCATGATATTATGGAAAAAGAATTTAATTCTGATTGTAACGGTAATTATAATTCTTGCTACACCGCCCATTTTGATAAAGAATGCTGAATTTTCCGGCTCAGATGGTCTGGCAGAAGAACAGATAGCTAAAATAGACCCGGACTACAAGCCATGGTTTGAATCCCTGCTTGTACCTAAAAGCGGCGAAATAGAGTCACTGCTTTTTGCATTGCAAGCTGCAATCGGTGCAGGAGTAGTGGGTTTTATACTTGGAAGAATGACTTCCGTTAAAGTAAAATCTGGAGCAGATACATGATATTGATAGATAAATATGCATATGCTTCTAAACTTGCTTGTATCAGTCCGAAAGCAAAATTAGTATATACAATGTTACCTTTATTATTGTGCATATCCCTTAACTCATTTGTCGTAAGTTTGGTAACCATAATTGTCATGGCAGTGACTACGGTAGGTGCCGGAAAAATTAAGCTTTCAGTATATTTAAAATTGCTTTTTATTCCCTTTGGCTTCTTAATGGTTGGAACAATAACAATACTGATAAACCGTTTTGATTTAAATCATATTTATTTACTGGGGGTTAAAATCGGTAAATATGCTTACGGTATTGACTGGGGAACTCTTACAAATAGTTTAAAACTAGTACTCAAAGCACTGGGGGGAGTAAGCTGTATGTATTGCCTGTCTTTGAGTACTCCAATGACTGACTTGTTTCAGGTTCTGAGACGAACAAAAATCCCGGCTGTTATTGTTACACTTATGGAGCTGATATACAGATATATATTTGTGTTGTTGGATGAAGTAGGGAGAATGAACATAGCAAAAAATTCAAGGTTGGGTAACTGTAATTTCAGAACTTCTTTAAGATCAACGAGTGAATTGATAAGTATGCTGTTCATACGTGCATACAACCGTTCCGACAGGGTTTATGCAGCTCTTGAATCCAGAGGCTACAGCGGACAATTTGTTACGCTGGATGAAGAATACATACACGGTAAAAAGATGTATATGCTTGCAATCCTGTTATGTCTGTTGCTTTTAAGTGCAGGACTTGCAGAAAGGTTTTTATTGTAGGGGGTAGTTCTATTGTACATAATTGAAACTAATAATCTGAGTTATTCATATGACGGCGAACACCAAGCTCTGGAGAACGTCAGTATATCAATAAAAAAGGGCAAAACTACAGCATTTTTGGGGGGCAATGGTGCAGGAAAGTCAACACTGTTTTTGAACCTTAACGGTGTTTTAACACCTGACAGCGGAAAAGTTTTTTTTGAGGGCAAAGAAGTGGAATACAACAAAAAAGGTATAACTGAAATGAGAAAAAGGGTTGGTATCGTGTTTCAGGACCCAAATGATCAATTGTTTTCTTCAAGTGTTAAAAAGGATATTTCCTTTGGGGCTATAAATCTTGGACTAGGTGTTGAGGAAGTCAGGGAAAGGGTTGAAAAGGCGGTTGTTCAAACCGGGATTGGAGAATATGTAGACAAACCTACACATGCATTAAGCTTCGGACAGAAAAAAAGAGTTGCCATAGCTGGGGTTTTAGCTATGGAGCCTGATGTGATTATTCTGGATGAACCAACTGCGGGGCTTGACTCAAAAGGGGCAAGCGAAATTCTCAATCTGTTGACAAAGATAAAAGAAGAAACGGGAGTATCGGTTATATTGGCAACACATGAAATGGATATCGTTCCTATATATTGCGATGATGTATATATCATGGACCATGGGAAAGTGGTATTGGGAGGAAATGTGAGAGAAGTACTTTCAAAGCCCGGCATTCTAAGGGAACACTCATTAAGGCTTCCGAGAATGGCACACCTGATGGAAATATTAAGCCAACGGGACAAGCTGGATGTTGACAGGACAGCAGCTACAATATCTGAAGCAAGGGCATCAATTTTAAGTCTGATGAACGGTGCAGGGTAAACGTATGGGTGAATTTATCGTAAAAAACGGGAAGAGGCTGAAGTGCGGATACACAACCGGAAGCTGTGCAGCAGCAGCAGTAAAGGCATGTACGTTAATGCTTTTAGGAAATACAACAATTGATGAGGTTATAATTACTGCTCCAAAGGGTATCCGATTAACTTTGCAAATCGGTGATATTTTAAAACAGAAGGAATGGGTCAGTTGTTCCGTAAAAAAAGATGCAGGGGACGATCCAGATGTTACAAATGGTATCAAAATTTTTGCAAAGGTTAAAAAACTGGAAAAAGAAATATTGATTGAAGGTGGCAGTGGTATTGGACGGGTTACAAAAGCAGGACTGCAATGCGCAGTTGGTGAGGCAGCCATAAATCCCGTACCCAGGCAGATGATACATGAGGTGTTAAGAGAGGTATCCGATACATTCGGGTATAAAGGAGGCTTTTCCGTTGTAATTTCAGCAGAAGACGGAGAAGAAATTGCAAAAAAAACCTTTAACCCACGTCTTGGAATAACAGGTGGAATATCAATACTGGGGACTACCGGGATAGTTGAGCCTATGAGCGAAAAGGCTTTAATAGAAACTATTCATAAGGAGATAGATGTAAGAACTGCTCAAAACATCGAATATTTTCTTGTAACCTCCGGTAACTTTGGAAGGGATTTTGCACTGAAAAGATTCGGATTGGACATAGACAGTGGTTTAAAGTGCTCCAATTATATAGGCGAAACTATTGATTATGCAGTTTATAAAAATATCAAAAATATTTTACTTATAGGACATGCAGGTAAACTGTGCAAAATTGCCGGCGGTATTATGAATACTCATTCAAGGACTGCAGATTGCAGATGTGAAATATTTGCTGCCCATTCAGCACTTTCTGGAGCTTCCAAAGAGTGTATAAGAAAAATAATGCAGGCTATGACTACGGATGAAATAAACGGCATACTACGAGAGGAAGGCCTTGAGGAAGTTGTTAATATGAGTATTCTTGAAAAAATAAAATTTCACCTTAATCATAGGGCAAACTTTAAATCCGGTATAGAGGTTGTAATGTTTACCGATTTGAACAGACAACTGAAAGACAGAGTCTTTTATCAGACCTCAGGTGCTAAAGACATTATTAAAGAACTGTGTAAGGAATCAGATAAGGGGTAAATATATGAGCGGAGTTTTATACGGAGTTGGTGTAGGGCCGGGAGATCCCAAAATGTTGACGCTTCAGGCGGTTGAAGTTCTGCAAATGGCAGATGTAATAGCTGTACCCGATACAAAAGGTGAAAAAACTGCTATGAAAGTTGTTGGGGAATACATAAAGGACAAGGAGGTGGTTTATTGTCCTATGCCCATGACAAGAGATACGGATTTACTTGAAAAAAGTCATGGCATAAGCTGCAGGTTGATAGAGCAAGAATTGCTAAAAGGTAATAATGTAGCCTTCATTACATTAGGTGATCCCACAATTTATTCTACCTATATGAACATTCAGCGGATTATGGATAATAAGGGTTATATTACCCGGACAATACCCGGGGTTACCTCCTTTTGTGCGTCTGCGGGTGCACTGAATATTTCTTTGTGTGACAGGGGGGAGGCTCTGCACATTATACCTGCATCCTACGGGGAGACTGAAGAACTTCTGGAATTAAAGGGTACAAAAATACTGATGAAAAGCGGAAAAAGTCTAACTGATATAAAGGCTGTTTTGAAGAGGAAGGGGCTGTATCAGTATTCCCGGATGGTAGAATGCTGCGGTATGGAAAGTCAGAGAGTTTACAAAAGTCTTGATGAGGTATCTGATGATTCAAGCTACTTTTCAATTATAATAGTAAAGGATAAATAAGTATGGTGACATTTATTGGAGCAGGGCCCGGAGCCATTGACCTGATTACGGTGAGGGGAAAAACGCTGCTGGAGACAGCTGATATTGTTATTTATGCAGGCTCACTGGTGAATCCGGGCTTGCTTGATTACACAAAAAAAACATGTGAAATATTTAATAGTGCGGAAATGACATTGGAACAAGTGATAGCTGTTATGGAACGTGGAGAAAGAGAGAAAAAAAATACCGTAAGACTGCATACCGGCGATCCCAGTATATATGGTGCAATTCGTGAGCAGATGGATATGCTTACAGAACGGGGGATTGAATATACCGTAGTTCCGGGAGTCAGCTCCTTTTGCGGTGCGGCGGCTGCATTAAAAGCAGAATACACACTGCCTGATGTAAGCCAGACTTTGATACTCACCAGAATGGAGGGACGCACCCCTGTTCCGGAAAGAGAAGAAATATCAAATCTTGCCACACATAAATCATCAATGGCACTGTTCCTGAGTTCCTCATTATTGGAGGAATTGAGCCGTAGGCTTATAGCCGGAGGGTATGAAGCTAATACACCGGCAGCCATTGTATATAAGGCAACCTGGCCCGACGAAAAAATTGTACGGACATGCGTAGGAGAGCTTTATACAGCAGCAAAAGAAAATAACATCAACAAGACTGCTTTGATACTTGTAGGAGATTTCCTTGGCGCCGGGTATTCAAGGTCAAAGCTATATGACCCTGCCTTTTCTCACGAATTCAGAGAGGCAGTCAAGTAATATGAAGATAACTTTAGCTGCATTTACAAAACAGGGCGGTATGCTTTGCCTAAATCTGCAACAAAAACTCAACAGGCAGGGATATGATGTTGAGGGATACAGTAAGTATCAGATTAACGGAGCCGGAGCTTTGGAAGACAGCTTGGATGAGTTTACCCGGAAAGCGTTTGGCGTAAGTGACGCTATAGTTTTTATAGGGGCTGCCGGGATTGCTGTCAGGGCAATTGCCCCGTTTATAAGCTCCAAGGACTGTGACCCTGCAGTACTGGTTATTGATGAAAGAGGCAAGTATGTTATTCCCATTCTGTCAGGTCATATAGGTGGGGCAAACGAATTAGCAAAGATTATTGCAAAATTAATGGACGCACAAGCGGTGATTACAACGGCAACAGATATAAATGGGAAGTTTGCAGTTGATTCATGGGCAGTAAATTCAGGCTGCAATATAATGAATATTGATATGATTAAAAAGGTGTCAGCTGAAATATTAAACGGGGAACAGGTCGGAGTTCATTCCGATTATCCGGTTGAAGGCAGTCTGCCTGATAATGTGATTATATCAGACAGTACAAAAGTAGGAATTTGCATATCAGACAGCTTCAAGCCGATTTTTTCACAGACATTGCATCTTATGCCCCGACAATATGCTTTGGGCATTGGCTGCAGAAAAAATACAGGGTATGCTGAACTTTTGAATTTTGTAAATTTCGTTCTTGATATAAACGGGATTTCACCCCATGCAATAGAGGCTATAGCTTCTATTGATTTAAAAAGTGATGAAAATGCAATACGTTCTTTGAGTGCTGATTGGAAAATTCCTTTTCATACATATTCTGCAAATGAGCTTGCAGAGCTCCCCGGGGATTTTTCAAAATCGGATTTTGTAAAAGAGATTACCGGGGTTGACAATGTTTGTGAACGGGCGGCAGTTAAGGCCAACAATGGAAGGCTTGTAGTTCCAAAATGCAGTTGGGACGGAATAACAGCGGCATTATCAAAAAAAGATTGGAGATGCAGATTTTGACTATTATATCAGCAATTTTGGACTATAAAACAGCTGCTATTGATGTCCGGGAAAGATTCAGCTATACATCCACAAGAATCAGAGAAATACTTGGAAGGATAAAAGCAACGGAAGGTGTTTCAGGAGCCGTACTCCTGTGTACCTGCAACAGAACCGAACTTTATATTTCGGGGGAGAACATTGAGAATCTGAATCCTGCCCTGCTTTTGTGCCAGTTGTCCGGGGTGGAAGAGCATAAATTGTTAATGCCTTTATTTAATATAAGATATGATTCAGAGTCAATATTCCATCTGATGGAAGTAGCTTGCGGACTTCAGTCAATGGTGCTTTTCGAGGATCAGATAATTACTCAGGTGAAAAATGCGGCTACTGTAGCCCGGGAGGAGAAAACCATTGATTCAACCTTGGAGACCATGTTCAGGCTCAGTATTACAGCGGCAAAGAAAGCTAAAACGGAAATTAAAATAAAGGCAGTTCCTACTTCGGCGGCAGAAAGGGCAATAACAGAATTGTCAAAAAAATACTGTTTCGCTGACAAAAGGGTTCTTGTAATCGGTAATGGTGAAATAGGGCGGTTATGCTGTAAAAAGCTTATTGAACTGGGGTCAAATGTAACAATCACACTCAGAAAGTATAAACACGGAGACATAATTGTTCCTATTGGCTGCCGCACAATTTCATACGATGAAAGGGACGGATTTCTTTCCAACTCTGATGTAGTTATAAGTGCAACTACAAGTCCTCACTTCACCATAAATTATGATATGGTTGAAAAACTTGAAAGAAGGCCTGAGCTATTTGTTGATTTGGCACTGCCCAGGGATATTGAGCCGGGCATTTCACAAATTCCCGGAGTTGCAAGCTATAATCTGGACAGGTTCTACACCGATTTTTCAGTACTTAATCAAAAGGAAGTAAGTGAAATAAAGGAGATAATACACCACTATTTTTTACAGTTTGAAAAGTGGCAAAATTACCATAGGGAAGCAAGACTGGTAAACAACATGAACAGGATAAATGTAAATTATTAGAAGTTGAAGGAGGTTAACTTGAAACTATACGTTGTGGGCATAGGGCCGGGAGAGGATTGCCAACTTACGGGAAAGGCAATCAGGGCTATTGAGGAAAGTCAGCTGGTGGTGGGATATGACGTTTATATTGATTTAATAAGGCATCTGTTATCTGAAAAGGAGATATTAACGACTCCAATGAAAAGAGAGGTTGACAGATGTAAATTTGCTGTAGAAGCCGCTATGGCAGGAAAAAAAGTGGCGGTGATATCCTCGGGGGATGCAGGAATTTACGGTATGGCAGGTCTGATATATGAGGTGCTGGCGGAATATGAAACAACTACTATACAGGTTGAAGTTATACCGGGTATCACGGCGGCTTCGTCTGCTGCAGCAGTACTTGGAGCTCCGTTGACACATGATTTTGCTGTCATATCCTTAAGTGATCTTCTGACGCCCTGGGAGGTTATTGAAAACAGGTTGAGACTTGCGGCTGAAGCGGGCTTTACAATCTGTATATACAACCCATCCAGTAAAAAGCGTAGTGATTATCTCAAAAAGGCTTGCGAGATAATTTTGTCGGTGGCAGATAAGGATACTCCCTGCGGATATGTACGCAATATAGGACGTGAGGGGCAGACATCAAAAATATTGACTCTGGGGGAATTAGCCCAAGAGCAGGTGGACATGTTTACAACAGTTATTATTGGAAACAAAAATACCCGGGTAATAAATAACCGACTTGTAACTTCAAGAGGCTACAAAGGTATATGAAATCATTGAAAGGCGGAAAACAGTTTACATATGAAGGTGCTTGTTTTTTCAGGAACAACTGAAGGCAGAGAAATATCACAATTCCTTGCAGATAAAGGAGTATCCGTTACTGCCTGCGTTGCAACCGAATACGGAAATATGGTTATGCCAGCTAACAGTCGGATAGAGGTAAGAACAGGAAGGCTATCGGAAGAACAGATAGCCCAAATGGTTGCAGATTATTCATTTGTGATTGATGCGACCCATCCATATGCAGAACTCGTAACTAAAAATATTAAGTCTGCATGCAACAGCGCAGGCGTAGAATATATACGGCTGCTGAGACCGTCAATAGCAGCCGGCAAAGTAATAGAAGTAAATAACACTCACGAAGCAGTAAAGTATTTGAATACAGTAGGATGCAATATTCTTCTTACTACAGGCAGCAAGGAACTGGATGTCTTTACAGGTGTTTCAGACTATGGTACCAGAATATTTGCAAGGGTACTTCCTACCACTGAGGTTGTAGATAAGTGCACAAAGCTGGGCTTTAAAGGTAAAAACCTTATATGTATGCAGGGGCCTTTTTCATATGAAATGAATATTGCCACTTTAAAGCAGACAAAGGCAAAATACCTTGTAACCAAGGACACAGGCTCAGCAGGAGGCTTCCAAGAAAAAATATCTGCGGCTGAAGCCCTTGGAGTGACAGTAGTTCTTATATCCCGTAAAGCTGAAAGTGACGGAATTACAATATCTCATTTAAAAACAGTAATTATGAATAGACTTGGTTTATATAACCAGCCTCAATATGGAAGATTTCCTCTGTTTATTGAATTGACGGGGAAAAAGGTTCTTGTTGCGGGAGGTGGAGAGATTGCAGCCCGAAGAGTAAAAACACTCCTTAATTTCGGAGCAGATATTTATCTGGTATCTCCAAAGCTTACCCCGGAGCTTCAAGAAATGTTAAATCGTAAGCTGTTTAATTACAGAGAAGGATATTATGAACAACTGGACATTCAAAATAAGTTTCTGGCTGTTGCCGCTACAGATGACAGAGAGACTAACCATAAGGTATATCTGGATGCCAAGGAACAGGGTATCCAAATGAGTATAGCGGATTGCAGAGAAGAGTGCAGCTTTTACTTTCCTGCAATATTCGAATTTGATGGTATAGTTGGGGGGCTGGTTTCGAAGAACGGAGATAATCACAGCCTTGTAAGAACGGTAGCTGAAAGGATACGACAAATAGGACAAGCTATGTATTGAGGATTTCATCGTTTAAAGGAAAGGCAATGGTATTTGATATGAAAAAAATCAGAATAGGCAGCAGGGACAGCAAGCTTGCAATTATACAATCAGAGCTGGTAATGGCTGCAATCAGAGAATATGACCCTGATATAGAGCTGGAATTGATTACAATGAAAACTACCGGAGACAGGATTCTGGACAAGACTCTTGATAAAGTGGGAGGAAAGGGCCTTTTCGTCAAGGAATTGGATAATGCACTGTACAATAATGAGGTGGATATCACCGTACACAGTTATAAGGATATGCCTCTGGAAGATAACCCGGAACTGCCTGTGGTAGCCCTGTCAAAGCGTGAAGACCCCAGAGATGCCTTTATTTTGCCTCAAAATGGTGAAAATGAAGAACCTATAGGAAGTTCAAGTCTGAGAAGGCAACTCCAGCTGAAAGAATTGTTTCCGGGTTGTAAAACAGCCCCAATCCGAGGAAATGTGCAAACCCGGCTTAAAAAACTTGACAGCGGTGAGTTTTCAGCCATAGTACTTGCTGCTGCCGGCATTAAGAGACTTGGTCTTGAAAGTCGTATCAGCAGATATTTTTCAATTGATGAAATTCTTCCTGCGGCAAGTCAGGGCATTATAGCAGTACAGGGCAGAGCCGGAGAGAACTTTGATTTTCTGAAGCTGTTCCATAGTGAGGAATCCCTTTGTATTTCACTGGCAGAAAGAACCTTCGTACGAGAAATGAACGGAGGCTGCAGCACCCCAATAGCGGCTTATGCAACCATAAAGGGAAGTGAAATTATTCTAAAGGGCTTGTACTGCAATGAAACTACCGGAGAGTCAAGGAAGGAATTTGTTTCGGGAAGCAGGCATCTTCCTGTGGAATTAGGCTATGAACTGGTAAAAAAGATGGAAAGCTGCAGGATGATTTAAGCGTGGAGGTAAAGGTTATGAAACATGGATTTGTGGCCTTAGTTGGTGCAGGACCGGGAGATAAGGGGCTTATTACATTAAGGGGAGCGGAACTTCTCTCCCAGGCTGATGTGGTAGTGTATGACCGACTGGTATCGGAAGAAATTATTAAAATGATTCCATCTAAGGCAGAAAAGATAGATGTGGGAAAAGAGAATAAATTCCACCCTGTTAAACAGGAAGAAATTAACCAGATACTCCTAAAAAAGTCACTGGAAGGAAATGACGTTATAAGGCTTAAAGGAGGAGATCCTTTCGTATTTGGCAGGGGAGGAGAAGAACTTGAACTCCTGTATGAAAATAATATTCCCTTTGAGGTTGTTCCAGGAGTAACTTCGGCAGTGGCAGCACTGTGCTACGGAGGGATACCGGCTACCCACAGAGATTTTTGTTCTTCGTTGCATATTATTACCGGGCATGCCAGAGAGGGAGGTCAGCTTTCTATTCCATTTAGTGAATTAAAGGAATTAAATGGAACTCTGGTTTTTCTCATGGGATTATCCTCACTATCATATCTGATGAAGGGACTTATTAATGCGGGTATGGATAAGGACATGCCTGCTGCCATAGTAGAGAACGGAACAAGGCCAAACCAGAGAAAACTGGTAGCTACTGTTGGTACATTAGAACAACAGGCTATGGAGTTGGGAATAAAATCTCCTGCCATTATTGCTGTAGGAAAGGTTTGCACTCTTTCTGATAAATTCAATTGGTTTATGAAGAGACCCCTCTTCGGTGCAAAAATACTTGTTACAAGACCTAAGGCATCTTCGGGTACACTTGTGGAAAAGCTTCGTCAACTGGGTGCGGAGCCTGTAGAGTATCCTTGTATAGAGGTGGTACCTATACCACATAATGAAAAACTTTACCGTACTTGTGAAAATCTCAATGAATACGGCTGGATTTTATTTACCAGTAAAAACGGTATACAGATATTTTTTGATTACTTAAATTCAAAAGGACTTGATGCAAGAGTTCTTGCAAATATTAAAATTGGTACGGTTGGAAGTCAGACAGCTAAAGCTTTAAAGGAAGTAGGGCTGATTTCTGATTTTACTCCTGAAATCTTTGACGGTAGTCATCTTGCACTGGGAATTGCAAAGCTTGTTGGAGAAAATGAAAAGGTTCTGATTTGTGATGCAGCAATAGCAAGCGACGACATTGTTAACATTTTTAAAAGCAATAATATCAAATTTGACAGGGTTCCCTTGTACTATACAAATTATATAAATGAAAACAGTGATGAGGTCAGGAAACTGATAGTGGATGGTGAACTTAAATACATAACTTTTACAAGTGCATCAACAGTAGAGGGATTTATAGCATCTATGAAAGATATCTCTTTGGAAAGTCTGACAGCTGTTTGCATCGGAAATCAGACGGCGGAAGCGGCTAAAAAGTATAAACTGAGATATGTAGTAGCTGAAAAATCAACAATTGACTCAATGATAGATAAGCTATTGGAAATAGGAGGCGGCATTATTTATGACTAACAGACCAAGAAGATTGAGAACCAATGAAGTGCTACGAAAAACAGTCAGGGAAACCAGACTGTCAACTGATTCACTCATTCAGCCTCTTTTTATAATAGAGGGTAAAAATATAAAGAAGGAAATCAGCTCTCTGCCCGGACAGTATCATTATAGCCCCGATATGGTAGGGGAAGCAATTGAAAATGCGCTAAAAGCAGATGTTAAATCAGTACTGCTTTTTGGACTCCCGGAGCAAAAGGATGAAAAAGGCTCTGAAGCATACAATGAAAACGGAGTATTGCAGCAGGGGATACGTGAAATAAAGCAGAGGTATCCCCAGATGCAGGTAATAACGGATATTTGCATGTGTGAATACACATCTCACGGTCACTGCGGAATTTTGGAGGGCGAGAGGGTCGATAATGATAGAACACTACCCTATCTTGAAAAGATAGCTTTGTCCCATGCAAGGGCAGGAGCGGACATGGTAGCTCCGTCGGATATGATGGACGGCAGGATATATGCACTTAGAACGGCTCTGGACAAGAACGGATTTACAGACATTCCTGTCATGTCATATGCCGTAAAATATGCCTCGTCATTTTACGGGCCATTCCGTGAGGCTGCAGGCTCGGCGCCTGCATTCGGAGACCGCAAAAGCTATCAGATGGATTATCATAACAGACGTGAAGCTATAAAGGAAGCACTTCTTGATGTTGAAGAAGGTGCGGATATATTGATGGTTAAGCCTGCACTATCGTATCTGGATGTTATAAAGGAAGTCAGGGAAAAAACTCAGTTGCCTCTGGCAGCCTACAGTGTAAGCGGTGAATATGCCATGATTAAGGCTGCCGCTGCTCAAGGACTGATTGATGAATACGGTGTAATGTGTGAAAGTACAGTCAGCATTTTCAGGGCCGGTGCAGATATACTTATAACCTATTTTGCCGGAGAAATTTCCCAAGCAATTAAGAAAGGGGATATAGGATGAAATCAAGTTCAGATTTATTTGAAAGAGCAAAGAAAGTAATTCCGGGTGGTGTTAACAGCCCGGTAAGAGCATTTCGTGCCGTGGACTCAAACCCTTTATTCATAAGCCGTGCAAAAGGTTCAAAGATTTATGATGTGGAGGAAAGAGAGTATATCGACTACGTCTGTTCATGGGGGCCTATGATTTTAGGCCATAGCAATGAACTTATACTGAAAAATGTTGAAAAGGTAATGTATAACGGACTTAGCTTTGGAGCACCTGTTGAAGCCGAGGTACAAATAGCAGAGATGATAGTTTCCATGGTGCCCGGAGTTGAAATGGTCAGAATGGTGAACAGCGGAACAGAAGCGGTTATGAGTGCTATTCGGCTGGCAAGGGGCTTTACAAAGAGGGACAAGATTATTAAGTTTGAGGGCTGCTACCACGGACACAGTGACAGTATGCTTGTAAAGGCAGGCTCAGGTGTACTGACTGCCGGAGTCCCTGACAGTCTGGGAGTACCACGGAACGTAGCGGGAGATACATTAACTGCTGTTTACAATAATATTTCCAGTGTTGAACGGTTATTCGAAGAAAATAAGAATCAAATAGCAGCTGTAATTATAGAGCCTGTTGCAGCAAATATGGGAGTTATTCCTCCGCAAGAAGGTTTTTTGAAAGAGTTGGCATGTATTTGCCGTCAAAACTCAGCATTGCTTATTTTTGACGAGGTTATTACAGGCTTTCGCCTTGGGGCAGGAGGAGCGCAGGAGTATTTGGGAGTTGATGCGGATATTGTGACCTTCGGAAAAATAATAGGCGGTGGTATGCCGGTGGGTGCTTACGCAGGAAGAAAAGAAATAATGGAACATGTGGCACCCTGCGGAGGTGTTTATCAGGCGGGAACACTTTCCGGGAATCCGGTTGCAATGGCAGCAGGACTTTCACAGCTTGAGATTTTGAAAAGCAAGCCTGAAATATATGAGGACATAAATAAAAAGGCTGAAGTTTTAGGAAATGGACTGGAAAAAATAATACAGAAATATAAGGTGCCAGTTACATTGAACAGAGTTGGCTCTTTGCTTTGTATGTTTTTCTCTCAAAACCCGGTTACCAACTATCAGGAGGCTAAACAAAGCAATACCAAGCATTATGCTGCCATTTTTAAGAGTATGCTAAGCAAAGGAATTTATCTGGCACCATCGCAGTTTGAGGCAATGTTCGTAAGTACCGTACATTCTTATGAGGATATTGATACTACCTTAAAAGCTGCTGAAGAAAGCTTAGTTGAAAATATAGCTTTAACGGAGGAACTATTATGAAGGCAATACTGATTCTTGCTCATGGAAGCCGTGAAAAGGAAACTCTGGAAACTTTGCATAAGGTAACAGATATGACAAAAGTGCAGCTCCCAGAAGTTTTGATTGAGACCGCATATATGGAATTCTGTGACATAAATCTGGAAAAGGGACTTGATATGCTTATTGAAAAGGGTGCTGATGATATAACAGTAGTACCGTATTTTCTTTTTGAAGGAATACATATCAGAGAGGATATACCCGGAGAGATAAAGGAATACCTTGAAAAACATCCCGGGATTAAAGTGACTTTAGGAAATACCCTGGGAGCTGACCCAAGACTTGCAGATGTTCTGGCAGACCGAATCAGAGAGGCATTATGAAAAAGAAATTGTATATAATCGGTGCAGGAACAGGCTCGGAGGATTTTCTGACTCAGAGAGCCTTGAAACTGATGGAAAGCTGTGATGTCATATACAGTACTGCGTACAGATTTTTATCGGATACCCGAAGGAAGGTTATAGAGTGTCCTGTAACAGAAATACCAAAGTTGATTGAGGCTTCTGAAGGTCAGAATATAGTATTGCTGGTTTCAGGAGATACCGGGTTTTTTAGTATTGCAGGAAGCTTGTCAGAAAAACTGGAGGATAAATTTGATATTGAAGTGGTATGTGGTATAAGTAGCCTTCAATATTTTTGTTCAAAAACTGGAAACAGTTATGAAAAAATAAAGGTTGTCAGCCTCCACGGACGGGACGAAAACGTACTGGGGCCAATATCATACAATTCAAAGGTGTTCGTGCTTACCGGAGGGGAAAATAAAGCACATACAATATGCAAAAGTCTGTCAGACAATGGTTTGGCAGAAATAAAAGCAATCGTCGGAGAAAATTTGTCAATGCCGGAGGAACGGATAGTAAGTGGAACGGTGAAAGAATTAGCCGGGTATACCTTTGATAATCTAGCAGTTATGCTGCTGGAAAATCCAAATTATGTTAACTACCATATTCCACTCAGCGACGAAGATTTTGAACGTGGAAAGGTTCCAATGACAAAGGAAGAAGTACGTGCCATCACTCTTGCAAAGCTGGCAGTTGAACCCTGTGATATTGTGTTTGATATTGGAGCAGGAACCGGCTCGGTTGCAGTTGAAATGGCAAGAAGGGCCTTTGACGGCAGTGTTTATGCCATAGAAAAGAATCCTGAGGCTCTGGAGCTAATATGCAAAAATAGAGTGAAGCTTGGTGCATATAATGTCAAGGTAGTTTCAGGAACTGCACCGGATATATTTGCAGAACTTCCAGTACCTGACAGAGCATTTATAGGTGGGAGCAGTGGCAATATGGCTGAAATAGTCGGTGGGCTCATGGCGATAAATCCCAGGATACATATTGTAGCCAATACAATTACAATCGAAAGTCTCAATGGTGCCATTAATTCATTCGAAGAAAATGGCTTTGAAACAGAAGTGGTATGTATTAATTCGTCTGTTTCCAAAAAGGTTGGCAGATACCATATGATGAATGCAAATAACCCGGTATATATTATTACAGGCAAAAAAGCACATAAAGAGGATAAAATCCTTTAGGGGGGTGGTTACAATCATGACGTGCAAAACTGCCAGAATTATGATAGCAGGAACAGGAAGCGGATGCGGTAAAACTACGGTTACCTGCGGAATACTAAATGCATTGGTCAACAGGGGGATTAGAACCTCTGCTTTCAAGTGCGGGCCTGATTACATCGACCCAATGTTTCACACTGAAATAACAGGTATCAAGTCCCGGAATCTGGACACATTTCTCTTGGGAGAAAATAACCTGAAGTATCTTCTGGACAAAAATTCTTTTGGAAATGATATTTCTGTTATAGAAGGGGTTATGGGATTTTATGATGGACTGGGAAATGATGGTAGTCATTCGTCTTATTCCATTAGCTGCCTTACAAGGACACCTGTAGTATTGGTGGTTGACCCCAAGGGAATGGCTCTTTCCATATCGGCAGTAATAAACGGATTCAGGGATTTTATGACTGAAAATAATATTAAGGGTGTTATTATAAATTCCGTTTCACCCGGACTTTATCAGATGTACAAGCCAATGATAGAGGAAAAGACCGGAATCAGGGTACTGGGTTTTTTACCGTCTATGCCGGAGGCTGTCATTGAAAGCAGACATCTGGGACTTGTCACAGCGGATGAAATAAAAGATATCCGAAAAAAGCTGAATATAATGGCAAAAAATGCAGAGGAGTTCATTGATATTGATGGGCTTGTGAGGTTGGCACAAACAGCCGGAACTATGGAATATGACCCTGTTTCCGTTGAGGAAAAATATAGCTGTAATATTGCCGTGGCAAAGGACAGGGCATTTTGCTTCTACTATGAGGACAGCCTTGAGCTGCTGAGGGAAATGGGAGCGGAGCTTACATATTTTTCACCCCTTGAAGATAAAAGATTACCTGACAATATACACGGACTAATATTGGGAGGCGGCTATCCCGAATTGTATGCAGAAAAATTAAGTGGGAATAAAACCATGCTAAAGAGCATAAAGGAGACCGTTTCAAAGGGGTTGCCGACATATGCGGAGTGCGGAGGCTTTATGTATCTTCAGCAATCAATCTCAGATAAGCTAAACAACAAATATTCCATGACCGGGCTTCTTGACGGAAACAGCATAATGAGTGAGAGGCTGTCCCGATTCGGTTATGCAACTCTTATAGCGAAAGAGGACAATCTGTTCTGTAAGAAAGGTGAGAGTATTAACGCTCACGAATTTCATTACAGTGACAGTGACAACAACGGGAACAGCTTTGAGTCAGTAAAGCCGGATGGCAAAAGAAAATGGGAGTGCATTTTTGCATCAGATACACTGTTTGCAGGCTATCCTCACATACATTTCTATGGAAATACGAAGTTTGCGGAAGGGTTTTTGCAAAAATGCTGTAATTTTAGTAAACACACTTAGGAGATGATTTCTATGGCAAAACCAATTATGATTCAGGGAACAATGTCAAATGCGGGCAAGAGCTTGCTGACAGCCGGATTGTGCCGTATATTTGCACAGGATGGCTATAGAGTGGCACCTTTTAAATCACAGAACATGGCCCTGAACTCATATATTACGGCTGACGGCTCAGAAATGGGGCGGGCTCAGGTAGTACAGGCCGAAGCGGCAGGAAAGGCTCCTGACGTAAGAATGAATCCCATTTTACTAAAGCCTACAAGTGAAAAGGGTTCACAGGTGATTTTGGGGGGACAACCAATAGGAAACATGACTGCAACAGAGTATTATGCATACAAGCATAATCTGCTGCCCCATATAAAAAGGGCTTATGAAAGCCTTTCAGAGGAAAATGATATTATAGTTATTGAAGGTGCAGGCAGTCCTGCAGAGATAAATTTAAAGCGGGATGATTTTGTAAACATGGGACTGGCAAAGATGTTGAAAGCTCCTGTACTAATTGCAGGGGATATAGACAGGGGAGGTGTTTTTGCATCTTTGTACGGAACAGTTATGCTGTTTGATGAAGATGAGAGGAAACATGTCAAGGGAACAATAATCAATAAATTCAGAGGAGATGTAGAAATTTTAAAACCGGGCCTTGATATGCTTTGTGATATTATACATGTTCCGGTTGTTGGTGTTGTACCATATCTTCAGGTTGATATAGACGATGAAGACAGCCTCTCTGAAAGATTTTCCAAACAGGGGTCGTTAGGACTTATAGATATTGCCGTAATCAAACTTCCCAGGATTTCCAATTTTACTGACTTTAATGCACTTGAGCATATTGAATGTACAAGCGTAAGATATGTATCAGGTGTCAATGAGTTGGGAAACCCTGATTTGATAATTATTCCGGGCAGTAAGAATACCATGGGCGATTTGAAATGGATGAGAGAAAACGGACTGGAAGTGTGTATTCACAAGCACGCAGCAAAAAATAAGCCTGTATTCGGAATATGCGGAGGTTACCAGATGTTGTGTGAAAATCTCAGTGACCCGTATGGTGTTGAACATGGTGGGGAAATGAAGGGTATGGGTCTGTTAAAATCCAGCACTGTATTTGAAAAAGAAAAAACACGTACAAGAGTTACAGGTGTTTTTGATGAAGTGGGAGGGATATTTAAGGGCCTTAGGGGAAAAACATTTGAAGGCTATGAAATACATATGGGTTATACTGCTTCTGAGGCAGGAAACGAAGGTGATTCATCTCTTAGCAATCTGACTGAAATCAATGGAAATGAAAAGCCTGACGGTATGCAAAACGGGAATATTTACGGCACATATGTCCACGGAGTTTTTGACAGTGATGAAATACTTTCAGAGATTGCAGCGGCATTGATGAAGGAAAAAGGTCTTGAATATGAGAAACATACTTCCTTTAATTTTAAGGAATATAAGGAAAAGCAGTATGACCTGTTGGCTGACGCTTTAAGAGAATCTCTTGATATGAAATATATTTACAAAGTTATTGAGGAAGGAATCTGATATGGAAGTAATGAGACCAATGGAAATAGAAAATAAGAGCTTTGAGATTATCGGCCGTGAGCTGGGAGACCGGGTACTTGACAAGTATTGTGAGCCTGTAATAAAGAGAGTCATTCACACCACTGCTGATTTTGAATACGCAGACAATCTGGTGTTTTCAGAGGGTGTCATTGAAAAATCTGTGGAAATCTTAAAAGCAGGTGCTTGTATTGTCACAGATACTCAAATGGCCATGGCAGGAATAAATAAGGCTGCTGCTGCACGCTGCGCCTGTGAGGTCATGTGCTTTATGTCCCATACGGATGTGGCGGAGAAGGCTTTGGCAGAGGGAACAACCAGAGCCGCCATATCCATGAGAAAGGCTGCCGAGATAGAAAAACCTCTTGTTATAGTAGTTGGAAATGCACCTACCGCATTAATTGAGCTTAATAGCCTGATAAATGAAGGTAAGGTTGAGCCTAAACTCATAATTGGTGTTCCAGTAGGTTTTGTAAACGTTGTTGAATCAAAGGAATTGATAATGAAGCAAAATATTCCTTTTATAGTAGCCAGAGGCCGTAAGGGTGGAAGTAACGTGGCAGCTGCAATAGTTAATGCCTTGCTGTATATGGCTTCTCCGAGAGATATAAATCAATAGGAGGCTATATGAAAATAATAATTGAAGTTGCCATTGGCTTTATACTGGATCTGATTTTTGGTGACCCCCCATGGCTGCCTCATCCCATAAGACAGATGGGGTGGTTTATTTCAAAGGGTGAGAATCTGCTAAGAAAGGTATTTCCAAAATCACAAAAAGGTGAGTTTATGGCAGGAGCCGTTCTTGCCATAATAATTACGGTGTTTTCATTCATTATACCGTTTTTGCTATTGTATTTTCTAAGCAGGTTAAGTACATATGTTGAAGTGGCTGTTGCATCCCTGTTCTGTTATCAGATTCTTGCAACAAAAAGCTTGAAGACCGAGAGTATGAGGGTTTATTATCATCTCAAAAACCATGACCTGACAAACGCAAGGAAGTATTTATCATGGATAGTAGGACGTGATACTCAAAACCTGACTGACGAGGGGATAACCAAAGCTGCGGTTGAAACGGTTGCTGAAAATACATCCGATGGAGTAATTGCACCTTTAATATTTCTGGTGATTGGCGGTGCACCTCTCGGCTTTTTATACAAGGCTTTTAATACAATGGATTCAATGATAGGTTACAAGAATGACAGGTACCTTTATTTTGGCAGGTTTGCAGCAAGGTTTGACGATGTTTTGAATTTTATCCCTGCCGTTCTATCTGCATATATGATGATAGCGGCTAGTTTTGTCTGTGGATTGGACTATAAAAATGCACTCAGGATATACAAGAGGGATAAAAGGAATCATTCCAGTCCCAACAGTGCAAAGACAGAAGCTGTATGTGCAGGAGCACTGAATGTACAGTTGGCCGGAGATGCGTATTACTTTGGAAAGCTTGTAAAGAAAAAAACCATTGGCGATAGTAACAGAAATATAAAAACAGATGATATAAAAACAACCAATAAGCTCATGTACACAACCGCATTTATAGCATTTGTTATTCTATGCGGATTCAGGTTAATTATTTTATTTATATGATTTTTATCAGGAGGGATTAATGAAAAAGCTTGTTCATGGGGGAGATATTTATAGTAAAAGAAATTTACCGGAAAATTTAAAGCTGATTGATTTTTCTGCCAATATTAATCCTTTAGGGTTACCGGATGGTGTAAAAAAGGCCATCGTCAATGGCATCGATGATTTTTGTAACTATCCTGATCCCTTATGCAGAGAATTGAAAAAGGAAATCTCTGCTTATGTAAAGGTACCTGAAGAGTATATATTCTGTGGCAACGGAGCAGCTGATGTAGTATATAGAATTGCTTCTGCTATAAGGCCGGAGAAAGTACTTCTTACCGCACCTACATTTTCCGAGTATGAGGAGGCGGTAAAACTACTTGGCAGCGATGTTAAGTATTATTATCTGCTGAAGGAAAAGAATTTTAAGATTGATATTGATATACTTGATAAAATAACTTCTGATATCAGTCTTATGTTTTTATGCAACCCCAATAATCCCACAGGTGTTTTAGCAGATAAGGAAACGGTTCTGAAAATCGCTGATAAATGTAAGTCAACAAAGACCATTCTGGTAGTTGACGAATGTTTTATGGATTTTTTGGATATTCCACAGGATTATAGTGTTATGGACAGTCTTGACACTTATAAAAATATAATTGTCCTGAAAGCATTTACAAAAATATATGCAATGGCTGGAATCCGCTTAGGATACGGAATATGTTCAGATGCAAATGTCATAGAAGGGTTGCACAGGGCAGGTCAGCCTTGGAATGTGTCTGTAGCTGCTCAGAAGTGTGGGGTTGCTGCACTTAAAGAAATAGATTATGTTAACCGAACAAGAGAACTAATTAAATATAACAGAATATTTTTGGAAAATAGCCTTATAAAGCTTGGATTTGAAGTTGTAAATTCACAAGCAAATTATATTTTATTCAGAACAGAGATAAAATCACTTCCCAATGAACTCGAAAAATTTGGCATATTGATACGCTCCTGTGGCAATTATAAAGGACTGGATGAAACATATTTCAGGATTGCCGTAAAATCAAAAGAAGATAATGAATATCTTGTAAATTGCATAAAGAAAATGTTGTCGCCTTTACACTAATTATCAGAATGTGGTAAAATTTAGTAAAGGCATTACTTTATCTTACTTTTTTCAAAAGGAGAAAATTACATATGTCGAAATTTGATAAGTATTTTTTAATGAGTCCATCGGATGCAGCTGATTATGCAGCGGAAAAGCTCAGTATATTTTGCTGCGATTCGGAACTTGACAGCAAAGAAATAGGTGATGGAAATCTGAATTATGTATTTCGGGTATGGGACAAAAAATCTAATAAATCAGTGATAATAAAACAAGCGGGTTATACTGCAAGAATTTCTGACGATTTCAAGCTTTCCCCTGATCGTAACAGAATTGAGGCAGAAACGCTTAGATTTCAGGGCGATTTAGCACCGGGCCTTGTACCGGTAGTATATAAATATGACGATATTATGAGCTGCTGTTCTATGGAGGACCTGTCCGAGTATACAATCATGAGACAAGCACTTCTTCAACATAAGATTTTTCCCAATTTTGCGGAACATATCACAACATTTATGGTCAATACTTTACTCTTAACATCAGATGTCTTTTTAAACCATCAGGAAAAAAAATCACTTGTTAAAAGCTATACAAACCCGGAACTTTGCGAAATAACAGAGGATTTGGTGTACACCGAGCCATTTAATGATTATAAGCATCGTAATGATGTATTTCCACCAAACCTTGCTTGGGTAAAAAAAGAGCTTTATAGCGATAATGAGCTAAAACTAGAGGTTGCAAAATTAAAGTTTGAATTTCTTACAAACGCACAAGCTTTAATTCACGGTGACTTGCACACCGGTTCTATATTTGTAAATGAAAATTCAACAAAGGTAATAGATCCTGAATTTGCATTTTATGGGCCTATGGGTTATGACATTGGTAACATAATCGCAAATATGATATTTGCCTGGATAAATGCAGATGCTACTATGGAAAATGAGGAGAAGTGTATTAACTTCAAGAATTGGGTTGAGAATACCATTTGTGAAATTATTGATAAATTCAAAGCAAAATTCCTGAAAGTATGGAAGGAAGAAGCCAAAGAAATTCTGGCAAAAACCCCTGGCTTTGCCGAGTGGTATTTAAGTCAGGTAATACATGACACTGCAGCAGTAGCAGGGCTTGAACTATGCAGGCGTATCGTAGGTATGGCACATGTTAAGGACATTACTTCCATAGAAAATGAAAGTGCAAGATTACGTGCAGAACGTTTTTGTATAACTGTTGCAAAACGATACATAAAGAACAATAAAAGCTATATATTTGGAGAACAGTTTGTAAATACCCTAAAAGAGGTGGAAAACGAATTTCCGGGATAGGAGAGGTTACAAAATGACAAATACCACAAAAAATGTTTACGATATGGAAACTGTTTTGCTGGATGATGCCAACAGTGAATTGATAATCATAGATCAGACTTTGCTTCCCACTGAAACTGTTTTTTTAAAATTAAAAACTCAGGAAGAAATGTGGGAAGCCATATATAAGTTAAGGGTAAGAGGTGCTCCTGCAATCGGGGTTGCGGCGGCATACGGGATTTACCTTGGAGCCAAGGCCTTAAAAGCTCAAGAGTATGATGGATTTTATTCCGAATTCATAAGGCTCAAGAAATATCTTGCATCCTCCAGACCCACGGCTGTTAATCTGTTCTGGGCACTTGACAGAATGGATGAATGTGTAAAAAGAAGTAAGGAAAAAACAGTAGATGATATAAAGGTTGAGCTGCTGAAGGAGTCTCATAAAATAAAGGAAGAGGATACATGGGTGTGCAGAAGTATAGGCGAATATGGTCTTGCACTACTAAAGCCGGGTATGGGGATTCTCACCCATTGCAATGCGGGACAGCTTGCAACATCCAAATACGGAACCGCATTGGCACCAATATATGTAGGTCAGGAAAAGGGATATAACCTGAAGGTTTTTGCCGATGAAACCAGACCGCTTCTTCAGGGAGCCAGATTAACCGCTTATGAATTAAATAAGGCTGGTGTGGATGTAACACTTATTTGTGATAATATGGCTTCAGCAGTTATGAAGAACGGATGGGTTCAAGCAATATTTGTGGGGTGCGACAGAGTTGCGGCCAACGGTGATACTGCAAATAAGATAGGGACTTCGGGAGTAGCCATATTGGCAAAAAACTATAATATTCCTTTCTACGTTTGTGCGCCAACGTCAACAATTGACATGAGTTGTGCTTCGGGGAAAGATATATGCATAGAGGAGCGTAATCCCAAAGAGGTTACTGAAATGTGGTATGAAAAAAGAATGGCGCCAAAGGATATTAAAGTTTTTAATCCTGCTTTTGACGTTACAGATGAAAAATTTATTACAGGAATAATAACTGAATTTGGTATAGCTAAAACTCCCTATAATGAATCTCTAAAAGAAATATTTAATCGTAAAAGAGGTATGGTGTAATGGTAGAAACTAAATATCTTACTGATGAGGAAGCCGCACATGCCATAGTTGAAGTTGGAAAGAGAATGTATTTAAAGGGCTTTGTAGCTTCTAATGACGGTAACATAAGCATTAAGACCGGCGAAAATGAAATCTTGACAACTCCTACAGGTGTTTCCAAAGGATACATGACTCCAGAAATGCTGGTGAAAGTGGATTTGAAGGGACAGGTTATATCCGGCAACACAAAACCCTCATCAGAATTGAAAATGCACCTGCGAGTATATAGTGAAAATCCTGAAGTAATGGCTGTAACCCACGCACATCCTCCGGTAGCAACTTCCTTTGCAATTGCAGGGATTGAACTGGACAGGGCTATTTTGCCTGAAGCAGTAGTAAATTTGGGGACTGTTCCCATAGCTCCCTATGCTACCCCGGGCAGTCAGGCTGTTCCAGACTCAATAGCACCCTATTGCCGGGAGTTCAATGCGGTACTTCTTGCAAACCATGGAGCTGTAACGTGGGGCAAGGATGTATTCGAGGCGTATCACCGCCTTGAGTCGCTGGAGTACTATGCCACTGTATTAATGTACACCGGAAATATAATCGGAAAAGCCAATGAACTTAGTTCCAAGCAGATTTCACAGTTGGTTGAAATCCGCCGGAAACTTGGAATTAATACAGGTGGAACACCGAAAGGTAAGGATATGGAATACAATACAGGTGATAATTTACCTGATGAATTTTTAATCCGTGATATTGTTGAACAGGTAACAAGTACTGTGCTAAAGAATTATAAAAGCAAATAAACCATAAGAGATAAATTCTTATATAAATTAGAGTGGAAAAAGTGGGATCAAGGATTATTTTAACATAAGTAATGTTTCAAATAGTACGAACTAAAGATTATTTATATTTGTGCGGGGCGCAGCTTTGAAGTACCGTTAAAATTTAACGGATACTTCAAAAGGTGAGGTGAAGAAATCGTGACAGACAAAAAAATTATAGTACAATTTATATTGCTGACATTTTGCATAGCCTACCTTGTGTCAGGCGTTTTGATTATTCTTGGGCAATTCGGATATTCAGTTCACAATTGGGTTCACTCATTACAGCAATTCGGGATGAATATTCCTTTTGCAATCTATATTTTGTCGCCCACTATTACTTCATATATCGTTCTGAAGAAAAATAACAAAATAGCAAATTTGAGGGAATGGTTGAAAACTGTTTTTTACGCCAAAAATAACATATCTCTTTATTTGTTCGTTGTTGCAGGGCTTGCACTGTATTTTTTGATACATATTGTAGTTTCAGGCCGCACGGAAATGGTACTTAGCTGGCTGGATGTACACACTGCAGCCTGAGCTTGACAAAAAATATGGCTTTGTTTTATCTTCTGTTTCTGTTGGAATCATTTGGATTTTGTGGCATATCCCTCTCTTCTTCATACCGGGGACAAATCACGGAGAGGGACTCATTAACTTTTGGATGTTTGCAATTCAACTTATTGCGTTTCGGTTTTTCAACGGGGCAATCTACAAAATATCAGGAAAAGGACGTGTGTTTATGTGCGTATTATTCCACACCATGTTCAATGCGGCATCTTCCATCTTTGGCACCATAACTATAACTTGGGCTGGAACCATTGCCGCAAATGCTGTGATTGTTCTTGTTTCAATTGTAACCGTTGTCATATACGACAAAAAGAACAGGATAAAAGTATAAGCATTATACGAAGTTAAGTTATGTTATTATATTTATATATCAAGAGAATGATTCTATTAACATACATTCGGTTGATAGAATGTGCGTTTTTATGTGCAAATTAGAGCATAGTAGACATGTAAATAAGTATTAGGAATTCTTGTAAATTGAGTATTGGATATATTTACCGGGGTGGAAACATGCGAACAGAACAGGAAATGTTTGATTTAATATTAGATGTTGCGAAAGCTGATGAGCGTATCCGAGCAGTTTATATGAATGGTTCACTGGCGAATCCGAATATAAAAAAGGATAAATATCAGGATTATGATATTGTTTATGTTGTAGCTGAAACTGAATCGTTCTTGATAGACAAGAATTGGATTTCGGTTTTCGGAGAAATCGCAATGGTGCAGGAACCTGATTCCAACGATTTTGGGTGGGGAGAAAATACAGACTATAGTCGTTCTTATTGTTGGTTAATGCTTTTCAAAGACGGTAACCGTATTGATTTACATATACAAGTCAAAGAAGTAATGAATGAAGAATACACAACAGACAGTTTAACTGTTCCACTTTTAGATAAGGATAATATTTTACCACAAATACCGCCTGCAAATGATAAAGGCTATTGGATACAAAAACCTAACAAGTCCAAATATGATGCCTGTTGCAATGAATTTTGGTGGTGTCTTAACAATGTTGCAAAGGGTATTGTACGAGACCAATTTCCCTATGCCATGAGAATGTATAATGAAATAGTTCACAAAGAGCTTGATAGAATGATTGAGTGGTATATCGGTACAAAAACAGAATTTTCTGTTTCAGTTGGAATGTGGGGAAAATATTTTAAAAAGTATCTTCCAGCAGAGACTTACGAGTTATATACAAAAACCTATTTAAATTACGAAAAGCTCTGGACGGCAATTTTTGCAGCTTGTGAACTTTTTCGTACTGTTGCTTCTGAGGTAGGCAGACACTTCGGGTATGTATATAACCAAAGCGACGATTACAATATGATGAAATATTTGACTAAAATGAAAAATAACGAAAGTTAATAACGGAAATAGAGACTATGCATTGCAACTATTTTAGAGGTGTGAATTTGAGAGTAATATTAGGTGCTGGGCAAACAAGATATGATGGTTGGATATCAACTCAGGAAAATGAGTTAAATTTACTTTCTATAGATGATTGGAATAGATTATTTTCAGAAAAAAGTATAGATGTTATGTTGGCAGAACACGTATGGGAACATTTAACATACGAAGAGGGTATATTAGCTGCAATAAACTGTTATAAATATTTAAAACCGGGTGGTTATATTCGATGCGCTGTTCCTGATAAAAACTTCCGTAACGATTGGTATCAAAATATGGTTCAAGTGGGTGGCCCGGGATCTATCGAACATCCTGCTGCTACTCATAAAATAGTTTATGATTATCAAACTTTAGAAAATGTATTTAAAAGTGCAGGTTTTATAGTTTCATTGCTTGAATACTGTGATGAAACTGGAAATTTTTATTATACATATTGGAACGAGAACGATGGAATGATTGGACGTTCTTTCAGATTTGACACAAGAAATTCTATAGAAAAGCTTGGTATGGTTTCAATTATTATTGATGCAAAGAAACCTCTTATTATTAAAGTTTAATTTTAAATGGGTATGGAAAACTTAAAAGTAAAAGATAGGCTTAGTTTTTGAGGGTTTTTTATGAAAATTAGAGAGAGAGCAAAGCAACTAAAAAAAGATATTCCAGCAGTTTTTTTGGCATTGAATAAAAAAGAAACACCCTGGTTAGCAAGGATTTTAGGAATTATAACAATAGGATATGCTTTGTCTCCAATTGACCTAATTCCTGATTTCATTCCTATTCTTGGATATCTTGATGATGTAATAATATTACCGTTACTGGTAGCAGCAACGGTAAAGGCTATACCAAGAGAGTTAATTGAACAATGCCGGCTTGAATCAGAGCAGTTATGGAAAGATGGTAAACCTAAAAGATGGTATTTTGCAATACCAATAATACTAATATGGGTTATAATTGTTGCTTTAATTATAAAAGCATTATTATAATTGCGAATTAATAATAAGGATTTTATCTCTACCGACATTCAGTAAAATGGTGTGCTTTTTTGATTACACTAAAATACCGCTTTTTAGAAAGTCTTATTTAAATTTAATTTTAGAAATTGGAGATTGAGAATGACAAAACAAAAGCACAGTGAAGCGAGAAAACTCTATGATAATATATTAAAGTACAGCACTCATGAGATTGCTGAAAAAATTGCTTATGATACAGATTTAATACCATCATCAAGCAACAGTGAAAAATCAGAATGGGTAAAATACGTTTCTTCTGAACTTGAGAAACATTTTGAGGAACATACAATAAAGAATATACGAATGAGTTGTTACTGCAATGAAAATGGAAAATTAGACGAATCAAAAGAATTCATTAGAAATATATATAAATCCTCAAATACTATGGCGGATTTTGTTAATAAAATGAATGAATACGGGGCAGGGTGGTACATAGAAGATGGATGTCTGTTCACCAAATATTTTTCTTGCCCATGTCCTATGCTTGAAAGTGTTGATGTTTTACCCACAAAAACTTGGTGTTATTGCACAGTTGGATATAATAAACAAATCTTTGAATATACTTTTGATTGTGAAGTTGAAATTGAATTATTGGAGAGCATTAAAACAGGAAGCAAGCAATGTCTTATGAAAGTTATCACACATAATAAGGATATTATTAAATGAAATGAATAGAGGTAATAGGATTGTTTGTTATACAAACGTTACTGAGTTTAGCCACAAAATTATTTTACGATATATTTTAAGGGGTATAGAATCATGGTAGTACACAATATTGTAACAGATCGACTTATCATTATACCTATGACATATTCAATGGTATGTACTGTTTTAAGCGGTAGCACTGAGGAGTATGAAAAGCTGGGTGTTAATTTTAATGGCAAGTGGCCGCTTCAAGATACTTTAGATATTTTACATTTCCTAAAAGATAAAATGAAAAGAAATGATACTGATGGATTTGATGTATGGATGGTCGTAAAAAAAGAAGACATGACTGTTATAGGTGATGCCGGCTTTAAAGGTGCACCAAATGAAAATGGAGAAATTGAAATAGGGTTTGGTTTAATAAAAGAAGAGCAGCAAAAGGGTTATGGATATGAAGTTGCAAGTTCCTTAATTAGATGGGCTTCACAAAAAAACATAGTAAAGGTTGTTAAGGCCGATTGTTTAATTGATAATATAGGTTCGATTAAATTATTGAAAAAGTGCGGAATGAATGAAATTAAAAGAGATAATGAGTTTATATATTGGGAAAAGAGGATTATATAATATACATATATAGCAATATGCTTAATATCCCCAACATTGGTAATGCTGGATATTAAAGTAAAGGACCCCAATTCATTAGAGGTAGAGATCAGAGGGTATACGATCTTAGCAAAATTCCTGAGTACAACAACATTGTCGTTACTGTGGCATCAATGGATGCATATAAAGCAACTTTTAAAAAGTTGATGTAAAGAGTAAACAATAAAAAACTGAATTTTATTATGTTAAGTCTCCTGTAACAGTTATTAACTGTATACAGGAGATTTTGTTTTTTCACAATAACCATTTATGTTAACATGTTCAAAATTTATCATAAATTGACAGTATAGGTTTTATATGCTAAACTTATGTCGGGTTTAATCGGTTAAACCATAATCTATTTATAAAATGCTTTTCAAAAAGGTATTAAGGTTGGTTTGGGGCTAAATCCCCGGATTAAACTTTAAATACAAAACTATTATATTAAGGGAGGAATGAAAATGAAAAAGTTTTTTGCTTGCTTGCTTGTTTTGGCTATGATTGTTTCAATTATACCAATAGATATCGCAAGTGCGGCAACAGGTGGATATTATGCCACCGGAACCTACAGGAACGTCTTCGTTGAAACAGGAAGGACAGAGGCTCAGGTTCAAGATAAGCTGGCTACTATGTTCGATAAATTTTTCAAAGGAGACACTAACAATCAAAGATTGTTTTATGAATCAGGAACTGACGAGGCATACATAAGAGATACCGGAAACGGTGATGTACGTTCGGAAGGTATGTCATACGGTATGATGGTTTGTGTACAAATGGACAAAAAGAAGGAATTTGATATGCTGTGGAAATGGGCTAGAAACCACATGTATCAAACCTCTGGTCAATTTAAGGGATTTTTTGCATGGCAGTGTAACTATAGTGGCGGTATAATAGATAGCACTCCTGCTTCTGACGGTGATGAATACTTTGCTATGGCTCTTCTCTTTGCTGCACGCAGATGGGGGAACGGAACAGGTATATACAACTATGAAGCAGAAGCACAGACTATATTGGATGCGATGCTACACCAGTCAGACGACGGTGTTGGATATAATTTAATCAATAAAAACACTAATCAGGTTGTTTTCTGCCCAAGTGCAGGAAATTATGATTTTACAGATCCGTCCTATCATCTCCCTGCATTCTATGAATTATGGGCATTATGGGGACCTGAAAGAGACAGAGCTACTTGGAGTACGGTAGCTGCTAAGAGCAGAGAATTCTTCAAAAAGTCTACTAATTCTACAACAGGACTTAACCCTGACTATGCAAATTTTGATGGTTCAGCAAAAGAAGTTTCATGGAGTTCAGGTCATGGAGATTTCAGATTTGATGCATGGAGAGTTATTCAAAATTCTTGCGTAGACTATGCTTGGTGGCAAAAAGACAGCTGGCCTTCAACTACTTTCGCACCTAAAATACAGGCTTTCTTCAAAAACCAAGGTTTATCCTCTTACGGTAACCAGTATACACTATCAGGTTCAAAGCTGAGCAGTGATCATTCTCCGGGATTGGTAGCTATGAATGCCGTAACATCTTTAGCACAAGATGCAACAACTGCTAAGCCTTTTGTTGATGAATTATGGAATACTGCTGTTCCATCAGGTCAATACCGTTACTACGATGGAATGCTTTATATGCTTGGAATGCTTCATGTAAGCGGAGAATTTAAGATATGGGGTGCAGTACCTACAGAGCCTACGGTAACACGTGGTGATATTAACAATGATACTGTTATCGATTCTGTTGACTTTGCATTGCTCAAATCTTATCTCCTGGGTAAGACAACTACATTGCCTAATATGGAAGCAGCAGACACAAATGGTGACGGTACTGTTGACGCAATGGATTTTGCTGTATTAAAGCAATATCTTTTAGGTATAGTTAAAACTCTATAACACCTTAACGTATTATTTTTATACAGGGCAGAGCCGTTACGGGTCTGCCCTGTAATTTTTGTGTTAATACTGCTTATTTGACAGACTTGGTGTAGTAAATTAAACTAAAAACTAGATTTAGTTTAATTCACTACAACGAGGTAATATAATGGATGAAATTAAGATATTTGATGCAGAATTACGATTTATGAACATTATCTGGAACAATGAACCTATAAAAAGCACCGAGTTGGTTAGTATTGCAAGTGAGGAACTGGGATGGAAAAAATCAACTACATATACAGTAATAAGAAGGCTTTGCGAGAGAGGTATAATAAAAAATAAAAACACAAAGATACAATCACTGATAAAGCGAGAGCAGGTAATGAGGTCCGAAACACAGGAGCATATAGAGAAGATTTATTCCGGCTCACTAAAGCTTTTTTTTACTACCTTCTTAAAAAGAAAAAAATTAAGCAAGGACGAAGTAGAAGAACTCAAAAAGATTGTTGATGAAAATAGTTAAATCATACAATTTTTTTATTGTAAAATTCACGGAATTTCATTGAATCATCAATATAAGTTATTTCTCTGCTAAAATTATTTTCGAATAACGCATTTTGAAAATTTGTTATTTTTTTAAAACTTGATTTAATGAACTTTGAATTTAAAAATAAAGAATCATTAAGATTTGTTCCGGCAAAAATTGATTGGAAGAAATTTGCATTGTCCAACTTTGTGTTACTTAAATCCGTACCGCCAAGATTAGCAGCTAAAAAATTAACATTTTTTAATTCAGATTTGCAGAATACAGTACCGTAAAGCTTAGCATTGGAATAGTCGGTATTTATTTGTTTAGTGTTCTCAAAAAAACAATGTTTGAGTTCACTATCAGCAAAATTAGTGTCTTTTATAATAGCTCCATGGAATTTTGTATTTATACCCTGACTAGATATAAATGATGCATTGTCCATTTTAGTTGCAATAAAGTTGGTTTTATTGGTAACAGAATAATCAAACTTTGTTTCCGATAATAAAGCGTGGTTAAAATTTGCCCCGGTTAAATCTGTATTTGTGAAAATTGCTTTTTGACAATTGGTAAAAGCAAACCTTGATTTTCTTAAATCTGCACCATTAAAATTCCATCCAGATAGGTCTATACCGTCTAGAGATACCCCACGGAGGCATGCCTGACTTAAATCATATTTTTTACCGTTCCTTGAGATTAATTCTATAATTCTGGATATAGCTTGTAGAATTCTTTCATACTCTTCAGAAGTTGATATCCATTCACTGATCACCTTATTTTTTTCTTCTTCAGTAATTTCTTCAATTGAAAGTTTTTTTAATTTTTGAGTGGAAGCTATTTTCCATTTTAAGGTTTTTTGAATCTGATTACTCCTATAATCATTGTTTCTATTGTTTATCTCATCTAAATCAAGGAAAAAGTTTTCAGTTAAATCCTCCTTGGATATTCCGAGATATAATAGCTTACTTGCCAATTCAAACTGTTTTTCAAGTAAAGATTTACTTTCATATAATAAATATGGCAATGTCTGCATGGGCATCTTAAGCAAAGCCGCAAGACATGTAGAAATAACATCACTGTTTGAATCAATTTTTAAGACATTTATGAGTAACTGAATGGAATTACTGTATTCACTTAGTGCTTGGATGGCAGACAGACGGATAGTGGTATCAGTATTACCCAATTCTTTAAGTAAATTGGATACACGTTCCTTTTCATTATGCTTAATTTGATTTGAAAGTCCTTCGGCTTGTATTTTCAATGCCCTTGACGTACTTCTTGTTGTTAAAAATAATGTAACAAATGCTATTATAATAGGTATTAGCTGTATTAATAAATTATAAATTCTTGAGTCATGTTCATCCTGAAGTTTTTGTGTTTCCAGAAATACTTTTTCTTTTTCTATGTCAGATTGTTGTACGTTTTTTATAATAGGAGACGGATGAAAAGTACTGACATTTGATTTGTCATAGGGAAAACTACATCCTGCAAGAAATAAAAAAATTAATATAATCAGACTGGCTATCGGAATTTTATTCTTAACCATTAAAGCTCCCCCTGACTTGAAATAGATATGTAAAATAATGCTATAATATGAAATATTACAACAAATGGATTTATAAGTAAATATTAGTGTAAAAAATATAAAACAATTTATATAAATATGTTAAAATGATTAAGAATTTATTGGAAATTTTGGTATTAGAATTTATCGTTACAATAAGGTGAATATATGGGAATTGCTAAAATTGAAATATCAAATTATAAATCTATTAAAAAATGTAGTCTGGATATAACCGACATAAACCTTTTAATAGGGGAAAATGGATGCGGTAAATCCAGTATTTTAAGTGCGGTGAAATTTTTTATGCAAAATTTGGGTTCTGATGAAGAAATAAATGAGTGCGGTAATATCTTTGATATGAATAACCCATTCAGCAATTGTGTAAAAATAAGTATTTATTTTGATATGAGTAAATTCAGATTGATTGCGTCAAATCAATTATTGAAAAATGATGCTAAAAGATATAGAAGTTATTACTTAAAGATAATGAAATTATCTGTAAATAAACTATTAAAAGTATCTCTGACTAAGATAAAAGATAAAAGGATTTTATGGAATATAGCAAGGAATGATAGAAAGATACTTAGTTCCATTTTCCCTGTCTACTTTCTCGATTCTAGAAGAATAGACTTATTTGATTGGTCAGAACTATGGTATTCCATAGGAGATTTGATAAAGCTGGATAATGATATAAGTATGCAATTTCAGGAAGCTATTAACAAGCACATGGATGAATGTAATGATCCGAAATTTTTGTATGCACTTAGAAATATAAATAATATTATTCAAACATCACCGGTACAGATTTTACAATATTCACCTAAAGAATATTCAAATTCACTTTTAAAAACATATTTACAAGGAGATACCTTTACTTATAAAACCAAAAAGCTTACATATTTCTCCAATGGAACAAATGCATATAATTATACTATTTTTCTGTTGGATATTCTGGAGTTGATTTCAAAAACAAAACTTAAAACACCCACTATTGTACTTGATGAACCGGAACTGAGTCTGCATCATTCACTGGTAGATAATCTATCAAATAAAATATTTGAAAGTGGAAGATATATAAAAACTATTGCTTCCACACATTCCCCCAGACTAGTTAAAAATGTTTTGCAGGATAGTGAACAAAAGAAATTAATTTATCATGTAAAATTAAAAAATAACTATTCAAAAACTAGTAGGATGAAATTGTTTACTAATATAAATTCACGTGAAAAAACTTTTATTACTGATGACCATTCCAATGCGTATTTTTCAAAAATACTGTTATGCGTGGAAGGGGAATCTGATCTGGGCTTTTTCAGTAACAAATATATCAGAGACATTTATCCTATATTGAATTCCGTTGATATTTACAAATCCATGTCAAATAAAGTAATTGAAAACATAATACATCCGCAAAAAAGAAAATACTCAACTCCCTGTATTACTCTATTGGATATGGATAAAGTTCTTAATTTCGATTTGAGAAAGTCAAAATTCAAACTGGATTGCTTTTTTATAAAAAGTAAAGAAGCATTTAAGTTTCAACTTTCATATAAGACCGCAAGGCTTAATTACATATACAAGAGAATAACAGGTATTGTAGATAAAAGTAATATAAATTTTAACGAGAAGTGGGGATTTTGTGAAGATGACTATTATTTTAGTTTAGTTAAATTGCTGAAAGAATACTTTGCCAGCCAATCAACCTTTATAAATGCTACAACAATTGAAGGAATGATTGTGACTAAGGATAATTTTGAAATATTTACAGAATTCTTTACAAGCAAATTAAAAAACAATAGATTAAATAAGTTTCAAAGTTTGTACAACTGTTTCGACACATCTGCTCAAAAGTGCAATTTTTTAAGGCTAGTATGTAATGGTAAATCGGATACCATATTAAACACGGATAAATTGAAATTATCCAGATCAGAAAAAACACAAATTGAGGAATTGAGACAAAGAAAGACTGACGGATGGATGAGTGAGTTTATCGAATTCTATGTAAAAAAATTCTTCAGTCAGCAGGGATTATTATGTTCGAGCTTTCAGCAGTATAAATCCATTATATATAAGAAACCTGATTTAAAGGAGCAGCTAAAGAGTAATTTTTATAATGATTTTAAGGAACTTAGTAGTTTAATACGGTTGATTGAATCAAACTGTAATGTTATAATTTAGATGCTTGAGTAAAAACTGGTAGCAAATCTATTAATTATATATAGTTAATAGGCCCTCGTGCGGGAAATGAGTACCCCGGCTAAACCGAGGGGAGTAAATTTCAAATTGGCATCATCTCGTTATTCTGTGTATGTATTTGTAGAGAGTCGCAAAGCGAATATTTAAGAGAGTACCAGTTTTTATTTAAGCTAAATTAAGGTGCCTATGAAAATTTATAAAGAAGAATATTTTTATAATAGCATATTAAAGCACAGTAAAGAAACTGTTTTAAAAGGTTTGGGTGCTAAGAGTGAGGCCTACTTTAAATTCGATATGCCAAAAGCAAATAACGAAAAGAGAACAATATCTGCATTAGATAAAGATAATCTGATTCATGAGCTGCAGTCTAATTTGAATAATAACTTTTTCTCACTTCAACCACTACCCATATGTGTTAAAGGTTTCGTAAAAGGAAATAGCTATTTAGACTATTTGAATGCCCATATTTATGATAATTCTTCAACATATTTTGTCAGATTGGATATAAAGGACTTCTTTGATTCAATCAGCAAAGAGGTATTGATTTCAACCCTACGGGAATTTGTTGGGATAGAAGATGTTATAAATGTCATTTATGATATTTGTACACTTGAGGAAAAGCTGCCACAGGGAGCAGTCACCTCTCCTTTGCTGTCCAATCTGGTTTTGAGAAGAATAGACCAAAGAATAACACTATATTGCCAGAGCTTAGGTGTAACATATACGAGATATGCCGACGATTTGTTGTTTTCAAGCAATGAAATTGATTTCAGACTTAAGAAATGGTTTGTAAAAAAGATAAAATACATATTATGCAGTATAGATTTAAAGATTAACTACAAAAAAGTAAAGTATGGTAAGGGTCTGATATCCATAAACGGATATGTTGTTGATAATAATGTAAATTTATCAAGAAAAAAGCTTTACAATTTAACATCAGTATTATATTTTTTCAATAAAAATAAAGGTAAATATAAAAAGATCTATAAAGTTGACAATAATATATTTTTAAATAGGACATGGTTGGAAGACTTAAATACATTTCTCACAAACTCAACATCGTCAAAATTAATATTTGGCAGTATACAAAAATTACAGAATTTCCTTATAGGTTATCGGGCTTACCTTATATCATGTATAGGTTACTCCAGTGAAAAGAAAATTGACCAATATAGTAGTAAAATAAACCATATTGAGAGCATTCTTAATAAACTTTTGCAATTGAATTAATAAGATAATTTCTTATTGACATTTAACACTTTAGAGTGATACACTAAATTATTATAAATTAAAAATATGTAGGAGCTAATATGTTGAATTTTCAGTTTATAAAACTGAATAATGGGTACAATATTTAGCACTTGTGGCTATGACAAAAAATCATAGGTGCAAGTGCTAAGACTTGTACCTATGTGATACTGTAATAGTAAGAATCACATTGGTAGATTTTAGTAGAATTTACATGTGGTTCTTTTTTTATACAGAAAGGGTGTGATAATATTTGGCATAAAACAATGCCTGCATGAAAACACAAGAATTATAATTGAATTTAACGGCGATGACGAAGAGAAGTAACGCAACTTATCGTTCTCAGTGAGTGGGAGATAGTGAGAACCCCATAAAGTGAATTTGCGTGAATAACACTTTAGCAGCTGCAATCTGAACATCGTACAAGTAATATTGTGTGATAAGTAGGAGAGCCGTAGACTGTACGAAAAACAGGAAGGTTTTTTGAACCGTAGAGTGACTGTTAGTCAGTAATTCAGGTGGTACCGCGGACATTATGTGTTCGTCCTGGACTTTTTAGTTTTGGATGAGCATTTTTTTATGCTCAAATATTGATATAAGGAGAAAACTTATGAACACATCAAACATATATCGGAACAGGACATTGGATAAAATCAGCGAAGGTGATGTTGGCTGGGGATTGAAAATAGCAGGATGGGTTGAGAACATCAGGGATCATGGAGGAGTATCCTTCATAGATCTCAGAGATATGTACGGCGTAATGCAGGTTGTAATGCGAGACAAAAACCTTTTAATCGGAATCAACAAAGAAGACTGTATATGCGTCGAGGGTAAAATTGAAATACGTGACGAAGAAACATATAATCCTAAAATCCCTACGGGAACAATTGAAATGGAAGCACAGTCCGTTGAAATACTTGGCAAGGTATACAAACAGCTACCTTTTGAAGTAATGACATCAAAGGAAATACGAGAAGATTTACGTCTTAAATACCGTTATCTTGACCTGCGAAATAAGAAAGTTAAAGATAATATAATTTTCAGATCGGAAGTTATCAGCTTCTTAAGACAAAAGATGACTGAAATGGGCTTTCTGGAAATCCAGACTCCTATTCTCTGTGCTTCATCACCTGAGGGTGCGAGAGATTATATAGTTCCATCCCGTAAATATAAAGGAAAGTTCTACGCACTTCCACAAGCTCCCCAGCAATACAAGCAGCTTTTAATGGTATCTGGTTTTGACAAGTATTTCCAGATAGCACCTTGCTTCCGTGACGAGGATGCCCGTGCCGACCGCTCTCCGGGCGAATTTTATCAGTTGGATTTTGAAATGAGCTTTGCTACACAGGAAGATGTATTTCGTGCAGGTGAAGAGGTGCTGACAGCTGCATTTAAAAAATTCGCCCCTGAAGGCAGTGTGGTAACAGATGCACCATATCCGGTAATAAGCTATAAGCAGGCAATGCTTGAATTCGGAACCGATAAACCTGATTTGAGGAATCCCCTAAGAATAGTAGATGTAACTGATTTCTTCCAGAGATGTACCTTCAAACCTTTCCACAACAAAACAGTTCGTGCAATCAAGGTACATGCCGACATGTCAAAGGGGTTTCATGAAAAGTTGTTGGAATTTGCTACTTCAATAGGCATGGGTGGTCTGGGTTATCTCGAAGTAAATGATGACATGACATATAAGGGGCCTATCGATAAATTTATTCCCGATGACATGAAGGACGAGATTGCACAAATTGCAGGGCTAAATCCGGGAGATACAATTTTCTTTATAGCAGATACAGAAGAACGTGCATCACTTTTGGCAGGTCAGATTCGCACAGAACTTGGCACCCGTCTTGATATATGCGAAAAAACTGCATACCGCTTCTGCTTTGTTAATGATTTCCCTATGTTTGAGTATGACAAAGAAGAAGAGAAAATTATATTTACACATAATCCGTTCTCAATGCCCCAAGGTGGATTGGAAGCACTTAATAGCAAAAATCCGTTGGAAATACTCGCATACCAGTATGATATAGTTTGTAACGGCATTGAACTGTCCTCAGGTGCAGTTAGAAACCATAATTTGGATATAATGGTTAGAGCTTTTGAAATTGCAGGTTATACAGAGGAAGATCTTCAGCAGAAATTTGGCGCATTGTATAATGCGTTTCAGTATGGTGCTCCTCCTCATGCCGGAATGGCTCCGGGTGTTGATCGAATGATTATGCTGCTGAGAAACGAGGAAAATATCAGAGAGGTTATTCCATTCCCGCTGAATGGTAACGCTCAGGATATGATGTGCTGTGCTCCTAATGAAGTAACAGAAAAACAGCTTCGTGAAGTCCATATTAAAATCAGATAGAAGTATTTTAGAACATAGCAATATAAGGTATACAAGTATAACATTAATAAATGGGAAAATTCAGTCATCCTGTTTATTGATGTTATACAATAGTACCTGGTTTAGTCTGCTTTTATACTAGAATAAATTATGTATAAAAAGGTTTTAAGAGGCGTGTCGCAATTACTTTTACACCACATTCTGATAGCACCCACAAGGCCCGAAGTACAAAATTCAAGAACATATATGTTTTTTAAATTCGTTGAACATGAGGAGTAGCTTGTAAGCAGGCATCTAATAAATCCCTGCAGTTTGTCTTCAAAAGTAATATTCCTTTTGTCGTTAAAAAACCTTATAAAAAAATCCCGATACTCATCAAACAAAGATACTACTTTATCTAGAAAATTATCAGTAGTTGTACTTGCTGCACCTTTAATCAATATATGGAGTTTTTGTTCGATATCAGATAGCACTCTATTTTCCAGACAATCCAGTGCATCATATATATCTTTGAAATAGTCATAAAAGGTTATTCTGTTATATCCGGCTGTATCTGTTAGCTTTTTAATGGTTATTTTGTCTATATCATGACTTTTATATAATTTCCAGAATGCATCCAATAGAATTTCCATGGTAAATTGTCTGCTTTTTGACATTTTATTCATAGTTTACCTCAAAAACATACATTTGGTATATTATTGTATGTTGAAAAAGCACGTAACTGTTTTATTCTATTTATATAACATATTATGAGGGATTTGTAAAATGGAAACAAAAAGGTATAAAAATGGAATATACATAATTTTTGCCGTTTGTCTGCTTGTTGTAATACTTTTCTTAATGTTTATTGCTGACAACAAAAGCGTTCCTACAAATGGCGGCTTAAGCTCCAAAGATTTATCCGTTAATGATATAAAATATCCGCAAACATTTTTAGATGATTCTAAAGTACATACTATTGATATTCAAGTTAATAACCGCACTTGGGATAACATGATAGATAACGCCCAGTATGAACAATACATTCCTTGTACGATGATTATAGACGGTGTCAGGATTGATGATGTTGGGATAAGGCCAAAAGGAGATACTTCCCTTAAACAGGTAGTAGACATGAATTCTCAAAACTTCAGCTTTAAGGTTGAGTTTGATCACTACAAAAGTCAGACATTTGACGGTCTTGATAAAATAACACTAAACAACTGTTCACAGGATACAACATATATGAAGGACTACCTTGCACAACATATGATGAGCTATATGGGTGTAGCTGCGCCGTTATCAAGCTATGTAAATATAACCTTGAACGGAAAGGATTTTGGCTTTTATCTGGCTATGGAAGCCGTAGAAAAATCTTTCTGTGTTAGGAATTACGGCGTCATTGATGGAAAGCTGTATAAGCCTGATGCACTTGATTTACCAAAATATGATTATATAAAAATTATGGGCTACGAGATGGAAGACGGTCAATCCGCAGTTGAGTATCTGACAAATGTTATGTCCGGCAATTCCTATAAAGGCTTTAACAGCGGCACGAGGGTCGACATGCTTGGGGATATGGCAAAAGTACTTATTGACTCAAACGAAATTAACACAGATGTTACAGGTCTGACATATATTGATAATAATCCTAAAAGCTATAAAGCTATTTTGGATACAGGAGTTTTTGCTGTAGATGAAAGTGACGAAGGAAGACTGATTAATTCTATAAAAAAGCTGAACAGCGGTGAAGATTTGGATAATACAGTGGACGTTGACTCTATAATAAAGTACTTTGTAATCCATAACTTTGTGGATAATTACGATGGGTATACAAGTATTTTTTCACATAACTATTATCTTAGTGAACGTGCCGGTAAATTGTCAATGATCCCTTGGGACTATAATCTGGCTTTTGGTTCCTTTGCTGTTGATCCCGGAAATTCATCTTCCAATCTGTTCGGAAATTATATAAAAACGACAGATGCCCGTTTTGGTATGAGTTCTACTAAAAGTATGGTTAATTATCCTATTAATACACCTGTATTTAAAGCTGATTTGGAAAAAAGACCGATGATAAATCAAATACTTAAAAATAGTGAGTATTCAGATAAGTATCATGAATATTTTGAAAAATTTATTACTGACTATTTTATCAGCGGTTACTTTGACAGATTTTATGAATCAACAGTTGATATGATATCACCATATATCAAAAATGATAAAAAGGGATTTTTTACATACAATCAATTTGTGGAGGGGGTTAATGAACTAAATAAATTCTGCAAGCTCAGAGCAAAAAGTGTTCAGGGACAGTTAACCAATACTGTACCGTCTACATTAAAAGGACAAAAAGAGCACCCTGAAAATTTGGTTGACACACAGGGACTGGATATGACCAAAACAATTACGATGTATTCATTATTGGGAATTTCGAACAAAGATATGGATGGGGTATTAAAAATTCTTATAAATTACCTTCCCGAAGAATATAAAACAGACGGTAAAATTGATCTGACCAAATTTGAAGCATCAGAGGATATTATATACCTTAAAAAAATCTTCGGAGTATTGGGACCAATCGCTTTTGAGGTTTCAAAAAGCGTCAAGGCATCAGATAATATTGAAATAAATCCAGGATTATCAAAAGTTCTATTATTTATTTCATTAATTGTAATAATCATATTCACTATGTTGCTAAGCAAGTATTCACGTGTAAAGTATAAAAAAAGAAGGGTAAGGAGGGGAAGTTTTGAAATTACGTCATGAATACAAGATATTTCTTAATTATTCAGACTATCTTACCGTTCGATCACGATTAAGGGCAGTAATACCGCATGATAATCACGTTGATGAAACAGGTGAATACAAAATAAGAAGTCTGTATTTTGACAACATATACAATAAGGCACTATATGAAAAAATAAGTGGGGTTGGTATACGTGAGAAATTCAGAATTCGTTGCTACAATGATAATTATGACTTCATAAAACTTGAGAAGAAAAGCAAAATAAACGGAATGTGCAACAAGGTATCGGAAACCATCACAAAAGAAGAAGTAAGGCGGATAATCCACGGTGACACAGAATGGATGCTTGATTCTGACAGGCAACTTGTTTCCGAGTTGTATGCAAAAATGAAAACAGAACAACTAAGACCTAAAGTGATTGTGGATTATAACCGTGAACCCTTTGTATACTCAGCAGGAAATGTGAGAATTACATTGGACAGGAATGTAAGGACAAGTATAAATAGTGTGGATATGCTTAATCCTGATGTTCCTACAGTTCTGGCAGAAGGTCAGACAATAATTTTAGAGGTCAAATATGATAATTACAAACCTACCATGATTTCAGATATAGTCATGGTTCAGGACAGGCTTATATCATCCTTTTCAAAATATGTAGCCTGCAGAAAATTCATATAAATACTTTTAGGGGGTAAATAAGTGGACAGTATTTTAAATTCAAGTTTTATAAAGAATGCTACAGCTGTAAGCGGTTTTGATATGTTTGTGGGAATTATAGTTTCATTCATAATAGGCTTTTTCATTTTCATGGTTTACAAGAAGACTTTTTCAGGAGTAATGTTTTCAGCAAATTTCGGGTTATCATTAATAGGTATGGCAATGATAACATGTGCGGTTATACTGGCAGTTTCAAGTAATGTAGTACTTTCTCTCGGTATGCTCGGTACACTTTCCATAGTGAGATTCAGGACGGCACTAAAGGATCCCTTTGATATTGTCTTTTTATTTTGGGCAATTACATCAGGAATAGTCGTTGGTGCCGGAATGATCCCACTTGCAGTTGTAACAAGTCTTCTAATGGGTATCGTAATGACTGTTTTTGTAAATAGAAAAAGCAGGACTACACCTTATATAATAGTAGTAAATTGTGAAAACTCAGATGTTGAAGACGGCGTAATGAATCTAATCGAAACAAAATCGGCAAAGTCGACTGTTAAAGGTAAGACAGTATCTAAAACAGGTATGGAGCTTACTGTAGAAGTTCAATTAAAAGATGGATATAGTAAATTTGTTAATGATATAATTGATATTGAGGGTGTTGTAAATGCCGTTATGGTCAGCTATAACGGAGAATATATGGGGTAAAATACTATTTTAGGGAAAGGGGATTCAATCATTGGAGAACAATATTATGACTGAATCAAATATAAAAAACAATAATAATAAGATTTTTGTGAATACTATATTTCTAATATTATTGAGTCTTGCATTTGCAGGACTTATCCTATTGATTAAATCAGGAACAATAGATAGTTTTGACAGTACCGTTTACGATTCATTGAGAAGCCTGAAATCACATTCTACCAAACAAATTGTCAAGTTCCTTGGGAGTATAGGTGATCCACAGGTAAACCTGTATTTGGGATTGGCAATAGCAGCGCTTGGTATTGTAGTTTTTGCTAACAAGGAAGGGTATTCTAAGTATATTTCATATGCTGCTGCAATACTTGTTGTATCTTTTTTAAACCCGCTGCTAAAGGAAATTTTCAGACGCCCTCACCCCGATGTGGAAGTGGATAAATTCTCCTTTCCAAGCAGTCATGCTGCAATGGCATTTATATTTTATCTGGTGCTCTATGTTGTAATTAACAAACGTATAAAGATAAAAGCAGGCAGAATAGCACTTGCGGTTTTCTGTATAATAATGCCGCTGCTTATCGGCTTTAGCCGTGTTTATCTTCAAAACCATTATGCAAGCGATATCATTGGAGGATATCTGGAGGCAGGAATAATATTTACAATTGCAATACTGGTAAATAATATATGTGAGCATTTTTTAGCAAAAAAATAATTTTAGTAAATAAAAAAATTCTTCTTTACGTTAAATTGTAAAGAAGAATTTTTTTTATCTATCAATATTACATAAATATGAACTTTTTCTTAATATTTAACGTCAAAATTGATAATAATTACTAGTGTGTTATAATTGTTTAAAGAAAAAATAGGAAAAAGCTGCTATATTATACTCGGCTGAAAGCGAGGAGAAATACTAAATGTCAAAGAAATTATTATCAATAGTCGTTCCGGTTTATAATGAACAGGAAGTAATAAATGAAACCTTTAAAAGGCTTTCCGGAGTGTTTGAAAATTATTTTATGGATGTTGAATACATTTTTATAAATGACGGAAGTAAAGACAATACATATTTGAAACTCAGGGAAATTGCCTTGGCGAATTCATGTGTACGGGTTATAAATTTTGCAAGAAATTTCGGACATCAGATAGCTATTACTGCAGGCATGGACTATGCAAAGGGTGACGCTGTAGTAATAATAGACGCAGACTTGCAGGACCCGCCTGAAGTTATTCTCCAAATGGTGGAACAATGGGAACAGGGTTATGAAGTGGTTTATGGAAAAAGACTTCAAAGAGAAGGGGAAACCTTCTTTAAAAAGTTCACTGCAAAAATGTTCTACCGTTTCCTTGACAGTATGACGGATGTCAAACTACCTGTTGATGTAGGGGATTTTCGGCTTATTGACAGAAAAGTCTGTGATGCCATGAAATGTCTCCCGGAGCGTTCAAGATATGTAAGAGGGTTGGTTAGCTGGGTAGGATTTAAGCAGACAAGCGTAGAGTATAGACGAGAAAAGAGATTTGCAGGTGAAACAAAGTATCCGCTAAAAAAGATGCTCAAGCTTGCAGGAGATGGAATATTCTCATTTTCGTATAAACCCTTGAAACTTGCAACGTTTGCAGGAATGCTTGTTTCAATAATAAGCTTTATATATTTAATTGTTGTTTTGATACAGAGATTTGTAAAAAACGATATTGCCTCAGGCTGGGCTTCATCAATGGCGGTATCCCTGTTCTTTAACGGTGTTATGCTTATAGTTATAGGGATTATGGGGGAATATGTTGGTAGGATATACGAAGAGGTAAAAGCCCGTCCATTATATATTATAGGAGAATTATTAGGATTTCAGGATGGGGCTGAGAGGAAAAAAGACATTAAATGAGTTCAAGAAACAGAGACGCATTAAACAAGACGATAATAATTCTACTAACAGCTTTTACAGCATATTTACTGTATCTTAACTTTTTGTACTCTGCATATAATAATGCATTTATATTCGCACTGTTGGTAATCCCGGTGGTACTAATTGTTTACCTGATTTCCTACAAGATAAATTTATCTCCGTTGACGTTTTTTACGATAATATTCCTGCTGGCATTTGCGGCTAAAGCTTTAGTCGCAATTACGTCTGATACACTACCTATATCGGATTTTAGCACATTTTATAATTGTGCCGTAAAATTGAATAATGGAGATAAGTCCTTTGGACATGGATTTTATTTTACGTCATTTGCTTATCAAACAGGGCCGGTTATATACTATGCCATGATTATGAAATTATTCGGAACGGGACTTCTGCCATTAAAGCTTGTAAATTGCCTTTTCATGGCAGGGTCCAATTCTCTTATTTATCTTATTGCAAGAAAAATATCGAATGACTATACCGCAAGGTTTATCTCATTATTGTATCTTTTATATCCCGCACCCTATTTTTTGACTCCGGTACTTACAAACCAGCATTTTGCTGCATGTATGTTTATGCTTTCCATATACCTGCTCCTTGAAACCCGTATAAATTTTGCAATAAGAAGTGTGGCGGCAGGCATATTTCTTTCTTTTGGTAATGCTGTCAGACCCCTTGGTGTGGTTATACTCGGAGGTGTTGTGATTTGGGCAGTTGCACAGTCCATCAGAGAAAAAAAGCTTGTACGTATTGGTGCCACAGTGATTATGATTGCAGCTTACTTCCTTTTGAGTTTTACTTTTTCAACGATAGTAAAAAAGGCGGACATAAACCCGGAAGGCTTAAGTAATAACTATACCTTGTGGAAATTTGTTGTGGGTTTCAATTACCAAACTAAGGGAACATTCTCTTATCCTGACCAGAACGAAATATTTTATATAAAGGATTTTAAACAGAGAAATGAAGTATCAAAGAAGGTAATAAAAGAACGTATATCCATAAGCCCGGCGAAAATGTTTGATTTGATTAATACAAAACAGAAGATTATGTGGAGCTACTTTGATACCATGAAGTGGGGCTTCTATGATAAAGTAAACAACCATCTTGTGCCTTCGGAAATCCTTAAAAAATACGAACTCCCTATTCTGAAAATAGAAAAAATGTATTACATCCTTGTATTTATACTCATGTTAGCAGGGTTATGTTTAACGCTCACACGGAAAAAAACCAGTACAGGTGTTGTGTTGATTGCTTCAATAATCGCATGCTATTTTGCAGCTCATGCCTTGATTGAAATACAGGTCAGGTACAGGTATTTTGCCATAATGCTTGTGTTTGTCCTTGCGGCCAAGGGAAGTGAACTGCTGATGACAGGTTTTTATGAATACAGAAAAAAATACAGACTGTCAGACTGACAAAAAGGATAATTCATTATATAATATAAAAAAGTAATATCAATGATGTGTAAAAACTATGCCGGAAATGGAGATATAATTCATGCAACAGTACCTTGATTTATGTAAACATATACTAAATAACGGTATAAAAAAAGAAGACAGAACAGGAACGGGAACTATAAGCACTTTTGGATACCAGATGAGGTTTGACCTTCAGAAAGGTTTTCCTTTATTAACAACTAAAAAGCTTCATTTAAAGTCAATAATACATGAACTTCTCTGGTTTATTAGCGGTGATACAAACACAAAGTATTTAAAGGAAAACGGAGTTTCCATATGGGATGAGTGGGCGGACGAAAATGGCAACCTTGGCCCCGTCTACGGACATCAATGGAGGTCTTGGAGTACCCCCGACGGAAGAAGCATTGACCAGCTTAAGGAAGTCATTGAACAAATAAAAAATAATCCGGATTCCAGAAGACTCATAGTAAGCTCTTGGAATGTCGGGGAAATAGAAAAAATGGCTCTGCCACCATGTCACTGCTTTTATCAGTTTTATGTGGCAAACGGAACCTTATCCTGTATGCTATACCAAAGAAGTGCTGACGTATTTATAGGTGTGCCTTTTAATATAGCGTCATATGCATTATTTACAATGATGGTAGCTCAAAGCTGCGGCCTCAAAGCCGGCGAGTTTGTCCATACACTGGGGGATGCACACATTTATCTCAATCACATTGAACAGGTAAATCTGCAATTGAGCCGTGACCCTAGGCCCTTGCCAAAAATGAATATTAACCCGGATGTAAAGGATTTATTTGAATTTAAATACAGTGATTTTACATTAACCGATTATGATCCTCACCCACATATCAAAGGGGCGGTGGCTGTATGATTTCAATGATATGGGCTATGGGTCAGAACAATGCCCTTGGTTGTAAAAACAGAATGCCTTGGTATATACCGGCTGATTTTTCATACTTCAAAAAAATTACTATGGGAAAAACGGTCATTATGGGGAGAAAAACCTTTGAATCTCTCGGTAAACCCCTGCCGGGCCGAAAAAACATAGTAATTACAAGGGAGACAGGCTATAGCCCTGAGGGCTGTACCACGGTTAATTCAATACAAAAAGCTATGGATTATACAGGGGAAGAGGAAGTCTTTATAATTGGGGGAGCGGAAATATACAAAGAATTTCTCCCTATTGCAGACAGACTGTATCTAACTCTGATAGAAAAAGAGTTTGAAGCGGACACTTTTTTCCCGGAAATCGACTATAGCCAATGGAAACAGGTATCATGCGAGAATGGTATCAAGGATGAAAAAAATCCGTATAAATATAAATGGCTGATATATGAAAGAATAAAACAATAGGGGAAATAAGGGTGTATAAAAATGTTGACAGAGTGAAGATATTTTGTTATCATATTTATGCAAAACAAGAAGAAGTTTTTCCACTTCTCACCTGAGCGGACAATGATTTGCCGGGTCAATATCGGTTTTAAACATATTTATATGTAATGGCTGAGATTTGAGATTATTAGTGGATACTTGCTTCTATCCACTTTTTTTATTGTTTAAATATTATATGGACTTGAAGAGAATCTTCTTGCCTATTAAATGCGGAGGTGTCAGTTATTAGCAAAAATGAATTAATGATCAATGAGGATATAAGGGATAAAGAAGTCAGACTTATCGATGCTGATGGTACTATGCTTGGTATATTAGCAATTAAGGAAGCCCAGAAACTTGCCAATTCAAAAAATCTTGACCTGGTAAAGATCGCTCCACAGGGAGTACCGCCTGTCTGTAAGATAATGGACTACGGTAAATATATGTTCGAACTTGCCAAGAAAGAGAAAGAAGCAAGGAAAAATCAGAAGATCATAAGCATAAAAGAAGTTAGAGTTTCCCCTTCTATTGAAGACCATGATTTTGAATTCAAAGTTAAGAATGCATATAAGTTCTTAAAGGATGGAGATAAGGTCAAGGTTTCCGTTAAATTTAGGGGGAGGGAAATGCATTACACCTCAATAGGCAACGAAATTCTAAACAAGTTTGCAGAAGCAGTAAAAGATGTTGGAACAGTTGAGAAAAGACCAAAACTTGAAGGCAAAAGTATGATAATGATACTTAATCCAAAGCAGTAGGATAGGAGGAGAATGATATGCCAAAGTTAAAGACACATAGTGCATCTAAAAAGAGATTTAGAGTTACAGCTACAGGTAAGATCAAAAGAGGCCAGGCTTGGAGAAACCATAGACTTGTATCAAAGTCAAAAAAGGCTAAAAAGCATCATAGATTAGGTGCATACGTTTCAGCTGCACAAGAAGCTACTATCAAAAAACTTATTCCATATAAATAAGAAGGAGGACGAAGGTTTATGGCAAGAGTTAAAGGTGCGGTTAGAACCCGTGCAAGACATAAAAAGATACTAAAGCTTGCAAAAGGATATTTTGGTGCAAAGAGCAAGCTCTATAGAATGGCAAACCAAGCTGTAATGAAATCTTTGAATTACGCTTTCAACGACAGAAGAGCTAAGAAGAGAGATTTCAGAAAGCTTTGGATCGCAAGAATTAACGCTGCTGCAAGAATAAATGGATTATCATATAGCAAATTCATCAGCGGTTTGAAGAAGTCAGGAATAGAACTTAACAGAAAAGTTCTTGCTGATTTGGCAGTAAACGATGCGGCTGCATTTGCTAAGCTTGCTGAAACTGCAAAAGCTGCTAAATAATAAACTTGACATATGAAGTATATTTAAAATATAAGGAGTCCTTTTTGGGGCTCCTTTATTTGACTTTATGTATTACTACAGACAGTTCCCTTTGAAAGGAGAATGACAGATGGACAGAGTAGTTTTCCTAGTGGATATGAACGCATTTTTTATTAGCTGTGAAATGTCCAGAAACCCTGTAATAGCCGGTAAACCGGCTGCTGTTGCAGGCAATCCCAAAACAAGAACGGGGATAATTCTTGCTGCAAACTATGAAGCAAGAAAATTTGGGATTAAAACTACTATGGTTATTCATCAGGCTCTGAAACTTTGTCCTGAAATGTTGCTTGTTCCACCGGATCACAGGTTCTACGAAAGAAAGTCCATGGAAGTTATGGAAATCCTTGAAAGATTTTCGCCGGTCATAGAACAAAACAGTATAGATGAGGCGTGGCTGGATATGTCGGGTACAGAAACACTCTTTGGAAGCCCTATAGAAGCGGCGCAACAGATAATGGATGCAATAAATGACGAGCTGGGCTTATGGTGCTCTATAGGAATTTCCCAAAACAAGCTTTTGTCAAAAATAGCATCCGAAATTAAGAAACCAATGGGGATAACAGAACTCTGGCAGAAGGACATTCATACAAAATTGTGGCCTTTAAAAGTAACAGACCTGTACGGAATAGGTAAACAGACAGGTCTGAAGCTTAACAATTTGGGGATTAAAACTATAGGCGAACTGGCAAAATATAATCCACAGGCCTTGGTCAGCTTCTTTGGCAGGCAGGGGCTGGAGCTTCAAAGAATGGCACACGGGCTTGATATGTCTACGGTTACGCCTCACGTGTCAGGAGAAATGAAGTCCATCGGGCGGTCAACAACACTTGCATCAGATATAACAGATATTGAAGAAGTGAAGACGACATTTATTGAGATGTGCGAAGAAGTTGGCTATGAAGCCCGGAAAAACAATAAGAAGGGACGTACTATTCAAATAACCATAAAGTATTCGGATTTTAAGACAATAACAAGACAAACAAGTATAGAGCCTACCTATCTCACAAAAGACATATATGAGACAGGTTTTACTCTCTTGAATAAAAACTGGAACAGCTTGATGCCTGTCCGGCTAATCGGAATAAGCATTAGTGGCTTTGAAAATGAAGGCCTTTCAGGACAAATGTCACTATTTGATGCAGCTGATTTTTGTGACAATTCATCCCGAAAAGAAGAAAAGCTTGAAAAAGCCATTGATTCAATAAGAAGTAAATTGGGAACAAACTCCATTGGCAGGGCCATACAAATTAAGAACCCGAAAATAAAGTAATTACTTTTTTGATAATGGATTGTTTTTCAGCATAAGACGCTGTTTTTGAAAAATGTACTTAGTTAGTGTGCTTGAATCCTGTGGAGAAATATAAACAAAATTCATACCCACTTCATGTTTCTTGTTCTCGACACTTATGGAACGGATTACTTGCGCCAGTACCCGTATTTGACCCATGCCTTCAAGGTCTACCAAAATATCTAACATCATACCCGAATCAACAGAATTATCCATAATCAGGCATAGACCGCTTCCACTGATATTTTTGGTTAACGCAGTTTTAAAATCATTTGAGGATATTTCTTTAAATTCTGGCTTTCCTCTAGTCGACGAGTGGTCATCAACAGTGACATATTTGCATTCCAGAACTGTATCCAGCCTATAGTTCATTCTTCTCTGGATTTTGGTAAAATCACTGGTTACTGACGCATCGAAGGTTTCCAGATGCCCTGATTTTTTATATTCTTTTACAGTGGCATTAAAATGCATCAGCTCTTGTCTCTGATTTAAAAAGTACACGATGATGTTCAGCCCGGCTGACAGATACTTATAACGGCCCTCACTCATTGGAGCAGCTATAGTTATGTTTTTTGCATCTGCCACATCCAGAAGTTGACTGATATAACTGGAAGTCTGGGAGGGAAAACTTTTTATGTACTCCGGTATTTCGATTTCTAATTTGGTCCCGATAATAATGTCATTAGCATTCATTAGAATTCTCCATAATAATTCATATTAAATTTTATATCTGATATTTTTATTATATTCTAATTATTATAAATTTTAAACTGCTAAATGAATGATTTTCCGGAGCAGTGGACATGGTATTAAATGTGAGATATAATTATCACTGGCATTATGGGTGCATAATTTTATAATAGCGGAAGTGATGGATATGAAGAGTTATTTTACAGGAAACAGATATGAAACTACAGGGAATAAGAGAAATATATTTGACAAGCTTTTTCTGAATACCAGATGGTATTTTGTTTACGGCTATGCAAAAGTAGTTTTAAAGGGAAGGAACCTTGCAGTAAAGAATAAGTACGATTCAGAAAAATGGGCGGCTTCCAGTTATAAAATATTAGAATGTATTGAAAAGAGCGGCGGCAAACTATTTATTGAGGGTTTGGATAATATTTCAAAGTCAGATGGACCTGTTGTGTTTGTCAGTAATCACATGAGTACATTGGAAACCTTTGTATTTCCTTGTATAATTGTACCGTTAAAGGAAGTTACCTATGTTGTAAAGGATTCTCTTGTATCAATGCCGATATTCGGGTCTATTATGCGAAGCAGAAACCCTATAGTAGTATCCAGAAAGAACTCAAGGCAGGATTTACTCAATGTAATAAACAAAGGAAAGGAAATACTTGCTGAGGGAAGGTCTATTGTTTTATTCCCTGAAGGAACAAGGCAGGAGCAATTCAATCCGGAAAAGTTTAATTCATTGGGTATAAAGCTTGCAAAAGAGGCTGGCGTACCCGTGATACCTGTTGCAATAAAAACCGATTTCTGGGGAAATGGCAAGCTAATAAAGGACATTGGACCAATCCGCAGAAAAGAACCGGTATGTATGTCTTTTGGCGAACCCATAACCATAACCGGAAATGGTAAGGCAGAACATAAGCAGGTTATAGAGTTTATAACCAATAAAATAAATGAATTTAAAAATATCAAAATTTGAAAAAAATTCTCATTTTAGTCTTGTAAAATAAATTACTTCCTAGTAAAATAATATAATGAGATTCGGGGTGTGGCTCAGTTGGTAGAGCGCGACGTTCGGGACGTTGAGGCCGCTGGTTCAAGTCCAGTCACTCCGACCACAAAAGGACTTGCTGATGTAGTTGGCAAGTCTTTTTATATTTTATTCACTCCTTAGTGCTTCCACCGCATCTTTTCTGGAAGCCATCTTAGCAGGAATATGTCCTCCGAGTATGGTAAGAACTGTACTTAGCAAAACAAGCAGTAATGCATGAATTATTTGCAACTGGGCCACACCTTTGAGCTCCGTCATATTGTATATAATCTTATTGATAGGTATAGTCAATAGCCATGCAATTACTATACCAAGGACTCCGGAGAATACCCCTATAATGCAGGTTTCAGCATCAAATACCCGGGCAATATCCCTTTTTCTTGCACCCAATGAACGCAGTATGCCTATTTCTTTTGTACGTTCAAGCACTGATGTGTAAGTGATAATACTTATCATTATTAGGCTTACTACAAGAGAAATGGACGCAAAGGCTAAAAGTACGATGGTAATACCATGCATAATTCCTCCTGTCATCTGAGACATTGTTCCGGCAAGGTCCGTATAAAATATCTTATCAACCAGAGGTTTGCCTTCATTATATGCATCCAGATAAGCCGTAACAGCATCCTTATCACTGAAATTGTCAGGATAAACCATTATCATAAATGGAGAGGCAGTTCCGCCCAGATAGGCAAGAAACATGGATTTTTCGATTTTATCCATATCCTGCATGGTAATGACATTTTTACTGCTGTCCTCCTGCTCCTTTACGATGTCGGAATCTTTTGAGTTGTTTATTACCAACTGGGTTAGCTTATCACTATATGCAATTCCGGGAGCAAGAATTCCGATTTTAACATTTGGCTTTTTTCTGACTACCCCTGTAATAGTAACGGGAATACTGTTTTTAGAAGAATACATGGCTTCATAATTATCACCCGGAAGGTACGTGCCGAACTCGGTTTTAACATAGTAATCATTGTTTGATACTATCTTAAACTGGGTACCTACAATGTTATCAAAATTTATAGATTTCCTATTGTCAGTTAGAAAGCCCATTCCTTTTAGTATAGTATAGTTTATCCGGTTTTTAGAATCTACTACAAGTACCATATCAGTAGGCTTATCGGGGTATTTACCTGCCATGAGCTCATAATTTTTCGAAAGATATGATGGGTCATTTTTTTTTAATTGCTGGGGGTATGAAGAGAGACCGACTCCTTCCATACTGGACGTGTTTGCTTTTTCCTTCATGGCTTCCATTGGGTTAAACAGCGTTACAGGCGAGGCCTTTCCGTTAATTTTCCGCACCAGATTGATGCCTACTATTCGGGCATAGCCTATACTGTTACAGATTTTAGGATCAATTTTACTGATGTATTCCAGATATTCCTCGGTAAAAATATTTCTATGATTAAATTTGCTTTTTGACGAATCGTATAGATATACCTTGTCTGAATCAGCGTATTCAGCAGTTCCGATGTTTGTTTTCTTTGTGTCGCTTTTGAATGATTTTATATTTTCCGAATTCATATGTGAAGGAGTTTGCGTCAGTATTATAGGAAATTCAGCGAGGGCATCACTCTGAAATTTATCAATCTGCTTCTTGAACCCTGTAGATAAGCTCAGAATAACCGCTATACCAATGATTCCAATACTTGAAGCCAATGAGGTAAGAAAAGCTCTCCATTTTTTTGTCTTAATATTGTTAAATGACAGTTTAAGGGCCGTAAAAAAGCTCATGCTGGTTTTCTTCAAATGAAATACCGCTGACACCTGAAGAGGCTCACAGGGATTACTGTCGGAAATAATTTTGCCGTCTTTAAAATTAATGATTCTGTCGGCATATTTTTCAGCAATGGCTGGATTGTGTGTTACCATAATAACCAGACGATTGTGAGATATATTTTTTATTAAATCCATGATTTGAATACTTGTAGCTGAATCTAGAGCACCCGTAGGTTCATCGCATAATAGAATTTCAGGATCATTGGCAAGGGCTCTGGCAATTGCCACACGCTGCATTTGACCACCTGATAGTTGGTTTGGTTTTTTATGAAGATGTTCCTTGAGGCCAACCTCATTCAATACGTCTAGAGACTTTTTCCTCTTTTCTTCCTGGGAAATTCCACTGAGGGTCATACCCAGTTCCACATTATCAATAATACTTAGATGGTTAATCAGGTTGTAACTCTGAAATACAAAGCCTATGGAATTATTTCGGTATGCGTCCCATTCTTTTTCCGTAAAATGAGATGTTTTTTTACCGCTTATACTCATTTCACCTGAATCGTATCTGTCAAGCCCTCCGAGAATATTTAAAAAAGTTGTTTTACCTGACCCGCTTGTGCCCAAAATTGCAACGAACTCTTTTTTTCGAAAGCACACACTTATTTCAGACAGTGCTATAGTGTCCACATTTCCCACGTGATAGGTTTTACTGATATTATTTAATTCCAGCATAAATCTTTTGCTCCGATTTTCTAAAAATACTTATGATGTATAAGAGTATTTTGGTCTATCGCTGAAAAGATATTCAGTAAAATTTTAACGGAATAATAATAAATTCTTATTATTGTATAAATACTATAAAAGAATTGTTAAAAATGTATTACCATATGTACTATGTTCTGCTATAATATTTTTTGGTACTCGAAAGATTATTTTGGTAAAAATCGGCTTTTAGCTGTATTTAATAACCGAGTTCTTTTTTTTTGCTATTTATAAATATTAGATATATCGGAGGAAAAAATGAGTGTTAATCTGTCGGATGCGTTATTGAAGAGTGTTGAGAAACCATCTAGATATACCGGTAATGAATGGAACAGCGTCATAAAAGACCCTAAAAGTGTTGATATACGTTTCGCATTTTGTTTTCCCGACTCTTACGAAGTAGGCATGTCCCATCTGGGTATGAAAATACTATACCATTTGTTAAATGAAAGAAATGACTGCTATTGTGAAAGAGTATTTGCTCCATGGACGGATATGGAAGAAAAAATGAGACAGAACAATATTCCGCTTTATGGACTTGAATCTAAAGACCCAATCAGGGATTTTGATTTTGTAGGCTTTACACTTCAATATGAAATGAGCTTTACAAATATAATAAATATGCTTGATTTGGCAGGTATACCTCTGACCTCGGACAAAAGAAGTGACAGTGATTCATTTGTTTGTGCAGGAGGCCCCTGCGCATATAATCCTGAACCATTGGCTGACATAATCGACTTTTTTATGATGGGCGAAGGCGAAGAAATAATCAATGAAGTAATGGATGCATATGCAAAATGGAAGGGAACAGGACGTTCAAGACAGGAATTCCTTGAAGATATAGTCAAAATAGAAGGTATATATGTCCCGGCATTTTATGACGTTTCATATAATGAGGACGGTACTATAAGAAGCTTTGAGCCTAAAAAGCCGGATTATCCCGTAAAAATAAAAAAGAGGATAATTAAAGATATGGACAAGGCATATTTTCCTGAAAAAATAATAGTTCCATATACTGATATAGTACATGACAGAATAATGCTTGAGGTATTCAGAGGTTGTACAAGAGGATGCAGATTCTGTCAGGCAGGATTTATATACAGACCCGTACGTGAAAAGAGTCACAAGAGATTGCTTGAGCTGGCCAACAAGCTTGAGGAAAGCTCAGGCTATGAGGAAATTTCCCTGACCTCACTTAGTACAAGTGATTATACGGAGCTTCACGAACTGACAACAGGATTGCTTGATGAAATGGAAGAGAAAAAAGTAAATTTATCTCTGCCTTCATTAAGAATTGACTCATTCTCACTGGATTTAATGGAAAAAGCCCAGAAGGTAAGGAAAAGCGGACTTACATTTGCTCCGGAAGCAGGAACCCAGAGACTAAGAGATGTAATCAACAAGGGTGTAACGGAAGAGGATTTGTTAAACGCTGTATCTATGGCATTTAATGGTGGCTGGAACGGTGTGAAACTGTATTTTATGCTTGGACTTCCTACAGAAACCATGGAAGATGTTGAAGGAATTGCTGATCTGGCTTATAAGGTAGTAAATGCTTATAAAAACGTTCCAAGGGAAAAGAAAGGAAAATTCCTCAATGTTACTGTGAGTACATCTTCCTTTGTACCAAAGGCCTTTACGCCATTCCAATGGGAGCCACAAGACAGCAGGGAAAATCTCAATGAAAAGCAGATGCTTTTAAAAAGTAAGATTCGTTCCAAACAGGTAACCTATAACTATCATGAAAATAGACTCAGCCTTCTGGAAGCCGTGTTTGCCAGAGGAGACAGAAGGACCTGCAAGGTGCTGCTGAAAGCTTGGGAAATGGGCTGCAAATTTGACAGCTGGGGTGAGCACTTTAAATTTGATGTATGGATGAAAGCCTTTGAAGAATGTGGGGTGGATCCATATTTTTATGCAACACGCAAAAGAGATTATGAGGAACTGCTGCCTTGGGATCATATTGATATAGGAGTTTCCAAAAAATATCTTATAAACGAATCGAAAAAGGCACTGGAAGAAAAAATTACGCCCAATTGCCGTGTAAACTGCGGCGGCTGCGGTGCTACAATATTTGATAGTGGTATTTGTGGAGGTAATTAAATTGACTATTATACGTGTAAAGTTCAGACGTGGCGATGAAGTCAAATTCATTTCTCACCTTGACCTAATGAAGGTATTTGAAAGAGCCATAAGAAGGGCAAGACTTCCCATAGCCTATTCTCAGGGCTTTAATCCTCACCCGGGTATGGTTTTTGGTCTGCCCTTGGGAGTTGGAGTTACAAGTGAAGCAGAGTACGGTGATTTCGAAATTACCGATGATGAAATGTCAGCACAGGAATTTGCGGACAGACTAAATTTACAGCTCCCTAAAGGAATGGAGGTTTTAGCTGCCAAAAAGAAGGTGTCAAAGCAAAATATAATGGCTACTATAGCTGCATCTGAGTATATTGTAATTGTGGGTACTCCGGCAGAATGTAACCAAAAGACTCTGAAGACGGCTATTGACAAATATTTATCACAAAAAGAAATTGTCGTTAAGAAAAGAACAAAAAATGGTGTAAAGGATACAGATATCAGAGACATGATATTTGATTTAAATTTCGAGCTTCAGCCTTTTGGTACCTTCAACATAATTAGATTTACCGCTCTTGTCAGTGCCGGAAGTAAAGCGAATTTAAAGCCCGACCTTCTGATTGAGTCTCTGTGCGGATATCTTGGAATTGAATACGAGATTGACAGGATTCACAGAACAAAGCTTTTTGTAAGGTCTCAGGATCAGCTTCTGGACCCTATGGAAGAAGTAGTTTGAGGTGATTAGATGGTTAATGAGATTATAGTAGATGTTAGTCCGGGTGAAATAAGAGTTGGTATTCTGGAAGATAAGGAACTGGCTGAGATTCATATAGAAAGAACAAATCATCAGGGGCTTGTGGGTAACATATACAGGGGAAAAGTAAGCAGTGTGCTTCCGGGTATGCAGGCCGCCTTTATCGATATCGGATATGAAAAAAACGCATTTTTGTATGTGGGTGATGCCATTCCCAAAAAAGAATATTCCGATGATGAAACAGAGGTTTCCAGTAACTACGAAGAATATAATATTACCGATATCCTCAAAGTAGGACAGGAGATAACGGTGCAGGTTATAAAAGAACCTATTGGCACAAAGGGCCCTAGGGTTTCAACGCATATAACTTTACCTGGAAGAAACCTTGTTTTGCTGCCAAATGCAGATTATATAGGGATATCCCGAAGGATTGAAAACGATGCGGAAAGGCAGAAGCTAAAGAAAATAGCCGAAAAACTAAAGCCGCAAAACATGGGGTTAATTGTTAGAACCGTTTCTGAGGGAAAAGAAGAATCTGACTTTGTAGAGGATGTTTCTTTCCTTTTGAAGCTTTGGGCAAAAATAAAGGAAAGTGAAAATAAAGGCCCTGTACCAAGGTGTATCCACAAAGATATAAACCTTATATACAGGTCAGTCAGAGATTTGTTCACATGGGATGTAAATAAATTTATTATAAACAATGAGAAAGAGTACTTAAAAGTACTTGAACTTGTTGAAATGATATCCCCACTCCTCAAAAGCAGAGTAGAACTGTTTCAGAAGGATTACAAGATTTTTGATTACTACCAGATAGAAACGAAAATTGAGCGTGCTCTATCCAGAAAGGTATGGCTAAAATGCGGTGGGTATATAATTATCGACAAAACCGAGGCTCTCACTGTAATTGATGTCAATACAGGCAAGTTTGTAGGAGAGAGTAATCTCGAGGAAACAGTACTTAAAACTAATGTTGAAGCAACAAGAGAGATAGCAAAACAGCTTCGACTTAGAGACATTGGCGGTATTGTAATAATAGATTTTATTGACATGAACAACCCCGAACATCAGCAACTGGTATTGGATTCTCTTAAACATAGCTTAAAGAGTGATAGAACAAAGACAATAGTACTGGGTATGACAGAGCTTGGCTTGGTTGAGATGACCAGAAAAAAGATAAGGCAGGAGCTGTCAACCGTTATGAGCTGTGATTGTCCTGTATGCGATGGAGCAGGAAGAGTTTATACCGGGGAAACCAATGCTATGAATATACTCAGGGAGGTAAGGGAGCATATGAATTGTACATCTGCAAAGAAATTTAAGCTGGAAGTACACCCTACCGTAGCTCCTGTAATTGAAGATAATATCGAAAGACTCTCAAAGGAATTTGTGGAGAATAAGGATAAAAAAGTAAAGGTTACTGCCGTCAATGATATAAGACCCGCAGGCTATAGAATTAAAGACATTGACATGGATTAGTCCTTGTGCTAAAATATATCGGTAGCCGCACGGCCAAGGCTCCTTAAATATAATTCATTTGAATTATTGCCTGTGATGAATACTCCTGTTGATGTAGTATATACGTCATAAAGCCGGCGAGATTGATATTAGGAGGTGTATATATGTACGCAATTATAATGACTGGTGGAAAACAGTACAAAGTTCAGGAAGGCGATGTAGTTTTCATAGAAAAGCTCGCTGCTGAAGAAGGATCTTCAGTAACTTTTGATAAGGTTTTAGCTGTATCAAAGGATGGAAATGTTAGCTTTGGTGCTCCTGTTCTCGAATCAGCTTCTGTAAGTGGAAAGATTCTTAACCACGGAAAAGGTGAAAAGATTATCGTTTTCAAATACAAAGCAAAGAAGAACATCAGAAACAAAAAGGGACACAGACAACCGTATACAAAGGTTCAAATCGAAAAGATCAATGCTTAATTAAGGATAACAGTTAGATGATTAAAATTAATATAGGCAAGGATTCAGCAGGTACTATTAGGACGTTTGTAGTAAAAGGACATGCAGGGTTTGCCGAAGAAGGCAGTGACATTGTATGTTCAGCCATTTCCGCAATCGCTTATACTGCGGTAGGAGCTATTGAAGAGTTGATTGGACTAAAAGGCTTTTTTAAACAGAAGAACGGGTTTATGTCATGTAAGCTTGACATGGAGTTGTCTCCTGAAAAAAGGCATGATGCCAATGTAATTATGGCCACAGCGGAAATTGGATTCAAACAGATAGAATTTGCTTATCCCGACTATGTGAAGGTATTGGATGAGGAGGTGTAATCTCATGATAAAGGTTAATTTACAACTTTTTGCTCATAAAAAGGGTGTTGGTAGTTCAAGAAACGGACGTGACAGTGCAGCTAAAAGACTCGGTGTCAAAAGAGCTGATGGTCAATTCGTTCTCGCAGGAAACATTCTTGTTCGTCAAAGAGGTACAAAGATTCATCCCGGTGTAAACGTAGGAATAGGTAAAGACGATACCTTGTTTGCATTAAAGGATGGAAAAGTTAAGTTTGCAAGACTTGGCAGAGATAAGAAGCAGGTTATGATAGTTACTGCTGCTGAGTAATAACAAAATTATCGCATTAAAAAAGGTAGAAAATGTGATACGCATTTTCTACCTTTTTAGCGTATAATGAAAGTTATTTTTCACATAAATTATTTGTTTAAGGTTAAAATAAACAGAGTTCTGGATTATATAAAAAAGAATATTTGTTTTAATGGAGAGAAGATAAATGTTTACAGATAGTGCTAAAATATATGTCAAGGCCGGTAATGGAGGAAACGGAATGGTTTCATTCCACCGTGAAAAGTACATAGCGGCCGGAGGCCCGGACGGGGGAGATGGCGGAAAAGGCGGAGATGTTATTTTTGTAGTTGATGAAGGACTTAACACCCTCATTGACTTCAGATACAAAAAGAACTTCAAGGCTGAGGCAGGCCAGGATGGAGGTCCGTCAAACTGTTCCGGAAAAAACGGGGAAGATCTTATTATCAAGGTTCCTCTTGGCACCATGGTAAAGGATGAAACAACCGATATGGTACTTGTTGATTTGATAAAGCCCGGTCAAACATGTGTTATAGCAAAAGGCGGAAAGGGCGGAAAAGGCAATCAGCACTTTGCCACTCCTACAAGACAGGTACCGAACTTTGCGAAAAGTGGTGATCTCGGCGAAGAGTACAACCTGATTCTTGAAATGAAGATGATAGCCGATGTTGGACTTTTGGGATATCCCAACGTGGGTAAGTCCACAATACTGTCAATGGTTTCTGCTGCAAAGCCAAAAATTGCAAACTACCACTTTACAACTCTGGTTCCAAACCTTGGAGTTGTGCAGATAGAGCAGGGTAAAAGCTTTGTAATTGCTGATATCCCGGGTCTTATTGAAGGAGCACATGAAGGTGTTGGTCTTGGTCATGAATTTCTGAGGCATGTTGAGAGGACAAAACTCCTTGTACATGTTGTAGATGTATCCGGGGTTGAGGGCAGAGATGCAGTAGAGGATTTTGATACAATTAACTCAGAACTGCAAAAATATAATGAGGTTTTGTCTACAAGGCCACAAATAGTAGCCGCAAATAAAATGGATATACCCGGTGCAGAGGAAAACTACAAGGCTTTTAAGGAAGCACTTGAAAAAAGAGGATACAGAGTATTTGGAATATCAGCCGCAACTAATAAAGGGCTCAAAGAACTCATGTATGCTGTTGCAGATACATTAAAAACACTTCCAGACACCATTCTTCTTGATGAAACAAAGAATGAAGAGGTTGTATACAAAGCCCAAGAGGAAAAGCCCTTTGAAATACACATTGAAGATGGTGTATATGTAGTTGAGGGTAAATGGCTGAGAAAGGTTCTCGGTTCTACTAATATCACTAATTATGAGTCACTGCAATATTTCCAGAGAGCTCTTAAGAAAAAAGGAGTTATTGCGGCACTTGAAGAGATGGGAATAGAGGAAGGCGACACAGTCAGAATTTATGATACCGAGTTTGATTATACCAGATAGTAGGAATATGCATGGATATTTTCTATGCGGACATGGAGGATGCGATGCTTACAGGTAAACAAAGAAGCTATTTGAGGTCGCTTGCAAATAATCTTCAACCCATTTTTCAGGTTGGAAAAGGCGGAGTAAGCGACAATATGATAAAGCAGTTTTCAGATGCACTGGAGGCCAGAGAGCTTATAAAGGCAACTGTCCTGAAAAATGCAGAATGTGATACGAAAACCATATGTGAAGAAATTGCAGAGCAGACAAATTCCGAAGTAGTTCAGGTTATCGGAAGTAAATTTGTTTTGTACAGACCATCTGAAAAGAATTCCGTAATAGAGCTGCCGTAGGGCGGCTTTTTAACGTATTGGGGAAATATGTAATAAAATTATACAATTCTGAATAATATAATAAGTATTTCGTTGAAAAAAACTTAGTAAAATTTTCAGGAGGGTATATGAAAGAAAACTACGCTACACAAAATCACACTTATGAATCTCTGGACAAATCATCAATAAAAAAACTCAGCGACAAGGTTCTGCTTGAAAAGACTAAAGATACATATAAGTTTTTAAAATTAAACGAGATTTACCTAAAAAATATAAGAGACGATTATGGGAAACAAAAAATAGCCCAGCTGAGAGTTAAGTTTATTCGTCATCAGCTGGAACTGCTTATTAGAGAGTGCTTTTCAAGGGGATTGAAACATGGACTAAGTAATTATTACTAAAAAGTCAGATGTTATTTTCCGAAGTTATCGTTACCTGTATCAGTGAGTGCCGACAATATTTTACTGTACAATTTCTCTGAATTCTGAGCCCAGTTGTCGCATATTTTATTAGCGTCATTACGGCTTCCAACAGACATTTTTAAATCAATATAGGTAAAGCTTCCTTCACAAATCCTTAAACTAACGATATACTCATTTTCTTTTACGGCAACAAAGTCTGACTGTATGTTTATTTCATTTTTTTTGCTTTTTTTATATTTATTTAAAGCCTCATCAATCCTGGCTTTTATGCCGGCAGGAATTAATGAAGTAAAGTACTCCAGACTTTGTTTTCCGGCAGAAGAAATACTATATGACAGTTTTTCATCAGAATCTATTTTTGTAAGAAACTTTCCCTCACAAAGCTCATCAAGATATTGCTGAAGAAAAATATAATTCATCAGCTTGTTTTCTAAAATTATTTTCGTTATAAGCAAATTGGTTACTGGTGACTCCAGATTATGAATAATATATAATAATATCAGCTTGTTTTCGGCAAGTTCTCTGCTGTTTTCAATAGAACTCATAAATACCTCCGTTCTTAGCTGTAATTTAGCCTAAAATAAATTCCCAAAAATATATTTAAAATTATACCATAAAGGCTTATGGTTTACTATATTACCCCAAAAAGACTTTTTATGCGGTCAAATTTGAGCTTTATTTCCCGTGCATCACCTTTATAGTTAATGATATAATATTTAAATCAGGATTAAGCATAAAAGGAGATATACGTGTCAGATAATTTATATAAAGAACTGGAAACAATAGTATACGGCATGGGGGGAACTTTCTTTGGAACATCGGAAGTAGTGGAGCATTTACCTGACCCGTTAGAAAGCTATCCTATTGCCATAACCTTCGGTATCAGACTGTCAGATGCAATAATAGACGAGATAGGGGATAAACCTACCTTTACTTATTTTAACCACTATAGGTCTGTTAATGCCCTGATAGACCAGATATCACTTAAATTGGTTCTGTCTATTCAGGCACACGGCAAAAGGGCATATTCCATTGCTGCTTCACAAAGCATACCTTCCTCTCCAATACCTTACAGCGGTGTGTTTCCGCATAAAACAGGTGCGGTTTTAGCAGGACTGGGCTGGATAGGTAAAAACGGCTTATTTATTCATAAAGATTACGGCCCCAGAGTAAGGCTTGGGACTGTTCTTACAGATATGGTGCTTCCTTGTGAAAATAAGATACTACAGAATAAGTGTTCATCATGCAACAGGTGTGTAAAAGCATGTCCTGCCCTTGCTCTTACCGGGAATAAGTGGGAGGTTGGGAAACCTCGTGAAAATGTAGTAGATGCAAGAGCATGCTCAGAATATATGAACAGGAATTTAAAGCATATAGGAAGGGGATCCGTGTGTGGTATTTGCATAAAGGTATGCCCAAGTGCGGGTAGTAGAACCTGACGGTAATGCTAGGAAAATTAAGGAAAAATGTCATTAAGAAGTGTTCATACTCGTTGACTGTGGAAAATACGTATGCTATTCTTTTTAGGATAGAAGGTATTCTTTTTTAATGGTTTATTTGAAATATAATCCCTAGAGTATACTACTTTCAGGGATTTTACTTTTTATACGATACAGAAAAATACGTATATAGGGTGGTTTACATGTCTATAGATAGGAAAAAAGTTGAAGAGCATATCAGAGGTTTACTGATTGCTTTAGGAGAGGACCCCGACAGAGAGGGACTTAAAGATACACCCTCACGTGTTGCTCGTATGTACGAGGAGATTTTTGAAGGAATCAGCTATACAAATGACGAGATTGCTGAAATGTATAACAAAACCTTTGAAGATGATCTGGTGATACCTAAAGACAACAAAGAAATGGTATTGGTTAAGGATATAGATATTTTCAGTTATTGCGAGCATCATATGGCACTTATGTACAATATGAAAGTTGCAGTTGCTTATGTACCTAACGGCAAAATACTGGGCCTTAGCAAAATAGCCAGAATAGCCGACATGGTCGGAAAACGTCTACAGCTGCAGGAAAGAATAGGTTCTGACATAGCTGAAATTATGCAAAAGATTACTGATTCAGAGGACGTTGCGGTAATTATTGAAGGACAGCACGCTTGTATGACTGCCAGAGGCATTAAAAATACAGGATCTCGGACTACAACTACTACATTTCGAGGAAATTTCAACACAGATACAAATCTTACAAAAAGATTGATGATACTATATAAGTAATAATACAGGTGACCGTATGGAAAGAGTACAAAGAATATTAAACCATCCGCAATTTAAAAAGTATATGGAGTTGAATTTTCAGGCAGAAAAAGACCGTAAATTTTGCCGCCATGATATTCAACATTCATTGGATGTGGCAAGAGTTGCCTATATTATTGCACTTGAAAACAAATATGACCTTGACAAAGAAATAATTTATATAACTGCACTCCTCCATGATATTGCTAAATGGAAGCAATACAGCCAAAATGCAGACCATGCCGCTGAAGGGGCTGTTTTAGCACGTAAGATTCTTGTTGATTTAAATATGGAAAAAGGCGACACCGAAATGATTTTGGATGCGATTGCAAAACACCGAAAAATGGAAGGACACAGTACTTCTCTAAGTAAGGTTTTATACGCAGGTGATAAGTCCTGTCGCCAGTGTGTCAGCTGTAGTATGGTTAAGGAATGCAACTGGTTTATCAACGGCAGCACACCTGTATTCAATTACTAAAATAATGAAGGATAACACAAATATGATAGCTGGATGTTTTAAAATTGGGAACAGTACATGGGAATGGGGCAAAAAGACTTATGTAATGGGTATTCTTAATGTAACGCCGGATTCATTTTCGGACGGGGGCAGTTATACAAAACCGGAAATAGCACTTAAGCAGGCATTTCGGATGCTTGCAGAAGGTGCAGATATAATTGACGTTGGCGGAGAGACCACAAAACCCGGTGCAGTACCTGTATCCTCTGAAATTGAACAGCAGAGGATAATACCTGTCATTGAAGCTTTGTCAAAGGCGATTAGCCTGCCTGTTTCTGTGGATACCTACAGGGCAGACACAGCAGAACTTGCCATAAAGGCAGGTGCAGATATGATAAATGATATCTGGGGACTCAAATATGATTCCCGCATGGCTCCAACAATAGCAGAGTATGGCGTACCTGTATGTATAATGCACAACAGAACTACTGGAACAAATTACGGAGAAGACTTTATAGGACAAATATTGAGGGAGCTTGAGGAAAGTATATTAATAGCAAAAAAAGCAGGCATAGAGGATGATAAAATAATCATAGACCCCGGTATAGGCTTTGCAAAGACCTGGGAGCAAAACTTAGAGGTTATGCGTAAACTTGAAGATTTTAAAATGCTTGGCTATCCCGTGCTTTTGGGTGCTTCAAGAAAATCCTTTATAGGAAAGGTTCTGGACCTTGAAGTATATGACAGGCTTGAAGGCACGCTGGCGACAACTGCAACAGGTATTGCAAAAGGTGTTGATATTGTGAGAGTTCACGATGTTTTACAAAATGTAAGAGTAGCTAAAATGACGGATAGTATGGTGAAATAAATGGATAAAATAATTATAGAAGACTTGGAAGTGTATGCTTACCACGGGGTAGCAGAAGAAGAGAAAAAACTGGGGCAAATGTTTCTTGTTTCGTTGGAAATATCAGCCGACTTAAGCACGGCTGCCATAAACCATGATTTGAGCTCTACTTTAAATTACGCAGAGGTATGCAGAGTTGTTGGGGATGTTGTAAGTTCAGATAAATATGATTTAATTGAAACGGTTGCATATAAAATTCTTGAGGGTATATTTATTAACTTTAAAAAGGCGGTATCAGTAAAAATACTGCTGAAAAAACCTTGGGCTCCGATGGGATATCATCTTAAATACGCAGGAGTCCAACTTGAACGTACCAGAGGCGAATTCAATGTGTGATAATGTAGTCACTGCATATATAGGGTTAGGTTCAAATATAGGGGATAGGGAATACCAGTTGAACCGGGCAGTTGAACTTCTTAAACTGGCTGAAAAAGTTCAAGTTACGGCGGTGTCCTCTTATTATAATACTGCCCCGGTAGGATATGAACAGCAGCCGGATTTTTTGAATGCTGTGGTTGAAATAAGGACATACTTGTCAGCCAGAGAACTTCTGACAGTGTGTTCAGGAATAGAAAAAGAACTCAAAAGAGAGAGAATAATACACTGGGGGCCAAGGACCATTGATCTTGATATACTGCTCTACGGAAGCGATATAATCAATGAAACTGATTTGGTGATTCCTCACCCAAGGATGCATGAACGGAGATTTGTGCTGGAGCCTTTAAATGAAATTGCACCTTTTGTAATGCATCCGGTTTTTAATAAAAATATAAATGAGATATTTCATGATAACTTTCTGTAATATAAATGGAGGACTTCTATGTGTAAAAAAGGTTTAGTACACATTTATACAGGCGATGGCAAAGGTAAGACTACAGCTGCAATAGGACTTGGAGTAAGGGCCTGTGGAGACAATATGAAGGTTCTAATGGTTCAATTTCTCAAAAGCAGAGATACCTGCGAGCTTCATTCTCTAAAGAAACTGGAACCGGAGTTTACTGTAATAAGAGGTTTCAGCTGTAAAAAGTTTGTATGGAATATGACTGAGGAAGAAAAAGAAGAAGCACGAAAAGAGGCTTCTGAGATTTTTCAAGGTGTAAAAAATCTTATTTCACAAAGTAATTATGATTTGGTTATTATGGATGAGCTGATAGGCGTTCTGAATAATGGGTTTATCAGTGAAGATGATGTTATTGCTATGATAAAAGATAAACCCCAAGAAACAGAACTTGTATTAACCGGGAGAAATGCCGGGAAACGCCTGATAGAAGCTGCCGACTACGTATCTGAAATAAAAGCCGTAAAACATCCGTATCAAGAAGGCATTTCAGCCCGAAAGGGAATAGAATTTTAGAGTCACTGCTATTTCTGCAACGTTTTACGGTACATATTCATGTATTCGTGTGCTGATTTTTCCCAACTGAAATCTGATCGCATACCTCTTTGAACAAGAAGGCTCCAAATGTCTTTTTTATTGTAATAAAAATCTACTGCACGCCTGATTGTATTGAGCATATCGTGTGCATTGTAGTTTGTAAAAGTGAAACCGTTTCCTTCTCCGGTAGTCTCGTTGTATGAAAGAACGGTATCATTAAGACCGCCTGTTTCACGGACTATGGGAACAGCTCCATATCGGAAGCTGAAAATCTGACCAAGACCGCAGGGCTCAAACAAGGAAGGCATAAGAAACATATCTGATGCCGCATAAATTCGCTGAGCCAGAGTATCGCTAAAGGTTATGTTTGCTGAAACTTTGTCTTTGTGCCAATATGCTGCATTTTCAAAAACATATTTGTAATGTTCATCGCCTTTACCAAGTATGATAAGCTGAATATCCATTTGCAGGATTTCTTCAAGTACACGTTCAATAAGGTCAAACCCTTTTTGAGAGGTGAGCCTCGAAATAATACTGATTACAGGTACTTCAGGCTTTACAGGAAGGCCTAAATCCTGCTGTAGTCTCCGTTTGTTTTCATACTTTTGTGATATCTTGTCAGCCGAGTACATAGCATACAATCTTGTATCATTTTCAGGATCGTTTTTTTCGTAGTCTATACCGTTCAATATTCCGTATAAATCCTTTGATCGGCTATTTAATACACCATTTAATCCCTCACCGTAAAAATCATTTTTTATTTCATCAGCGTAAGTAGGGCTTACAGTACTGATGGAGTCCGAATAAACAAGGCCGGCTTTCAAAAAGTTTACACTTCCGTTAAATTCTATTCCTTCGGGGGTAAAGTATCTCCAATCCAATCCAAGCAGGTTCGAAAGTACTTCTTTAGAGAAGATACCCTGGTATTTGAGATTGTGTATTGTAAATATGGTTTTAATGTTTTTGTAAAAGGGGTCGCTTTTATACACAGCCTTCAATAGAAGACTTACAACTCCGGTCTGCCAATCATTGCAATGTATTATATCAGTCTTAAAACCAATAAAAGGAAGTATTTCTAAAAGTGCTTTGCTGAAAAAAGTAAACTGTTCGGCCTGGTCAAAATCGCCATAGAGTTCAGGCCTGTTAAAGTAATATTCATTATCAAGAAAATAATATGTTATTCCGTCATATTTTAATCTAAAAATACCACAATACTGATGTCTCCAGGATACATCTACATAAATGAAGCCCAGATATTCCATTTGTGATTTGTACTGCTCAGGGATTGCACTGTATTTAGGCATAACTACACGAATATCGCAGCCCAGTTTTGACAGAGCTTTTGGAAGGGAACCGGCAACATCGCCAAGACCTCCGGTTTTTGCAAAAGGGAATACTTCTGAAGAAGCAAACAAAATATTTATATTATTCACCCTGTTACCTCCTGTAAATACTAGTGGTATAATTTTTCCAGATACTTAAAGTCTATCAGAAATTGTTTCAACCTACAACAAACAGGGAATAAAGTAAGCATAAAAAATGCTGATTGACACATTACGGAGGTTGGATTATTCTTGTATTAAATATTTGACAGTAAGGTAAACGGAGGGTAGTAAAAATGCAATTCAAAACAAGGGGAACATGCTCAAGTCAGATAAGTTTTGAGATTGAAGACGGAAAACTAAAAAATGTTCGGTTTAGCAACGGATGTTCCGGAAATCTTCAGGGTATCAGCTCCCTCGTTGAGGGTATGCCGGCACATGAAGTAATTACAAAGTTAAAAGGTATTGATTGCCAGGGAAGAGGTACTTCCTGTCCTGACCAGCTGGCTTGTGCTATTGAATCGGCTTTAAAAACACAGCAGGCAGTATGATATAAATTTAATTTATCATAAACCTATCTATCAATTTTAAATGTAAAGTCGTATAATGTTAATAATAGGTATTTTATTATCCATTATTTATAATCTAAATTACATACTTTAATGAAGGAGGCGTTTAAAAATGGATTTAAAGGATTTACTCAAAAAGAATAAAAAGAAATCAACTAAAAAACAGGCTGCTAAAAATGTTGCAATCGGTGCCGGAATAGGAACAGCCGTTGGTGTAGCTGCCGGAGTACTTTTAGCTCCCAAATCAGGAAAGGAAACAAGGGACGACATAGCTAAAGTTACAAAGGATACACTGGAAAATGTTAAGGATGGCTTAAATACGGCAAAAGAGAAGATTGAAGATATCATAAAAAAGGAAAAGGACTGCTGCTGTTGCACTGAAAACGAAGCCGTTGAAGAATGTGTATGTACAGAGGAAGAAAAGGCTGAATAAAAGCTTTTATACACGAAAGGGTGTTTACATATGTCTATTACTTTAGACCTGAGTGTTGTGGCATGGTTCATAATATTTTGTATAGCTGTTATTATAGGAGTTCTTTTAATAATAGTTTTAAGAAATTGTTTAAAGATTACCGATAAGGTTAACAAAATTTTAGATGACAATGCTGACTCAGTGGGAAAGACACTGGAGGTTTTACCTGCCACTGTGGCAAATATAGATGAACTCGCAAAAAGTGCAAAAGGTACGTTAGATAAGGCTACTTCAGTTGTAACAACAGTTGAAGATTCGGTTTCTGATACCATAGATTCATTTTCTTTTAATGCTGAAAACATATTGAGCATTATTAATGTTGCAAGCTCTGTAGTTAAATCTATTATCAGTTCATTTTCTTCAAAGAATTAGTTCTTGTTGCAATGGCTGTTTCAGGCACTCAAAGAAATCTTTTTGAGTGCCTTTTTACATACCTCAAATAACTAATTTTATTGTAAAAGCAATTATTGTGTGATATTATTTACTTACAAATTCCTACCAATTAGTTATATATTTTTACTAAAGAATTTAAAAATACGTTACGGGGTGAAATACTGTGGATGGAAACATAAGGCTAAGTGCTACAGTAATAAGTTGTATGGGCAGCAGCTCAAACAAAGACGATTTCTATTTCAACGGCAGCTTCTCAAATTGCCATAATACACAAAGTATTCAGTGTTCTTTTGAAAAATCCTCAAGTAACTTCGTGTTTGCTGTTTCAGATTCTCTGGGAATTGATGATGGTGAAACGGATAGCATATCTGCTGTAAGAGAAATAAAAAGATATCACGAAACTGCTAAAAAGCAAAATTTTTCTCTTGAAGCTATTACCGAAAAAATATATGAGGCAGTTCAGCTTTCCAGCAATTTAATATACAGTAAATCCGTTATATCCAGTCAGAACAACCCGATATTAACAGGGTTTTCTTCGTTAATTATTGAAAACAACAGGGCTGTAATAATGAATCTTGGTAATAATGGTGCTTTTCTGTTCAGGCATGGACTTCAAAAAGATATTTTTTCAAATGGCGAAAGCAGGAAGAACGAAAAGCTTAAAGCACTTGGGATAACCCCAAACACTGCAGAGCTATATAACGATACCGACAAGATACTAAAAATAGCAGAACAGGAATCAAAAACAAAAATAAAGCTTTCCTCCAGCATAACGATTGAAGAAGGCGATGTTATTCTTCTATGTAGTGACGGAGTGTTAAACAGTTTAAACAGGAGCAGGATTGAAGCAGTTATTGATTCCGGCTTGGACCCTCAAAAAATGGCAAGCGTTCTTTTTCAGGAAGCATCCAAGAATGATATGGATGAAAGTTTAACTCTTATGGTTATAAAAGTTGAAGAGGTAAGAACTTTATCATATATTCCAATGCAAAGAAGAATGGCACAGTTCGATATGGACGAAGATGAGGACGAAGACGAATTACCCGACGAGCCGGAAAAAGGCCATAATGTTGTTAACTACATATTGGGTTTTATATGTGTGCTGATAATATCAGGAGTTTTATTTATGGGGTATCTCATAGTTAGCAATAAGGGACTGTTTGCTTCTGACGGAAAGCAAGGAAATCCTACTCAGTCAACCCAGACGGCTTCAAATACTACTGACACACCTTCCGTATCTACAGATACTGAGGGTACTGCAACAGCTTCAGATACGGATTCCCAATCGGTACCATCTAAAGCCAGTGACAGTAAAAACAGCGATACTAACGTTGATGATGTCAAGGATTCGGATAATGATACAGAACCTGTAAAACCTTCTGAACCTTCGGACACAAAGTCGGAGACTGACGAATATACGGTACATGTGGTTCAACAAGGAGAAACCCTTAGTTCCATTAGTACCAAATACTATGGAACACCTTCAAAGTATACCGATATACTTAAATTCAACAATATGAAGAATGCAGACAGTATTAAAATAGGTGATGAGTTGAAAATACCAAAAACAAAATAATACATGAATAAATGGGGAACAACCTGAGTTACAGGCTGCTCCCTTATTTTTTAATGCAAAAAGGTTACAAAGCTGTTGGTTGTAAAATTAACCATATAAAAATAAAATAGTTATATAAAATATGGAACTTCATAATTCATATTGCGTCTAAGTTTTTGGTAGGATTTACATGCATTAAAAAAATAAAAAACAAGAGGTGATTGTATTGAAAAGATTTATTTCAATGTTGGTGGTGGTTGCTGTCTTGGCAGCTTTTATGATTCCTGCAATGGCAGCCGACGATTCAGCACAGGTGGACAAAGAGCTGCAAAATGCCATTAAGTTTGTTAAATCAAAGATTGATATTCCTAAGGAATGTACTAAATTCAGTTACAATATTTACAACAGAAATGATCAAATTGTTTGGAGTCTGGCCTGGACCGATGAGGATTCACAAAAGAATGTAAATGTACAAGTAGATCAAGACAATTTTATATCATCCTACAATTCCTATGATTATATGCCAAGCGATGGTAAAAAAATACCTAAGTATTCAAAGGAACAGGCATATAAGATAGCAGAACAGTTTGTAAATCGTCTGAATCCTAAACTTATGGATGAGTTCAAACTTAATGAAACAAATGATTATGGGTATAACGGAGGATATAGTATTAACTATATCAGACAAGTAAACGGTATTAAATATAGAAACAATTACATTAACATATCAGTTAATTCTTATACCGGAAAAGTAATAAGTTATACATGTAATTACTCAAAAAACACCAAGTTTGAAGATTCTTCAAAGATAATAAGCCTCAACCAGGCTCAAAAGGCATTTGCTGAAAAACTTGGACTTAAACTGGTTTACAATGTTAAATTTGAAAAGGATAAGTCTGAAACATATCTTGCGTATGTTCCAAAGGCAACAAATAAGTATATAGACGCTGTTACCGGAGAGGTTGAAACTGCAACAAATTATATGTTATATGAAAATGCTTTATCTTCCCAGGCTCAAAAAATGGCAGCAATGGATGCTGCAGGAACAGTTTCAAATATTGCACTTACTCCTGATGAATTGGATGCCGTTAATAGCATATCCAACCTAATTACAAAAGATACTGCCGACAAGAAATTGCGTTCTTTAAGCAACTTCAATCTTGACAGTTCATTTAAACTTACAAATTCTTACTTGGGTAAGGTTTGGAGAAACAGCAATTCACTTGCATGGACATTGACTTATACAAAGGTACTGGATGAAAGCAAAAAGCTGACAAGAGAAGTTCAAATTACCGTAGACGCAAAGACAGGAGCTTTAATAGAGTTCTGGACTAACTATACATCGCCAACAGGTGCAGTTCCCCAAAAGTCTGAGGAACAAGCAAAAGTAATTTGTGACGAAGCATTAAAGACACTTATACCTGATATTTATGCAAAAGTTAAATTTGACGATTCGTATATAAAATATGATTCAAAACCTGAAAACTCATATTCATTCAAGTATATAAGAATTGAAAACGGATTGGAGTGTCCGGATAACTATATCTCCATATCTTATGATAATCTGTCAGGAAACATTAGCAGCTTTTATACATACTGGGCAAAGGATTTGAAATTTGATGACCCTAAAAATGTAATTAGTGTTGAAGAAGCAAATAAGGTTATGTTTAATAAAATAGGTTATGAAATACAGTATATACCTGATGATTCCGACACCGAAGAAACATTAATTATGGATTATAAGCTTGGTGTATCAAATACTCGAAATGCTGTTCTGGGATATTTTACAGATAGCTCAAAGCCATGCATTATAAGTGCAGTTAACGGCGACATTCTGGATAATTCCGGAAGGGTATACAAAGATAATAAAGTTGCAGACTATACAGACGTTAATGGAATTAAAGCTGAAGATAAGGTAAAGGTATTAACACAGATAGGTATAAGATATATTCAGGATGAACTTAAACCGGCTGATGTACTGCTTCAAAAGGATTATTTTATTCTGCTTTCCAGATTAAATGATTTTTATTACATGGACAAAGCAACCGATAATGATAAAATGATTGAAAACATGTACAATCAACTGATTAGCCAGGGTATTATAACAAAGGCGGAAAAAGCTCCTCTTTCCGTAGTTACCAGAGAGGATGCGGCGAAGTATTTTATAAAATTCAAGGGATTAAGTGAGGTCGCTGAAATAAAGGGTATATACAAGAGCAGTTTCAAAGATGCTAATAAAATCAACCCAAATCTTTTGGGATACGTGTGTCTTACTACAGGATTTAAAGCAATGAACGGCAGCAACGGAAACTTTATGCCAAAAAATAAAATGACAAGATTGGATGGACTTATGACCATATACAATTTTCTGGCTGCTAAATAAATAAAAATACAAAAAAAGAGGGACTGGCAAAACTGCCAGTCCCTTAAATAATAGGGATTTATCAAAAATATAGAAATAAGCATTAAAAATAACATGAATTAATACTCATGCCCATGTATAATTATACAACGATTAAAAACATAATTCAAGTAAAATTTTAATAATTTACCATAATAAATCACTAAAACATAAATTACCAAATAATGTAACAAATACTTTGCTATTTTTGTTTGACTATATCCTTTATCAAAGTTAAAATTAAGGAAAATACATAAAATAAATACATGGAGGTATTACAAAAAAATGCTTACACACATTGTTTTATTCAAATTAAATGACAAGAGTGAAGAAACCATTCAGAAAACAAAAGACCTATTGCTTGGATTAAAGGGACAAATACCTTGTTTAAAATTTATAGAAGTTGGAGTAGATATTGTTCATTCTGAAAGGTCATATGATATAGGACTTTACACTAAGTTTGATTCAATGGCTGACATGGAGGCGTATCAGGTTCATCCTGCACACCTTAAAGTTCTTGAGCATATAAAGCTTGTTAAGGAATCGTCTGTTGCAGTAGACTATGAAAGTTAAACAACCACCGTCTATTAATGGGAGAAAACAAATGAAAAATTATATTGCAGCAATTTTAGCATTGGCAATTACTGCATCAGTTACCACAGGATGCGGGGTTAATGAATATTACTCGGGAAATAAGAATGCAAAATCAACAAACAGTACTTCAGCAGTTACATCTACTCCTTCAAAGACAGCAGTAGATACACAATCTCAAGGTAACTCTACAAAGGCAGCCGATAATTCCCAAAAACCCGAACCTGTAAAAATTGACTATAATAAGGTTAAACCCAACGAAGCAGGGCAAATAATGGTTGTTATGTTTCATAACTTTGTTGAAACATACCCAAAGGGAAAAAACGAATATACAACAACTTTTGTAGAATTTGAAAGCTTGTTGGATGAACTATACCAAAAAAATTACAGGCTTGTAAACCTTGAAGACATGTTAAACAATAATATTGACGTTCCGGCCGGGTGCATACCTATGGTTTTCACTTTTGATGACGGGACAGCAGGTCAATTTAATCTTGTTGAGCAGGACGGGCAGCTGAAAGCAAATCCAAAATCAGCGGTTGGGGTAATGGAGGCGTTTAACAGCAAACATCCTGATTTTGGCCTTAAAGGTACATTTTATGTGAACCTTGGAGTAGAAACTTTTAATGGAGCGGGGACAGTTCAGGATAGACTTAAATATTTGATTGATAAAGGTTTTGAAATAGGAAATCATACAAAGACGCATGTATCTTTGCCGGATGTTAAAACTGCGGCTAAAATGCTTGAGGAAGTTGGTGGAAATCAGAAATTAATGGAAGAGTACATATCCGGATACAAGTTTAAGGCATTTTCATTGCCATTTGGGAATGCGTCAAAGGGTTTGAAGGACTATGTTATTCAGGGCAACTACCAAGGTACAGAGTACAAACATACCTCGATAGTACTTGTAGGTGCAAATCCATCGCCGTCACCCGTATCGCCAAAGTTCAATCCTTATGCTGTACCAAGGGTAAGGTCTACAGGACAGGAAAAGGTGGAATGTGACCTTGCATGGTGGCTGGATGCCATGGGAAAAGGAAGTTCACAGTATATCAGCGACGGTAATAAGGATACAGTGGTAGTACCTGAACCAAAAAAACAAAATGTTGATACGTCAAAATTAAACGGCAAGCAACTGATTACCTACTAAAGAAAATTAAATATCTTTAATTATTATGAGCTGTCGGGCGTTATGTCCGGCAGCTTTTTGCATGGAAAACGGTATAAAATTTGACTTACCAAACCATACTTTTAATAAATGCTTATTGCTTTATTTCCCTTATTATATAAGCGGTTAACATGGCAAATACCTCCGATTTCGTTAGGCTGTGTATCTAAACCAACCATGGCGAGATTTACAAAAAAATACCAAATATAGTATAATAAATGTAAATATATGGATAATATTTGCTGACGTATCAAATAGAGAAGGAGTGAATATTTAATGGGTCAAAAACAGGTAAGAAAGATACAAACAGATATAGACGTAAAAAGAAAAGCTGTAAAACAAGTTGTGCTCCATATAAAGAAGAAAATAACTTCTGAATATTTGGGGAGTGAGTATATAAAGGAATGGCTTTTACAAATAGAAGAAATACTTGCAAAGGACGAATTTGATGTAAAGGAATATATTAAGGCAAGAAAGGAGTTGAATGACATAATAGAAAGAACCCTGGACGAGCAGATGCGGTTTAAACTCAGGGATTCATGGTTTAGTTTGGGTAGAGCGTTGGAAAAGAAGGTAAAGATTAACTAAACACAATAGTTACTTACAGACAAATCGGAGGGGAAAATGTTTAGAAAAAGACGCAAAGTAATTGCCCGCAAGGAAGTAGAAGTAATAGACAAAATTAAAAGAGATATAGAAACAGAGTTATCAAAAAAAGGAGTACGTGTATCGTGTATGAATTTAAACATAAATTCTGAAAGGATATCGCTTAATATCTTACTTAATGGCAGCAGAAGGCTGGCATAGCCGATTTTTTTAAAGAAAATTAAAAAAGATATTTGTATGGGATTGAAACTTTTAATATAACCCACCCATACAAATATCTTATATAATTTTTACGCTAAATTAAAGAACTTAAAAATGATTTTGCATTTTCAATGGCCTTTTCTTCGGTTTCACGTGCTGGGCCCCCAACCAGCTTTCTGCCTGAAACACATTTTTCCAGACTTATTTCAGTGTACACATCCTCCTGAATTTTATCTGAAAAACTTTTGAATTCGTCCATTGTCATATCATCAATAGCCTTGTTGTTTTCAATACAATAAAGAACCATTTTTCCGATTATTTCATGGGCACTTCTGAAAGGGATACCCTTTTTTACAAGATAATCTGCAATGTCTGTTGCATTTGTAAAACCACCTTGAGCAGCCTTATACATATTAGCTTTACGGACTTTCATGGTATCAATCATGTTTGAAAAAACAGGAAGACACATTTTAACGGTATCTACAGCATCAAATATTGCTTCCTTGTCCTCCTGCATATCCTTGTTGTATGCCAGGGGCAGGGATTTCATTACAGTGAGGAGAGTCATAAGGCTTCCGTATACTCGGCCTGTTTTACCCCTTGCAAGCTCTGCAACATCTGGATTTTTCTTCTGAGGCATAATGCTTGACCCTGTACTGTAGGCGTCATCAAGTTCAACAAAACCGAATTCATGTGAGGACCAGAGAATAATCTCCTCGCTTAATCTGCTTAGATGCATCATAAGTATTGATAAGCAGGAAGCAAGTTCAATTGCAAAATCTCTGTCACTAACACCGTCAAGACTGTTTTGAGTTACATCGTCAAATCCCAATTCCTGAGCAACCATGTGCCTGTCCAGAGGGTAAGTAGTTCCGGCAAGAGCACCCGAACCAAGAGGGAGGATATTCAATCTGGAATAGCAATCACAAAGTCTTTGGTAATCTCTCTTGAACATTTCAAAATAAGCCATCATATGATGAGCCAGTGTAATTGGCTGAGCCCTTTGAAGATGTGTGTAACCCGGCATAATAGTATCAAGGTTTGATTCCGACATTTTTACAAGAGTCTCTAAAAAAACGGCAACCATTTCTTTTATTGCAGTTATCTCATCTCTCAGATACATACGGATGTCCAAAGCAACCTGATCATTTCTGCTTCTTCCTGTGTGGAGCTTCTTTCCGGTGTCTCCTATTCTTGATATAAGAATTTTTTCAACATTCATATGAATATCTTCAGCATCAATCTCAAAATCAATTTTTCCGGCTTCTATATCATTTAAAATATCTTTAAGAGTATTTTGAATCATACTGCTTTCATCAGTAGAAATAATACCGCATTTTCCAAGCATATTTGCGTGGGCGATGCTGCCCAGAATATCGTGCCTGTACATTCTACTGTCAAAGCGTATGGAAGAATTGAAATCATCCACCAATTTGTCTGTTCCTTTTGCAAATCTACCGCCCCAAAGTTTCATAATTATACACCTCAATTAAAGTAGGATTAAAAATCTAATATATTAAACAAGGGCATACCTGCATAATCAAGAGGTCTTTTGAAAACCTATGGTCTACCGGAATGCCTTATTCTATGTGAATATTCTTTTATTACAAGATTTTCTTAATTCTATTTGATATCCTTGTTTTGCAGCATTTGAGCCCTAACCTTCATTGGTAGACCAAAGAGGTTGATAAATCCTTCTGCATCCTTCTGATTGTAAACCTCGTCTTTACTGAAGGTAGCAATTTCTTCACTATACAGGGAGTATTCAGACTTGGCACCTGCAGGCATACAGTTACCTTTGTAAAGCTTCAGTCTTACAGTACCTGTAACAGTTTCCTGAGTCTTATCAACAAAAGCTGACAAGGATTCACGAAGAGGAGTGTACCACTGTCCGAAGTATACAAGTTCTGCAAATCTTTGTGCAATAACGTCCTTGTAATGGAGAGTGTCTCTGTCAAGGCAAAGCAGCTCAAGCTCTCTGTGAGCAGCATATAAAACTGTTCCCGCAGGAGTTTCATATACACCTCTTGACTTCATACCCACAAGTCTGTTCTCAACCATGTCAACAATACCTACACCGTTTTCCCCTGCAAGCTTGTTGAGAACATCCATCATTTCAATAGGACCGTATTCAACGCCGTTAACCTTTTTAGGGATACCTTTTTCGAAATAAATTTCAACGTATGTAGGTACGTCCGGAGCCTTTTCAGGAGAAACCATCAGCTTTAAGAGCTTTTCATACTGAGGTTCGTTCCAAGGATCTTCCAGATCGGAGCCTTCATGACTCAAATGCCAAAGGTTCCTGTCCATGCTGTAGTTATCTTTTTTGGTTACGGGAATAGGAATATTTCTTGCTTCAGCATAATCTATAGCATCTTCTCTTGACTTGATATCCCAAATTCTCCAAGGTGCAATTATTTTAAGATGGGGGGCCAAAGCCTTTACGGTAAGTTCGAATCTTACCTGGTCATTACCCTTACCGGTAGCTCCGTGGCAGATAGCCGTACAGCCTTCCTTAATAGCAATTTCAACCATTCTCTTTGCTATAATTGGTCTTGCAAAAGACGTCCCCAGAAGATATTTTCCTTCGTAAATTGCTCCTGCTTTCAAGGTAGGATATATAAAATCAGTTATGAATTCTTCCTTCAAATCCTCTATGTAAAGTTTTGATGCACCGGTTTTGATTGCTTTCTCATTTAAAGGTTCAAGCTCTTCGCCCTGTCCCACATCTCCGGCCATGGCAATAACTTCATAACCGTAGTTCTCTTTAAGCCATGGAATAATTATCGAGGTGTCAAGTCCACCTGAATATGCTAATAAAACTTTTTCCTTACTCATTTCAACCACCCTTTCCGCTGATTCTCCAGCAATAAAAACGAATATAAATGCAGATTTATTTCTCTTAAACAACATATTAAAAGTATGCTAAAATATATATGATTTGAATTAGTCAGCAAAAAGCAATGTCCCAAGGAACGGCTTTCTTCGCTGACCTGTAGCTTGGGTTTATTATACAACAAATTGTATAAATATGCAATACTCATCTATAATTATACAAAAATTTATTAACAATATTAGTTTTACGGAGGATATTTACTGTGGTAATAATGGGGATTGACCCTGGATTTGCAATTACAGGCTATGGTGTTGTAAAATATGAAGGGAACAAATTTTCGGTTTTGGATTACAGTGCAGTTACAACAGGAGCATCCATGAAATTTTCGGACAGGCTTCTGGTACTGTATAATGAACTTGAAAAATTGATAGATAAGTACAAGCCTGATGCAATATCCATAGAAGAACTGTTCTTCAATAAGAATATTAAGACTGCACTTACGGTAGGACATGGCAGAGGAGTAGCCGTACTTGCCGCTGCCAAATCCGGAATAGATATATTTGAATATACGCCCCTGCAGGTTAAGCAATCGGTTGTTGGCTACGGCAGGGCAGAAAAGGCACAGATACAGCAGATGGTAAAGGCTATATTGAATCTTCCGGCGATTCCAAAGCCGGACGATGTAGCAGATGCTCTGGCTGTGGCAATATGCCACGGAAACTCTCATAGAATGGGGTCATTGCTGGGGAACGGAAGGTTCTAGAAATTATTATTATTTGGAGAATAAAAAATGTTTGCATACATAAAAGGAACAGTGGAAGTAAAAAACAACGACAGTATAATAGTAGAAACCGGTGGAATCGGGTACAGGATATTTACCGCACTTTCTACAATAAATAACATGGGACAGCCAGGTACACCAGTAAAGATTTATACTCATTATTATGTCAGAGAAGATATTGCAGCCCTCTACGGCTTCGGTACAGTGGAAGAACTGGCTATGTTTGAGATGCTTCTGGCAGTTTCAGGGGTTGGGCCAAAGGCCGCAATATCCCTGATTTCAACGCTGTCGCCATCAAGATTTGCATTGGCTGTTGTCTCTCAGGATACAAAGTCACTGACAAAAGCCCCGGGTATAGGAATGAAAATGGCTCAGCGAATTATACTTGAGCTAAAGGACAAAATATCAAAGGAACAGCTTACAGCTTCTATTCCGGCAGCTGGTCCCGAAAACAGCTGGGCTCCCGGAGATTCTGTCCTGTCGGAGGCTGTTAGTGCTTTGATGGTTTTGGGATACGGCTCGGTAGAAGCATCAAGCATTATAAGCGGTATTTATGAAGAAGGAATGAGTGTAGAGGATTTAATAAAGAAGGCGCTCAAATCCCTTTCAAGATAGCCTTCCTTATTTAAGGACGTTGAGAAAATAAGAGAATAAGTTTCAATATTTTTTGGCAGCCGTAGCTAACGGCTCATGGAGGCTAATATGACAGATTTAACTGATGAGAGGCTTGTTGAGGCCGGTAACCGTTCTGATGATTTTGATGAGGTGAGCTTAAGGCCCAAAAGGTTCGATGAGTACATAGGACAGTCCAAGGCCAAGGATAACCTGACAGTATTTATAGAGGCAGCAAAAAGAAGGAAAGAAGCTCTGGATCATGTTTTGCTTTATGGCCCTCCGGGACTTGGCAAGACTACTCTTGCAAGTATAATTTCATCGGAGATGGGCGTAAACCTCAGAATTACATCCGGGCCGGCAATAGAAAAAGCCGGTGACCTGGCTGCTATACTTACAAACCTTGGTACTCACGATGTATTGTTTATAGATGAAATACACAGGCTTAACAGAAGCGTGGAAGAAATCCTTTACCCTGCCATGGAGGACTATGCTCTGGATATTATAATCGGCAAGGGTCCAAGCGCCAGATCAATAAGACTGGATCTTCCCAAGTTTACCTTGATAGGTGCCACTACAAGAGCGGGACTTTTGACTGCACCTCTAAGGGACAGGTTTGGTGTAATAAATAAATTGGAAATGTATACTTCCGAAGAATTAAAAGAAATCGTAAGTCGTTCGGCCGGGATTCTTAATATTGGTCTTGACCAAAAGGGTGCTTATGAGATTGCCAGAAGATCCAGAGGAACCCCCAGAATAGCAAACAGACTGTTAAAAAGAGTACGTGATTTTGCACAGGTAAAGGGAAGCGGTGTCATAGATATTGAACTGGCAAAACATGCCCTTGATGCACTTGAGGTTGATGAGATAGGTTTGGATGGTGTTGACAGAAACATGCTGCTGAGCATAATTAACAAGTTCGGAGGCGGGCCGGTAGGACTGGATACACTGGCAGCTTCAATAGGAGAAGAATCGGGCACTATTGAGGATGTGTATGAGCCATATCTTATACAATTAGGATTTATCAATAAAACTCCCAGAGGGAGAATGGCAACAAAAAATGCTTATGCACATTTCGGATTGGAGTATGACGGTTAAGCAAGGCTGGAGTATATAATATAGAAAGAGTGATAACACAATGAAAGTACTATTGCACATGTGCTGCGGACCATGTTCCACATATCCTGTACAGGAACTTATGAATGAGGGCGTTGATATACAAGGGTATTTTTACAACCCCAATATACACCCTATCGAAGAACATACAAAACGCAGGGAAAATGTTGAAAAGTTTAGCAAAATTAAAAAAATTCCCGTAATATATGATGATGATTTCAGACAGACTGAATGGGAAGATATGAAGGATATGGGTGATGCCCGGTGTCTTCACTGCTACAGTGTAAGACTTGAAAATGCGGCAAAACTCGCTGCCCAGAAGGGCTGTGACGCATTTTCGACAACACTGCTTGTGAGCCCGTACCAGAAACATGATTTAATAAAAGAACTTGGGGAAAAATACGCAGCGCAATACGGAACTACATTTTTATACCGGGATTTCAGACCCGGGTTCAGACAGGGACAGCAGATGGCAAGGGAGATGGAACTGTATCGTCAAAAATACTGCGGATGTATTCTATCCCTTCCTATTTAATCATTCAGGGTAATTTAGCCCATTATTTTGCCATAATTTTTACATTAAGGTTACATTTGTTTTAAAATGTCTTATTTTTTACCCTTTTTTGTCAAAACAAAGATATAATAGTAGTAAACAAAATAATGGTAAACTATGAGGTGACAGAAGACAAATGAAGAAAAAAACGAATTTAAAAAAAATGCTGGCATGTATTTTGGGATGTTTTTTGGTATTAATACCTCAGTTTTCTGTGTTTGCAGCACAGTCGCTGACTATGAATTATGACGGAAAAAAAGTAAAATATTCCGACACCATTTATAAAATTACAATAGACGGTAAGGAATTAAAAACCGACTTTCCAGGTATTGTTTTTAATAAAACAACCATGCTGCCGGTAAGGGCAGTGTTTGAAAAGCTGGGTGGTAAGGTTGTATGGAACAGTAAAACACAGGTTATGGATGTTTCTTATAATGGATTAAAGCTCCAATTCAAAAATAATGACATAAATACAAAGATGGATGGAAAAACCTATAAGCTTACAACTCAAGCAAAGAAAATTAACGACAGGCTTATAATACCTGTTGACTTTATTAAAAATATAAAAAGTCTTTCAGCGACGGTAGACAGTAAGTCCAAATCTATAAATATAAAAACAGTAAAAGCTGCTCCTCCTAAAAATGAAAATCAGAACGTTAAACCTGAAAAGCCAAGTGAACCGGTAAAGGATAAGCCGGCTGACGAACCCGAAAAAGTACCTGTAAAGCAAGTGTTAAGTTCCTACCTCACATATGTTAGTAATCAGGACAGGGTGTACTTTGCATTTAAAGGAATTGCATTAACAAGTACCGGCTCAACTATAAAAAAGTATTTTACCGAAAACTACGATAAGGAAAGCGGAAGATATACTATTACTATATCTGCAAAAGCAAATTTAAAACTTGCAGAAAATACATATAAAATTGATGACGATTATGTTGATTCCATAGCCATTTCACGTAATAAGGAAACATTGGTTACAAATTTTGATTTTAATGTAAAAAAGGAATTTACATTTTATACTTCTTATAATGAAGATTTAAAACAAACGGAAGTAAATCTTCTCACACCTGCCAAAGAAGGTGAACGGCTGGTTGTTATAGATGCAGGACATGGCGGTGTTGACCCGGGTGCTTCAGGAGGTTCTACCCGCGAGAAGGATGTAAATCTGGATATTGCTTTAAAGCTGGAAAAATTATTGAAGGCTAAAAATGTAAATACTTTTATGCTCAGACAAGATGATACATTCGTAGGTCTCTACGACAGACCTTATATAGCAAATGCTTTAAATGCAACACTGTTTTTGAGTATACATAATAATTCATTCGATAAAAGTACTGCAAAAGGGACAGAAACCTTGTATTACCCGGAAAAAGCCGGAGATAAATCTTTTACAGGTCAAAAATTTGCTCAATTAATTCAGAATTCACTTATGAGCAGATTGGACACATATAATAGAAAAACTGTATCAAGACCCGGTTTAGTTGTTCTCAAATATACACATATGCCTTCAAGTCTGGCAGAAATCGGATTCCTGTCAAATCCGGGTGACTTGCAAAGGCTTAACAATCAGGATTTTCAGCAGAAGACTGCCGAGGCATTATGCGATGCTATAGTTAAGGGGCTGGACCAAATTAATAAAGAACAAAAAAATAAAAAAGAAGAAAATAAAAAAGAAGAAAGTAAAGAAGAAGATAATAAAGAACAAGAAAATAAGGAAGAACAAATTAAGGAAAAATAAACTATAAAATTACCAACACTTACGGGAAATAATAATTTTTGCATATATAGTCTATAATTACCATATGTTTCAAATTACTCTAAGGAGGACTATATATGAAAAAAATTATTAGTATTGTGTTGGTAATTATGCTTTTATCGACAGGATGCTCTTTTATTGGTCACAAAGAAGAACAGGAGCCCAGCATTCAAGCGGCAAATCAAACCCTTAATTCCTCTGCAACAAACACGGCTCAGGATTCTAAAGCAGCAGCTTCCGCCACAGCGAGCAGTTCAAAGGGATTGGCTATGGCTACCGGTACAGCAGCTCCCACAACAACAAGCTCCATGGTAAGCGGTAATTATACCGGGAGCCAGATAAACGGTCTTGTTATAGATAATGGGGCGGGTAAAGGTATGGTTCCTGCTTCTGATAAAACCAATCTTCTTATAACTTTATACTACAAAAACAAAAAAGGACTACTTGTACCTGTTACCAGAACAGTAAAAAAACAGGAAGGTCTTGCAAAAGCAGCAGTCCTCGGGTTAGTAGATGAAGCTGTAACAAAAGAACAGCTGGACTACTACGGGCTTTACCCCGTACTGCCCAAAGGCACAAAGATAAAAGGCATAAATATAAAAGACAAAGTTGCTGTAATTGACTTTTCAAAGGAATTTTTAAATTTATCCGGTAAGCAGGAAGAGCAAGAGGCGGTAGCTTCTGTTGTGTATACACTGACTGGTTTTTCCACTGTATCAGACGTCAGAATAAGGGTTGAAGGAAAGGAAATAACAACTCTTGAAAATGGAACGGACTTATCAATTCTACGAAATAGAAGCAATACATTAATTAATTCAAGTGATACTCAAATTAAGGATGGTTGTGTGAAATGCGACTTATATTACGTTTCAGACGACAGCAATAATCACAATTATCTTGTCCCTGTATCTGTACAGATACCTCAGACAGACCCTAACGGAATACCTGAACTAATCTTTAACGAATTAAGTAAAAAGCCCGATGATACGACATACTTTACATCCATTCCGGAAGGTACAAAGCTCATATCTTTCGACCAACAGGGAAGTACTGCTGTTCTGGACTTTTCAAGCCAGATTACAAATTACGGCGGTTCAGAAAAAGAAGATAGTCTTCTAAATCAAATATATTATACAATCAGCCAGATGAAAGGAATACAAAAAATAAAGCTCCTTATAAACGGTATGGAAAAGCCTTTGCCCGAAGGGACTGAAGTGGCTTCAGCTAAAAGTGTTCCTGTGACCTTTAATAAGGTAATAGATAACTAAAATTATGTAAAGTATACAAAACATATAACATTAATGTTAATTATTTATCTAAATATACGGATGATTTTTTAGGATATTTGGGTTATTATTATTTTGTTTTTAAGATATGGAGGGAATATGTTGAGGCATGACGGAAGAAGCAATACACAATTGAGGCCGGTAAGGATTCTGAGAAATTACATTAAACATGCGGAAGGGTCAGTTCTCATAGAAGTTGGGGATACAAAAGTAATATGCACGGCTTCTGTTGAGGAGAGGATTCCTCCTTTCAAAAAGGATTCAGGAGAAGGTTGGATAACTGCTGAATATTCTATGCTTCCCAGAGCTACAGCTGTAAGGAATCAAAGAGATATTTCAAAATTAAAGCTTAATGGAAGAAGTTCTGAAATCCAACGACTTATAGGAAGGTCACTAAGAACTATAGTTGACCTGAAACTCTTGGGTGAGAGAACTATAACCATTGACTGTGATGTAATTCAGGCCGACGGCGGAACCAGAACCGCTTCCATTACGGGAGGGTATGTGGCATTGGTAGATGCGTGCAGGACACTGGTTAAAAACGGCATGATTTCAAAAATGCCGATTACAGGAACTGTGGCTGCAACAAGTGTAGGAATTGTTAATGGTGAGGAGCTTTTAGACCTCTGTTATATCGAGAATAGTAATGCAGCGGTTGACATGAACGTTATAATGACGGATAAAGGTGAATTCATCGAAATACAGGCTACCGGTGAAAAGTCGAGCTTTAGTAAGAAACAGCTGGATAAACTTTTTGATTTGGCTGAATCCGGAATACATGAGCTGATAAAGGCTCAGAATGAGGTCTTATGGAAAGATTAATTGTTGCTACAAAAAATAAGGGAAAAATGGTTGAAATCAAGCAGGTATTATCAGGACTGCCACTTGATGTTATATCAATGAATGAAGCAGATATTGATATTGATGTAGTTGAGGATGGCGATACTTTTGAAGAAAACTCTCTGAAAAAGGCCCTTGAAATAAGTAAAGTGTCAAAAAGCATGGTGTTGGCAGATGATTCAGGATTGGAAGTCGATGTTCTTGACGGAGCTCCGGGAATTTACTCTGCCAGATTCGCAGGACCTGAAGCAAGTGATGCGGATAAAAATAAAAAATTATTGGAAATGTTAAAGGACGTACCTTTTGAAAAGAGAACCGCAAGGTTTGTATGTGCAATAGCGGTAGTATTTCCTGATGGCAGGCACTTTGTAGTTAGGGGAACCTGTGAGGGATTTATAGATTTCGAATGTAAAGGCAGTAACGGCTTTGGTTACGACCCCCTTTTCTTTGTACAGCAATTTGACAAGACTATGGCTGAAATAGATGCGGATTTGAAAAATAAAATAAGCCATCGCGCTAAGGCACTGGCATTAATGCAGGAAAAATTACAGAAATATTTATAATAATCGTTGTAGCAGGTTTTGCTGTATGGGGGAATGTTGGTAATGAAAGTACTTGTTATGAGTGATACTCACGGGTATCTTACTAATGCAATGAGGGCAATAGAAAAAAACCCGGATGTTGAAATAATAATTCATCTGGGTGACTATTGTCGGGATGTAGCAGATCTTGAACAGCTATATCCGGATAAAAAGTTTGAGTATGTTTATGGAAACAGTGACTTTGGCGTTGGAACGGTTGAGGCGGAAAAGACTCTGGAAATTGAGGGTAGGAGAGTATTTTTGACTCATGGTCACAAATATTCGGTGAAGTGGGACCTGGACCGTATAATTGCAAGGGCAGAAATAGAAAATGCGCATATTGCTCTTTATGGTCATACGCATGTAGCGTTGATTGACCAAGTCTGTGACCGTATGGTTTTAAATCCGGGAAGCATAAGTGAATCCAGAAGTAATTTATCGGAGTCCTATGCAATTTTGGATATAACACCTGAAAAAATAGACGCTGAATTCTTTTATATTTAGCGAAAAGTGAACATAAAAAACATGCGAAAAATTAAAAATAAAATGTTGACAAAAGATAATGTACCTTGTATAATAGTAAAAGTCAGCTGGGGGACACGTCCTAAAGGCTGAAAAAACAAGGTATTGCGGGTGTAGTTCAATGGTAGAACATCAGCCTTCCAAGCTGATTGCGTGGGTTCGATTCCCATCACCCGCTCCATTATGTGCCCATAGCTCAGCTGGATAGAGCAACGGCCTTCTAAGCCGTAGGTCTTGGGTTCGAATCCCCATGGGCACGCCAAAAAAGCATCTACTTATGTAGATGCTTTTTTATTTTGAATAATTCAAATTGTCATAAATGTCAGAATGTCGTATTGTAAAGTTTGTATTATTATTGTGATTAATAATATCGAGAAGTCTCCTGATTTCTTGTACCTCGTATTTTTTCATATGAGGTGAAGCCAGTATCTCTAGAATGATTTTGGAGGGATCAACTTTAACTTTTACTCCTTCTTGGGGGAGGTTTTCCAGTCCGAAATGAAATCTTCGACTGACTTTGTCGGCAAGGATGGTTTCGTCAGTGCAAGTGGAAACAGGGGTTGATTCATTTCTTTCCTTATATAGAATAATTCTGAACTCATTTTCGTAAATAAATTCTTTTCTTTTGTTTTTAAAAGGAAGAAGCTCATTATAAATGTAGTCGGTATCGTTCTCCTTATCAAAATCTATATAGTTTACTTGAGACATTATCATACTGTAACCCTCTGGAATAACCAATGAATTTGCAAGCCTTTCTGTCGTTGTGTTGACCGCAATTCCAAAGCCTGCTTTTGCGTATAATTCCCACATTGCCGCAGATTCGGTGTCGTTGATGTGCCAGCAGCTTATTGCAGCCTTTTTTCTTTTTTCGTTGAAAATTTTTTGGAATTCAAGTATTATATCAGTTTTATTCTTGGCAGTGCCGTAATCCCTGAAATTTTCTATCATACTTTGAAAAGTTTGCTTTGGGATTGCACCTTCATATTTGTCCTTAAAAGTATCGGCGCGGGCAAAATATAATTCACCGTTAATCAATGTCAGAAATTTTATCAAGTCGTAGTATCTCCACAGTTTTTGATCTTTCACTTTAACCTCCAAAAAGCATTGTATATTCATATAATCCCAATAACGAGCATTATAGATGCATGTAAAATAAAAGGCACAAATTGTAAATTGAGTATGTATTATCAATAAACAATTTGCACCCTGTATTAATCTAATCAATGAAGTAGAGAGTTTTGGTTTAGATCAAAGGTAGAATGTGACAAATTTAATTGTAAAGAAATCACAAACTACGATATCATCAGTTTCAGCCTGCCTCAAAACAAGATAGTTGGCACCTACGGCCAGCAGTGTGCCGAATTTATCTACAAGAGTTCCGGTTCCGATAAGAAATTCTACCCTTACGGTTTTACCTATCTGTGTTCTTAAGAATCCGTTCATAAACTCAGTACTTTGAGTTGTCATTGGCTGGGGTTCGGTTGTAGGGGTAATGGGTGCCAATGGATTCATTTGCTGATTCATAATCTGGGGCTGTGACATCATCTGATTTTGTGTATTCATAAACGGGATAGTCTGACCAACCGTTGAAGAGCCCATAGGGAAGGCTGTAGAGCCGAAAGGGCCTCCTGTAGGTATTCCAGTGGGAAAACTTTCGGGGTTTATCATATTGTTATTTTGACGGTCGTCAAAATAACAATCCGGTATGTTGTAGTATGGAGTATGTGAGCTTTTCATAATCTACTTCCTTTCTTTAAGAACGTTAAAGTTTAGGTACTTGCATACTTTTGGGTGGGGATATAATAACAGTGCTGATTTACCCTGGTTAAATATGTTCCGTTTTCACCGGGAGGAAAAAAGGATATACATGAAGGTTTAAACGGATTGAAATACCATAATGAGTTTGCTACAGCACCAAGAGTGTTGCCGGTCATAGCCCAATCGGCTATGTCATAATGTACTTGTAATGGAGTCATATTAAATATATTTTGAGGGTTATATTGACCATTTACGACTTCCATTACACAAGTAAACTGTCGGGGCTGGAATATTGCAGCTCTGATATCACCATGAACTAGTCTGAAAAACTCGCCATACGGAACAGTTACTCTGTTCATAACGACAGAGGCAACCCCTCTCATACCGTTGTCCCCCTCACCTTCGGCTTCACATCGTATTAGTCTTGCAAGCAGTTCTCGGTCTGTTAATGGCATATTAAATCACCTTAATAAATATAATTTTTCTATTACATTAGTAGTATATTAAGACGATGTGCTTAATGTTACATAATACTTAAATATAATTTGTTCCGAGTCCCGGTACTATATTGAATTGTATAGAGATTTAAAGAATAGGAAATTAATTATGTAAATTGAATACGTTAATTAATTTCTAAAAAAAAGAGAAAACAAAAGCCGGTTTGACCCGGCTTTATTTTATGCTATTTCTGAAACAAAATGTTCTATAATTCCTCTGGTAAAATGGGAGGCCGCTTCTTCGATAAATCTTGGGAAGTTGATATTTGCATGCTCATCTGCTTTGTCAGAAATAACACGGAATATAATATAATCTACACCATGTTCGTAACAAACCTGTGCTACGGCTGCGCCTTCCATTTCAATACACTTTAGATTCTCTATTTCCTGAGTAAGGCTTAAAACCTTGCTGCTGTCCGCAACAAATTGGTCGCCGCTTGCCACTGTACCTGTTACAATATTTGGAGTACAGATATTAAACTCTTTTAAGATACTTTCATCGACATCTGTGTTCAAGCAGCTAGATACATAAAACTCCGCAGATTTTTTACCCAGCGACACCATATGAGAAGGAGCAACAAATGTTCCAACTCCCAAAAGTGGTATTTCAAACTTGCTGAATCCCGGCAAGGAACTTGCATCCATATCATGCTGCACAAGCTTGTCCGCAACAATTATATCGCCTATTTTTAAGTTTTTATCAGCCCCTCCGGCAACGCCTGTAAAAAGAACAACATCAACATTAAAGGTTTCAATAAGTGTAGTAACGGTTGAACCTGCAGCAACCTTGCCGCACTTTGAGAAAACCAGAACAACGTCTTTACCAAATAGTTTGCCGATATAATATTCACGCATAGCAATAGTTTTTGTTTCATTTATCAGCATGCTCTCTGCCAATAGCTTTATTTCCTGTTCCATAGCTCCAATTATTCCTATAAGCATAAATAATCCTCCTGCTTTATAAATTTAAAAGGCCTGCAGGCACAAATTGCCTACAGACCTATTATAATGGAAAAAATATTCAATTTAAACTACCAATTCCATTAATTAACTTTGCAGTACTTCGCCATTTGTACCTATTGTTACAATACTCCAGGGCAACATTTTTCCCGAATTAATCAAGGCAGTTTTTACCGCACTTACAATGCCTCCACAGCAAGGGACTTCCATTCGGAGAACTTTTACACTGTTAATGTTATTGTTTGCAATAATTGCAGTAAGTTTCTCAGAATAATCACCTTCGTCCAACTTAGGACATCCGATAAGCGTAATTCTGTTTTTCATAAAATCCTTGTGAATGTTTGCATATGCGTATGCAGTACAATCGGCTGCAATCAGTAGGTCGCAGTTGTCAAAGTATGGTGCATTTACCGGAACCAGCTTGATTTGGCACGGCCACTGCATAAGCTCTGATACCGCCGGAACAGAAGCTGTAGTTGATATAGTTTCCGATGCCGGAGCTTTCTTTATTGCCATTGCTCTTGAACCGGGACATCCGCCATGCATGTGATGATGTACCGGAGGAGTTTGTGCGGCAGCTTTCATTGCTATATTCTTTTTGACAAGTTCTTCATCGTATGCATCTGCTTCACGTTCCTCAATAGTTATTGCATTTGTAGGACATTCGGGAAGGCAATTTCCGAGACCGTCACAGTAGCTGTCGGATATAAGTTTTGCCTTACCGTTTTCTAAAACCAGCGCACCTTCATGACATGCTGTTACACATAATCCGCACCCATTACATTTTTCTTCATCTATCCTAATAATATTTCTCTTCATAATATAACTCTCCTTAAATATATATTTTATTTGTTTGTCGTTTAAATGATTATGTAATGATTATAAGGTATAATTATATTAAGTTCGGTATCTGGAGATACAAAAGGAGGGAAATATGAAATTAAACGAAAGTGAAATTAAAAATATAACAGAAGTTCTTCTCAATTGTGAACTGTTTGAGAACTTTGACAGTAAACAAATTATATCAATCCTTGAATGCTTCAACCCAAAGATTTATAGCTATAACAAGGGGGATTATATTGTAATGGCAGGGGGCAGGTATCACGGGGTGGGGATACTTGTGGAGGGCAACGGAGTTGTAACTAAGGAAAATGCGGCAGGGAATCGTGTAATGATGAATCTCATTAAACCGGGAAGCATTTTTGGTGAGGTCATTGCATTTTCCGGGACGGAAAAATGGCCTTCAAACGTTCAGGCCCAAACGAATTGCCGAGTAATGTTTATCGAAAATGAAATGATATTAAATCAATGCAGTGATGCTTGTTCTCATCATTCTCAGCTTATAAGGAATCTTTTAAAAAGTGTTTCTACAAGGGCGATTATGCTTAACAGAAGAGTCGAATATCTTTCAATGAAAGGAATTAACTCCAAAATTGCATGCTTTTTGCTTGAATACATGGAAAAGGCAGGCAGTAATACTTTCAGACTTCCCATAAACAGAAACGAAATGGCGGAATTTCTGAATATATCAAGGCCTTCCATGTCAAGAGAGATGGGAATAATGCGGGACATGGGTATTATTGAATTTCAAAAGGAAGCCGTAAAAGTAATTAATGCTGAGAAATTAAAAAGCATGATTGAAGAATAATTTTTGTATGGAAAATATTGAATTTGTAATATTAATATGATATCATTTAGATATCATATTAATATTTATTTTTTTATTTAATTAGGGAGGTTGATAGTTGTGAAAGAGATTGATGGAAAAACCACTTCAGGTGGAAAGATACTTTTAGGTGCATTTTTTATACTTATTTTGAGTGTAGTTCTTTTTGGAGTAGGTGTATACAAAGAAGCTAATGTTTTAATTGCACTGGGAATTGTTTTATTTATTGTTTTTATATTTATTCTTCCCGGATTTTTTACTATTCAGCCTAATCAGGCAATGGTATTGATTCTTTTCGGAAAGTATACGGGAACTATAAAAAAGGAAGGCTGGCACTGGGCTAATCCTTTTTATTCCAAGAAAAAGATTTCATTAAGGTCAAGAAATATAAACGGTGAAAAAATAAAGGTTAATGATGAAATGGGTAATCCAATTGAAATAGCCGCAGTAATTGTATGGAGAGTTGAAAATACCGTTGAGGCCATATTTGATGTAGATAATTATGTTGATTATGTAAATGTTCAGAGTGAATCTGCTTTGAGACATTTGGCAGGAATGTATCCATATGATAATACCGAAGATACTCATACCATTTCTCTGAGAGGAAGTACGGATGAGGTTGCAGAAGCACTTAAAAACGAACTGCAGCAAAGACTTGGAAAAGCAGGTGTAATTGTTGAAGAAGCAAGACTTTCTCATTTGGCATATGCACCTGAAATAGCTGCAGCAATGCTTCAAAGACAGCAGGCGGCTGCTATTATTGCAGCAAGACAGAAAATAGTTGAGGGTGCTGTCGGGATGGTTCAGATGGCACTTAACAAGCTTAGTGAAAATGAAATAGTGGAGCTTGACGAAGAAAGAAAGGCTGCAATGGTAAGCAACTTATTGGTGGTACTATGCGGTGAGAGAAATACACAACCGGTTATAAACACCGGAACATTGCATAACTAAAAAGGCGATGGTATTATGGCGGAAAAAAAGACACTTTTACTCAGGCTCAGTCCCAAAATGTGGGAAGAAATATCGAAGTGGGCTGATGATGAATTCCGGTCTGTAAATGGCCAAATAGAGTATCTGATTAGTGAAGCACTTCGTAAACGCAATAAATCAGCCCCTATAACGGATTCCCACAAGGAAAAAGCTGATGGTTGATTAAGTTAAGAAAAGACACGGCATAACAAAAAATGCCGGGTCTTTTCCTGCTTAAGAATTTCTCTGATAAACTTTTACATTTCTTAATAAATAGTTAAATATTTTATGCTATAATGTAGATTATATTGCAGCAAAATAATAACAATATATATTATGAAAGGACGTTTGATTTGGATAAAGGCGTGAAAATAGGTATTTGCGGAGGTACATTCGATCCTGTGCATGTTGGACATCTGGCAGTTGCCGAGATGGTCAGAGAAGAATTTGCACTTGATAAGGTATTATTTATACCATCAGGAAAACCGCCTCACAAAGACCTTGCTTCAGTTACTGACCCTGTTCACAGATTGAATATGGTACAGTGTGCAGTCAGCACAAATCCAAACTTTGAAGCGGTTTCTATTGAGATAGAACGCCGAGGATACACATATACGGTAGATACTCTTAAACAGCTGCATGAACTTTATCCTAAGGGCACGGAGTTTTATTATATAATTGGCGCTGATGTAGTAATGGATCTTCTGAAATGGAAAAGTGCGGAGGAAGTATTTACACTAACAAGTTTTATAGCATTAATGCGGCCCGGATTCCAAGATGAAGAATTTAAGACACGTTTAACTTATTTAAAGAGTGAATATGATGTTAATATTACAGGTTTTGAAGCGCCCCTAATTGAAATTTCATCAACCTTTATAAGAGATAGAATAAAAAACGGAAAATCTGTTAAATATTTTATAATTGAGCCTGTTGAGGGGTATATAAAGAAAAATAAATTGTATATTTAAGAGGATGGAAAATGAATTTTAGTGAAATGGATATACTGCTTAAAAAGTCCCTAAAACCGGGAAGGTACATTCATTCTGTTAATACTATGAAAGTCGCTGTTGAATTGGCTGAACATTATGGTGAGGATATAGAAAAAGCTAAAGTGGCAGGACTTTTGCATGATTGTGCGAAGAACCTTGAAGACAATGAAACAAAGCGGTATTGTATTGAAAATCACATAGAACTCAGTCCGATTGAGGAAAATCAGTTATTCCTTATGCATGGAGCAGTAGGTGCTGTAATGGCAAGACAAAAGTACTGTGTGGAAGACCCTGCCGTACTAAATGCAATTAAGTATCATACTACCGGATTTGCGGGGATGAGTACAATGGATAAAATAATATTTCTGGCTGATTACATTGAGCCGGGAAGAACCCACGGTGATGTACAGGAAGCACGGAGTTTGGCATTCGTAGATTTGGATCGTGCTTTGATAAGTGCTTTTAATAGTGTAATCAAATACGTTATTAGCCAAAATGGCTTAATTCATCCATTTACTATTGAGGCTAGAAACTATATATTATTAATGACACAAAAAACCGAGGAGAACTAGTTTTGGAGATAATAAAAAATGAGTAAATTTTTTAAATTTGTATTTTACGCAGTAGGAACATTTTTACTACTGTTTTCATCAATTATAGTAGGGGCAAATTTTTATAAAGATTCAGGTGTTTTCGACAAAAAGGTTGTTGAAGTAAAAAAGCAACCCGTTAAACCTGCACCTGCATCAAAGACCCCCGGGAAAATAATAGTGGATAGCAAGCCTGTTGAGGATTCCGCTAAAGACACGGCAGAAACTACAAAGAAGAGTGGAAAGACCACAGTTCAGGTTGTTAACTGTACCGGTAAAAAAGGTCTCGCAGGAGAGGTTAAGACTATGCTTGTGGCACAGGGATTTGAGGCAAGTGCCGAAACCGGCAATGTTCAGAGTACTTCTCAAATAATTGTAAGAAAGAAAGGCGTAAAGGCAGGTCCAATCAGCAACATGTTAAAAATATCCAAGGTTTCAGAAGAAATACAGGCTGAACCTAATTTTGATATTACAATAATACTTGGAAATGATTATAATCCTTAATAAAAAACAATCAGAAGATGAGGTGCAAAATATTGGATTCAAAAACATTGGTAGACAAAATCGTTGCGGCTATGGAAGATAAGAAGGCAAAGGATATAAGCATAATTGATATTCATGATATTACGATTATTGCCGATTATTTTGTTATATGCAGCGGTACATCCTCCACTCATATAAAGGCTATAGCCGATGAAGTTGATTTCAAACTGGCTGAAATGGGGCTGGAGGCACACCACAAGGAAGGTTACGATTCTGCAAGATGGATTCTTCTGGACTACGCTGACGTTGTAATACATGTTTTCCATCAGGAGGACAGAGGGTTTTACAATCTGGAAAGGTTATGGTCTGATGGAGAAATGACCAGCATTAGATATTGAACATTGTAATAAGTTGTGCTTTAATATTATTGGGAAAAGCATTAACTATGCTTTTCTTATTTTATGCTGTTTTTGACAAATAAAATAAACATTTAAATTTATTTAATATTTATAATAAAAGGATAGGATATTTAGTTATCCTGCCTGGAAACGGAGATAAAATGATTAGTGCAAACGGTGTCTCTCTAAGGTATGGGGGACGTGCTTTATTTGAAAATGTAAACATTAAATTTACACAGGGAAACTGCTACGGATTGATAGGTGCAAACGGTGCCGGAAAATCAACCTTTCTAAAGATACTTTCTGGTGAAATTGAACCCAATAAGGGTGATATTTCGATTTCTCCCGGAGAGAGAATGGCTGTTTTAAAACAGGATCATTATGCATACGATGAATTTGAAGTTATTAAAACCGTAATGATGGGCCACAAGCGATTGATTGAAATTATGGATGAAAAAGAGGTACTTTACGCAAAGTCTGATTTTACAGAGGAAGAAGGAATAAGACTTTCTGAATTAGAAGGAGAATTTGCGGAGCTGAACGGATGGGAAGCAGAATCCGACGCTGCTACGTTATTAAACGGATTAAACATAACAGAAGAGTACCATTATAAACTCATGAAGGATCTTGACGGTAATCAAAAGGTAAGGGTGCTTTTGGCTCAGGCTCTTTTCGGAAATCCTGATATTCTATTGCTGGACGAGCCTACAAACCATCTTGATATAGCATCTATTACTTGGCTTGAAAACTTTCTGGCCAATTTTGAAAATATAGTTATTGTAGTATCCCATGACAGACACTTTTTGAATCAGGTATGTACACATATTGCTGATATTGACTTTGGAAAGATACAGCTATATGTCGGAAACTACGATTTCTGGTATCAGTCAAGTCAGTTAGCACTTCAGCAGGCGAAGGATGCAAACAAAAAAACTGAAGCAAGAATAAAGGAATTGCAGGAATTTATTCAAAGGTTTAGTGCGAATGCTTCAAAATCAAAACAAGCTACTTCTCGTAAGAAATTATTGGATAAACTTACACTTGAGGATATAAAACCTTCATCAAGAAAGTACCCTTTCGTGGATTTCAAGCCGGAGAGAGAAGCCGGAAACGATTTGCTCATGGTTAATGGCCTTTCAAAGGAGATTGAAGGTGAAAAGCTTCTCAACGACTTTAACCTTATAGTAAATAAGGGTGACAAGATAGCGTTTGTCGGAACATACGGAAATGCAAAAACCACATTGTTTAAAATTCTTATGGGTGAGACTGAACCGGACAGTGGTGACTTTAAATGGGGTATAACTACGTCACAGGCTTATTTCCCAACGGACAACTCCGAATTCTTTGAAGGTGTTGACTTAAATTTGGTGGATTGGTTGAGACAGTTCTCAAAGGATCAGACAGAGACTTTCCTTAGAGGATGGCTTGGAAGGATGCTGTTTTCAGGTGAAGAAGCTTTAAAAAAGGCTTCGGTACTCTCAGGAGGAGAAAAAGTTCGTTGTATGCTGGCAAAGATGATGCTTTCAGGTGCAAATGTACTTGTTCTTGATGAGCCTACAAACCATCTGGATTTGGAATCTATCACTGCACTGAACAATGGTCTGATTAACTATAAGGGAACAATTCTCTTTACTTCTCATGACCATGAGTTTGTTCAGACAATAGCCAACAGAATAATTGAGATAACTCCAAAAGGGATTATCGACAGACAAATGACATATGATGAATATCTTGAAAATGAAGATATTGCAGCATTAAGAAAAGAACTGTGGTCTTAAATAGTCAATTAGAAAATTCACATAATAAAAATAAATGTCCAAGGGTGAACTTAGCCTTTGGATATTTTTTTACATAAAATACATTAACAGACTATTATGTATTGTAATGTAAAATAAAATCGATTATAATCAAATTATAAGAAGAAAAGAACGGGTGAATATTGATGCGATACATAAAGGATTTACAGCCATATAATAAATTCTGGGGGAACTGTATTGTAAATATGTTTCTTTCAATACTAACAAAAGTTGATGCCAGCTATGAACCACTTGCATATCTCAATTATTATGAGTATACCTATTACCCTGATAATGTTTTTCATATGGACTACACTCAAGAGTACTACAATTTTTTCGCAGAAAATATCTTTAAATATGAAGCATTTAATTTTAAGAATAAAGAGAATTTTATACAAGAATTTAAAGATATTCTCATGAACAACTTATATGCAACGCTCAACGTTGATTTATATAATTGGAATAGATTTTCGTATTACTATAATAAAATTCATACATCCCACTTTGCTTTTGTTACAGGTTTTGATGAAGAAAAAGATGTTTTTTATGCTTATGAGGATGATGTAAACTTATTTTATGATATAAGAGAAATTCCTACAAATGAAGTAATTCAAGCTTTTCATTCACCACTTAAACAAATTAAGACAGATTACAGAATTCTTTCCTTTAAAAATGACTTTATTCCTCCCTACGAAATAGACATAAAACAGTTTATAAAATGTACAGAGCAACTGATTTACAATTTGGATATGCTTATAGAAAAGCAGGAAGTTGTAAACAAAACAATGATAAATGAGGACGCATCTAAAATTCATCATTACAATTATGAGTTTTCCAAGATATCTAACAGGTTAAAAGGGAACAAGCTGCTACTTTGCACACTAAAGGATAAGGGACTATTGGATGAACGCCTAACCGATGAATTGAATGAAGTATTGGATGAGTCATGTATCACGTGGAAAAATCTCCAGGGTATATATCTTAAACATTGTCTGAGAAATAACTTTGCTGAACTTGATAATATAGAGGGAAAAATTTCGGATGCCTTTATGACTGAAAAAGAAGTGTGGGAAAAAGTTATTGAAAACCTAAAAAGGCCGGAATAATAAGAATCCCTATAGATTCTATTACTCCGGCTTTTATTTATATGTTTATAAAATTAGCCCACATTTTCAACATATCTCTTGATTTTTTTGGTCGTTGTTTTTACAAACTCTTCTTCACGAATTGTAAAGTCTTTTATTCGCTTATAAAGCGGCATCTGCTTGTTTATTTCCTTGATTTCCCCGTGAATAACCTTGCGTATTTCATCATTTGAAACAATATTAAGATTCAGCTTTGCCTTTATCTCATCAATGTCAGGCAAAATCTGTGCATTGACTTCGGTTTCCCCGGTTTCTTCATCAAATCTGCCCCATACAAGGCTCTCCTTGACAAACTTACTCTTTGCAAGATATGCTTCAACTTCTTCAGGGAATATATTTTTACCGTTCTTTGTGACAATGACATTTTTCTTTCTGCCTGTAATATAAATAAAGCCTTCATCATCAATATATCCTAAGTCACCGGTATATAAACGGCCGTTTTTTAACACATTTCGGGTTGCTGATGGATTTTCGTAATAACCTAACATTACACAATCACCGGATATAACAAATTCTCCAATGCCGTCCTCGCCGATATTTTCAAGCTGTACATCTACCCCTGCAAGCGGCTTTCCGGCGGAATCATGTCTGAACCCACGGTCATTGTTTACTGCAACTATAGGTGAAAACTCAGTGAGTCCGTAGCCTTGGACTATCCTTATACCCATAGCACATAAATCATTCGAAACATCCGGATTTACCGCAGCAGCACCGGAAATAACCAGTCTTACTCTGCCTCCGAAAGTGTTTAAAACTTGTTTGAATAATTTTTTTCGTATATCTATTTTAAAGAAATTATATAGAAAATTGCTTATTTCAATTGCAGTATTAAACTTAATTTTACCCATCCTTGTTTTTGAAGCCTGCTTTACTATTTTCTTGTGCATGTTTTCAAGTATCAGAGGAACCAACATAAGGATTGAAGGTTTTGTCTCCTGCAAGTTTTGAACTATATACTTTAGTCCCTCGTTAAATGACATACAACACCCGCTGTACATCATTACCAAAAAACCTGCCGTACATTCATAGGTGTGATGAAGTGGCAAAATAGAAAGAACACTGTCGGTCTCGTCTATGTAGAGCATTGATACAACAGCTCTTACGTTGGACACAATGTTCTTGCTTGAAAGCATAACCCCTTTAGCCAAATCAGTTGTACCTGATGTAAAAATAAGGGCACACATGGCAGCAGGGTCTATCTCAGCATCCAGATAACTCCTGTCCCCTTGTTTCATTAAATCTCTGCCCTTTTCAATTAAACATGAATAGGATAGAAACCCATCAGATACCTCTTCTTTTTGATCAATGTCTATGTAATATTCAACCCCGGAATTATGGGATAATTTCAACATTTCGCTGCGGTATTTTGATGAAAAAACTATTGCACTGACTCCCGCACGTGAAATAAGATTTTCAACCTCATTAAAAGGAAGCTCCTTGTCTAAAGGGACTATAACACCTACTCCGCCTGTTATTGTAAGGTACGAGGTACACCATTCTGCACTGTTCTGAGACAAAATAGCAATTTTTTTGTCCTTTAAACCTAGACTTATCAATGCCGTACCAAAAGCGTCAATATCGCTTTTGAGTTCAGTATATGTTTTTCCGTAGTACTCACCATTTTTGTCTTTAATGTAAAATGCGTTTTTATCTCCGAATAATTTTGCGCTTTGAACCATAAGATCTTTGAGATCAGTGATTTTCCTAGTCTGGTAAATCGGTTCGGTTCTCATTGACTACACTCCTTTTAAAAAAGCCAGTAGTATTTTTTCAGTTATTTACTGCATATAAACATATACTATAATATAAGTATATTTAAATTAAATCAATATATGAGGCTAATAAAAACATAAAAAGTCGGATTTTTAATTGAAGTTTCTTAATTTGTATTTTCTTTTTCTTGATATTTTTCTTAATATAAATCTCATAATAAAAAAGCAAATTACTATAATTACTCCAATTATAACGTATTTAAAGAGATTATTGCTTGTTATACCCTTTACATAGTCCTTGGATTTTGATTTTAGTGTTTGTTCAACAGTTCTTGAAGAAACGATATCTACTTTTCCCAGCGTTATGCCTTCTCTTGTGTACTCGATGCTCCCAAGAACCGTACCTTTTTTAATAGGAGCTTTTACATCCTGCCTGACATTGATTTTTTTATCAAGCTGCCATTCGTTTTTATCATTAGGTAAAAGTGCCTCAATTACTCCGTTAGTTATAAGATCAATCTTATCCCCATTTGCAGCATCCTTGACGGTGATTTCCTGAATTTTTGTGGAACGGTCAATAATCATTTGTCTGGAATAGTTTTCGTAGCCTGCCTTTAAAAGAGTTTTTGTAAAATCAAAAACACTTCTATTGGGTTTATTATTTACACCGAGTACAACAGAAATCAATTCAAGGCCATCCTTATTTATTGCACTGGAAATAAAATTTGCACCTGCTCGGGAAGTCGAACCGGTTTTTAAACCTGTAATGGTAAACTGATTTCTGTCGTCGCCTGTTTCAGGACCGTACTTAAAGGATTGTCCCAGTAATTTATTTGTAGTATTAAGTACATTCCAAGTTTTATGTTTATTTGTGGCTGGCAGCATATTAAGCTGCTTCTGGCCTATAATTTCACGAAATAAAGGGTATTTTAAACACTCTTTTGCTATAAGAGCCAAATCTCTTGCAGAGGAAAAGTGCTCGGCATCTTTTTCATATTCATCAATTCCACAGGGATTAGTGAAAGTCGTATTTTTTGCTCCCGCTTCTAAAGCAACCTTATTCATTTCTGCCATAAACTTAGATTTATCATTATACAGGTTTTCGGAGATTATGTTGGCAGTTTCATTTGCCGAAACTATCAAAAGAGCGTGAAGCAGATCATTTAACGACATCTGTTCTCCAGGCATGATGCCTATATTCATGCCACCTACGCCTATATCGGTAACTGCCTCATTACTTGCGGTCATTACCTGATCCATATTACCTTCCTTAAGAGCTACTAATGCAGTTGCTATTTTTGTAGTGCTGGCAGGACGCCATTTCAGATCGGGCTTATATTCGTACAAAACACTTCCTGTTTTTGCATCCATTAGTATGTATGAAGCAGCATCAATGTCGAGATTTGCACAAAATGCAGGTGAGACTTGAAATAGTAATACTATTGATATGATTAATGTTGCCAGTACTTTCTTCATAACTCCTCCTGTGAATAAGTAAATATATTATAAGTATAAAGCAAGAATTCACTTTTTTAAACTTTTTTATAGAGATTTGTTTAAATAATATGGTAAAATACTAAAATATGTAATATAATATTTATGAAACATTTCTATATTTTCTTTATTTCTTTCCACAGTATAAATTATAAAGCTGAATTTTCAAAGTATTATTGGTTGGCAGAGGTGGAAATAAATTTATAAATTTCAACAGCTTTTTCTATTTATTTTAAAATCTTTTATTTTTAAAAAACTTAACATAATAGGAGGTAGGCTATGGAGATATCTGTTTTTGGCAAAAAGATATTTTTAAGTAAAATTCATGCAGTATGTATTATTGCAGTTCTGGTATTAGGTGCAGGTATATTAGGTTTTATTCTAAAGCAGGTTTATCATCCACTTGAAATACCAATGGTTGAAGAAAAAAACACCGCAATTGTATCAAAGGAGGCGGAGCCTTCAGAAGAACAGACCGAGGAGGAAAAAGTACCAGATATCAAAGTCTATGTTACAGGTTGTGTAAACAAACCGGGAGTAGTAATAATAAAAAAGGGACAGATTATTGAAGATGCCATAAAAAACGCCGGTGGTGCCACCAAACAAGCTGATCTTGATAATATAAACCTGGCGTACCCTTTAAATGAAAATACTATGTTAAGAATCAAAGCCAAGGGAACGGCAAAAGCAGCAAGCACGGGAAAGACAGGTAATCAGCCTCAATCAGTAAAAGCTACGGGTGGCAATCCCTTAAACAGTGGTGTTGATGTTATAATTGACAGCTTGGGAGCTGATGTGGGGGAGAAAGAGAGCAATTCATCGGATGAATCAAAAGCTAAGCTTCTGAATATCAACAAAGCCTCTCAGGCAGAGCTTGAAGAGCTGCCAAATGTAGGCCCGTCAACTGCAAAAGCTATCATAGAATACAGGGAGCAAAACGGTGGTTTTGTAAAACTAACCGACATTATGAAAATAACGGGAATTAAACAAAAGACATTTGATAAAATAAAAAACTACATATGTATCGACTGATTTTTTTATAGAAATACAAAACAAGAAACCGGCCATTTTCAGCCGGTTCGAAATAATTTAAAGGAGGAAAATATAATTTAATCCATGCACTTATTATATTATTATACTTAGTTAATTCAAATAGTATTAATATACGATTTTCTTACAATAAAAAACCAAAATGATATGCAATATTAACAATTACTTGACATATAACGGCATAATAAACACTAAAAAAGATATATAAACTAATAATACCGATAATGCCGGCAGTACGAAACCTAGAAGTAATAGTTTAAAATATTTCTTTCTCCTGTCTCTCTTACAACGTATAACCCTCTTGTTTCTCAAACTGGTCCTCCTGCTTTTAAAATGTAATAATAAATATCAATAGCTATATTATTTACAAATAATAGCAAAAATAACATCAAATTCAAAACAGTTTATGAAGTATTGACATATAAAAACAGTAAGGAATATAATAAATAAAAAGATACATTAATATCAGCAAAGGCGTTGACGAGAAGAGTAAGTATAAGCTGGGGTTTCAGAGATTGGATATTATTAGCTGAAAGTATCCAAACCTTCACTTTACCGAAGACCACCTCCGAGCTGTATCGGTGATAACGTTATAATCAGCGTATTTTTACGCACAGAGCAGAAAGTAGGGTGGAACCGCGAGATAACTCTCGTCCTTATATAAGGACGGGAGTTTTTTATGTCTTATAAAGTATTGCAAAAGGGAGGTTTTGTACATGATAAAAATTACCTTGAAAGACGGTATTGTAAAAGAATATCAGGAAGGTATAACAGTCCGTGAAATTGCAGAAAGCATAAGTGCGGGATTGGCCAGAGCAGCATTGGCCGGAGAAGTTGACGGTAAGGTAACGGAGCTTGATTTTAAACTGGAGAGTGATTGCAGGTTAAATCTTTTAACTTTCGAAGATGAAGGCGGAAGGTTTGCATACAGACATACCGCTTCCCATGTATTGGCCCAGGCTGTAAAAAGACTGTACCCGAATGCCAAGCTGGCAATAGGGCCTGCAATAGATACCGGATTTTATTATGACTTTGAAAGGGAAAAACCATTTTCGTTAGAGGAACTTGATAGCATTGAAAAGGAAATGGAAAAGATAATAAAAGAGGACTTAAAGCTGGAGAGGTTTGTTCTTCCAAGGAACGAGGCAATAAAGTTCATGGAGGAGAAGGAAGAACCCTATAAGGTCGAACTTATAAAGGACCTTCCGGAAGGAGAAGAAATATCCTTTTACAAACAGGGTGATTTTACAGACCTTTGTGCAGGGCCTCATTTATCCGGGACAGGTAAATTAAAAGCCGTAAAATTGCTTTCTGTTGCAGGTGCCTATTGGAGAGGCAATGAGAAGAATAAAATGCTTCAGAGAATATATGGTACAGCCTTCCCCAAGAGAAGCCAGCTGGATGAATACCTTTTCAGAATTGAAGAGGCAAAAAAGCGTGACCATAGAAAGCTGGGAAGGGAGCTGGATTTATTCGATATATTGGACGAAGGCCCTGGCTTCCCGTTTTTTATGCCAAAAGGTATGGTTCTTCGCAATCTTCTTGAGGATTTCTGGAGATCGGAACACAAAAAAGGCGGATATCAGGAGATTAAAACACCTGTTATCCTGAACAAGGAGCTCTGGCTGAGATCAGGACACTGGGACACTTATAAAGAGAATATGTATACTGTTGATATTGATGAACAGGAATATGCCATAAAACCCATGAATTGTCCTGGAGGAATTCTTGCATTTAAACGTAAACTACATTCTTACAGGGACTTGCCTCAAAGAATGGGAGAACTGGGTCTAGTACACAGGCATGAGCTTTCAGGGGCACTTCACGGATTGATGAGAGTAAGGTGCTTTACACAGGATGATGCACACATTTTTATGACACCTGAGCAGATAACTGATGAAATTGTTGGCGTTATAAATTTAATTGATGATTTCTATAAAGTTTTTGGATTTAAATACAATGTAGAATTATCTACAAGACCCGAAAACTCAATTGGCTCGGATGAAATGTGGGAATTATCTACACAGGGACTTAAAAAAGCATTGGATTTAAAAGGAATTAAGTACACTGTAAATGAGGGAGACGGTGCATTTTACGGGCCGAAGATAGATTTCCATCTGGAGGATTCGATTGGACGTACATGGCAATGCGGAACCATTCAGTTGGATATGAACCTGCCGGAACGATTCGACCTCAGTTATATTGGCCCAGACGGTGAAAAGCACAGACCTGTAATGATTCACAGGGTTGTTTTCGGTAGCATAGAAAGATTTATAGCCATACTAACAGAACATTTTGCAGGTGCGTTTCCAACGTGGCTGAGTCCTGTTCAGGTTAAAATTCTTCCTCTGGTTGACAAGCATCACGATTATGCCTATGAAGTTAAAAAGCTTCTGGAAGCTGAAAATGTTAGGGTAGAGGTAGATGTCAGAAATGAGAAGATAGGTTATAAGATTCGTGAGGCCCAGATAGAAAAGACTCCTTATATGCTTGTAATCGGTGACAAGGAGCTGGAGGGCAGACTGGTTTCTGTCAGATCAAGAAAAGAGGGTGATTTAGGGACTATTTTACCTGAACAGTTTGCAGAGAAAATATCGAATGAAATAAAAAATAAGCTGAAATAAACAGCATTAATAAACGGAGGTAAAAAATGATTAAGATTACATTAAAGGACGGAAGCAATAAGGAATACCAGAACGGTATTACAATCAAGGAAGTTGCTGAAAGCATCAGTGCAGGACTTGCAAGGGCAGCTCTCGCAGGGGAAGTTGACGGAAAGGTAAAGGAACTTGATTTTAAACTTGAAAATGACTGTTCACTTAGCCTTTTAACTTTTTCAGATGAAGGCGGAAGACTTGCATACAGACACACCGCATCACATGTTCTTGCACAAGCTGTAAAAAGGTTGTTCCCAAATGTTAAACTTGCAATAGGCCCGGCTATAGAAAACGGCTTCTATTATGACTTTGATACTGAAAAGAACTTTGCACCCGAGGATTTGGCAAAGCTTGAAAAGGAAATGGAGAAAATCATAAAGGAAGATATTCCTCTGGAAAGATTTGCATTGCCTAGGGAAGAGGCAATCAAATTTATGGAAGACAAGGGTGAACCCTATAAGGTTGAGCTGATAAAGGATTTACCCGAAGGCGAAGAAATATCCTTCTACAAACAGGGGGACTTTGTTGATCTTTGTGCCGGTCCTCATCTTATGTCGACCGGAAAGCTCAAGGCTGTAAAACTTATGAGTGCTGCAGGTGCATATTGGAGAGGCAATGAAAAAAACAAGATGCTCCAGAGAATTTATGGTACCGCCTTCCCTAAAAAGAGTGAATTAGAAGAATATGTAACTAAACTTGAAGAGGCAAAGAAAAGAGACCATAACAAACTGGGCAGAGAACTTGAACTGTTCACAACTGTTGAAGAAGTTGGACAGGGCCTTCCTTTACTTATGCCAAAAGGAGCTAGAATTGTTCAGACCTTGCAAAGATTTGTAGAGGATGAAGAAGAGAGAAGAGGCTATGTGCTGACAAAAACTCCATTTATGGCAAAGAGCGACTTATATAAGCTATCAGGACACTGGCAGCACTATAAGGATGGAATGTTCCTGCTGGGAGATGAGGAAAAGGACGAAGAAGTGATGGCATTAAGGCCTATGACCTGTCCTTTCCAGTTTATGATATACAACACAAAGCTTCACAGCTACCGTGATTTGCCTATAAGATATGGTGAAACTTCTACCTTGTTCAGAAACGAGGCATCCGGGGAAATGCACGGCCTTATACGTGTCCGTCAGTTTACAATTTCAGAGGGACATTTGGTTTGTACTCCTGAACAGCTCGAAGATGAGTTCAAGGGGGTAGTTGACCTGATTAAATTTATGATGGAAACTTTGGGAATACAGGAGGACGTAACTTACAGATTCTCAAAATGGGATCCTAAGAACAAGGAAAAATATATCGGAAACGAAGAAGACTGGGAAAATGTTCAGGGCCAGATGAGAACTATTTTGGACCACTTGAAAATAGATTATAAGGAAGCAGAAGGTGAAGCAGCCTTCTACGGACCAAAACTTGATATCCAGTGCAAGAATGTACACGGAAAGGAAGACACCATTATTACAGTACAGGTTGACTTTGCCCTTGCCGAAAGACTTAGCATGGTTTACGTAGATAAAAATAATGAAAAGAAACATCCATATATAATTCACAGAACATCAATAGGTTGTTATGAAAGAACTCTTGCAATGCTTATTGAAAAATACGCAGGAGCGTTCCCAACTTGGTTATGTCCTGTTCAGGCAAAAATTCTTCCTTTGGTTGACAAGCATCATGATTTTGCACAGAAGGTTGCACAAATGCTCAGAGACAGGGGAGTAAAGGTTGAAGTTGATACAAGAAATGAGAAGATTGGTTATAAGATAAGAGAAGCTCAGATGGAAAAAATACCTTACATGCTTGTAATAGGCGACAAGGAAATGGAAAACGATGCTGTTTCTGTACGTTCCAGAAAAGACGGCGATCTTGGAGCAATGTCTGCAGAACAGTTTGTTGACAAGATAGTTGAAGAAATCAGAACCCGTGCGAAATAACATTTACTTTTATGTATATTTATGGTAGCCTTTTGAATAAGAAAAATGAATTTAAGGGGTATACATGAACGATACAAATTACCATAATGTTATTAGAGAAATGATAAAAGAGGAGACATCCATTGTAAACAACAGGATGAATTGGCTTATACTTTTGGAAGGCCTTTTATTTGCCGGCTATTCGAGCTTATCAACCAGAGGCTTTTCGTTATATATTATTGGAATACTTGGGTTTGTGGTATCTTTATGCATGAGGTATTCGATTCTGTCCAGTGAAAAAGCCATAGCGTTCATAATGGATAACTGGAACAGGTATTTAAAGAAAAACAATATGAAATATATGGATTTCCCGCCGGTCTGGGCCGGAGCCAATCTACAGACAAATCGCTTACAGGCAATTATGACTGCACACAGATTTATACCGTTTGTGTTTATGCTTGCCTGGGTTGGCCTGATTATTAATACTTTGCTACTGAATTTAGGCATATTTAAATAGCGTGTTGGCAGAATATTAAAAACAAGGTATGAATACCATTTTAACAGGTGTTCATACCTTGTTTTACTTTAGAATTATTGTAACATTTACCTTGGGCTAAGTCTGAGTTCCATCCAGTCAAATGCTATCCAATCACTTGGGCCGGCAGTTGAAGTATTTACTATTGTAACTCTGTTGTTTCTTCTTAAATTAGGTACATTAAAGGTTAAATCTCTCCAATTGGTAAACATTCCTCCGGCAGGTACACCATGCTGCAAAGGCACAGGACCGTTATGGACAACAGAACCGTTTATTGTTATTCTGGCAGAGTAACGGTTTACTGGTACACTTGAATGGTCATCAAGAACCGACCTTATAACAATTTGTGCTCTTTGGTTTCCCGGTACAATTAAAAAAGCAGGAGAGTCAAAAGTCCAAGTTCCCTGGTTTCCTGTGTACAGTATATCCGCATTTCTGCTTGGATTTCCGTAGTTCGGAAAACCGGTAAGCTCTTTGAAAAGTACAATCCTGGTAGTGGCAGGGTTATTACTTAAAACCGGCGGTGGGTCGCCGGGTTGACGGAAGGCAGAGTAATCATCTGTATACTGGTAAGCATCATATTCAGATTGTACAGGGTAATAAGGTTGTTCCTGCATAACCGTTGGCTGCTGGCTTACGAAAGGATATCTGATATAAAACATAAATCATCCTCCTATAACATTATATTTACATAATATTCAAAAGGTTAGCTTTATGTTACCTAATTTATAGGAGGATACATTTGAATTTTGGGGGGGCATAATTTACTATATTTTAAGAATTTTTTTATGGAACTTATTACACTAGTCAAGTAAAGTTAAAGTTGGTACTATAATCATGCAGGGCCAATTTATAATAAGAGGTGACATATGAAAAAAAGAATAACAGGTAATTTACTTAAAACAGTAACTGCGATTTTGATTGCAGGGAACATGGTTTTTGGCTCAGCTACTGTTCAGGCGGCTGAGGTAAGTGATTTGAACAAAAGTTCAACGTATGCCAGAGAAGCTATTCAATGGATGGCAAACAACAATATCATTAGTGGGGATAAGCAAGGCAACTTTAATCCACGTCAAAGCATAACAAGAGCTGAACTTTTAACGCTACTGGTAAAGGCTCTGGACATTGATACTTCAAACCTCCCTTCAACAGCTACTTTTTCGGATGTACCTACAAGCCATTGGGCCTTCAAATATGTTGAAGCTGCCAACAGGGCTGGTATAACCAGTGGTACAGGAAGCGGTAAGTTCGGCATTAGTAGCCTGACTACACGGGAACAGGTTACAACAATGCTTTTAAACTATCTTTCAGTATCAAAGGAAGCTATTATCGCAGAGCAGGGTTTGGATGATCTTTTAAAATTCAAAGATGCCGGAAAGATGTCTGATTGGGCAAAGGCATCAATCAAGTTTGCTGTTTCCAATAATATTATGAGCGGAGTAAGTGCTGATTCATTTTCACCGTCAGGAAAAGCGACAAAAGAACAAATAGCTGTTATATTATACAAGTTTTTAAATTCCAAGGAAAGTATTGAGCAAAATGCAGCAGCTCTAAAAAAAGTAGTTGTTACTTACAACGATGACTTAATTAAACTTCAAACACCTGTTAAGGTTATTGAAAATGACATAATGATTCCGGTTGAGGTTTTTTCAAAAACAGGGGCTAAGGTTGATTTTGATAGTCAGATAGGCATAATAGCCATTAAAAGCTTAACAGCTCAGGATAAAAATATCTATATGAATATAGGTAGTAAATCAGCTTATGTTAACTATACTGGTAGCGGCAACCCAATCTCAGACCCATCTGCTCAGGATAAACTGGTTACCCTAAATAATGCGCCTGAACAAATTGATGGGGTAGCTCTTGTTCCTGCAAAGGCAGTAGTGGATGCACTTGGTTTAACAATGGAATGGAACAATAAAGTCAACCTGTTGAAAATTAAGGATAGTACTATTCCTAAGAATCCACAGTTGTACAATGCAATGAAGAGTATGCTGGATTACAAGGGTGAATATAGTACAGAATTAATAATAAACATGAAAGAAAACAGCTTGAATATGAATATTGGAATGAATATGTCCATAAATGGAGCGATAAACGGGAATAATTCAACGTCAAACTCCAAATTTACAATGTCATTTGACGGGGAACAGGAAGACATAATGGATTATCAAACCATAAATATCGGAGACAAGATATATGTAAAAAATCCAGAGACAGATTCATGGAACACATACACCAGAAGTCAGGCTGAAGAAGAAGGTATCCTGTATACTGATTTTGAGTCTGATAGAAATGAAATGCTGCGGTTATTGGATGTTTACGGAAAAATGAACATATCTAATGAGGGAAAAACAATACTCAATGGAGAAGAAGTTTCAAAGTATCAGGTAAGGCTAAATATGGAATTACTGCAGGGATTGTTATCAGCAGATATGCTGGAATATGGCTTAGGACTTGAAGATATATACAACAATGGCCTTGATACAAAAATGTTTGTATATGTTAATTCTCAAGGGCAGCTGGTAAAGCAGGCGATTGTTATATATGGATCCATTGATATGGATGGTTCAACAGGGGAAATTAATATGACAGCCAATAGCATGTATACAAATATCGGAAAAGAAATAGAGATTGTAAGTCCCATAAAATAATCTAGTTATAGCAAAGGAGCAGAAGTCTGAGTTAAAGCAGACTCTGCTTTTTTTGTTTAAAGATACTCTGGAACTTTTTTCATCCTTTAGAGTCAAAGAAATTAAAGTATAATATTAAATGCAGAGGGCTCTTTGAAATATTAAAGGCCCTCTTCTTTATTGACATTATATATCAGAGTGATATAATGAGACTATATCACTCTGATATATAATGGAGGTTGCAAATGAAAAACAGCAAGACCAAATATGCAGTGTTAGGAGTAATAAGTCTTTTAGGTCCGATGTCAGGCTATGATATAAAGAAATTTTGCGATAAATCTATTTCATTTTTTTGGAATGAGAATTTCGGACATTTATATCCTGTACTGGCACAGTTGGAGTCTGATGGACTGATATTGAGAAGCCATTCAGAAGAAGATACGAGAAAAAAGTTGTACATCATTACGGATGAGGGCCGTAAAGAATTGAAGTCCTGGCTTATTGAGCCGGTTGAATATCAGCCTGAAAGGTCGGAGCTGTTATTGAAGTTGTCCTTTGGAAATGAGATGCAGCTAAAAGATACTATTTGCATGTTGGTAGCTGCCAAAGCAAGAAACCAGTTAAAGTATGACCAACTAAACAGCATATACGAATATTATCTGAATAATGATGATGCAAAGAAAAAGCCCCAGTATCCATACTGGCTTATTACCCTCAGATACGGAATAACTTCTTTGGAGGCATCTTTAAAATGGTTTAATGAAGCTTTAGAGTTTTTGAATAAATATGAAGGGAGAATATAAGATGAAAATATCAGAAGGATTGGCAATGCTGGAATTGAAGTCAAATGTACCCAATGTTGAGGGCGTAATGTATCCCGTAATCGTATGGGATGAAAATGAGCTTGTACTTATAGATACCGGCTTACCTGGGCAGGAAAGTAGCATTTTAGACCTTATAGAAAAAGAAGGAGTTTCTCCTCAAAGAATGACAAAAGTCATAATCACGCATCACGATATGGATCACATCGGCAGCCTTGCAGAAATAGTCAAGACTGCAGAGAGCATAAGCGGTAAAAAAGTCGAAGTTTTATCCCATGAAATTGAAAAACCCTATATTCAAGGAGAGTTAATGCCTTTAAAGTTCACCAAGGAAAAGATAGATTCACTAAAAAAGCAAATGGAGGAGCTGCCTCCTGAAAAACGCTTAAAATATCAAAGTTTGTTTTCCTCCAATAAACCTAAAGTAACAAAAACACTGGTCGATAAGCAAGAGCTTCCTTATTGTGGAGGTATAACAATAATACATACTCCGGGACATACATTAGGACATGTTTGTGTTTACCTGAACAGGTACAAAACGCTTTTAGCTGGAGATGGTTTGAATTTTCTAAAACTTCCGGATGGCGAACCGAAGCTTACAGGGCCTAACCCTCAATTTACGTATAATATGGATGAAGCTGTAAAATCGCTAAAAAAAATCTTGGATTACGACATACAGAAAATAGTTTGTTATCACTGCGGTTTGATTCAAAATAATTTAGGCGAACAAATAAACCAAATCTTGGATTAAACAGGTTATTATATGAGGAGGCTTTATGCAAAACAATAATATTAACAATATGTATCCCGCTGATAAGAAAGAAATGTATAAGCTTTTAGCTTCACAAATGAAAGCACTTCTTGAGGGAGAAACAAACACTATAGCAAACTTGGCCAATGCTTCAGCTTTAATGAATGATGCGCTGGATGGAATTAACTGGGTAGGTTTTTACCTTATGGATAACGGAGAGCTTGTACTGGGCCCGTTTCAGGGAAAGATAGCATGTGTGCGTATCGCTGTAGGAAGGGGTGTTTGCGGTACGGCAGTGAAGGAAAATACAACTCAATTGGTTATGGATGTTCACAGTTTTCCGGGACATATTGCTTGCGACAGTGCATCCAATTCCGAGCTTGTAGTGCCCCTTCGCCACCAAGGAGAAGTAGTAGGAGTGCTGGATATTGATAGTCCGCAAATAGGCAGATTTGACAAGATAGATGCCGACGAACTTGAAAAAATAGCACGAATTATTGAGGAATCCTGCCAATGGAACAGTAAATAAGTAAAGTGTGAATAGCATAAACTTGTATCAATATAGCCTGAAAAGACAGTGTTAGATACAAGTTCATGCTTACACGGCTATTATTTACTTGTTTTCCAGGAGCCTTCTTCCGTACAAACTGACTGCAAACCGTTTTCAGTAGTGATTTTTGAGCCTACTGCGTGTCTCTTGTGGTCGTATACGCAGAATGGGTCTTTTCCTGCGTTACCTGTACCTTTTTTTGTTACTTTACTTATATCATTTTCCTGAGTTATATTATCAACGGAGATACTGTCTTGTTGTTTTCTATTCTGCATAGTATCAAATCCTTTCGTTTGTTAGCTGATAAAATCTTCAATATAAATATGTGTAAAAGCAATCAGAATGATTCCTTGAAAAATCAGGCAAGATAATTGTTAAAAATATTTAACATTATCTCCATACTTTTTTAATAAATTTTCAGTACAATGTTTATGCAGGGAAAATTGGGGTATATATACTATGAAAGGAGTGTGTAGCTTTGTTGGATTCCAGAAAATGTTTGGAGATTTATGAATTTTGTCAGAATCAGTATAAAAAACTTGAGAAAAAGACCGGATATTATAGTCCTAAGCATGATAAGGTTGTCATGGAACTTGCATCAAAAGAGTTTCAGATGAGTGAGGCTACCATTAATAGTGCCTTTGATTTAGCTGCACAAACATTAAGCAAAAACAATAAAAGTAAGTCTGAAAAAATAATTAGAAACAAGCTTATTCATGGAACCTTCTAATCAATATATAAAATATATAAAAAATTAAGGCATAGGCATTAAAAGTCTGTGCTTTTTTTATATATATAAAAATCACATTCGGAGTAAAATTGTATCAATTACAAAATAATTACATTATTACAATATTATCGTCGATTATTGAGAATAATTGGTTTGTAGGATATAATTTATCTAAGATTCTACTTAATTAGTACAATCTATAAATGGGGGTGTATTATGTATCACTTTTATACAACGGTTTTTTTGGTAGGAGTTTTTTACACCATTATTTCTTTAATTATAAGTGGTATATCAGGAGTCTTTCATTCAAACGGGGACTTTGGGGGCTCTCATATGCACGGACATGGCGGAGACAGCGGGCATATACCGGGACATGTTCATGCCGATGGGGGAAGTGTTGATGGAAATCATTCGGTTCATGGGTCTCACAGCGGTGACGTGACTGATATGTCGAACAGCATTCTTTCTTGGGTAGGACTGTTATTCAATCCGTTGGTAGCAGTTTCTTTCCTGACAGTGTTTGGAGGGATAGGAATTACCAGTACTAAATTCTTGAGCTGGAATTGGGTTGTTGTTTTAATAGTTGCATTAGGTTCCGGCATAATTATTTCAACAATTTTATATAACTTAGTAGCAAAGCCCCTTTACAGGAGTGAAAATTCTTCTGGCGTTTCCAGAGAAGAACTTTTGGGAATTCAGGCAGAGGTGACAACCGATATTATGGAAAATGGTTTTGGTACTATCAAGTACACTGTTAATTCAATCAAGTATACTGCACCTGCAAGACATGTTGAAAATAAACTCGTAAAGCAAGGTGAAAAGGTATTTATATGTAAGATAGAGAATAATACTTTCTATATTAGTGAGTTGTCAAAAGTAATAGTTTAGAAAACAACTTTCATTTTCCAGATAAATTAAATCTTTATATGGAGAATTTAAGGTTGAAATATAAAAATCACAAAGGAGTGTTAAAATGTTTGATTCAATTTATTTTGTGCCGGGAGTAATCATAGCTGTAGTATTTATATTGATTCTTACCTTTGTTTCAATGTACAAGAAGGTACCTCAGGACAAAGCTTTGGTAGTAACCGGGTTCAGAGGTAGGAGAGTTATAACCGGCGGTGGCGGTATTGTTGTGCCGATGCTTGAAAGAACAGACATCATTTCACTGGAAAACATGCAGATAGATATAAGAATTGATGGGGCATTAACTTCTCAGGGAGTTGGCATAGTAGCTGATGGAGTTGCGGTAGTAAAAGTTAAATCCGATAAGGAGTCCATCCTGTCGGCTGCTGAGCAGTTCAATACTTCAAAGGGTCTTGACTACATGCTTGGAATAATAGCAAAAACTACTCAGCAGGTTCTGGAAGGTAAGCTCCGTGAAATAGTTTCAAAAATGACAGTAGAAGAAATTTATAAAGACAGAGAAACCTTTGCATCACACGTTCAGGGTGTTGCAGCAACAGAGCTGCAAAACATGGGTCTTGAATTAAAGGTTCTTACAATCAAAGATATAGCAGATAAAAACGGCTATCTTGAAGCTCTTGGAAAACCGAGAATCGCTGAAGTAAAAAGAGATGCTCAGATAGCAGAAGCAAATGCAACAAAGGAAACCAAGGTTAAAACTGCTGAGGCTAACAGAGAGGGTGAAGCAGCAAGAATTCAAGCTGAAACTCAGATAGCTGAGGCAAACAAGGATAAGGAACTGAAGGTTCAGTCCTATAACAAGGATCAGCAGACAGCTAAGGCTGAAGCTGACCTGGCATACGATATTAAAGCCAATATCGTTAAGAAGGAAGTTGCTGAAACTGCAATGCAGGTAGAAATAGTTAAGAAACAGAAGGAAATTGAACTTGCAGAACAGGAAGCAATGAGAAGAGAAAAGGAACTGGAAGCTACTGTAAAGAAACAGGCAGATGCTGAAAACTATCAGGCAACAAAGGTAGCTGATGCCAACAAGTACAGAGAAGTTGCAGCTGCGGAAGCAAGATCACGTGCTATTGAGATGGAAGGTGAAGCCAAAGCTAAAGCTAAGAGAGCCGAAGGTATGGCAGAAGTTGAAATCATCAAAGCAAAAGGTGAAGCGGAAGCTCTTGCAATGGCGAAAAAGGCTGAAGCCTTTAAAATGTACAATGATGCGGCCGTTACACAGATGATTATAGAAAAACTTCCTGAAATAGCAAATGCAGTAGCTAGTCCGCTTTCAAAGACAGAGAAGATAGTTATAGTAGACAATGGCGGACAAGGAAAAGGTGCATCAAAGGTAACTGGATATGTAACAGATATAATATCTCAATTACCTGAAACCGTAGAAGCACTTACTGGAATGAACGTACTGGATTTCCTTAAAAAGAATACCGTTCAGACCCAGAATGAAAATGTAGTGGAAGACGCAGAATAGAATTAGATAAAAACAGCCCTGCATAAAAGTTTGGCAGGGCTGTTTTTTTTGTTGCTTAAACACAATATTATACAAAATTTACATATTTTATATTGTAAAAATTCACATAAATCTTTCATATAATATGCAAATATTCAGCAATTAAATGAAAATATTTTATTTTCATGGTTAAAATTGACATGCATATTATTACAGGTTTACAATTTATATGTTTCCATAAAATATAAATTGTTGAGGTGTAATATATGTTAAAAAACCTGAAGATAGCACATAAAATAATTTTTCTATCCGCTGTTTTACTTTTGTTCATAGTTATTGTAGGTTTTACAGGTTACTATTTTATAAATAGCTCCCATACAGAAATGGGTAGTATGTACCAGGACAGGCTGTTGCCCATAGAATGGCTGAACGATAACATAAGTAAAACAAATGAAAATGAATCATATATACTTTATTTAGTATTGTACGGCAATGATAAGCAATCGCAAACTCAGTTTATAAACAATATAGAAATCAATTCAAAAGCAATAGACGAAAATTGGGAAAAATATAAAAAAACGAAACTGGACAAATTTGAATCAGACAATATTGTGGTATTTGAAAAAGCCAGAAAAGAATTCAGAGACGTGAGGGATAAAATATTAGCAGCAGCATGTGCTGGGAATAAGGAAGAAGCCATTGATTTACTGAACAACAATATTAGTTATTTACGGGGTGAGCAAAAAACACTCGAGGATTTAGCTGAATACTGTAGAAATGTTGCAAATGACATTAATTCACAGAATAATAAAAACTTTATATTTGCTATGGAAATTATGATTGCAATAATTGTTTTTGCTTTGGTAGCTGGCTTGTTGCTTAGCTTCCTGATTGCAAATGGAATAATTAGACCTATAGGAATGCTAAAAAAAGAACTCAACTTATTGGTTGAAACAGGCGGAGACCTTACTCAGGAAATAGATATCAAGCGTAAAGATGAGGTAGGACAGCTTGCAGATTCAGTTAATCAATTTTTGGCTAATCTGCGAACTATAGTAAGCGGCATAATTAAAGAATCAACGGTTGTTGAAAACTCTATAGCATTAGTAGAACAGAAAATGGAGGATTTAAATACATTTGTTGAAAATGTGTCAGCTACTACCGAAGAGATTTCTGCCGGCATGGAGGAGACAGCTGCTGCAACGGAACAAGTAAATGCATCATCACAAGAAATTGAATCCGCAATAGAAGCAATGAATGAAAAGGCTCAAAATGGTTCAATGGAGGCAGAAGAAATAGGTAATCGGGCGATTACATTAAGAGACAGCTCAATATTATCTGAGAAAACAGCAAATGACATTTATGATGAAACAACACATAAATTAAAAACTGCATTGGAAAATTCAAAAGCAGTAGAGCATATTACTGTTCTGACTGGAACAATATTACAAATATCCGAACAGACTAATCTTCTTGCACTAAATGCAGCAATAGAAGCAGCAAGAGCAGGTGAAGCAGGAAAGGGATTTGCTGTTGTTGCCGACGAAATCCGAAAGCTGGCTGAGGAATCTAAAATAGCAGTAAATGAGATACAGAGGGTTACAAACGAAGTTGTTTCAGCAGTTGAAGATCTTTCTGAAGGCTCGAGAACAGTATTGAATTTTCTTGATACAACCGTTAGACCTGATTATTCTAGCATGGTGAAAACAGGTGAATCCTACAATAACGATGCGGCATTTGTATTTGAACTTATTTCTGATTTTAGTGCAACATCACAAGAACTCACAGCTTCAGTAGAAGGAATAATCCGTGCAATTAATGATGTAACCAAAACAGTAAATGAGGGTGCAGCGGGAACACAAAGTATAGCGGAGCAGAATATCGAGATAGTTGAAATGGTAAGTAAGGTTAAGAATGAAATGGAAATCAGCAGCAGAAGCACTCAAAAATTAAAGGGAATTGTTGAAAAATTTACAGTATAGATTTCTATGGACTAAAGCCATTAATATAAGTTATACTAGTTCTGCGCATAATATATTTTTTAACAGGGGTACAAAATGAGTATATTAAATGTAGAGAACGTAAGTCACGGCTTTGGTGCCAGGAAAATATTGGAGGATGCCTCTTTCAGACTTCTTAAGGGAGAGCATGTAGGACTTGTCGGTGCCAATGGTGAGGGAAAATCCACTTTTTTAAATATTATAACCGGTAAGCTTATGCCTGATGAGGGTAAGGTGGAATGGTGTAACAGAATAACAACGGGATATCTTGACCAACATACGGTTCTTACTCCGGGAAAGACTATCAGAGAAGCACTTCGAGAAGCTTTTCAGTATATGTTTGATTTGGAAAAGGAAATGCTGGAGATATATGAAAAAATGGGCGATGCTTCAGAGAGTGAAATTAACTCAATGATGGAAGACGTAGGGGATATACAGAATGTACTGGAGCATAACGGCTTTTATATATTGGATTCGAAGATAGAAGAAGTAGCAAACGGTCTGGGGCTTGGGGATATAGGTCTTGAAACAGATGTAGCAAACCTGAGCGGAGGACAGAGAGCAAAGGTACTACTTACAAAACTACTTCTGCAAAGCCCTATGATATTAATATTGGACGAGCCTACCAACTTTTTGGACGAGAATCATATTAACTGGCTTAAGAATTATTTGAAAAATTACGAAAACGCATTCATTCTTGTTTCACATGACATTCCATTTTTGAATGACGTTGTAAATGTAATTTACCATGTTGAGAATGCTGTGCTCACAAGGTATGCGGGAAATTATGATGAGTTCCAGAGAATGTATCAGCTGGCAAAACAGCAGACTCAGCAGGCATATGAGAAGCAGCAGAAGGAAATTGAGAAGCTTGAGGATTTCATAGCAAGAAACAAGGCTCGTGTAGCAACAACAAATATGGCAAAGAGCAGACAGAAAAAGCTTGACAAGATGGATATTATTGAAAAGGTTAAGGAAAAGGCTAAACCTATTTTCAAATTTAGAGAGGCAAGGGCTCCAGGAAGGTATATTTTCCAGACTGAAAATCTTGTAATCGGCTATGAATCGGCTTTGTCAAGTCCTTTGAATATCTCCTTGGAGAGAGGGCAAAAAGTAGCTGTAAAGGGAGTAAACGGTCTTGGTAAATCTACCCTGATGAAAACCCTTTTAGGTGTACAAAAGTCATTTGCAGGAAGTGTAAAGCTTGATGATTACCTGTATCCGGGCTACTTTGAACAGGAATCTGAACGTTATAACACAAATACTGCATTAGAAGAAGTGTGGAACGATTATCCCGGTATGAGCAATGCCGAGGTACGAGGAGCTTTGGCTAAATGCGGTTTGACTACAGAGCATATAACAAGCCAGATGATGGTACTAAGCGGCGGCGAAAACGCAAAGGTCAGACTGTGTAAGCTTATGTTGAAGGATGTTAACTGGCTTATATTGGATGAACCTACAAACCATTTGGATGTTGATGCAAAAGACGAGCTAAAAAGAGCATTGAGAGAGTTTAAGGGTACAGTACTACTGGTATGCCACGAACCTGAATTCTATGAGGATTGGGTTACCGATGTGTGGAATGTGGAGGACTGGACAACAAAAATAGTTTAATAGCGGTAATAACCGAAATATTAAGCACTAATCTTAAATAGATTAGTGCTTTTATTTCTTGCATATATATTAAATATACATACGATTCAAGTTCGGGCAACTGAATATTAATAATTATTTGCAAATTTTTTGTTTGTACTCCTTAGGGCTCATTCCGGCATATTTGGTAAAAACATGAGTAAAGTAGGCGGGATCTTCAATGCCCACAGCACTGGCTACCTCGAAAACTTTTCTTGCAGGGTCTTTTAAAAGCTTTTTAGCATAGTCAATACGATAGTTGTTAATGGCATCCACGATAGATTCGCCTGTTTCCTTTTTATATACTCTGCTCAGATAACTACTGTTTATATGGATGTGATCAGCTATGGACTGAAGGTTTATATTTTTGTTAAAATTATCACGAATATGCTTATGGGTTTCCTTTACTAAATAACTGAATTTATTATCATTGCTTACAACAACTTGTGCAACACTTTCTATTAACTTCCTTAAGACATCTAGCAAATTTTGGATATTTCTACTGGACTGTATCTGCTTGTATATTTCGGGCTCGCTTTCGGCAAGCTCCGGAGCTAACAACTTGTAGCTTGCAAGAAGCCTGAAACAATAAGAGGCTATGAGCATACAGGAGACCTTGATGTTTTCTATAGGCTCTTTATTACTCCTGTATTCCTCTAAAAGCTTTTCAATGCTTTTTACTGCCTCTGATGGATTTTCCAACTTGAGACTACTGACAATTTTCTCAGCAAAATAATGTGGATGGTTTGTTGAGGAAAGCACAGGGGGGGTGTGGGGCATAAAAACTGAAACATGGTTGTTATTGTAAAATCCACCCTTCAGTGCTTCCTTGGCCTCCTGGTAGGCAACAGGCAGAGCCTGAACCTTTTGCTGCATTTGACTCAGTCCAATACTGATAGTAAACCTCATGAAGCTGTCCGCCATAGACAGAATTTCATTGCAGGTCATGAGCAGGGTTTGAGTACATACAGGAACATTGTAGTTCTTGAAAGAAATTACGGCAGCAAGGAGATTTCTGTCCATTGCCACAGTATAGTGAGGGTAACTCTTAAATGCCAGGGAAAGCAAATTATTCACAGACTGAATGAATTTATTGTAGTCCTCGGGGCTGATTAATGAATTTCCGTTCGAAACGCTGTGAATGTCAAATAAAACAACAAAATAGTTTTCGATATTTATTTCAAGTTCAGCAAGTTTGCTTTGAAGAATAGTTTCATTTACAATAATTCCATTAAACACATCTTTGAAAAACTTTTCCCTTATTTCTGATAGTCTCAGATTTGCTTTTTCTTCCATAAGCTTCAACTTTTCTTCTGTTGCTTTTTCTTGTGCAATTAAAGCCTTTGCTTTACAAATGGCATCAGGGATTTTCTCAGTTGGGTTTGTTTTTATGACAAAATCCAATACATTGTATTTAATTGCAGCCTGAGCATAGGTGAAGTCTGAAAAGGCTGTAAGAATGATGACTTTTATAGAAGGATAATTTTCATATATAAGTTTTGATAGTTCCAGGCCATCCATTCCAGGCATTTTAATATCAGTTAAGACAATATCCACGGGATGGACTGCCAATTTTTCCAATGCATCAATCCCATTTTGTGCATCACATATCACTTGGCAATCAAGAGCTTCCCAATTGACAAAGCATAAAAGCCCCTGCTTTATTACCGGTTCATCATCAACAATCATTACGTTATACATTATCTGTTTCACTCCTATCAATGGGGATATGTACTGTTACCTTTGCTCCTATGTTAGTCTTGCTCTCAATTTGAACACCATAAGGCTCTCCATACATCAGCCTGATTCTTTTATGGGTATTTAAAAGGCCTATATTGTTATGCCCCTTCTTGCGTCGGGTAATGGTTTCGTTATCTTCCAGATTAATTTTGCCGGTTTTAAAACCTGCACCGTCATCTGTTACTTCAAAGAATATGGATTCGTTTTCCCTTCGTATAGTTAGTTCTAGGGTGCCTTTTCCGACCTTTTCTTCCAGCCCGTGAACTACCGCATTCTCCACAAGAGGTTCGATACACAGTTTGGGAAGTACAAAATCTAAAATGCTTTCGTCAGAAACATGAATATTATACTCAAGGTTGTCTCCGAATCGCATTTTCTGCAAATAAAGATAAAATTTCACAAATTCCAATTCCTGCCTTATGGGGATCTTTGCCTGACTATTGGAATAAATACCAGCTTGTAACAGCTCTGTGAGGGATGTGACCATTTTATAGATAGTCTCATCTTTTGCTAACTTGGCTTTATATCCAATAGTAATAAGGGTGTTGAAAAGGAAATGCGGATTCATCTGGGACTGAAGAAATTTAAATTCTGTCTCTTTTATTAGCAATTGTTTTTCATAAACCTGATTGATAAGATACTTTATTTCATCGGTCATATTGTTGAAGGTATTACTCAGCAGTTCCAGTTCGCTCTCTTTGTAATAAGGCATTTTAACCTCATAATCTCCAACTTTTACCCTGTTAATAACGGAAAGCAGGTCTCTGACAAATCTGGTAAACCTCAGGGAAATAATAATTCCGGCAAAAACCGATACAAATATAATAATAGCTGTGATAACGATATAATTTTTCATACTGTTGGACAGATTTGCCAAAACCTGTTTTTTGGGAATTCCGGCAATAAAGTTCAGCCCGGTATCACTTATTTTTCTACGTGCAATTAAATATGTAATATTTCCTATGTCAATCTCACAAACACCTGTATCATTTACTAAATTCATGATGGAGGAATGTACATTGCTTCCAATCATGTCTCTCTGAGAACTGGAATAAATAATGCCTTTTTCATCCGTAATATATACCATTGACCCTTGAAATGAAAGTAGTTCGCTATATTCTTTATAGAGATCTTCTTCTTCGGTTCCTAAAATCATAACCAACCTTTGCTTAGGATTATTAATGTTTGTGACTATGCGTGTAAAATAAATAGTTCTGTCATTCAAGGAAGGGGGTATTATTGTCTTTCCCCTGATTTTGCTGCCGCTTATTTTTTTAAATATTTTTATATTGTTATCGTCTAACAGCTGTATATTTGGTGTGGATTTGAAAATGGAGCAATAAGTGTCTTCATTCAAAAAAACATAGGCTGTAGAGATGAGGTTCATATCCCATGCATTATTAAACATCAAGCTGTATTTGAGGTCTTCTTCAATAAGGCTTTTATTTATGAAAAGGCTGTAGAAATCTCCATCAAAAGTCGTATTGCCCGAAGCCCAGGATCTTATAGATTTATTGGAAAGAAAATGAAGAGAGGTGGTGTCGATTATTTTATAAGAATTCTCAATATTTCCGTTTGTTTGATGAATAAGATGAATCAAATTGTCATTGGCGTTTTTTGTTAATACTGAAGCCATGTTCCAATAAAAATAAATGCCAACAAGAGACATGGATAGCAGAAGTAATAGAACTACAGCTAATGTAATCTTGTGCCGGATGGGTGTTCTTTTGATGTATTGGATCATATTCATTAGCAATGTGTCAACTCCTTAATTATAGCATGTTAAGAGGGAATATAGAATTATATATTATGTAACCCTATAATTCTACATAATTCTACAAAATAATTCTACAAGATAATTCTACAAATTAAGTTGTGTTCCTTCTCCAAAAAAGCATGAGGTAAAAAAAATCATACAATGGTAAAGATATTACAAGCAATTCTGAATCGGTAAATATTTTCTCTGAAATGGGAATTTAATTTAGAAATATTACAAAAACAAGTATAAATAACTAATTAACTTTATGTCATCTGGGAAGTAAAATATAATTCATTAAAATGAGAGGAGTATCTAGAATTCGGATGATCTTTTAGTAAATTTAATGGAGGGATAAAATGTATAAAAAGGTTATTATGAAAATGGTTTCGGTAGTACTAAGCGTTTGCATGTTACTTTCAACTGCATTTCAAAGCGGAATAACATACGCAGCGGGTAGTGATACAAGCTTAATTATTGATCAAAGCCAATTGAACGGGGAATATGCTCTTAATCTATCACAGGTTGGAGATATTGATTGGTTACATTTTAAAGGCGATGGTTCAAATGGTGTTACACCGATTAGTAAGTCAGCTACTTCAAGTGCTATATCATTTAATGTACTCCCCAATTCTGCCCCTGAGGGTAAAGTAAGTAATGGCGATCCCGATCGAGTAGCCAGTACTTGGATTGACGGTATGGCCGGTTATGAATCAGGCACCAATGATACCGGGTTTGCTGTTCTATTCCCCCCGGCAGGCAGCAGAGGTGCCGGTACCTGCGCTGATAACGTCGGCTGGAATTTTTCAGTAGCAGCGCAGCCTGTCCAGACAACAGTTGTATTTACTGTTGGGCTTTGGCAGTCAAAAGTTGATGTAAAATTCTACATGGATGGCACGCAGGTTGATACAAAAAGTTTATCTGTCGGCGGCGGCGCTCAGGTATATAAATACCAGGTAATGGTACCTGCAAATAAGGTATTGAAGGTTGAAGGTATACAAACAGAAATATTATCACAGGACGGTAATTCTTCAATCTCAAACATAGCAGTGGGTACAAAGGGACTTAATATTTCACAAAACCAGGTGAGCGGGGAATCTGTTCTTAATCTTTCAACAGCTGGAAATGTTGACTGGTTGCATTTAAAAGGAGACGGTTCAGGCAATATCTTACAAATAAAGAAAGCAACTACTCCAAGTGCCATTTCATTCAACACATTATCAAATACAGGTTCTGAGGGCAAAGTAAGTAATGGTGATGCAGACCGTATGGCCTATACCTGGACTGACGGTATGGCAGGATATGAAGCGGGTACTAATGATACAGGGTTTGGTGTTTTATTTCCAAAAGACAATAGAGGCTCAGGTATCTGCAGCGCTGACGTAGGCCTTAATTTTACGGTAGCAGCACAACAGCAGGAAACAACAGTGCTATTTGGCGTGGGACTCTGGCAGGCAAAAGTAGATGTAAAATTCTATATGGATGGTGTACTGGCTGATACCAAAAGGATTTCGGCAGGCGGTGGTGCCCAGACATACAAATATCAGGTAATTGTACCTGCAAATACGGAACTGAAGGTTGAGGGTATACAAAAAGAGACTTTATTCCAGGATGGTAATTTTTCACTCTCTGGTATAGCGGTGGGCGATGGAGCCTATGTTGATAAGACAGCTTTACAAAACCTATATGATGGAGTTAAGGATTTAGTTCAGGGTTCCTATACAGCAGAATCATGGGCAGCTTTTGATAGTGCGCGTACTTCTGCAAAAGCTGTTCTTGACGATCCGGCTGCAACACAGACTGCAATAGACAGTGCAAAAACTATATTGGAACAGGCACAGGCTGCTCTTGTGACCATTAATGCAAATGATTTAAAAATTACTCAAACTCAAAGTAATGGGGTGTACAACATTGACCTGACTGTAGTTGGAAATGTTGACTGGCTACATTTAAAAGGAAATGGTTCAAACGGTCTTATACAGATTAAGAAGAATACTGAGAATGCCATTTCTTTCAACGCACTTCCTAATACTGTAACAGAAGGGAAGGAAACTAATGGTGATACTAACCGTGCGGTCGCATCTTGGACAGATGGAATGGCTGGTTATGAATCACTCAGCAATGATACCGGCTTTGGTGTTTTCCTACCTTTGGCGGATGATAGAGCTGCCGGTGCCTGCAAGGAAAATGTAGGCTGGAATTTTTCAGTAGCAGCACAACCTACTTTGACAACCGTTGTATTCAGTACTGGTATCTGGCAGGCAAAAGTAGATGTAAAATTCTACCTTGATGGTCAATTCGTTTCTACTAAAACTATGGAAGCAGGCGGTACTTCACAAGTATTCAAATATCAGGTAGTTGTTCCTGCAAACAAGGTTCTTAAGGTTGAGGGTATTCAAACATATAAAAATGCTTATGATGGTAACTCATCATTATCAAATATAGCAGTAAGCAGCGTAGAAATCGCTGACAAGTCTTCCTTACAAACATTATATGATGAACTTAACGGAATAACCCAAAGCTTTTTTACAGATGCCTCATGGCAGATTTTTATTGATTCAAAAGTAGCAGCAAAAGCAATCCTGGATAAAACCAGCGCGACACAGGCAGAGGTTGACAATGCAAAAGCTGCACTTACCTTGGCTCTGAATAATCTTGTAAAAAAAGCTACAAATGTGATGATTGACTATACAGGTGGTAAAAAGGGGTTAAGTTATGCTCTGGGTCATGAGATAGATCAACAGGACAGATACCAGACCTTTACATCCAGTGTTGATTTCACAATGGAATATGTCCAAGTTGGGTTATATAAAAATTCTGAGGATGGAAACGATTTAATTGTAAAGTTGTATGCAACAGATAGCAATGGACTGCCTACGGGAACTGCTCTAGCGCAAACGACTGTGCCAAAGTCAGACATTATACAAGGTGGCTTAACTACAGCTAAGCTTAGCTATAATATAGTTAAAGACACAAGATATGCTATCGATGTAACTCAGTCTACATTAAAAAATGGCATGTACAACTGGATAGTTATGCCAAAAAATTATTATACAAAAAATGAATTTTACGGTAAGACAGTTTCAGGAAGTTTTGTACCTGAGGCATGGCTTGGTACAGGGTTATTGAAAGTTATAAAACAACTGAATGTAAACAGAGATTCACTTGAAGCGTTGGTATCAGAAGTAAGCAAGTATAATGATAAAATTTATACTGTTGAATCCTGGCTGACTTTAGTGGATGCTAAAGAATCAGCAAAAAATTGCCTGAATAACTTTGATGCATCGCAGGCAGAAATTGATGCTCAAACCGCAAACCTGATGGCTGCTAAAGATAGTCTTGTTATAAATATAGACATATCTGATTTCAACAGTTTTATTACAAGTTTTGATAATATGGTAGTTAAAGGCTATACAACTGCTTCTGTAGCTGTATTAACAGATGCAATTGCAAATGCAAAACAATTGGACAGCAGCGTTTCCGATGCTGAAAAGCTGCAGGCCTACGTATCAGTTCTGAACGCTATTTCAAAACTTCAGGTTTCAGGAAAATATTCATCTGAAACAGATGGAGGACTGACAGGGTCATTTGGTTTTGAAGGTGACATGAATGCTCCGATAGCTTATATTGACGGATCCTTTAGATTGCCAAGCAGAGGTAATCTGATGATAAGATTTGGTGTGACAGGGCTTAAGGAAAAAGGAGTTTCAGTTGATTGGTATAACAGGGACGGATATTTGCCTTGTTATGTAAGTGAATACACAGTAGATGGTGTTACATATAAAATCGAAGAGTTTGCCAATAAACACACAATAGACGGCAACCCTGTAGAAATTGCATATGTAAAAATGACGGCAATAAACAACTCAGGTGAAAAACGATTACTTCCTGTTGTATCAAAGGAATTAGTGCCGCTTAATAACGCTGCTGAATCTTCTTACGTTATAAATGCAGGAGAAACAGTTGTAAGAGAGTATGCAATAAAAGCAGATAGATTTGAAAATGAGGGGCATACCGGAGAAAGGTATGAGGTGGAACCTAAAGCCCCGTTCCCAGTGGATCAGAAAATTCTTGAAGCTGCAAAAGTTGTTGCTGATACTGGTAAAAACAGTATATTTGAAAATAATTATGCAGCAATGAAGAATTACTGGGATAACAGACTTGCAGGAATAATAGATATAGAAATGCCTAACAGTAAAGATGCAAATAACAAAGACAGTCTGGTTAATGCATATAAGGCAGGATATATTTATACTCTTATTATCAAGGATAAAACATTCTTACATGTTGGTGAGAACGGCTATGACAGACTGTTTTCACACGATACAATCGGAATTTTGCAGTCACTTATTACTGCGGGTGACTTCCAAGAAGCTAAGGATTATCTTGAAAGCGTTCCCATGACCGGTGGAGTAAACATTGAGAATGGTGAAGTAGATCCTGATCTATACTGGGATGCAAACTGGAAGTTACCATGGGCATACTCAGTGTATTTAAGTAAAACGGGAGATCTTGATTTTATAAAAGAAAAGTATGAAGGTGTAATCAAAAAGATGGCACATTCTATTCATGACGACCGTACAGGTGCAAACCATGATGGAATTATGAAAAGCACTCTCGCTATTGATTCATACGGCCAATGGACAGTTGATGATCAGGCTGCGCTTATGGGGATTATAGCATATAAATACATTTGTAACGAATTAGCAATAAAGGAAAATGACCAAAGCAAGAAAGAGTACTACTTATCAGAGGCTCAATGGGCAAATACTGAATATGACAGTTTATTGAAAGTGGTAACAGAGACTCTTGAAAATACTATTAGCACTAATAATTTAAACTATATTCCGGCTTCAATAGTTCAGCCGAATACTGAAAACAGATGTAATGATATTAGAGATGCAAACTGGGCATCAATGTTGTTATTCGGATCATTCCCATGGGATGGATATCTGTATGGCGCGGATCAAAGCAAGGCTGGGGCGAATATAGATATGATAGACCAGACTTATGCATATGGGTTAGAAAGACGTAAAGACTTGCCGGGTGCTTCACCTTATAATTTTGGAGGTTATCCTCACGGCTGGTACTCAAGTGCATATAATGCAGGATATGGTATTGCAGCACTTCGTGGTGAAGCTTATAGAGATATAGGAATAAAAGCTTATGAATTTGCTATAAATAGTGCTATGAGCTCACCCTTTGGCTGGTGGGAAGGTGTCGGACCAACTAATTTTCCGACACAAGATCCTACATCTGCATTGTGGAGTCACGATAATGCTTCCGGCGGTGGAGGTTCCTGTCAGCACATGTGGGGACAGGCAACAGCCTCCAAAGTCCTGTATGATGCATTTATAGCTGAAAGAATCTATAATGATAATAAAAATGCGGATCTTATTATCGGACGCGGTATTCCTAAAGAATGGGTAACTAATGCCACTAATGATAATAACGTAGTTGCAGCTGTTGAAAACTCTCCGGTTCTTCAAGGCGGAAGAGCGGGATATACAATTGTAAGAGATGGCAGCAAGCTGAAATTTACATTTGACCTTAACAAGGAAAACTCAAAAATTGATGCCGGTACTGTAGAACAATGGAGTATCCAACTTCCATATATGGTAAACAATATCTATTCAGCTTCTGTTGGAATAGTAGATAATGCCAATGGTATTGTTACCGTTCCTATAGAGACTCAGGAAGTTACAATTGAGCTGAAGGATTTAATGTCTGGCTCTTTGTCTATAGATACTACATCTTTGCCAAACGGCAAGGTTGGTACAGCATATTCGTATGAACTAAATGCGGTAGGTGGAACAGCGCCCTACAAATGGAGTGTTGAAGGACTTCCGGCAGGTCTGTCTATCACAAATGAGGGAGAAATAAAAGGTACTCCTGTAGTAGCCGGTACTTTTAGTGTTAACGTAAATGCAGAAGACAGCAGCAATCCGATTATGAGTGTAAGTAAAACTTTAAGCATTGTTATAGCTCCTGTAAACGGCACAGGCAGTGGTAATGGAAACACTGGTTCTGGAAGTACCGGAGAGACTGTAATTCCGGTTGATTCCACCACAAACGGTGATCAAATACTACTCTCTGTTTCATTAAAAGCAGGAAATGAATCGGGAGCAGCTGTAGCTAATGTTGCAAAAACTACCATTAACAATCTTTTAGAAAAAGCTAAGGAAGCGGAAAGTAATGGACAGAAAGCTACAATTGAAATAAAACTTGATTCTGACGAAGATACAAAGTCTGTAAAGATAGGACTTCCTGCGGAAGCGCTGAAAGAAATCTCCAAAACTGTCGGAGCTAACATTAAGTTTAGCACTAGACTGGGAAGTGTTGTTTTTGACGCTGTAGCAATAGATTCAATAAATGCTTCTGCTACATCTGGTAATGTAAACATTATAATAAATAAGGAAGAAGCTTATTCCTTATCAGAAGAAATAAGGACTACAGTGGGAGATCGTCCTGTTTATGATTTCTCAATTCAGTCTGGTGATAAAGAGATAACAGAATTTGGCGGAGGAAAAGCCCTGGCAAGCATACCTTATAATCCAAAGTCAAATGAGAAGCAAAACTCTATCATAATCTACCACATAGATAAGGATGGAAACTTAAAAACTGTCAGAAGTATATATAACCATGTTTCAGGTACAGTGAATTTCATAACCAATCATTTTTCACAGTATGCCGTAGGTTACAATGAAGTAAATTTCAAAGATATTACATCCAAAGACTGGTATGATAAAGCAGTTGGATTTATGTCGGCCAGAGGTATAGTGAAAGGTGTGGGAGACAGTAGTTTCGCTCCTCAGAATAAAGTTACAAGAGCTGATTTCCTCATAATGGTAATGAAGTCTTACGGTATTGAGGTTGATAAGACAGTAACAGACAACTTTACAGATGTCGGCAGCAAATACTATACCAATTATCTGGGCACTGCAAAACGCCTTGGTTTGGTATCAGGAACAGGAGATAACAAATACATGCCGGATGCTACCATTAGCAGACAGGATATGCTTGTTATACTGTACCGAGTATTAAACACACTTGGTGAATTACCGGCTGCAAAAAACGGAAATTTTGATGGTTTTAGCGATACAAAGGATATTTCCGGGTACGCGAAAGATACAATGAAGTTATTTGTTGAGGCAGGTATTGTTGCTGGAGATAACAATAAATTGAACCCTAAGGCCAACACATCAAGAGCTGAGGCAGTACAGGTATTGTATAATCTACTGTCCAAAATATAATAAATTAAGGGGTTAATCCTGAAAAATGCACCTAAACTGATAGGACATTACATGGTGTTCATCAGTTCAGGTGCATTTTTTAAGCCGAAGCAGAAAGTAAAAAAAATTATACAATGGTAAAAATATTACAAGCAATTTAAAATTGTTGAATAATTTATCGGCAGTAGGGAATTTAATTAGAAATATTACAAAAACAAGTATAAATAACAAATTAACTTTTAAGATTCAACATCCTATAATTTTATTGTAGCGCTACTAGTCAAAATGTAAAAACAACAAGGAGGAATTTAGAATGAAAAGGTCCGCAGCATTATTATTAACTGCAGCAATGGTTGCATCTTTAGCTGCATGTGGTTCAAATGCAACTTCTGACAAAACGGCAGAGGTTTCAGGGTCAACCAGCGCGAAAACAAGTGTTGAAGCAAAGGCACCGGTAACAATAAAATATCCTACATACAGAGTAGGTACTCATTACTCTGCTCCTTTCGAGAAGGATCAGATTGAAAAATTTAATGAAAAATTCGGCAATGAAATAAAGGTGCAGGTGGAAGAGATTCCTAGCGATACGGCATATAACGACAAAATGAAAATTTTAGCAGCGTCAGGAGATCTTCCCGATGTTATTATGGGTAAAAACGGAATAAATGAAATATTAATCAAAGGCAACCTGGCTACACCTTTTAATGAATATATGGATAAGGATCCAGAATGGAAATCTGATATAGGTGATGAAGCACTTGCCGCAAATACACGGGATGGGAAAATATGGTCCATCAGTGATCAAAAACAGGTTATAGGTTATTTTTACAATAAGGATATGTTCGAAAAGGCAGGTATAAAGCCTGCTGAAACCTGGGATGAGTTTATGACTAACTGCGACAAATTAAAAGCAGCAGGTTTTGCTCCGTTGGCTTTGATGACAGGTGAAAATGCATGGACAACCAACCTTTTGCTTTCCTCAATGGTAGGTACAAGCGGAGAGGCCGGAACTAAATACATGAATACTCTTCACCCAACAAGTTTTGAAACTCCTGAAGTTATCGATGCATTGAAGAAAATGCAAATAATGTTGCAGAAATATACAACAAAAGATGCAATAGGAGCAGTATATGCAAATGCAGCAAATAATTTCGAACAGGGTAAAACTGCTATAATTGCCAACGGCCCATGGATGATCGGTGATTTCAGTGATAAGACCAAGTCTCCGGAAGGCTTCGACAAGAAGGTTGGTGTTGCTGCATACCCTGGAAGCGGAGCATTTTTGTCGTACGAAGTAGGATATATGATTGGCTCAGAAACTCAAGAGAAAAAAGATGCTGCAGCTAAATTTATTAAGTACAAGACCGGCGTTGAAGGACAATCCATAGCACTGGAACTCGGTAACGTGTTACCCGTTTCAGACAAGGTACAGCCTTCAGAAGAATTCAAACAGAAATATCCGGTATTTGTAGAGACCATTGAGGTAGGAAATAGTGCAAAGGTTAAATACCAGTACTTTGACACTATTGTACTCCCAAATGTAACTGATTCCTGGAAGAATTTGTATCCAGAATTGGCTTTCAATAAGATAACAGCCGAAGAGATGGCAAAGAAACTTACTGAGATATCTGCAAAGAATAAATAGTATTACTGTCTGTTAGAACCTGCTCAGTATCTTATTACACTCGTCATTTTGGCGGACTTCACACCATGCTGCGTTAAATTTTCTTGCAATAAACAAATTTTATTTACTGCGAAAATTTGGTCCTTGCCTGACACAAAATCCACTTGAAATGCCAAGCACAAGCAGATACTGAACAGGTTCTTATAAAGAAATAAAGGTTGTAATGAATTCTCCTCGGAAAGTTCCGCGGAGAATTGCATTTAAGGAGATGATGAAATGACTAAAAATAAAGGCTACATAGCTTTATTCCTTATACCCACTTTAATTCTGTTTTTAATAGTTTATGCAGTATCAATTGTTATCCTTTTTGGTACTTCTTTTACAGAATGGTCAACAGGAAGAAATCCTATTTTTATAGGATTAGGCAACTATATTAAAATGTTTACCGATGATTCGGATTTTAGGCAGAGCTTTATTAATACTATTATATGGATTGTTCTGCAGTCCACTGTTCACGTTTGTATTGGTGTTGTATTCGCTATTATTCTGAATATGAAGGAATTTTATTGGAAATTTGCAAGAACAGTATTTATGATACCAAACATTATATCGGGGGCTGCCGTGGGAATGCTGTTCCTATGTATATTAAACCCTGAGTTTGGAGCTGTAAATAGTATTATCCGGTTATTGGGACTTGAGGATTTTTCTCAAAACTGGTTTATGGACTATAAAACATCTTTCTTTTCTGTAACTATGACCTGGTTACCTTATGCCGCTATTGTTACAATACTTGTTCTTGCTGAAATAGCAGCGATTCCTGATGGCCTTTTTGAAGCGGCCAGAATTGATGGCGCCAGCGAGATTAAAATAAACCTGTATGTAGTGCTTCCTTTACTCAGAAATATTATCGGAACCTGTGTTATTTTATCTGGGACAAGTATGCTTCAGAAGCTAGATATAATTGTGATGACTACAGGAGGAGGACCCGGAAATCAGACAATGAACCTCCCTATGTATATATATAAAACAGCATTAATGGACAACAATTTTGGATACTCGAATACTATAGGTACATTTCTTGTAGCGTTTGGAATTGTATTAGTACTAATATATCGTAAAATATTTAAAATAGGCAGTTCAGATGTATGAAAGGGGTGACTGATTTGAAAGGAATGAAGCTTTTTTTATCAATTTTAAAATACATATTTGTTTTAGCCATAATTGTTTTATCAATTGGGCCATTTTTATGGGTGTTCATATCATCGTTTAAAACGAATTCAGAGATACTTAATTCTACAATAGGATGGCCTTCAAGTCTTAGATTTTCAAATTATTTGAATGCATTTAAAATAGCTCCTTTAACACAGTTCTATTTGAACAGTGTCATTGTAGGTATTTTCGGTACCTTATTGAATTTGATTATTATGGGAATGTCGGCTTATGTAGTTGCAAGGTTTGACTTTAAGGGTAAGAAATTATTAGTAGGTCTTTTTTCCCTATCTCTTCTAATCCCAGGTGCTGCAATGCTGCAGCCTTTGTATCTGACAGTGAATACGCTTGGACTGTATGACAAACTAATAGGTTTGATTATTGTTTATGCAGGATTTGGACTTCCCGCATCACTTTATATAATTTCAAGTTATTTTCAAACAATACCAAAAGAAATGGAAGAGTCAGCCAGCTTGGATGGAGCAGGTTTTATCAGAACATTTGTCTCAATTATTCTTCCAATTGCTAAGCCTGGATTTGGAACAGCAGCTGTACTTCAGTTCCTGCTCTGCTGGAATGAATTTCAGTTTGCAATTACCCTTACTACAGGTAATAAGAGCCGTACGCTTCCATTGGCACTTTACTACTTTAAAAGTCAGTTTGCCAGTGATTATGGAGTAATGTTTGCGGCTACAGTTATTGTTATTATTCCAAGTATTATTGTGTATGTACTTCTGCAAAAGCAGGTTGTATCTGGATTGGCAGCGGGAGCGGTCAAAGGTTAAATGAGCTTCACTATTTGAAAAGGAATGGATTTTGATGAGTAAACAAAATAAGACACATGTAGCAGACGGTTTATGGTGTATAGAAGAGAACAGGTTTAGCCTGGATACAAACAAACATTTTGAAGGACTATTTACCCAGGGTAATGGCTATATGCATGTGAGAGGAAGCTTTGAGGAAGGCCTCCGGGGAGCGGCACAGGATGAAGAGTATATGCGTATGCCTGCTAATGTTACCCTTGAACAGCCAAGGCACACAGAAACTAAATGGGGAACCTTTATACCGGGTATTGTAGGAAAGCACCCGCTTCTAAAAGAGGAAATAATAAATCTGCCTTATTTTCTTGGTATGGACTTAGTCATTGCTGATGAAAAATTGGATATGGAGTCAAGTACCATAAAGGATTATAGAAGATGGTTGGATTTGAGGGACGGTTGCCTTTATAGAAGCTTCATATGGGTAACAGAAAATGGACTAAACCTTAAACTTAGTTATAAACGTTTTGTCAGTATAGAGGATAAACACCTCTGTTTGCAGCAGCTGCAGATAGAAATGCTCTCCGGAGAGGGGATTCTTGACATCAGATGCGGCATAGATTCGGAAGTTAGAACCAATGGTTTTAATCATTTCAAAGAAGTACTGACAGAGGACAAGCACTCGGAATACATTTGTACAAAGACTGTTACAGATGGAGGAAACAATGTTTTAATGCTGTCAGGTATCAATGCTTCTGAGAATATTTGCTGGAGCAAGTTAACCCAAAGCAAAAATATATTTTTTTCAGGATTTAAGTTATTAAAGGCCGGAGATAGTCTGGAGGTTCAGAAAGTAACGTCGGTTGTCACCGACAGGGACCTTGAGGATGGAACTCTTATAGAAAGAGGACAGAAATATCTTGAATACTTCTTTAATCAAGGCTGGGAGAAAATATATAAAAGACATTCAATGGCTTGGAACAAAAAATGGGTTACCAGTGATATTGAAATAACCGGAGATGATGAGGCACAGCTTGCAATTCGTACATATATCTATCACCTTATCAGGGCAAATAGTGAAAATGACTCTAGAGTTGCTATCTGTGCGAAGGGATACGCCGGCGAAGCATATTTCGGACATTATTTCTGGGATACAGAGATAAACATGCTACCCTTCTTCATTCATACCAATCCTGAAGCTGCCAGAAACTTGTTAATGTATAGATATAACACCCTGAATGGTGCACGGAAAAACGCTATGGAATATGGGTATGAAGGGGCGAAATACGCATGGGAGGCGTCAGTTACGGGAGAAGAACAATGTCCCTGCTGGCAGTACGCAGATCACGAAGTACATGTTACTGCGGATATCATATATGCCATGTACCATTATGCAAACGCTACAGGAGATACTGCATTTGTCAGAAGCTTCGGCATTGATATGATGGTTGAAACTGCAAGATATTGGGTGCAAAGGGTTGACAGAAACAATGACGGATATTACGACCTGTTAGGTGTTATGGGGCCGGATGAGTACCTTCCCGTCACAAGGAACAATGCATTTACCAATCGCATGGTTAAGTTCAGTCTGGAAAAAACAGCAGAGCTTCTTAAAAAAATTAAGCATGAAGATAAAGACGGATATCTGGAAATTGAAAACCGGCTTGGTTTAAAGGCGTGGGAGCTAGACAAAATCAAGGAAGTCGGAGATAAGTTAATACTCCCTTATGACGAAAATTCAAAAATCGTTCCTCAGTCAGAGGATTTTGAAAGCTATGCGGATGTTAATTTTAATGCAATTTGGAAGGATAGAACCAAGCCCTTCGGAAATTTCATATCCCAGGAGAAAAACTACCGTTCCAAAGCTTTAAAGCAGGCTGATGTTATTGAACTGATGATGCTTTATCCTGATGATTTCACTCGTGAGCAGTTAATTAATGCCTACGACTATTACGAACCTATAACAACCCATGACTCATCACTTTCAGCATCGGTTCACGGAATCGTAGCTGCCTGGATGGGGAGAATGACTGAATCTGAAAAATTCCTTAAAAAGGTTATGGCTATAGATATGTCTCAGGAGAAGAAAGGTGCGGCAGAAGGTATACACATAGCAAACTGCGGAGGTTTGTGGCAGATGATTGTATATGGCTTTGCCGGTCTTAAGAGTGCTATGTGGTGTGAGGAAATACAATTAGCACCGCACCTTCCTGATAAATGGACAAATTTGAAATTTACACTGGCATGGCATGGAAAACGGTATAGAATTACCGTTACAAAAGACAAGCATGAGGTTACTGAATTATACGAGTAATATAAAAGGACTGGAGGCAATAGTGTGGAACCATTTAAGGCGGCAATTTTTGATTTGGATGGAGTAATTGTAGATACAGCAAAGTTCCATTTTATGGCATGGCGCAGACTGGCGGCAGAATTGGGTTTTAAGTTTACCGAAAAGGATAATGAACGGCAAAAAGGCGTGAGCCGTATGGAATCACTTGAAGTACTGCTTGAAGTAGGTGGCTTTTTAGATCTGTCTTTAGAAAAAAAAGAGGAGCTGGCTACTAAAAAAAATGAATGGTATAAGGAATACCTTTACGAAATGACTCCGGCAGAGATTTTACCTGGAGCAAAAGATTTCTTGAAATATCTGAGGCTTAGAGGAATAAGAATTGCTTTGGCCTCTGCAAGTAAAAATGCACCCATTATACTTGAAAAGCTTAATATCACAGACCTTTTCGATGCCATTGTAGACGGTAACAGCGTTTCAAAAGCAAAGCCGGATCCGGAGGTGTTCTTAAAGGCTGCTGAACAGCTTGGAATTGACCCGTCTGAATGCTTTGTTTTTGAAGATGCGCAGGCAGGAGTAGAGGGTGCAAAAAGAGCAGGCATGAGGGTTGTAGGTATAGGGCAACCTGAATTATTACATCAGGCAGAAATAGTGGTGAAAGGTTTCCCGGAAATAGATCCGGTGATTCTGTTAAGTCATATTCATCCGAAAAGCAGCATTTGCAGATAAGCAATATGTAAAAGTATATTTGTCATGCATTGGGGGTAAAGGATGATTATGAATAGTAAAAATCAGAAGCGATTTGTTGAATTGAAGGTGGGTAACCGGATTGAACTGCCATCCGGAGGTTATGTAGAAAAAAAGGTATTCATTGACAGGTATGGATGCCACATAAATATACTGACCATATCCAACGGTTTGCTGATGTTCACGGTTATTCTGGAAAGAGGAATGGATATAGGTGAAATATTCCTTGGTGAGGACAAAATTACATGGGACAGAAAGGATGAATATCTTATCCATCCTGATAAAGTAGACCTGTATGAAAAAGGTGGATGGGACAGAGGATTTTATGCGGCTGTTGCAGCTATAGGGCCTGAAATTTTTGGTACTCCCGATGAAGTAAGAACGGTACACGGGACAGGCTCTTATTCAAAAACAGATTTGCAATCCGTAAGTATTTTATGGAATAATGAGCAGATATGTATTGAAGGTACAGTTCCTATAAGGGGCTACAGCACTGAACCCGTTTATCAAAAGGACATCAAAATCTTTACAAGATACAATTCATCATTGATTCTAAGAAAGGACTCCACAAGAAATTTAACGGGAGAACATCAGCCTTTGGACGACGGATATCATATCCAATTGGCCGGAAACTATGTTTCAAAGGGAGGAAGATATGTACTTCCTGTTTCACGGGATAAAATGCTGCTTCGGGATTCGGCACCCGGGGAAAACAATCCTTTTGAGATATATGAATTCAATTCAAGCCTTGACCCAATAAGGTGCTACCAGTATATACCCGAACCAGTAATCGGGCTGGAAGAAGCTATTGAACTTTCTGATTATTTAGATACGGTTCAGATTAAGGGAAAAATAACGGCAGAAATGATAGTAAATTCAGAAAAAACAAAAGGTGCTTATGTTATAAGGTCCCTTGAAAGTTTTCCAAGGTCACTTATTGCCAAGAGAGCCATTGACGAACCTATGTATGCTCTGGAACCATGCAGGACAAGACCGAATTCCATACGCCAGAAGGCTATCGATGGAGAGTTGGCATATCTTGAGTCACACGGTCAAGCTGATTCATGGATTATTATAGGTGCCGCCTTTAGTAATTCAACAATCCAATTAATGGAGGACTTAATCGAGGGAGCTGTAAAATAAGTGGTTAAACAGAGAAAATTGTGATATCTCCCTATAAATTTGAAACGAAGAGGTAAAAAAAACACAAGAAAAGTAAGAACATTCTGATTTTTTGCATGGTAAAAAAATATATAATAGTTATGTAAACAAATAATTAAGCTATCAGATACTTTCCAAAACTTAAAATATTATTCAATAATCTAAAAAGGAGACTGTTATGAGGAAAAAAAGTTTAATTATGGTATCGTTGGCGATAGTACTTTCAATATTGCTGACAAGCATTTCTTATGCAGATGTAACACCAGATTACCAAAATCCCCTTATGCGCGGCGCTGATCCGACAATTGCAAGGGCAGCAGATGGATTTTATTACTCATGTTTTGCTGTTGACAATGATATCTACTTAAAGAAAGCAGATACAATTCTCGGAGTAGGGACTGCAAAAAGCAGACTGGTTTGGGACAAACCCGCTGATTTCGGGTATGTATGGGGACCGTACATCTATAGACTGGATGGGAAATGGTATATCTATTTTACATCAGGCCCGGAGACAAGTTTTGGTTATGGACATCCAAGTTCCTATGTACTGGAAAACACATCTCCTGATCCATTTGAAGGAACCTGGGAGCTCAAGGGTATGTCCTCTAATGCAGACGAAGACGGACAGGTTACTAGCAAGCAGGGACTGCTGAATACTCAAGGCTATGGTTTAGCCTGCGGCGTTGTAACTATGGGTGGAAAGACGTATTTCACTTATACAAAATACTTCTATTACCCTGACCCAAATGATCCTACAAAGGAAAAATTTGATGAGTGTCCGACAATTGTGCAAATGTCGGATCCATGGACTTTAACAGGGACAGAAGGTACTTTAGCTCGTCCGGTATATGCTTGGGAAAAGCACGGTGACAGCATAAATGAAGGTGCAGCGGTAGTTGAAAGAAACGGAAAAGTATACTTTGCATATTCCGTAAGCAGCTTTATGAATGACAACTATGCTGTAGGAGTCTCAACAGCAGATTCATCAAGTGACTTGTTACAAGAAAGAAATTGGACAAAGAACCCTGAGCCGGCAATGTCGAAATCACCTGAAAACAGTACTTTTGGACCTGGCTCACCTTTGTTTGTAAAATCAGAAGACGGAACTGAGGATTGGCTTATTTATCATGGCGGACCGGTTGGTGGACAAACAGGTTCAAACAGATGGGTAAGAGCTCAGCGTATCAATTGGAATGATGATGGTTCCATAAATCTCGGTATCCCATCAAATCCAGGAACTGTGCTTGACAGACCGTCAGGTGAGGAAAAAAGCGAAACTTACGAAGCTGAGGATGCTGCATTCACAGGAGTGACAAGAACAATTATGAGTGACAGTTCAAAGGCTTCGGGCAGTGGAGTTATGAAATATGATAACAGCAGCAATGGGTATGTGGAATTTACAGTAGATGCCAATACACCCGGCAGCTACTCCTTGAATTTTAGATATAATAACAGTACAGGCAGTAACATTCCAATGAGTCTGGATGTAAACCAGAGTGGCAGCAGGGAACTTTCTTTTGAGCCAAATGGAACCAATAGCACAAACTATGATCTCTTAAGAGTACACAATGTTCAGCTTAATTCAGGACGCAATAAAATCCGACTGTCTTCAAGTGCAGCAAACGGATTAGTGCTGGATGCAATGATTATTAAAAGAAGTGTAATGTATGAAGCAGAAGATGCTGCATTATCCGGTGGTGCCACAGTAGGTACCGACCATACTGGCTATAGCGGAACCGGATTTGTGGGAGGTTTGTATACTGAGGGAACTGCGGCTGAATTTACGGTAGATGCTCCTTACAATGGAAACTATTCCGTTAATCTGCGTTACTGCAATGGATTTTCTAATATAGACAAGACATTGAGCATGTATGTAAATGGCGTGAAAGTTAAGCAAATAGATTTATTTAGTTTCGGAGACTGGAACAAATGGTCTGAGCGCTATGACAATGTTGAACTTAAAGCAGGAAGCAATACCATAACATATAAATATGATAACGGCGATGGTGGTAATGTAAATCTTGACTACATATCAGTTACCGAAGCAACTACAAGGCATTATGAGGCAGAAAATGCAACTCTTACCGGAAATGCACAAACAGGTTCTGACCATACCGGCTATACCGGAACAGGCTTTGTAGGCGGACTTTGGAGTGATGGTTCAGTGGACTTTGCTGTAAATGCTGAAACTTCAGCAACCTATGATGTGAAGCTGAAATATGCACTCGGTTTTGCTGATGGCAGAACCATAAGCCTTTATTTAAATGGCTCCAAAGTTAAGCAGATAACCCTGCCAAGCACCGGAGGCTGGGATACCTGGAGTGAACATCTGGAAACGTTAAGCTTAAATAAAGGGAATAACACTATTTCATTTAAACGTGAGTCCGGTGATTCAGGCGATGTAAATATTGATAGTATCCATATTGATAAGCGAACTCCATGGAAGTATCAAGCTGAAAATGCAACCATGGTTGGAGGCGCACATTCTTCTGACGATCACTTGTGGTATGAAGGAACAGGTTTTGCAGGAGGCTTTGAGTCTGCATATGTATCTGATACTCAATATGAAGGAATTCAGTTTAATGTAAGTGTACCAAATACGGCATCCTACACTGCAACTTTAAGATATTCGGGGGCGCAGCCGTCAAATATAACCATGAGTCTGTATGTTAACGGAAGCAAAATAAAGCAAGTTTCATTACCTCCCACAGCAAACTGGGATTCCTGGGCTGAGGCAACAGAGGCAGTAAATCTTAAGGCAGGGAAAAATGTAATAGAATATAGACGTGATGCTGATGATACAGGAAAATTTAATATTGACAGTCTCACAATTGATAAATACAGCGGCGGAAGTACTGATTTAAAAAGCAGAGGAATAGTATCAGGAACAGTATATACAATTAAGGCAAAGCACAGCGGGAAAGCATTGGATGTATCCGGTTATTCATCTGATCCGGGAGCATTGGTTGACCAATGGACTTACGTCGGTGGAAATAATCAGAGATGGGAAATTATAGACCTTGGCAACGGATACTACACAATAAAATCTGCTCACAGCGGACTTGTACTTGATATTGTCCCGGGATCACCTGATCTAGATATTTGTCAAGCTACTCCTAATGCCACAGACAGCCAGCAATGGAGTCTGGAAAAGGTAGGCGGGTACTATAAAATTAGTAATAAAAGCAACGGACAGGTACTTGATGTAAGTGAAGAATCCACAAATAACGGTAAAAAAGTGCATCTGTACTCTTATGTAGGTAAAGACAACCAGCTGTGGAAAATAGATGTTGCTTCCGCAGACGAACTGTTTGTGCCTGTAACACAAATTACTGGTGTACCGACAACAGCGACTGCAGGAACAGATCTGATGCTTCTTGGTGATGTGCTACCCTATAATGCGACAAACCCTAATATCGAATGGAGCATAAAGGATGCAGGCGACACGGGAGCAGTCGTAAATGGGAATATTCTGACTACAGCCGCTGCAGGAACAGTTGTAGTGACAGCAACAGTTATTGATGGTACGGCTGACCGAAATAATTTTACACATGACTATACCATCACTGTAAATCCTGGACAGTTAATAAATGATGCTAAGATCAGTCCGGTGAGTGTGAACTATGATCTCAGTGCTCCGGCTGATGTAAGCACATCCATCACATTGAATGATGCAAGTACGGTAACGGGGTTGGTATACGGAGAGAATCCAGTTGCACCGGACGCCTATGAAGTTAATGGAAGCACATTGACGGTAAGAAGCAGCTATCTGGCTTCACTTGGACTTGTAAACGGCAATGTGGCAGAGTTTGGTATCCACTTTGATAAAGGAAACCCGGCAACGTTTGCTGTTAACGTTATTGACAGCTCAGATCCGACACCAATCAATAGACCAATTACAGTACTAAATGATGTAAATGGTACTGCAAGTGCAAATGTTACATCTGCGGCAGCGGGTGCCGAAATTACACTGACAGCGGTTGCAAATGAAGGTTATCACTTTAAGGAATGGCAGGTAAACTATCCGGTAGACCTAGCTCTTACCGGGGACACCTTTACAATGCCAGACGAGGCTGTATCTGTAAAAGCAATATTTGAGAAGAACGCTGTAGTAAATTATACACTGGTTGTAAATGACAGCTATGCTAACGAATCAGGCGCAGGCAGCTTTACTGAAGGCTCAACTGTTACAATAAATGCCGGCAGCCGTAGCAATTATACCTTCGCAGGCTGGAGCTCCTCCGACGGCGTGAGCTTTGCAAACATAAACAGCCCTACCACTACATTTACAATGCCTTCAAAGAATGTCACGGTGACCGCTGCATGGAAATACAATGACAGCTCCGCAGGTAACGGAGGAAGCAGCACTCCTTCCACACCTGCTACGAAAGACTATACAGCAGATATTAAGGTATCAGATGGATCAGGTAGCAGTACACTACCAATAACTGTTAATACAAAAACCGGTACTGCAGTTTTGGACACAGCTTCAAAGAGCAACCTGATATCTAACGGTGGAACCTCTGTTATCACAGTACCATCCATCCCTGACGTTGATACTTACACTACAGGAATCCCTGTATCCTATCTGTCAACGAAAGATTGGCAAGGTGCTTTGAAAGTTAATACTGAAAATGGCAGCATTACCGTTCCGTCCAACATGCTGACCGGTATTGCAGAGGCAGCTGGAACAAAAGCAGAAATCACAATCGGACAGGGTGATAAAACCACACTGACCGAGGCTGCAAAAACAGCTATAGGTGACAGACCGCTGATCCAGCTTTCCATGTCCATAGACGGGAAGAAATTGGAATGGAATAACCCAAGTGTATCGGTTATGGTAACTTTACCATATACTCCTACAGCTTCAGAACTTGTAAACCCGGAAAGCATTATCGTCTGGTACATCGACGATAATGGTAAAGTAACAGCTGTACCTAACGGACATTATAACAAGGCCAACGGTACAGTGACATTTGCTACAAATCATTTCAGTTACTACGCAGTAGGCTACAATGCAGTTAACTTCAATGATGTAGCAGAAAATGTATGGTATAATAAGGCTGTTGACTTTATAGCAGCAAGAAGTATCGCTGCAGGTACAGGCAACGGCAATTTCAGCCCAAATGCAAACCTGATCCGTGGACAATTTATCGTAATGCTGATGAAGGCTTATGGAATTGCTCCGGATGCAGATCAGTCAGACAACTTCACAGATGCCGGCAATTCATACTATACCGGTTATCTGGCTGCAGCAAAGAGACTGGGAATATCAGAGGGTATTGGAAAGAATATGTTTGCACCTGAAAAAGAGATCACTCGTCAGGAAATGTTCACTATGTTGTACAATGCTTTAAAGACCATCGACAATCTGCCCCAGGGCAATTCCGGCAAAACACTTTCAAGTTTTGCCGATGAAGAAGAGATTGCTCCATGGGCAAAGAATGCCATGACATTGCTGGTGGAAACCGGAATAATCGGAGGAAATGCCGGACTGCTAACTCCAGCAAGGACTACCACAAGGGCGGAAATGGCTCAGGTTCTGTACAACATGCTTTCAAAGTAATTGTAAAGTATACATAAATTAAATCAAAAAATAGTCAGGTAAAACTAATCCTCCAATTGGAGCTTAAATTCAACTGGAGGATTTTTTTTACCTTGATTTGAATTTGTTCGCATTTTATCATATGAAAATAAACAATTATAAAGGGTGGAATACAATGATTAATCCTGCATATGAGATTGAAAGAATACTTCAATTTGGGATAAAACACGGTATGATAGATAAACTTGATATCATAATTGCACGAAATCAGCTTTTGAATTTGCTTAAAATAGAAGAGCCGTACAGTGGTAATGTAGTTGATGAGGAATTAGAGTATCCGACTGAGATATTGAGTTCACTTGTAGAATATGCAGGGGATAAAGGCTTGTTTAATAAAGATATATATGCTTATTCTGAACTGTTTGATACTAAAATAATGGGACTGATAATGCCAAGACAGTCTGAGATTATTAATAAATTTTATGAATTGGTACAAACACAATCCATAAAGGCTGCAACGGATTACTTCTATGGGCTTTGTTTAGCATCAAATTATATAAGGACTTCTCAAATAGCTCAAAATATAAAATGGATAACCGATACGAAATACGGAAGCATGGAAATAACAATAAATCTAACTAAGCCGGAAAAAGACCCAAAAACAATAGCAATGGAGAAACTACAGCCTCAGAGCAATTACCCTAAATGTATGCTTTGTATTGATAATATAGGATATTCAGGCAGAATTAATTTTCCTGCAAGACAGACACATAGAATAATTCCTGTAACATTATGCGGAGAACAATGGTATTTTCAGTATTCTCCATATGTCTATTATAATGAGCATTGCATTATATTGAGTGAAAATCATGTGCCAATGGTTGTCTCCAAAAAGACATTTAGCTGGCTTCTGGATTTTGTAAGGCAATTCCCTCATTACATATGTGGGTCAAATGCTGATCTGCCAATAGTAGGAGGCTCAATACTCAGCCACAATCACTTTCAGGGTGGAAACTATATATTTCCAATGCAGAAAGCATCTATTATTCATAAATACACATGCAATGAATTCGAAAAAATTAATATAGCTGTAGTCAAGTGGCCTCTGTCAGTTATTCGTGCCACCAGTGAAGATATTTCACAGTTAACCGATTTCTCTGATTATGTTTTAAACAGGTGGAGGGATTATAGCGATGAAAGTGTTGAAATTCTTGCACATTCTTATTCAGGGAATGATAAAATCCCTCACAATACCATAACTCCTATTTGCAGAATAAATGAAGAGGGAAAATATGAGATGGATTTAGTCCTTAGAAATAACAGGACAACTGATGAATATCCAGATGGAATATTTCATCCTCATAAAGAAATTCATCACATAAAAAAAGAGAATATTGGTTTGATTGAGGTTATGGGGTTGGCTATATTGCCTGGGAGACTTAAAGCGGAGATTGAACAGATAAAACAAATACTTTGTGGCAAATCATATAATGTAGATAGTTTTGATAAGGAGCATGTACTGTATAAGCATAAAGCCTGGATAGAAGAACTTGTTTCAAAATATGGGAATACATTAACCGATAAATGTGCTGATGAACACATCAGGTTCGAAATTGGAAGGAAGTTTGAAACTTGTCTGGAGCATACAGGTGTGTTTAAGCAAACAGATGAAGGGTTAAAGGCATTTTATAAATTTATGAAATCAATTGGCTGTACAAATATAAATTGAAGGAGTTTTATAATGCAGAAAAATTATGACGATCTAAAGAAAAAGTTTTGTCAGATATACGGGGGGAGTGAAAAGGATTTAAGGATATTTTCAGGGCCCGGAAGAGTTAATCTCATCGGAGAACACATTGACTATTGCGGTGGATTTGTTTTCCCGGCAGCTTTGAGCCTTGATTCTACCGTAGTTGCAAGAGTAAATAATAATAATATGCTGAGACTTGCAGCAACAGATCTACCGGACAGGGTAGAGGTGAAACTGGATGAGCTGGAAAGTGCAAAGAGTCTGAAATGGGGAAATTATCAGGCAGGAGTAGCATATGTGCTTCAAAATTCAGGCTACAAGTTGGTTGGGGTAGATATGCTTTTTCACGACACTGTTCCGCTTGGTTCAGGACTTTCATCTTCCGCTGCGATAGAGTTGGCTACGGCTGTTACATTAGTTACCTTGTCCAATGAAGCATTTGGAGTAACAAAACCAATAGATATGGTAGAAATGGCTGTATTGGGACAAAAAGTTGAAAATGAATTCTGCGGGGTAAGCTGTGGAATAATGGATCAGTTTGCATCTGCAATGGGAAAAAAGGAACATGCTATTTTGTTGGATTGCGGAACATTGAAATATCAATATTTACCGTTAAGGCTGGAGGGTTACAAAATAGTTCTTGGGAATACAAAGAAAAAACGAGCACTTGGTGAATCAAAATACAATGAAAGAGTCAGAGAATGTGCAGAAGGCTTAAAAATACTACAACAGTATTTGCCAAACAAAAAGAATCTATGTAACATTACTATTTCTGAATTTGAGCAATACAAGTCAATGATTGAGAATGAAGTAATCAGAAAAAGAGTTACTCATGTTATATGGGAAAATGACAGAGTTATAAGGGCTGCAGAGGCATTAAAGAAAAATGACTTAACAGAGCTGGGAAGACTTTTGGTAGAGGCAAATGCTTCAATCAGGGATTTATATGAAGTTACGGGAAAAGAACTGGACACAATGACTGCTGAAGCTATGAAGGTTGAAGGAGTTATAGGTGCAAGAATGACCGGGGCCGGTTTTGGGGGATGTACTATAAATATAGTTCCGGAGGATAAGGCTGATTTATTTATTCAGCAAGTAGGCGATAATTATAAAGAGCAAACCGGGATAACTCCAGAGTTTTATGTAAGTGAAATCAGTGACGGAGCAAGAGAAATCAAAATTTAATATGTATTTTACCATTTTATAAAAATAGAGACTTGGAGGTACAAGGATGGCAGTTTTAGTGACAGGTGGAGCAGGTTATATAGGAAGCCATACAGTTGCAGAGCTTTTGGATGCAAAAGAGGAGGTCATTGTTCTTGACAATTTAGAAAAAGGGCATAGGGAGGCTGTATTAGGCGGTAAATTTATTCAGGCTGACTTAAGAAATATTGATGATATAAGAAAAGTATTAAATGAAAATGATATAGAAGCTGTAATACACTTTGCAGCATATATTGAGGTAGGAGAAAGTGTCATAAATCCTCTAAAGTATTACAATAATAATGTTATTGCATCATTAAACCTTTTAACCGCAATACAGGAAGCCGGAGTAAACAAGATAGTTTTTTCATCAACAGCAGCTACTTACGGCATACCTGAGGGAATCCCAATAAAAGAGAGCGACAAGACAGCTCCAATCAATCCATACGGAGAAACAAAGTTAACTGTTGAAAAGATATTAAAATGGGCAGATGGTGCTTATGGAATAAAGTATGCAGTGCTCAGATATTTCAATGCCTGCGGTGCACATGTCAGTGGGAAAATCGGAGAGGCTCATTCACCTGAATCACACCTTATACCTATAATACTGCAGGTTGCACAGGGTAAGAGAGATGAAATAAAGCTATTCGGAAATGATTACAATACAAAAGACGGAACCTGCGTAAGAGACTATATTCATGTTTCAGACCTTGCTCAGGCACATGTGCTTGCACTAAAAAATCTGAGAAAAGGTGCAGAAAGTAACACCTTCAATCTTGGAAACGGAACTGGCTTCTCAAACAGAGAGGTAGTAGAGGTAGCCAGAGCAGTAACAGAAAAGACTATAAAAGCTACCGATGCACCAAGAAGACCGGGAGACCCTGACATACTGGTTGCTTCAGCAGAAAAAGCAATAAATGTCTTAGGTTGGAAACCAAAATATAATGATTTGAATAAAATCGTTGAAACAGCATGGAATTGGCATTCTACACATCCAAACGGGTATAACGGATAAAATTATATGGAGAGCTAAAGCACTTATCTTATATAGATTAGTGCTTTTTTTATTGTATAGATTACAATATTGACAAACATAATAACGTAATTTACAATTAGTTAGAAACCTAACAATTATATACTAGAGGGAGGATTGATATGAACAATGATGTGCATATCGGTAAATTAGTCAGTATTTTTTATAAAAGAATTCATAGGAGAATAGGACAGGAAGTCAGACAGTATGGATTAACAAGTATTCAAAGTAGAATTCTTGGTTTTGTTTATAATGAGTCTGCTGTAAGGGATATATTTCAAAAGGATATAGAAGAGGAGTTCGATATAAGACGTTCCTCTGTAACCAGTGTGCTTCAATTGATGGAGAAAAAAGGATACATTAAGAGAATAAGTGTTTCTGAGGATGCAAGGCTTAAAAAGATAATACTTACTGAAAATGGAATAGAAATTCAAAATAAAATATATGACTCCATACTCCAATTTGAAAAGTCATTAGAAGTAGAATTGAATAGTGAAGAAAAGGAAATATTGGTCAGTTTAATCAATAGATTATCTGATAAAATAGCGGATTAATGCCAGTTAATAAAAAAGGGATGAGAAACATGATTAAAAAACTATTAAGTTATGTAAAGGAATTTAAAAGAGATTCTATCGTCACACCAGTATATATAGCACTGGAAGTGGCTATGGAAATAGCTATTCCATTATTAATGGGATGGATTATTGATAATGGGGTAGAAAAAGGAAATATGAAATATGTACTTACTATTGGGGCAGTAATGGTAGTAGTATCTATTTTTTCTTTAACCTTTGGTGTTTTAGCAGGTAAATATGCTGCAAGGGCATCCTCAGGTTTTGCAAGAAACCTGAGAAAGGGAATGTATGATAAAATACAAAGCTATTCTTTTTCAAGTATAGATAAATTTTCAACAGCCGGGTTGGTAACCAGATTGACTACAGATGTCACAAATGTACAAAATGCTTATCAAATGGCGTTAAGAATGTTTGCAAGGCCTCCGCTAATGCTGATTTCAGCTCTGGTAATGAGCTTTTACCTAAATGCAAGACTTGCTTTAATATTTGTTGGAGCCATAATTTTTCTCGGATTGGCATTATATTTTGTTATGACCAGTGCACATCCTCATTTTAAAAATGTGTTTAGAAAGTATGATGATTTAAATGCCAGCGTACAGGAAAACCTCACCGGAATTCGTGCCGTAAAGGCATATGTAAGAGAAGGGTATGAAACAAATAAATTTTATAAAGCCTCAAAAAGCATATACGATAACTTTATAAAAGCTGAGAAGATTATTATATTTAATTCTCCTATAATGCAGTTTACAATGAATGCAAGCATATTACTTTTGTCATGGCTTGGAGCAAAGTTGATTGTGGCAGGTTCTATGTCTACAGGAGAGCTTATGAGCTTCTTCACATATACGACCAACATTTTGATGAGTCTTATGATGTTATCTATGGTGCTTCTAATGACAATTATAGCAAAGTCTTCTGCGGATAGAATTGTTGAAGTACTTGATGAAAAGAGCGATTTATCCAACTGTGATAAACCAATCTATGAAGTAAGGGACGGTTCTATAAGTTTTAGTGATGTTGATTTCAGTTACAGTAAGAAGATGGACAACCTAATACTTGAAAACATCAATATAGAAATAAAGTCAGGAGAAACTGTTGGGATAATAGGAGGGACAGGTAGCGGTAAATCAACTCTTGTTCAGCTTATTCCAAGATTATATGACGTAACACAAGGCTCAATAAAAGTCGGTGGTATTGATGTAAGAGAGTATGATATAGAAACTCTTAGAAATGAAGTCTCTATGGTGCTTCAGAAAAACGTGTTATTTTCCGGGACAATAAAAGAAAATTTAAGATGGGGAAATAAACAAGCTACTGATGAAGAATTAATTGCTGCCTGCAAGCAGGCTCATGCAGATGAATTTATACAAAACTTCCCTGAGAAATATGATACATATATTGAACAGGGTGGAACAAATGTATCCGGGGGACAAAAACAAAGACTCTGTATTGCAAGAGCTTTGCTGAAAAAGCCTAAAATCTTGATTTTAGATGATTCCACAAGTGCTGTGGACACTAAAACCGATGCACTTATAAGAAAAGCATTTAAAGAAAGTATTCCTGATACGACGAAACTTATAATTGCACAGCGTATATCTTCAGTTCAGGAGGCAGATAAAATCATTGTGCTCAATGACGGTAAGATAGATGGCATTGGAACACATGAGGAACTGTTAAAATCAAATGCCATATATACTGAAGTTTATGAATCTCAAGTGAAGGGGGCTGATATTGATGGCGAAAGGTAATCCAAAAGGAAGAGGTATTGAAAATCCAATTAAAGTTTTAAAAAGATTACTATCTTATGTATTAAAGGAATATAAATTTTTATTTGTCATTGTTGTAATATGTATATTTATCAGCTCACTTTCTAATGTTGCGGGTACATTATTTTTGAGAAATCTTATTGATGATTATATAACCCCGCTGTTAAATAAAGCCGGGGCTGCTGATTTCGGGCCGCTGTTAAAAGCTATATTAACCATCGCTTCAATTTATCTTGTAGGGGTTTTAACTAATTACGTATTTAATCGAATTATGATTGTAATATCTCAAGGCTCTTTAAAAAAGATAAGAGATGATATGTTTGCCCATATGGAAACCTTGCCTATAAGTCACTTTGATACTCATTCTCATGGAGAGCTTATGAGTTTATATACAAACGATACTGATTCATTAAGGCAGATGATAAGCCAAAGTATACCACAGCTGTTGGCTTCAGTTATCACAATTGTAAGTGTATTCTTCTCAATGATTTTTTTAAGCATACCCCTTACGATTGTACAAATTATAGCCATAGCTATTATGTTTTACGTAATTAAGGTAATCGGTGGGAAGAGCGGTATGTATTTCGGACTTCAGCAAAGGGACATTGGTAAACTTAATGGCTATGTTGAAGAAATGATGGAAGGTCAAAAGGTTGTAAAGGTATTTTGCCATGAAGAAGAAGCAAAACTTAATTTTGATAAATTGAATGACAGCCTTTGTGATAGTGCAAATAATGCTAATAAATTTGCCAATATTTTAATGCCTATACTTGGAAATATCGGAAACATAACATATGTACTGATTTCTATTGTAGGTGCAATACTGGCAATTTCCGGCTTCGGTGGTTTTACAGTCGGAGCATTGGCATCTTTTCTTCAATTAACCAGAAGCTTTAGTCAGACTACAGGACAGGCTTCTCAGCAGTTTAATTTTATTGTAATGGCATTAGCCGGGGCTGACCGAATCTTTAAGCTTCTTGATGAAAAGCCGGAGGTAGACCAGGGGTATGTGACTTTGGTTAATGTAAATGAAAATGAGCAGGGAGAACTGTCAGAATCAGTAGAACGTACCGGAATATGGGCTTGGAGGCATCCGCATAGTGATGGTACTGTTACCTATACAAAGCTTTTGGGTGAAGTAGTCTTTGATGACGTGGATTTTGGTTATAGAGAAGATAAAATTATACTGCACAACATAAGTCTATATGCAAAGCCAGGACAAAAGGTAGCTTTTGTAGGTGCCACCGGAGCCGGAAAAACAACTATTACAAATTTAATCAACAGATTCTACGACATTCAAGACGGAAAAATAAGATACGACGGTATTAATATCAACAAAATTAAAAAGAACGATTTGAGAAGTTCATTGGGAATAGTTCTACAGGATGCTCACCTATTTACCGGAACAGTTTCAGACAACATAAGATATGGAAAATTAAATGCAACGGACGAAGAGGTTATTGCTGCAGCAAAGCTTGCAAATGCTCATCAGTTTATAAAGCATTTACCTAATGGCTATGAAACAATCATTACTGGAGACGGAGGCAACCTTTCTCAAGGCCAAAGACAACTTCTGACTATTGCAAGAGCGGCTATTGCAGACCCGCCTGTTTTAATTCTGGATGAAGCAACTTCCAGTATTGATACAAGGACGGAGGCCATTGTTCAAGAGGGAATGGACAGGCTCATGAGAGGAAGAACAGTATTTGTAATTGCGCATAGGCTTTCAACTGTTAAAAACTCTGATGTAATTATGGTATTGGAACAAGGTCAGATTATTGAAAGGGGAAGTCACAACGATTTAATTAAGGAAAAAGGAAAGTACTATCAATTGTATACAGGAGCCTTTGAGCTGTCATAAATTAAAATAAAAAACACAAATTTGTCAAGGTCGGGTTTTTCCGTTAATATATAACCTTGATGGATTTGTGTTTTTTGATATATAGTGTTATTCTCCAATATACTCAAACCTTCTGAAAGTCAAACCATCCCTTTCAATTATTTCATTCCACATTTCAGCAGGTCTGACCCATATTCCGAAATCTCCGTAAAGTGCCTGGTAAACAACCATTTCCTCCAACGTTTCACTATGTCTGGCTATATATAGCACTCTGTATTCATTCCCTTTGAAGTGTTTGTATTTTCCAATTTTTATTCTATTCATGACTGTCCTCCAGTAACTTTATAAAAGCCTTTTCTATATGCTAATGATTATTCACATGTTATGAATAGGAAATAAAAGCAGCATTAGGTGACCTAATGCTGCTTTTAATGGTTTTGATAAAACAAATTATAATTATAACTTTTCCAATGATCCCAAATCGGAGATTTCCTCATGGTTTTCATCAAAGAATTTAAATTCAGCTACTTCTGAGGTACTAATATCATTGGGAACTTTTTTATACAAAATGAAATATGGACTTTTAATATCAAAGGTATAACTATTATCATCTAGCTTGACTTTGACATATGTAGCTTTTTTATTATACTCTTTCCCTATAGCAATTAGATATTTACCGCTTTTTGTACTAAAAACAGGCAGATATATCAGCCCGGTACCATATCTCACTGATTTTATTTTGAATTTTTCTTTAAAAGGGCTTTCTGCTAATGTGCAATATCCGAAGCTATTTCCTTCGGAGGAAGAGGCAGCAAAAGAAATGATTTTAATATCCGCAATCCGAATTTCATTCTTTATAGTTATTTTTGTTTCAGGGGTTGTACCTCTGTTAATAAATGCTTCTATTTTATACTTAATAACCTTATCGTTATATTCTATAGTAAAAGTTGAATTATAAATAAATAAGGCAGCTAGTAGGATTAATACAGCAACAGGAATTATAATTAAAGTTATTTTTTTCTTACTCATGGGTTCATTCTCCAATAAAAATAAAATACGCATTAAGGGACAGATGCGTAAAAACAGGCAACTGTCCCTAATTCTGCTTTCTCAGGTACTATCCTATCCGATAGCCTCAGGGCCTTCTTCTCCTGTCCTGATACGATAACACTCTTCAATTGGAAGTACAAAAATTTTACCGTCTCCGATGTTTCCGCTTCTTGCAGTTTCCATTATGGCATCCACGGTTGGTTTTACATAGTCATCATTCACACATATTTCAAATCTGATTTTGTTCAAAAGATTTACTTCCGTAACATTACCACGGTAGCTCTCGGTGTATCCCATCTGCTGCCCGCAGCCTTTTACGTGGCTTACTGTCATTTTTGCAACCTTTGCATTAAAAAGTGCCTGCTTTACATCTTCAAAGGCTTCCGGCCTTACAATTGCAACTATCATCTTCATAAGAAAACCCTCCCTTTAAAATATTATCGGTATATATTAATACTAATATTACTGTATGTACCCAATAAATAAAAATATTAACTTTTAAAGGAAAATTTAAATTAATTAGGAATATATGATTTTAAGAGGATATTTGACGAATTTTTGCGAAATCCGTATTAAATATGATATAATTTTTCTATTATATTAGTTTTTGAGCCGTTTTGGCTCAGGGGAGGTAAAATGTCTAAGAAACTACTTATGGGTAACGAGGCCATAGCCCTTGGTGCTATAAGAGCAGGGGTAAATATCGTAACAGGGTACCCCGGAACCCCTTCTACAGAGGTACTTGAAACAGTAGCCCGTAATAATCCCGGTGATATATATGTTGAATGGTCTGTAAATGAAAAATCTGCCATGGAAGTAGCTGCAGGTGCAGCATATTCCGGTGCCAGAACCATGGTAACTATGAAGCAGGTAGGATTGAATGTTGCATCTGACCCTCTTATGAGTCTGGCGTATATTGGAGTAAAAGGCGGTATGGTAGTACTGGTTGCTGATGACCCGGGGCCTTTTTCATCCCAGACTGAGCAGGATACAAGACATTTTGCAAGATACTCCAATCTTCCTGTACTTGACCCATCATCACCTGAAGAAGCATATGAAATGATACAATATGCTTTTGAATTGTCAGAAATGGTGGAACTGCCCGTATTTTTGAGACCTACTACAAGGATATGTCATTCCTGTGCAACTATAGATGTAGATGAAAATAGACTCGACCATAAGATTGAGGGCTTCGTGAAAGACCCCAGATGGGTTATATTTCCGAGCCTTGCTTACAAAAAGCATATTCATATTGAATTACTTCAACATAAGCTCAGTGATATTTTTTCAGGCATCAGTTTCAACAAGGTTGAAGGAAGAGATGTAAAACTTGGTGTTGCTGCGTCAGGAGTTGCGTATTCATATGTGGTGGAGGCTCTGGAAAAATTAAATGCCAATGTAAAGCTGTTTAAAGTGGGAACTCCTTACCCATTGCCTCAGGAGGCGGCATCATGCTTCCTTGAAGGGCTGGACGAAGTTCTTGTATTCGAAGAGCTTGACCCTGTTGTTGAGGAGGAAATAACCATGCTTTGTGCCTCAAAACAGCAGAAAACAAGAATACTTGGTAAAAAAACCGGGCATCTGCCATTTGCAGGAGAGTACACCTTTGAATTGGTCTACGAGGCACTTGCAAAATATCTCAATATTCAAACAGAAAAAATTGAAAATACGGCAGCCCCTGAACTTCCTGTACGACAGCCCGTACTTTGTGCAGGATGTCCTCACAGAGCTTCCTTCTATGCTGTCAAAATGGCAATGAAAGGCCAAAAGGCAGTATTCACCGGAGACATAGGCTGTTATACTCTTGGAAATGCAAAACCTTTGGATATGGTAGATACCTGCCTTTGCATGGGTGCCGGAATTACGGTAGCGCAAGGAATTAAAAGAGCCCAGCCGGAAGCAAAGCATATAGCTTTTATCGGAGACTCCACATTCTTCCATACAGGAATACCTGGCATTGTAAATGCCGTATATAACAATACCGATATTACAGTGGTCATATTGGATAACAGTACTACCGCTATGACAGGTCATCAGCCACACCCCGGAACAGGCAAAACAATGATGAACAACATATCTGAAAAAATAGATATTTACGGAATGGTAAAGGCCTGCGGTGTCGGACACATTGTTAAAGGAAATCCACTTGATTTTAGCAGTGCTGTAGAAATAATTAAGAAAGCGGTAGAATACAAAGGCCCTTCAGTAGTAATCTTTGAAGCTCCTTGTATCGCTCTTTTCAAGCCACCAGTAAAATACACCATTAAAGAGAACTGTAAAAATTGCAAAAAATGTATTACTGACATTGGTTGTCCTGCCATATCATTTATTGACGGCAAAGTCAGTATAGAACCGTCACTTTGCTACGGCTGCGGGCTATGTACAAATGTATGTCCGTTTAATGCCATAGGAGGTGAAGAAAATGAGTAAATTTGATATACTGATATCCGGTGTCGGAGGACAGGGAACAGTGCTCGCTTCAAGGCTTATAGCTGCGGCAGCTATCAACCAGGGCTGTTTTGCAAGAACTGCTGAAACTATAGGTATGTCCCAAAGAGGTGGCTGCGTTGTCAGTCATGTACGTATAGACAGCGAAAAATCCGGCTCTGTAATCCCATTGGGGGGGGCCGATATGATTATAGCATTTGAGCTTGCAGAAGCCGCCCGCAGTATTCCGAGACTTTCAAAAAAAGGCTGTTGTATTGTGAATACACAGGTAATAAAGCCAGTATCAGCGTCTCTTGGAAACTCTCACTATGATAATGAAGAAATAATCAAATATATAAAAGATAATTCACAGAAAGTCTATTTTATAGATGGGTATTCTATAGCAGAAAAGGCAGGCAATGTAAAGGCTGTAAATGTAGTTTTATTGGGAGCTGCCACAGCTGTCGGGAAAATGCCCTTTACAAGAGAAATAATCCTTGATGCTATCATTGAGAATGTTCCCCAAAAATTCAGAGAGCTGAACCAGAAGGCATTTGAAATGGGATATGAAGCAACTGTTGAGTTAATAAAAAAAGCCTAAAAACACATAACATAAATGACACAATTAATCGTACAATTACAGGGGGATAAAACTATGAGCACAAATAAACTTGGCAAGCAGAAGCACATAGCATTAATAGCACATGATAACAGAAAACAAGACTTGATTAGCTGGGCAAAAAGCAAATCAGACATACTTTGCAGACATTTTTTATGCGGCACGGGAACAACAGCAAAAATGATTACTGAAAACACAGGATTGCCTGTTAAGAAGTTTAAAAGCGGACCTCTTGGAGGAGACCAGCAGATAGGTGCATGCATTGCCAATGGTGAAGTAGACTTTATGATATTCTTCTGGGATCCACTTACTTCACAGCCACATGATCCTGATGTAAAGGCGCTTCTCAGAATAGCCGTTTTGTATGATATTCCGGTTGCAATGAATCAGTCAACTGCTGATTTTCTCCTGACGTCAAACCTGATGGAAGACGACTATGAAAGGAATGTAGTGGATTACTACAGCCGCTTAAGGAAGGAGCATTTCGGAGGTCTCTGATTTTATCAAAATTTATAGACAATAAATGCAAAAATTTGTATAATAAAGAAAAATAATAAGAGAAGAGATGAGTTAAGATGAGAATAGACCAGTTTGAGCTTTTAAAGAAACTACTGGTAAACATTAGCCGAAACAGTCCATTTTACAAGGATAAATTTCAAAAAAGCGGTGTAAACATTGATGATATAAAATCCCTTGAACAAATAAAAAATCTTCCTTTCACTGTAAAGGAAGAACTTAGAGATGCTTATCCCCTTGGCTTACAGTCTGTACCCGATGAACAGATTATCAGAATACACTCGTCATCCGGAACCACAGGTAAGCCAATAATTATACCTTACACTGCTCAGGATGTCTCTGATTGGGCAGAAATGATGTCAAGAAGCTTCAGTATAGCAGGAGTTACACCCGTTGACAGGGTTCAGATTACCCCGGGCTATGGATTGTGGACAGCCGGCATAGGCTTTCAGGCAGGTGTTGAAAGACTTGGCGCAATGGCTGTTCCCATGGGTCCCGGCAATACTGACAAACAGCTCCAGATGATGGTGGATTTAAAATCTACAGTTATTATAGGAACATCATCGTATGCACTTGTACTGGCGGAAGAGGTTGAAAAAAGGGGAATCGGCTCTGATATTCATTTAAGGAAAGGTATTATTGGTTCAGAACGCTGGGGAGAAAAAATGAGACAGCGTATCAAAAATGAACTTAACATTGATATCTATGATATTTACGGCCTTACTGAGATTTATGGGCCGGGTATAGCCATTGACTGTCCTTGCCACGACGGAATGCATTATTACGATGATTACCTTTACTTTGAAATAATTGACCCTTTAACTGAGGAGGTTCTCCCAGTGGGAGAGGTTGGTGAGTTGGTAATAACCACCCTTCGAAAAGAGGGAGCACCGCTGTTGAGATACAGAACAAGAGACTTGACCAGAATTATTCCGGGTAAATGTAAGTGTGGTCTGGAATATCCACGTATTGACAGGATTATTGGTCGAACTGACGACATGGTTAAGGTAAAAGGAGTGAACATCTATCCCGGTCAGATTGACGAGATACTAAAGGATGTTGACGGAGCAAGCAGTGAGTACCAGATTATTATTGACCATTTGAACGGAAAGGATGTTATGACTCTCAAGGTTGAATATAATTCCGACGGTGATACCGAGCGTGAGGAGATCGAATCCAACATCGTTGACTTATTTAAAAAAAGAATCGGAATACATATTATAGCCGAGGCAAGTCGAATTGGCAGCCTTCCCAGAAGCGAAAAAAAGAGTAAGAGAATTATTGACTACAGACATAGTTAAATAATTTATAAAAAACAAACGAGGCAGTTTGCTTTAATAAGCAGACTGTCTTTTTTTATTTATTTCTAGTAATTTGAACCATTTACAGTTTGTTCACAATTCAAACACAGGGAAAACATAAAAATTTAATAGTATTTTAATAAAAGAATTATGTATTTTACTTATTTTGAAGAGGTGGATTTAATGGGGAAAGGTACTAAAAAGTGGAGTCGTAAAAAAATTATAACACTTGTAATATCACTGGTGGTTGTTTTGGCTGTAGCAGTGGGTATATTCCTTGTAGTAAGACAAAGAGAAGCAAAGAGTACAACAGCATCAGCAAAAAGGACTACCCAAGTAACCAGGGGTAATATCGAGGTAAGTCTTTCGGGATCAGGAACAATTGAGTCTGCCAGTACATCAGATGTAATGTCAAATGTTCAGGGCAAAATAATCAAGTCATATAAAAAAGTAGGGGATACCGTAAAAAAAGGTGATCTGCTTTATGAAATGGATGATACGGACGCAAAACTCCAGATTCAGAAAATTCAGAATTCTATTGAACAGCAACAGTTAAGCGAAAGCAATACATCAAAAAACTATTCTAATATGACCGTTACTGCACCATTTAGCGGTAAGGTAACCGGTGTTTCAGCAGTAAAAGGAGACAATGTAAACAACGGAATGAGTCTTTTTACTATCACAGATACTTCAAAGCTTAAATTATCTGTTCCGTTAAGTACAGCAAATATTCCATATGTAAAAATAGGACAGTCAGTAAAGGTTAATCTGCAGCAATTCACAGATACCATAAGCGGTGTAATTACTGAAATCGGTGACAACACTCATACAGCATCCACAGGGGGAATGGTAAGAGATGTGACAGTTACGGTAAATAATCCGGGAACTTTAACAGATGAATCGATGGCCAGCAGTGTTGATTTCAAGCTCACTAACGGTACAGAGGTAAGCTCAAAAGAAGAAAGCAGATTTTCCTATGCAAGCAGGGAAACGGTGAAAGCGCAGGCACAAGGTACTCTGTCGACAGTAAATGTTAAGGAAAATCAGTTTGTAAAAAAAGGTGACTTACTTGTAAGAATTGAAAATGACCAATTACAATTGACTTCCAAAACTGACAGTCTCAAGATGCAGGATCTCCAAAATCAGCGGGATGCCGCACAAAAGCAGCTGGAAGACTATAAAATCATCTCGTCAATAGACGGTACCGTTACGGCTCTGGCATATAAAACGGGAGACAGTGTAAAATCCGGAGATACTCTCATTAGTATACGTGACTTTAATCAAATGCAGTTCATTATTCCAATTGATGAACTTGATATATCAAAAATAAAAGTTGGTCAGAAGGCAACCGTTACAGTAGACGCACTGCCGGAAACAACAGAACAACCTCTTAATGGAGAAGTCATAGGCAGGGCAATGGAAGGTACTTCATCAAATGGAGTGGCCACCTACGATGTAACCATAAAAGTAAACGAAACCAAGGACCTTCTTGCAGGAATGAATGCTAATGCAAATATTATATTGAATAAGTCGGAAAATGCACTTAGGATTCCCCTTGAAGCGGTAACTAAAATGGGAGACAGGTCCTTTGTGAGAGTAATGTCAAACGGTGAAGAAGGGCAGCCTGATTCTGAAAGCAAGGGCCCTGAGGGTAATCGGAGCGGTGCAGGAGAATTTGACCGTAGCAGTGATAAAAACGGTACGGGCGGCACGGGAAGAGCCAGAATGTCTGCAGGATTTATGCAGAATCAGGAGTATTACAAGGATACTGTCATGAAGCAAATAGAAGTGGGATTGAATAATGATGAATTTGTTGAAATAAAAAGCGGACTTGAAGAAGGAGAAATAGTCGTGCTTCCTCCGTTAGTTACAAACACTGTAAACGGAAATACCAGTACTCAGGGAAGCTTTGGATTAGGAGGTTTCGGAGGTATGGGTGGAATGAACCGGGCAATGGGAGGAAACTTCGGAGGCGGAAACAGCAACAGAAGTACAAACAGAACTTCAGGCAGCAGTAACTCAGGGACAAATAATTCCGGCGGCAATGCACCCGGTAATAATCCCGGAGTAAATAATTCAGGAGGTAATTCCGGCAGTAGACAACCGATGGGAGGAAACTAGACAAAAAACCGGCCTGCAGCAGCAGGCGTTGGAGGGCTAAAAAGTAATGATACAAATATCTAATATGTGTAAAATATATGAGATGGGAGAAAACGCCATATATGCACTCAATAATGTCTCACTGCACATTTATAAACACGAATTTGTTGCTATTGTAGGCCCGTCCGGGTCAGGCAAGTCTACATTGATGAATATGCTGGGCTGTCTGGATGTGCCTACAACCGGAAATTATGTTTTAGACGGGCATGAGGTCAGCAAGCTGAACGACAGTCAGCTTGCTGAAATAAGAAATAAGAAAATAGGCTTTATTTTTCAGGGCTTCAACCTTCTGAAAAAACTTACGGCTATTGAAAATGTGGAACTTCCATTAATCTATCAGGGTATAGGTCACAAGGAAAGACATAGAAGAAGCGTAGAAGCATTAGAACTGGTGGGATTGGGAGATAGAGTTTACCATACGCCAAATGAATTGTCAGGAGGTCAGCAGCAAAGGGTTGCAATAGCACGTGCACTTGTCAGTAATCCGCCCCTGATTCTGGCGGACGAACCTACCGGAAACCTTGATACCAAATCAGGTACCGAAATTATGAAGACCTTACATGAACTTCATAAAAAGGGAAACACAATTGTACTGATAACCCATGATAACAATGTAGCTGCTCAGGCTCAAAGAATTATTAAAATTCAGGATGGCATGATTATCGAGGATAAGGAGGCGGTGTAGATGGGCTTTTTTCAAGCCTATAAAATGGCTTTGAAAAGTATAGCCAGCAATAAGGTCAGATCATTTCTTACAATGCTGGGAGTAATAATAGGTGTGGGCTCCGTTATAACCGCTGTAGCATTTGCCCAGGGAAGTACTAAAAGCATAACGGATTCAATTGAAGGACTGGGCAGCAACCTTATATCAATAAATATTACAGGAAGAAACAGCAACAGAAATATAACCTATGATGAGCTTAAAACTTTTGCAGATCAAAATTCAAAGGATATCAGTATGATAGCTCCGGTTGTAAACGGCAGTATGACGCTTAAGGCAGGGACAAAAAGCAGAAATTCAACGGTTATCGGAACCAGTGAAGAGTATGAATATATAAGGAGCAGACACGTACAGTCGGGACGTTTTATTTTATCTTTTGACAATGATTACAAGCTGAAAACCGCAGTAATAGGAACAGCTGTTGCCAGTGACCTGTTTGAGGGACAGAATCCTGTAGGTCAGACACTGAAAATAAACGGGCAGGTGTTCAAAGTAGTAGGTGTACTTCAGCAGATTGACGGGGGACAGGATTCTTCCAGCGACGACCAGGTAATTATTCCGGTTACAGTTGCACAAAGATTAAGCAAAAACAGCAGAATATCCAACTTTACGGTACAGGCTGCTGATGCTGATTCTGTAGAAACCACCATGGCTAAGCTTAATGTATACTTAACAGGAATTTACGGCAGTACAGATGCATTTACGGTAACTAATCAGGCACAGATGCTGTCCACTCTGAATTCAATAACAGATACACTTATGGTTGTTCTTGGTGGCATAGCAGCTATTTCCCTTATAGTAGGTGGAATCGGAATCATGAACATAATGTTGGTTTCGGTTACAGAAAGAACCAGAGAGATAGGTATTAGAAAAGCAATTGGGGCCAAGCGTAAAAATATAATGATTCAGTTTTTAATAGAGGCAGTTATGATAACAGGCATTGGCGGAGCCTTGGGGATTTTAATCGGGTTATTCTGTATACGGTTTATAATCGGAGGATTTAATATAACCACCCCGGTATATTCACCCTTCTGGATGATGCTTTCCTTTGGGATATCACTGGGAGTCGGTGTTATATTTGGAATGTTTCCCGCATACAAAGCTGCCAGACTTAACCCCATAGAAGCCCTTAGATTTGAATAGAAAAACTTAACAGGAGGTAAAAAAATGTTCAAAAAGATACTTGCATTAACACTTGCTTTTATTATAACTCTATCAACGGTTGTTACATTTGCAGCAACCACACCTTCCCAGACTGTCTGGAAGGATTCTTTCAATGAACTTAAATCATTGGGAGTGGTCACTGATTCGGATTTTAAGACAACGGGAAATATGTCAAGAGCAATATTCTCAAAAATAATTGTAAATGCCTCAGGCAACAATGATATGGCTAAATCACTGGCTGGCTCGTCAACATTTGCCGATGTATCAACAAAATCAGCTTACTGCGGATATATAAACGCATCAATTAAAAAGGGCTACATGTCTGCATTGGCTGATGGAAGCTTCAGACCCAATAATGCACTTACAATGGCACAATTATGTACTGCGGTTATCAGGGCTTTAGGATACACGGATAGTGACATTGTAGGAGGATGGCCCGGGGGATATATAGAGAAAGCAACAAACCTTGGTCTTGCCGAAGGATTTACCTTGAAAAGCGGAGACTCAGTTCCAGTAACAACCGTGATAGTAGTTATTGACAGAATGATGAATACTTACATAAAGAAGGTAAACCCCGGAGATATCGATAAAACCCTTAAAGATTCCGTAGGTCTGGTTGACGACCAAAGTAACCTTATATATGGAAAACCGGAGGTTGCATTTAATTTTAAACCAAGCACTAAAAAACTCGGAAGTATAATTTTTAATACAAGTTTACCTATATTACGAAATACTGTAAACAATTCAGTTACTCCTGCAACAAGTACTATCGGAGAATCCATAACCTTAAACGATATAAAGGACAAGGATGTTGTCTATCCTGTATATAACAAGCTGAATGTACTTATTTATTACCTTGTTGTAGATAACAAAGTTGACGGACAGATTACAAGCATTCTGCCAAGCAAATACACACCCAAATCCATAAAAATAAACAATATAGAATATCAGCTTGGAGACTATGCAAACATAAGCAGTTTCAATTCTTCAAAAGGTGCCTTTAAGGTAGGAGATACTGTATCTTCAGTTCTGGGATATGACGGTAAAGTAGTTGAAGCATATTATACTGACAATTCAGATAACAAGGATTATGCATTTGTTGAAAACACCTCAACAGTGGTATCAAAGGACGCAGCGGACTACGGGAAGATTTATTATACTGTGGATTTAATGCTGATAGACGGTACTACAAAAACTTTCAAGGTAAAAGAGGACCCCGGACAATACAAATGGAAGCTGGTAAAATATTCGGCTGTTACAGAAGATACTATAACTCTGATGAACCTTACTTATATGACTCCAACCGATGTTACGTTAGATAAATACGAAAAGAAGATTAATCAGGGCTATGCTGCGGATAACATAAAAATATTTAACTACACTGATTCTACAGTGAGACTTGTAAACTTAAATGATATTCCAAACGGAATACTCAGGGCCGGAAAGGTACAGTATATAGGAACTACGGGTGCGTTTTCGGATGTAAATGTCATGCTCATAAACGATGTTTTTGATGAACAGTATAAAGACTGTGTAGTTCAGAAAATACAGGTTCCTGACGGAAGGGTAAATTCATACACCTACACTTTACTATCAGGTTCAAATAAGTATACATATACAACTCAGGCTGAAATACCGGGAGCAACTGTTGGAGCAGTCTTTAAAATGAAAATGTATAATACTAGTATAAATTCCTTTGCCCAAATTAAAGATCCTGATGCTCTGGGCTGGTTTGTTCAGGCTGTAGATAGCAAGCGTATTATGATTAATAACTGGGTTTATATGTTCAGCCCCGAAATGACAGTTTATTTAGTAGATTATGCCGGCAATATTTCTGTAAAAAAAGTAGCTGATATTGTCACCGGGACAAATTCATCCTACACGTCTGTGAAGCTTTACTGCGACAGGCCTCTCAATAATGGGGGGAAGGTTCAGACAATGGTTATAAGTATGAAATAGATTCATAAAAAGCTCAATAATAGTATTAAAATCGGAAGATATAACCCTAAGCACTTAGGCTAAGGGTTATATTTTTTTTATTAAGAAAACAAGAAAAAAATTTTCCATGGAAAAATTGTATATATTTGTTGATTTTACTAATAATAATATCAACAATAGCTTGGAGGTGAAAAAATGCATTCTGATTCAGAAACTTCTGAATGGGAGAAATGGAAATCCAGCCTGGGAAAGGTAGTGAATACAGCAGAGGCAGCAGGCATGTCGGAACGGGCAGTTGACAGTATTGCATATAGAGTCGGGAACGTACTTAATGCAGTTGTTGATCCGAACAATGTTCATCAACGGGTTTTGAAAGAACTGTGGAAAGTAGGAGATGATGAAGAAAAAAAGACACTTGCCAATATGATTGTAAAATTGGTAAAAAGCGATTAGTAAGATTATTTTGAATAAAAGCCTTATGATCCTTTACAAAAGGATTATATATAAATTAAAAACATTATATAGGAGGAAACTTTTTATGAAAAAGATTTTTGCATTAGTTATAACATTAGGGTTAGTTTTAAGTATGTCAGCATGTAATAAGGCCACTACACCGGGACCTTCAACAACATCACCGTCACCGACTTTAAAGACACCGACCACTACATCACCTACTACACCTACATCACCTGCTCAAACCTCTCCAACACCGGGAAAAGCATCTCCGTCACCAACAACAACTACTCCTACAAAGTCAGCTCAGGCAGGAAGCTATAAAGATGGAACCTATTCTGCAAAAGGTGACCCATGGGAAAATGGACAGGAAGAAGCAATGGTTACGGTTAAGAACGGAAAAATTTCCGGTGTATCACTGAAAAGATTGACCAAAGATGGTAAGGCTGAAGTTGATTACAGCTTGTTTGACGGCAAGGTTCATAATGGAAAACAGTACCCTAATCTTAAAGAATTTAAAGAGACAATGGCAAAGAATATGGTTGAAAAACAAAGTGCACAGGTTGATACCATTGCAAGTGCGACAACAACAACAAAGAATTGGACTATAGCAGCACAGAGAGCACTTGATAAAGCAAAGAAATAAAACAAAAAAATCCGGGTATATAAACATGTATATATTCCCGGATTTTTTTATGAGATTATTGTATAATTATGCATATTGCGTTTTTATAATAAAAGGAGTTAAAATAAGACCATAAAAACTGGCAGAGTAGATTTTTGTGCGTCAAGTGCCGGAAGGACGGGAAGTTGCCTTTCGGACGAAAAACAATGTATTTTATTGTTTGCGGTACAAATTTCGCATTCCGCTGCCACCAAAAAGGGAATACCTCTTTTGTGTGGCTTCAACAATTTTTAAGGGGCTTTTTATTTTGTCCCTCACATTTAAAGGAGGTATACATAGTGTACGGAAATGTCAAAAAAATGGTTTTGGCAAGTCTTTTTATTGCCATTGAAATTATCACTACAAGATTTTTATCTATTCAGACTCCAATTATCAGAATATCATTGGACTTTATCCCTCTAGCCTTATCGGCAATTATACTTGGCCCTTATACAGCAGGTGTGGCAGCTGCGATAGCAGATATTTTCGGTATGTTGATTTTTTCTAGAGGAGGAGCCTACTTCCCGGGGTTTACATTAAGTGCTTTTGTATCGGGGTTCTTGTACGGATTCATCCTAAATCAAAAGCAGATAACAGTAAAAAGATGCTTTTTTGCAGTTCTCACAGTAATAATTTCAACATCCGTTGTACTCAACACAATCTGGCTGGTGATTATAACAAACAAGGCAGCATTTGCCATATTAAGTGCCAGAGTCGTAAAAGATTTAATAATGCTGCCAATACAAACGTTTTTTATATATTATGTATGGCGTGCAATTGAGTCAACAGTGAAAAATACTTTAATATTAAATAAGACTTTTTAAAAGTTATTACGTATCTATTATAAACGATGTTTAGGAGTTGATGAGGAATTTGAATAAGAAGTTTTTTTCATCTATTGCAATTATATCAGTAGTTAGTATGCTTTTTCTGACAGCCGGTTGCGGTGTAAGGATAAACGGTAAGGACTATACTATATTCGAGGCAAATCATCAAGTTGACAAAAAGGGTGACAACCTTATTACTGAAGAAGCTATCGGAAGTGAGTCAGAAGAGGGTAACAATAAAATTATTGAGGAAATTGGAACCGAGGAAGTTCTCAACATTAACAATAATGCCGGAAACATAACAGTTAAAAAGTCTAACGATACCAAACTTGTTGTGGAAATTGAAAAAAAGTTGAGAGGAGTATCTTCTCAGGAAATAAAAGACGTATTTCGCAGTATGGACGTACTTTTGGAAAGGGATGGAGAAAACTTAAATATTGTATTGAAGACAAAAGACGGTAATGATTTTTGGGATTGGAATAAACACGAATTAAGCCTTTTGAAGTGTAGTGTTAATTTTATTGTATCAGTTCCCGAAGGAGTAAAGGAATTAAATACAGAGACAGGAGCTGGCAATATTGATATCAAAGGCATATCTGCCAAAATATCTGCCAATACCGGAGCCGGAAACATTGACCTTGATAGCGTTTCGGCAACAGGAGAAACAACACTTGAAACGGGTACAGGCAATGTAGATTTTGACGGAGATATAGACAAAGTTACTTCATTCAGTGCCTCAACAGGAGTTGGAAATGTTAGATTGAAAGTACCTGAAAATACAAAGATGTCTCTTAATGCAGAAACCGGTCTCGGACATTTATCGGGTTTCTTTATAGATTCAGATGAAAAAGTCAAAAATAGTTTTAACGGAGACATAAACGGAGGCGGCCCTGAGGTTGAGCTAAGTACAGGTGTTGGAAACACAGAAGTTGATAAAGGATAAATAAAAGCCGTTCATAACATTGAATAAAAGGTATGAACGGCTTTTTTATATATACTACCTTATAGGATTGCCTTTATCGAATGCCATAAAATATCACATAGTTCGCAATTATTACTATCACCTGAATACATTTCAGGTAAAGAAGAATTTTTCCCCATATCAAAGGTTTTGTCATCAAATGCAACTGACAGGGAAAATTCGCAATCTCCGAAATTTTTCCGTTCAAGAATATCAATCATTTGTCCTATATCCAACAGAGGAAGACAATCCTCTTTGTTAAAGGATTCAGGCCTTTGAAGCTCAAAACTGAAATCTTCATCTATGGAGAAATCCTCTGCAAAATCATCATTCAGGCTATCATCAGGATGTTCTGTATCCGTATCTGTATCGCTCTCTGAATTATTTTCAGCCGGTATTGTGAAAAGATTATCAGGCAAAAACTTCATATCGTAGAGAATAATATCATTACGCTTTGTTATGTTGAGTCCTCCGATAACAAATGTAATCTGATTGTATTTTTCCTCAGCGGCATCTACACAAACACTGGCAACTGCAACATCGTATGCCTGGGGAAGCCATAAATCACAGAGATTTTGCTTTTGTTCAACTGTAAGATCCGCAAGGTCTTTATCAGTTATTCTTAGTTTCATATTATTTTCCTCCGACTTCAATTTGCTTAAAAAGTTACGGAAAATTGTACCAATTTTACCCGTAGAATTATTATATTATAAAGTTTGTTTCTTGTCATAAATATTTTATTTTTTTGTCGGTATAATACACCGTACAGCCTTAAAGTTAGTTTATAACACTTGACAGAGAACACAAGTTTGATAAATAATGTTTAGGTGGATGATTATACAAGTATTTTATGGAGGTTTTACAAATGACAAAGGATAATAGAAAGAATGAATATGGGAATGAGAGTATTTCATCGCTCAAAGGAGCTGACAGGGTAAGACTTCGCCCGGGTGTTATATTCGGTTCGGACGGGTTGGACGGCTGTGAACATTCTTTCTTTGAAATTTTGTCAAACTCAATAGACGAGGCCAGAGAAGGCCATGGAAATGTAATAGAAGTTACAAGGTTTGCAGACAAATCAATAATGGTTCAGGACTGGGGAAGAGGTTTGCCTGTAGATTACAACACAAAAGAAGAACGTTTCAATTGGGAGCTGGTTTATTGCGAACTGTACGCAGGAGGAAAGTATCAGAACAACTCAGGCGAAAACTATGAGTACAGTCTTGGATTAAACGGACTTGGAGCATGTGCAACCCAATACAGCTCGGAATATTTTGATGTTACTGTTTTCCGTGACGGATACAGGTACGACCTTCACTTTGAAAAGGGTGAAAATGTCGGAGGCCTGAAAAAAGAGAAATGTAAATGTGACAAAACGTCTACAATTCAAAAATGGAGACCGGATATAGATGTTTTCACTGAAATAGATATCCCTCTGGAACATTATCAGACGGTATTAAAAAAACAGGCAGTAGTCAATGCAGGGCTTAAATTTATTCTAAAGGATGAAGAATCAGGAGAAACCTTTATATACCTTTATGAAAACGGAATAGTTGACTATGTAAAAGAAATAACAAAAGATACAGGTTTTACTGAAATTCAGTATTATGAAGGTTCTGCAAAGGGCAGGGATAGAGAGGACAAACCGGAATACAAGGTAAAGATGCAGTTTGCCTTCTGTTTTAACAATCAAACCAACCTTTTAGAATACTATCACAATTCAAGTTTTCTTGAGTATGGAGGTGCCCCTGACAAGGCTGTGAAAAATGCATTGATATATGAAATTGACAAGTCCATAAAGACAAGGGGAAAGTATAACAAGGATGAGTCAAAAATAACCTTTGCGGACATTGAGGATAGTCTTATACTGGTTGTTAATTCTTTTTCAACAATAACCAGCTATGAGAACCAGACAAAGAAATCTATAACTAACAAGTTTATTCAGGAAGCCATGACTGATTTCCTCAAGCAGCAACTGGAGATTTACTTTATAGAAAATAAGATTGAGAGTGATAAAATTATAGAGCAGATTCTGGTTAACAAAAGGAGCAGGGAAACTGCCGAAAAGACCAGAATCAATATAAAAAAGAAGCTTAGCGGCAATGTAGACATTTCCAACAGAGTAAAGAAATTTGTTGACTGCCGTACAAAGGACATAACCAAAAGAGAAATCTATATAGTTGAGGGAGATTCTGCACTTGGAGCTTGTAAACTGGGCAGAGATGCGGAGTTTCAGGCAATCATGCCTGTAAGGGGAAAAATTCTCAATTGTCTTAAAGCTGAGTATGACAGCATATTCAAAAATGAAATTATTGTAGACCTTCTTAAGGTACTGGGCTGTGGTGTCGAGATAAAATCAAAGCATAACAAGGATTTAAACACCTTCGACCTGGCAAATCTCAGGTGGGACAAGGTAATTATATGCACCGATGCAGATGTGGACGGCTTCCAAATCAGAACTCTTATATTGACTATGCTTTATAGACTTGTCCCTACACTTTTAAGCGAAGGAAAAGTATTTATAGCCGAGTCACCCTTGTTTGAGATAACCTGTAAAAACAAATCCTACTTTGCTTATACGGAAAAGGAAAAGGCTGAAATTCTGACAAAGCTTGAGGGCAACAAATATACAATACAGCGTTCAAAAGGACTTGGAGAAAATGAGCCGGAAATGATGTGGCAGACAACTATGAACCCTGCTTCAAGACGGTTGATAAAGGTAATGCCAAGTGATGTAGAGAAAACTTCTATGATGTTTGACGTACTGTTGGGAGATAACCTGGCAGGCAGAAAGCAGTTTATAGAGGATAATGGCAGCAAATATCTTGATATGATAGATGTCAGCTAACAAAAATACGAAATCACTGCACTTTAAATATATCGGAATAAAGGAAAGAGGCAAAAAATGACTCATAAAAATCTGGTTGAACAAAATATCACAGAAACTCTGGAAAGTAACTATATGCCTTATGCAATGAGCGTTATAGTTTCCAGAGCTATACCTGAAATCGACGGTTTTAAACCTTCCCACAGGAAGCTTCTTTATACCATGTATAAGATGTCCCTTTTGACAGGAGCAAAAACCAAGTCTTCCAACATTGTAGGGCAAACCATGAAACTGAATCCCCATGGAGATATGGCGATTTATGAGACAATGGTAAGAATGACCAGGGGTAATAATGCTTTGCTTCATCCATTTGTAGATTCTAAAGGAAATTTCGGAAAACAATATTCAAGGGATATGAAGTTTGCAGCACCCAGGTATACTGAAGCTAAGCTTGATAAGATATGTGAAGAGATTTTTAAAGATATTGATAAAAACACTGTTGATTTTGTTGACAACTATGATGGAACAATGAAAGAGCCTGTTTTGCTGCCAACTACTTTTCCAAGTATTCTGGTGAATGCAAATCAGGGTATAGCTGTTGGAATGGCCAGCAATATCTGCAGTTTCAATCTTGAAGAAATATGCAAAACAACATCAGCACTTATTGATGATGAAAATATAGTTATCGAAGATTATCTTAAAGCTCCTGATTTCTCATCCGGAGGCCAGCTGATATATTCCGAAAAGGAAATAAGGGATATATATAACAACGGAAGAGGGAGCTTTAAGGTTCGTGCAAAATATAATTACGATAAGGAGAACAATTGTGTTGAGATTGTTGAAATACCTTATACAACAACCGTTGAAGCTATTATCGATCAGATAATCGAGCTGATAAAGGGTGGTAAAATCAGGGAAATAACTGACGTCAGGGATGAAACGGATTTAAGTGGTCTGAAGCTGACCCTTGATCTCAGAAAGAATACTGACCCGGACATACTAATGAAAAAGCTTTTCAAACTTACTCCGCTTCAGGACAGTTTTAACTGCAATTTCAACATTCTTATAAATGGCAGGCCAAGAGTAATGGGTGTCAGGACTATTTTGAATGAATGGCTGTCTTTCAGAGTTGACTGCATAAAACGCCAGATATTATATGATATACAAAAAAAGAGTGATAAGCTTCATTTGTTAATGGGACTCAAAAAGATACTTTTAGACATTGACAAGGCAATTGAAATTATTAGAAAAACTGAACAGGAAGCTATGGTTGTACCGAATTTGATGGCCGGCTTTGAAATAGACCAGATACAGGCTGATTACATAGCAGAAATTAAGCTGAGAAATCTTAACAAGGAATATATACTCAACAGGGTAGGCGAGACGGATAATCTTATAAAGGAAATAGCAGAATTAAAAGATATCCACGGAAACGATAAGAAAGTAAAAAAGATTATTCAAAAGCAGCTAAGCGAAATAGCTAAAAAGTTCGGTAAACCAAGACGTACCGAAATCATAAGCGATGAGCAAGTAGAAGAAATTACCACAGAGCATTTTATAGAAGACTACAACTTAAAGGTATTTCTTACTGAGCAGAACTACCTCAAAAAGATACCATTGGTTTCTTTACGAGCAAATCCGGAACATAAGTTAAAGGACGAAGATACAATAGTTCAGGAGATTGAGACCCATAATAAGGCGGATTTACTCCTGTTCACCAATAAATATAACGTTTATAAATCAAAGATTTATGAAATTCCAGACTGTAAGGCAAGCAGTCTGGGAGAATATCTTACCAACCTCCTTGGTCTGGATAGTGACGAAAAAATAATATATATTACTGCAACGGATAATTACGAGGGTTATATGCTATTCTTCTATGAAAACGGTAAGGGTGCAAAAATTGGTCTGTCAGGATATGCCACCAAGACAAACAGGAAAAAGCTTGCGAATGCTTACTATGATGGTTCACCCCTTATAAGAATGTTCTTTGTAACTGAGGATTTTGAGCTGATTGCAATAAGCAGCATTAATAAGATGCTTGTGTTTAATACAGAAAGTATTAACGTAAAAACAACAAAAAACTCACAGGGAGTACAGATTCTTACTTCAAAAAAGGGCAGTATTATGACAAGCATAAAAAAATTGGATGAAATGGTATTATCTAATATTGATTACTACCGAACAAAAAATATTCCGGCGATAGGGTGTTACATTAAAGAAGAAGATAAGACTGAAAAGCAGATGAGTCTGGATTTAGAATAATATATATTAAAGTATCTGACAAATTGTCAGGTACTTTTTTGTTTTATTACAATGATGTGGAGTTTTATTTAAGAATACATTACATAATTGACATATATAGTAAACTGATGCAATAATGGTAAAACAAGTAATTAATTACAATTTTATCAAAGTTGAAAGGTTGCGATATATGTTACAAAAAATCTCAGAAAAAACAGTAATGGTATTATCCTTAGTGTATCTGTTAATCACATCTGTTTGGAACTTTGTTTATTTAATACAAAATAAAGCGGCAGTCTATATTTTTCCTCTAGAGCTTTTTTGTATAGGTGTTTTTTTAGTTATATACAGATTAAAGGCAGACAAAAGAATTTTTGCAATATTATTGTTTATTATGGCTTTCTGCCTTAAAGGCTTTGTTGCGGTTCGTTATAATGCAATTCCACAATCGGATTTTAAATTAATTTATAATGCAGCAATAAAATTTGCTCAGGGTGATTTTTCTTTTTCAAATACAAAATATTTCAGTCTGTGGTCATATCAAACGGGGATTGTTCTATATTATGGGTTTCTTCTTAAACTTGGTTGTAATATTATAGGTCTTAAAATTTGCAACTGTTTGTTTATAGCGGGTGTTAATGTTCTGATATATTTGATTTCGGAAAAGCTTGTTGGCGATAAGTATACCAGATTCATTTCAGTAATTTACCTTTTTTACCCTGCTACATTTTTCTTATGTTCTGTTTTAACAAACCAACATGTATCCAATTTCTTTATATTACTGGGAATTTACCTGTATGTTTTCAGAAAAACAAACACACTAGGGAATACTGTATTGGCAGCTGTAATGATTGCTATTGGAAATGCCTTTCGTCCCCAGGGAATTGTGGTAGTTGCTGCATTTGTTATTTGGGCGATGATAGAATTATTAAACAAAAATACCGATAAAAAAATTAAGATAAAAACAGCTGCAGGGATTTTAGGTTTTGTGACTGTCTATATGCTTTTAGGAAAAGGTATGTCCATGGCAACACAAATTTCAGGAGTGAATCAGAACGGAATGGACAACAACTTTCCATTATATAAAATAGTAGTGGGATTAAACCCTGATACTACGGGCTGTTATTCTAACGAGGACGCCATAAAACTGATTTCAATTAAAGATAGTACAGCCAGAAATCAAGAGTCTTTGAAAATTATAAAAGAAAGGCTGTCAGATCGTGAAAAAATAAAGGATTTAATGATTCAAAAGCATAAAAAAATGTGGGTAAAAATGGATGATTCAATTGATTGGGGTTTCAAATACATAAATCAAAGCAGCATATCATTGTTGGGAAAACATATTGTATATGAGAACTTTAAAATAAGAATTTTAAAACTGGAAAAGATTTTTTATTGTTTCATATTTTTTATGGCTGCAATAGGTGTTTTTGCAGAAATCAAAAAAAGTCATTATGCAAAAGGGTTTATTCCAATTTTATTAATAACCCTTGCCAATTTCGGAGTATATACCATTATAGAAATTCAGTTCAGGTACCGGGATTTCCAAATGATTTTCATATTCATACTGGCGGCATCAGGAGTCCGGTATCTGGCTTTTCTTTTAAAGAATAGTTTAGAATTATGGCACAATAGAATATACTTGACAACAGTTGATAAAACTATAAAATAAGTATAGCAAAAAATATATATTTTGGAAGGAATACTGAATATGAACAAAAATCCTATTGTTACATTTGAATTGGAAAACGGGAATACTATGAAGGCCGAACTGTATCCTGAAATTGCTCCCAATACCGTTAATAACTTTATTTCTCTTATAAATAAAGGCTTTTATAATGGCGTTATATTTCACAGAGTAATACCCGGCTTTATGATACAGGGAGGAGACCCGGAAGGAACAGGAACGGGCGGCCCTGATTACAGCATTAAGGGAGAATTTTCATCAAACGGATTTAAAAATGACTTAAAGCATGACAAGGGAGTTCTTTCCATGGCAAGAACAATGGTACCCGATTCTGCCGGATCACAGTTCTTTATAATGGTTGAAAAAGCACCTCACCTTGACGGCCAATATGCTGCATTTGGTAAGGTAATAGAGGGAATTGAAGAAGCTGATAGAATAGTAAGCGTAAAGACTGACTACAATGACAAGCCAAAAGAACCACAGGTAATGAAGATTGTTACTGTTGAAACTTTTGGCGTAGAGTACCCGGAACCTGAAAAAGTATAAACTGTTAAATAAAAGAAAGCACCTTGTATCATGTCTTTATTGACTGACACAAAGTGCTTTTTGTTTATATATTAAGAATTACTGATTCTGTTTATAATTGTTCTAGCTGCCAGAACTCCGCTGGCACTGGCTTGTGAGAGACCTCTTGTTACACCGGCACCGTCGCCTATGGCAAACATATTTGGAAGCTTGGTTTCAAGTTCGTTAGTCAGCTGAAGCCTTGAACTGTAGAATTTAACCTCTACACCATAAAGCAGTGTATCATAATTTGCTGTACCCGGGGCAATCTTGTCAAGAGCATAAATCATCTCAATGATATTGTCCAGATGTCTCTTTGTTAATACAAGGCTTAAATCTCCCGGAGTTGCATTTAACGTCGGGTGAGTGAAGCTCTGACCCAGTCTGTGAGGGTTTGTTCTTGCACCCTTGATTAAATCCCCAAACCTTTGTACCAGTACTCCTCCTCCAAGCATATTTGAAAGAGAGGCAATTCTCTTACCGTATTGGTAAGGCTCATTAAACGGCGATGTAAACCTGTTGCTAACCAGAAGTGCAAAGTTTGTATTTTCACTTCTCAGCTTTGGATCAGTATAGCTATGGCCGTTAACTGTTACGATTCCGTCAACATTCTCAGAAACAACATGTCCGTATGGATTCATGCAGAAGGTACGCACTAGGTCACCGTATTGCTTTGTCCTGTAAACAAGCTTGGATTCGTATACGACATCGGTAATGTGTTCAAATACCTTGGCAGGCAGTTCAACTCTTACTCCGATATCAACCTGATTATTAATAAGGTCAAGCTTTAACCTTTTACATTGTTGTGAAAACCACTCAGCGCCGGATCTTCCGGGTGCTGCAATAAGATACTTACAGTTAATGGTTTGTCCGTCATGTAACTCTACAGCATAGCCGCCGTCCTTGCAGGGTTCGATGTTCAGAACCTGTGTATTGCACATAAGTTCCAGACGTTCCAGAAGATAATTGTACAGTCTTTTAAGTATTTCAAGGTTGTTTTCTGTACCAAGGTGCTTTACTGATGCCTGCAAAAGATGAAGGTCATTTTCCAATGCTCTCTTTTCAATAGCCTTCGCTTCATCAGTATATGTGGAGAACATTTCCTTTGTAGCTCCAAATTCAACATTAACATTGTCAACATAATTTATAAGATTCATAACTTCGTCATCAGGCAGATAATCATTAAGCCACCCGCCGAAAGCAGTTGTAAAGTTGAATTTACCGTCGGAATATGCTCCCGCACCACCGAAACCACGCATTATATCGCATGTTTTACAGCGGATACAGTCCTTTGTCCTATTAGCAACAATCGGGCAGGTTCTTTTAGTAATATCATGTCCCTGTTCAATCATTACTACCTTGAGTTGGGGATTTTGTTTTGTCAGTTCATAGCCGGCAAAGATACCGGATATACCACAACCGATTATTACAACGTCGTACATTGAATTGTTCATGTAAACCCTCCATATACAAAATGTCAAATTTTTTAATTTACATAAAAAATGTCTGGTAGCTGGCAGATTGTCTACCCAAATTATACATTATACATTACGTAAAAAGAATAGTAAATGGAAAAATTTAATTATGTAACTTTAGTTTAAATGTTTGTATTACTATATTAAAAGTGATATACTTTACACAAAATAAAAAGACAGTTCGTGACCATCCTGTCTAAAAACAAAACTATGGCGACGCTGCCTGCATACATGCAGGGCAGTATTTTGTTTTGTATAAAGGCTTTTTAAGGAACTCTGTCACGGCAATGGAGGTTAAAATGAATAGAAATATCAGAAGATTAACGGTGGCAGCAATGATAGCAGCCGTGTATTTTGTTCTAACAATGATTTTTTATGTAACAAGTTTTCAGCCCCTTCAAAGTAGGCTTGCTGAAGCACTTACGGTACTTCCGTATTTTACGCCGGTAGCTATACCCGGACTTTTTGTAGGCTGTATTCTGGCAAATATTCTGGGAGGAAACGGAATATGGGACGTGGTTGTAGGAAGTCTTGCATCTCTCCTTGCAGCTTACCTCACTTATAAATTGACCTATAACAAGCCCAAGCGTAAATGGTTGGCACCACTTCCTGCGGTGCTGGTAAATGCCGTAGCAGTTGGAATTATGCTTAGTGTACTTTATGATATGCCTCTTTTTGCTACAATGCTATCAGTAGGGGTGGGACAGGTACTATCTTGTTACGTCCTTGGATTTCCATTAATGTTGCTTATTGAGAGAACAAGAAAATTAAACGAACTTTTTAAAGATATTTCTTAAAAATGTTCACATTTGTCTTGATTTTTTCTTTTGTCTAATATAAAATAATTTTGTCGAAATACTATTAGTTTTGTTTATTTAAAAAAATTTAAATACAGATATTTTCCAAATAATTGATTTTTTATATTTTTAAATATAAAATTAAATTAAGGAAAAGTATCCCGTATATTTTCGGTAATATGGTCCGATAGTTTCTACGAAGCCGCCGTAAATGGCTTTGCTACGGGTGTTCATCTTAGACATCGCACTTTGTTATAAGATTTTGAACTCCCAATCTCTGATTGGGAGTTTTTTAGATTTATGACGTAAGTCCGTAATGTTTAAATACTTATGGTATCTCCTCCTGCGGATGTGGGAATTTGGTATCATTTTGTAAAGGTATGGATATTACTGCGATTAATGACATTTATATTACCGGAGGATAAGATGGAACTCTTAAAGCAGAGGATATTAAAAGACGGAAGAGTAATCGGAAACGACATATTAAAGGTTGATTCATTTCTGAATCATCAAATGGATGTAGCTCTTTTCAATGAGATGGGCAAGGAATTTTACAATCAGTTTGCCCATAAAAATATCACTAAAATTCTTACTATAGAAGCATCAGGTATTGGGATTGCATGTATTGCAGCACAATATTTCAATGTTCCTGTAATTTTCGCAAAGAAAACGGAATCCAGAAATCTGGACAGTGATGCTTATCTAAGTGAGGTTTTTTCCTTTACCAAGGGAAAAACTTATACAATTCGGGTTTCAAAAAACTATATAAATTCAGAAGATACCATTTTAATAATCGATGACTTTCTGGCTAATGGAAAGGCTGCTTTGGGACTTGCCCATATAGTAGAACAATCTGGAGCCAAGCTTGGGGGCATAGGAATAGCTATCGAAAAAGGCTTTCAGGACGGCGGCAAACTGTTAAGGGAAAAGGGCTTTGATGTTAAGTCTCTTGCAATTATCAGCAGTATGGAAAACGGAAAGCTTAGTTTTGCAGATTAGTTATTTGATGTTTCTTAAATATTGAAACATTTAAAATATATAATTTTTTATTAAAAAATAGGGGGATAACAAAATGAAAAGATTAACGGCGTTAATGCTAACAATTGTATTTGTTTGTGTGGCAGTATTATCCGGTTGTGGATTAAGTGCAACAGACAACAGTGAAAATTCATCATCTACCTCTACGGCATCAGGCTCGACAGCATCAGGTTCATCCGCATCAGCTGGTAACGGGTTGAAAGTAGGCTTCATCTATATCGGATCAGTTGGGGATGTAGGCTACACCTTTGCGCATGATCAGGGTCGTAAATATCTCGAAACTACTCTTAAAGACAAGAATATCACAACATTGGCAGTTGAAAATGTTCCTGAAACAGCTGAAGTTGAAAAATCAATTAACAATCTTATAGACCAAGGCTGCAAGGCTATTTTCGCTACAAGTTACGGTTACATGGATTTTGTTGAAAAAGCAGCAAAAGAACATCCGGACGTTAAGTTCTTCCACTGCTCAGGATATAAATCAAATACTACTAATTTCGTAAACTATTTCGGTCAGATTGAAGAAGGAAGATATCTCTCCGGTATTGTAGCGGGATTAAAGACAAAAACAAACAAGGTCGGATATGTTGCAGCAATGCAGATTCCTGAGGTTATCAGAGGAATAGACTTCTTTACACTTGGGGTTCGTTCTGTAAACCCTGATGCAGTTGTAAATGTAAAATGGACAAACACCTGGTATGATCCTCAGGTTGAAAAGGACGCAGCTACAGCACTTCTTAACGAAGGAAATGACGTTATAGCTCAGCACCAGGATTCAACAGCTTCACAAATAGCAGCTCAGGAAAAGAATGCATTTGCAATCGGATATAATTCAGACAGCAGCAAGGCAGCTCCAAAGGCATACTTGACAGCTCCTGTATGGAACTGGGGAGTATACTATGTCGATCAGGTTCAGAAGATTCTGGACGGAACATGGAAAGCTGAGAATTATCTTGGCGGAATGAAAGACGGAGTTGTTGATATAGGACCAATGTCAGACTTGGTTGATGCAGATATAAAGGCTAAGGTTGAAGAAGCAAAGAAAAAGATTCTTGACGGTTCATTAAACGTCCTTGCAGGTCCTATCAAGGATCAAACAGGTGCCGTAAAGATTCCGGAAGGAAAAGTTATGACAGTTGAAGAACAGCAGTCCTGCAAATGGTTTGTTGAAGGTGTAAACGGAAAAATAAACAAATAATCAGGGGCTTTTGATACATTGAAGTAATGACAATTTAGCAGTAGTTGATAGAACCGATTCAGTCGGTAATCGGCTACTGCTAAAATTTTAACAGGTTAATAATTAATATGAAAAGGTGATGCTGTGAAAAACGAAGTGTATATAAAAATTGACAACTTAACAAAAACCTTTGGTCCTGTTGTCGCCAACAATAATGTGTGCCTTGAGGTAAAGAAGGGTGAAATCCATGCATTGCTAGGGGAAAACGGTTCCGGTAAGAGTACATTAATGAACATGCTTTCAGGTATATACACTCCGGATAGCGGAAGTATATACATCAAGGGAAAACAGGTTACATTCAAGACCCCTAAAGACTCCATGGCTATGGGGATAGGAATGATTCACCAGCACTTTAAGCTTGTGGAGGTGTTATCAGCAAAGGATAATATTATAGCCGGACAGAAGGAAAGTTTCTTTATAGGAAACAAACAGCTTTCTCAGAAAATCAAAAGTATTTCTGAAAAGTATGGACTGGCAGTTGACCTTAATAAGAAGGTTTATAATATGTCTGTAGGCGAAAAGCAGACTGTTGAGATATTAAAAGTAATATACAGGGGTGCGGAAATACTAATTCTTGATGAACCTACAGCAGTTTTGACTCCACAGGAAACAGAAGGTCTTTTTAATATATTAAGAAAAATGAAGCAGTCAGGCTGTTCAGTAATAATAATTACTCATAAGCTAAATGAAGTAATGGAAATTTCAGATAGAATTACTGTTTTAAGAAAAGGTGAAACAGTAGGTACTGTAAACAAAGAAGATACAAGTGCCGCCGAGCTTACCAACTTGATGGTCGGTAAAGCTGTTGATCTTTCAATTAATAGGGTTGAAAACAAAAATAATAAGACTATATTGGATATAAATAATCTCACAGTAGTAGATGAAGAAAACGTTAAGGCTCTTGATGCCATTAGCTTCTCCCTTTCAACAGGAGAGATACTGGGTGTTGCAGGTGTTGCAGGAAGCGGACAAAAAGAGCTGTGCGAAGCTATAGCAGGTCTGTATCCTATCGCTTCGGGCTCTATAGAATACAAAGGTGAAAATATCGTAGGAAAAAATCCTCGTGACATAATCAAAATGGGTATAAGCATGAGCTTTATCCCGGAAGACAGACTTGGTATGGGACTGGTAGCCTCTATGGGAATGGTTGATAACCTGATTCTTAAAGAATACCAGAATCAAAAAGGTGTTTTTATAGAAAAGAAGACTGCAAGAAATCTGGCACAAAAACTAATAAATAAGCTGGAAATCAGTACACCGGGAATTAACCATCCTGTACGTCAGCTTTCAGGGGGTAACATACAAAAAGTACTTCTGGGCCGTGAAATAGAGTCAAACCCCGATTTACTAATAACTGCATATCCGGTTAGAGGATTGGATATCAATGCGTCTTACACAATTTATGACCTCCTTAACGAGCAGAAGGAAAAGGGTGTAGGTATACTCTATATCGGTGAAGATCTGGATGTTCTAATAGAGCTTTGCGATAGAATAATGGTTATCTGCAACGGCAGAATAACAGGTATTGCTGAAGCATCAAAGATAACCAAGGAGCAACTGGGCCTCATGATGGCAGGAGAACAGATGGAAAAGGTAATGGGGGTGGGAATGTAATGTTCAGAATTATCAAAAGGACAGACCTTACAAAAAAACAATCGGTTATATTCAGAGTCATTGCAATATTTGGAGCACTTGTTGCCACCAGTATATTTATAATGTTAATAGGATTTAACCCAATAGACGTCTACGTATCAATGCTTGACGGTTCATTCGGCTCCATGTACAGATTCAGGGAAGCAATAATACAGGCTATCCCGCTGATTATTACCTCCCTTGGTATATCAGTAGCTTTCAGAATGAAGTTCTGGAATATCGGAGCGGAAGGACAAATAATAATGGGAGCTTTCGCTGCCAGTTATTTTGCTTTATACCATTCAAACATCCCTACGGGCTTGTTGCTTTTATTAATGTTTGTTTCTGCGGCAATCACAGGAGGTATTTGGGCGCTGATTCCGGCATACTTTAAGGCAAAGTTCGGTACAAATGAAACACTGTTTACCCTTATGATGAATTATATTGCACAAAAATTTCTTATGTATCTGCAATATGGTCCATGGAAGGATCCAAATGCGCTTGGGGCAGGTAAAATTGCATTGTTTTCAGAAAATGCTTCACTTCCCAAGGTTTTCGGTATCCACATTGGATGGATTGCAGCTATTGTATTAGTAATTTTAATGCATATCTTTATAAATAAAACAAAAAGAGGTTACGAAATACAGGTAATCGGTGAAAGTGAAAATACCGCAAGATATGCCGGTATGAATGTAAAAAAGATAATTGTGTCTTCTATTTTGTTAAGTGGTGCTTTGTGCGGTATGGTCGGTATGTTTCAGGTATCGGGAGTAAATCATACCCTGAGTTATCAGGTTGCAAACGGGGTCGGATTTACAGCAATTATAACAACCTGGCTTGCGGGCTTGAGCGCTCCTGTTATTGTTGTTGCATGTTTCCTTTTCGCTGTTCTGCAACAGGGAGGAACATATATTCAAACAGCTTTTAACATTCATTCGTCTGTTGCACAAATACTTCAGGGAATGATTCTTTTCTTTGTCCTGGGAAGTGAGTTTTTCATTCAATATAAGCTTGTACGCAACAGGAGTATAGAACATAAAATCGGAAAGGAGGCGGCATAAATGAGTTTAGTAAGTATGATTACATTTATTTTAGCCGGTGCCGTTACAGCAGGAACTCCTTTACTATTTGCAACCTTAGGAGAAATAATAACAGAAAAGGTTGGGCAGTTAAACCTTGGTGTTGAGGGAATGATGCTTATCGGCGCCGTAATCGGCTTTGGCGCTGCCTTGTCTACAGGCAATCCGGTAATTGGTATGATTGCAGGAATGATTGCAGGAGCAGGAGGTGCATTGATTTTTGCGTTTTTGACAATTACGTTAAGAGCAAACCAGATTGTTTCAGGTCTTTCTCTTACAATTTTTGGTACGGGCTTTTCAAGCTTTTTAGGACAAAAGATGATTGGACAGGCTTTGTCGGATTCCATTAGAAACAGTTTCAAACCTATCAAAATTCCTTTGCTTGGAGACATTCCCGTTATAGGAAGTGCCTTTTTCCATCAGAACATTCTTGTTTATGCAGGATATGTAGCAGCGGTATTAATGGGGCTGTATATGTATAAAACCAGAACCGGCCTGAATCTGAGAACTGTGGGTGAAAACCCCGGTGCCGCCGACACGGCAGGGATAAACGTTACTATGTACAAATACCTTCATATATTATTGGGAGGTGCTTTGAGCGGTATAGCCGGTGCATATATGTCAATGGTTACAGTACCGTCATGGCAGGAGGGTGTAACTGGAGGAAGAGGTTGGATAGCGGTGGCACTTGTTATTTTTGTAACCTGGAATCCATATAAAGCCATGCTGGGGTCATATTTCTTCGGCGGATTGGGTATTTTGGGTTTATATCTCCAAAGCCATGTCCCCATCCCACAGAGCATTTTCGACATGCTTCCGTATCTGGTAACAATAATAGTTCTTATTATGATTTCTATAAAAAAATCAAAGGAGAACCAACCGCCAAAAGCGCTTGGAGAACCATACTTCAGAGAAGAACGATAGAATAAATAAAGAAGCCGTAAAGTCCAAGAAATCTTTGGTTTTGCGGCTTTAAATTTAAAATTCTGTTTCCCTTGCTTACATAATATAAATTCTGTGCTAAAATATGTTTGATGTTAATATTTTATTGTAACAGGAGGTTGTTCCGGCATGAACAAGATTTTGAGGCTGGGTAGTTTATTTTTTTCAATTGTGCTGTTGGTTTTTGGAATCATACGAATAATGTCAGGCCGGGAAAATTCAGGTGTATATTACTTAATAGCTGCGGTAGGATTCTATATCATATATTTTTCATATAAAAGGGCTCAGGGGAAAGACTGATTATTTTGCAATATGTTTGAAAATACCTTGTTATCGGCAATATTTTAAGATAAAATCTTTAGGTATGAAATAATGGAAATTAAATAAATAAATTCGTAAGGATGTGTTTTAGATGGAACAGATAGAACAAAAGAAAAGGATTTTCAGTGGTGTTCAGCCATCAGGAAACCTTACCATAGGAAATTATCTGGGTGCTATAAAGAATTGGATTCCTTTGCAGGAAGAGTATGAGTGCTTGTACTGTGTAGTAGATCTGCATACACTTACAGTTCGTCAAAAACCTGCCGAATTAAGACAGAGAAGTTTAAATCTTCTGGCACTTTATATGGCCTGTGGTCTTGACCCTAAAAAAAGCATACTGTTTTTACAGTCACATGTCAGTGCACATGCAGAATTAGCATGGATTCTCAATTGTTTCACATATATGGGTGAATTGAATAGAATGACCCAATTCAAGGACAAGTCACAAAGACACGGTGACAACATAAATGCAGGCCTGTTCACATACCCTGTTCTTATGGCAGCAGATATACTGCTTTATCAGGCTGATCTCGTTCCAATCGGACAGGATCAAAAACAACATCTGGAGATTACCAGAGATGTAGCCGATAGATTTAATAACATATATGGAGATACTTTTACAATACCCGAAGCATTTATACCTAAAATTGGTGCAAAAATAATGAGCCTTCAGGAACCTGAAAAGAAAATGTCCAAGTCAGATGAAAATGAGAATGCATATGTTCTGATTCTTGACTCACAGGATGCCGTAATGCGTAAATTTAAAAGGGCTGTTACCGATTCAGAGCGTGAAATACGTTATGATGAGCAAAACAAGCCCGGTGTCAGCAATTTAATCAGTATATACTCAAGTGTTACCGGAAAGAGTATCAGTGACATTGAAAAGGAATTTGAAGCAAGGTCCTACGGTGATTTAAAAGAAACAGTAGGACAGTCAGTAGTTGACATGTTGGTTCCAATTCAGCAGAAATTCAACGAATTTTCAGCTGATAAGGAACAGCTGAACTTAATTCTAAAGGAAAATGCAGAAAAAGCTGCTTACATGGCAAGAAAAACCCTTTCAAAAGTTCAAAGGAAAATTGGTCTTTTGCCTAGAGGTTAAAATAGTATAAGGGATTCATTTCTTGCGGTGTATTGAAATGATTCCCTGTTTTTTTAAGTAATACAATTCTACCGCATTTAGTTTAATGGAGGCTTACATGAGTTTAACAGAACTGATTTTGCTGGCAATAGGTTTATCTATGGATGCTTCAGCCGTATCAATATCAAATTCATTATGTATCAAAAAAATAAATGTAAAACATATTCTTCAGATGGCAATAATGTTTGCAGTATTTCAGGGGATAATGCCTTTAATAGGTTATTATGCAGCAAATTCCTTTGAAACCGTCATAGAAAGATTCGACCATTGGATAGCTTTCATTTTGCTTGTCATTATCGGTGGAAAAATGCTTCACGAATCTATTACTGCTGATGAAGAACAGGACTGCTCGTTATTTGCATTAACCTTCAAGCTGCTTATAATACAGGCAATTGCAACCAGCATAGATGCATTGGCGGTGGGAGTGAGCTTGTCTGCTCTCAATGTAAATATTTTATATTCAATAACAATTATCAGTATTATAACTTTCATATGCTGCACAGCTGCAATATTGCTGGCCAAAAGGTTTGGTAATTTACTTGGAAAGCGTGCAGGAATCGTCGGCGGATTAATTCTGCTGGGAATAGGCGTAAAGATATTTGTACAGCATATGTTCTTCGGGGGCTAGATATATTTACCAAACGTATGTTTGTTTTTCCTTTGATATGTGGTATAATATTTTTTATTATTATATAAAGAGGGATAAATGTTGCCGGTATTTAATCAGTTTTTACTTCTGTACCGGCTGGTAAGTATAGAAAGGTTTGAATTTTATGAATAAATTTGAAGTTATTTCGCCGTACAAGCCTATGGGAGACCAACCGGAAGCTATAGCAAGAATCAGTAAAGGCATACAAGAAGGCCAAAAACATCAGACGCTTTTGGGAGTAACAGGCTCAGGAAAGACATATACCATGGCTAAAGTTATAGAGCAGGTACAAAAGCCTACTCTGGTAATTGCACACAACAAGACACTTGCAGCTCAGCTTTGCAGTGAATTCAAAGAGTTTTTCCCCAATAATGTTGTTGAATATTTTGTAAGTTATTACGATTACTACCAACCGGAAGCATATATACCATCAACTGATACGTATATAGAAAAAGATTCTTCCGTAAACGAAGAAATTGATAAATTGAGACACTCCGCCACAGCCGCACTGTTTGAGCGAAGGGACGTAATTATTGTTGCCAGTGTTTCTTGTATTTATGGTTTGGGTGACCCCGAGGATTACACCGACCTTATGCTGTCACTTAGGGTAGGTATGCAGAAGGACAGGGACGAAGTAATAAGAAAGCTAGTAGACATACAGTATGAAAGAAATGAGATAGATTTCAGAAGAGGAAGGTTTAGGGCAAGAGGAGATGTTCTGGAGATATTCCCTGCAAACAGCTCCGAAAAGGTCTTAAGAGTAGAATTTTTCGGTGATGAGATAGAGCGAATCACCGAAGTAGATTATCTCACGGGTGAGATAGTTGGAACAAGGGAGCACATAGCTGTTTTCCCGGCTTCCCACTATGCTACAACCAGGCCTAAAATGGACCGTGCCATGGTAACTATTGAAAAAGAGCTGGAGGAAAGACTGGAGCAGTTCAAGATGGAAGGCAAGCTGCTGGAAGCTCAAAGACTGGAGCAAAGAACCAGATATGATCTGGAAATGATGTCTGAAATCGGCTTTTGCCAGGGAATAGAGAATTATTCCCGTCATATAAGCGGCCGTGAAGCCGGAAGTTCACCATATACACTGATGGATTATTTTCCCGATGATTATCTGCTTGTTATAGATGAATCTCATGTTACGGTATCGCAGGTAGGTGCTATGTACAACGGTGACCGTTCCAGAAAGGAATCCCTTGTAGAGTATGGTTTCCGACTGCCGTCAGCCTTTGACAACAGACCCCTTAAATTCCATGAATTTGAGGAACGAGTGAATCAGGCGGTATATGTAAGTGCCACCCCGGCTGCTTATGAAAGAGAGCATTCTACTCAGATAGTTGAACAGATTATAAGACCCACAGGCTTGATTGATCCTGAGATTATAGTAAGGCCAGTAAAAGGACAGATAGATGACTTAATCGGTGAAATTAATATGAGGGCTGAGAAGAAACAAAGAGTCCTTGTAACAACCCTTACTAAAAAGATGGCTGAAGATTTGACTGACTATATGAAGGAACTGGACATAAAGGTTAAGTACCTTCATTCAGATGTTGTCACATTTGAGAGAATGGAGATAATAAGAGATTTACGTTTGGGGGTTTTTGATGTTCTCATTGGTATAAATTTGTTAAGAGAAGGTCTTGATATTCCGGAGGTCTCGCTGGTAGCCATACTGGATGCGGATAAGGAAGGTTTTCTGCGTTCTGAAACATCACTTATACAGACTATAGGAAGAGCTGCCAGAAATTCTGAAGGTAAGGTTATAATGTATGCTGACAATATTACAGGCTCAATGCACAGAGCTATAAGTGAGACCAACAGAAGACGTCAGATTCAGATGGATTACAATAAGAAGCATGGAATTGTTCCAACTACTATTCAGAAATCCGTAAGAGATGTTCTGGAAGCCACAAAGGTTGCCGAAGAAGAGGACAAGTATTATACCCGAAAGAAAGAAACTCAAATGTCGGAACAGGAACTTGAAAAACTTATAGCAAAACTCCAGAAGGAAATGAAGCAGGCAGCAGCTGATTTACAATTTGAGCGTGCAGCAGAATTAAGAGATAAGATAGAATCACTCAGGGGGAAGTAATGAAACTACTAAGGCAGTTTTTAATCGTAATAATTATTTGCTTTATAGGGGAAGTATTGAACAAAGTAGTGCATGTTCCGCTCCCGGGCAGTATCATAGGAATGATATTGCTTTTTATTTGCCTGATAACCGGGGTCATTAAATTGGAGAAAATAGGTGAGATAAGCAGGTTTTTAATAGATCATCTTGCATTCTTTTTTATTCCGGCAGGGGTGGGCCTACTTGGTTACGTGGGAATTTTAAAGAGAAGTATCCTTCCTATATTGGTTATATGTTTTGTTACAACTTTTGTTGTTATGATTGTAACCGGTTGGACTATACAGTTGATAAAAGGGAGGAAGGGTAAATGAAAGAAATTATAAGGTCACCTTTATTCGCACTGCTTATATCAATATTGGCTTATGAGATAGGTATTTTTATTAACAAAAAAACAAGGATAGCATTTTTCAATCCTTTAATGATTGCAATAGCGTTGGTTATTGGAACTTTACTGGCATTACACATTCCGTTGGAGGATTATAAGAAGGGAGGAGATTTTATCTCTCTTTTTCTGACACCCGCAACAGTAATACTGGCTGTTCCTTTATATAAGAACTTAAATTCCTTAAAAAAAGATTATGTTGCCATACTGGGTGGTGTAATCATTGGATCAATAACCGCAATTTTAAGTGTGTGGTCTCTGGCAAAGGCTTTTGGACTTTCAAAAGAACTGATTGCATCCCTGATACCAAAGTCTATAACAACTCCCCTTGGAATTGAATTATCAACCCAGATGAAGGGAATACCCTCCGTAACAGTAGCTGCCATTATAATAACAGGTATATTTGGTGCCGTGTTTGCCGAATGGTTATTGAAAGTTTGCAAAATAACGGATAAGACAGCAAAGGGTATAGCTATTGGAACTTCATCGCATGCATTAGGAACAACTAAGGCTGTTGATATAGGTGAAACGGAAGGAGCTATGAGCGGCTTGGCTATTGGGCTTGCTGGACTTGTAACGGTTATAGTTGCTACTGTTTTGTTTAAATTTGGATTCTTTTAATATAAGACAAGTTTCATACATGTTTAAATTATTTTCGTACAATATTATAGAAAATGTACTATAAGGAAGTGAAAATATGAAGAACATTTATGTTGTATTATCTTCAACTCCTACCATGATGGGAAAATTAATAAGGGTATTTACCAGAAGCTTTTATAATCATTCCTCTATCAGCCTTACGGAAAATCTGAACGAGATGTATTCGTTTGCACGCTATAGGGCTTCTAATCCTCTGGTTGGCGGATTTGTAAAAGAATTTCCGGAAAGGTTTACTCTGGGAAAGGAATCGGATGTTTGTATAAAGGTATTTAGGATACCTGTTACCGAAGAACAGTATGAAACCATAAAATTGTTTATATATAAGATAAAAAATGACAGTGAAGAGAACATTTACAATTCTTTAGCTGCAATAGGGGTTTTACTTGGGTGTAAATTTGATACCTACAAGGCATATACATGCTCTGAATTTGTAGTAAGAACTCTTGTTGAGGGCAATGTTCTATGGGATACATGTATTTCTAAAAATGTTATTCCAGACGAAATTCATATGCTTCTTGAAAAATACGCTTCTTATAGCGGTTGCTTAAACGCCTATAAGCCTATTGCAGGTGTTAATTTTGATGCCGAAGATTTTTTTGAAAAATCAGGCGCTATAAATGAAGTGGCATATACCTTAAATCATTTCTACAGGCTTATAAAGCGTAATATCGTGTATAGCTTTTATATAGCTTCAAAGCTTTCGCAGATAAATAAAATTTTTACAACTTAGATTTTTATTCAACTTTCTAATCCTCATTGAATTTGATTACATTTATGATATACTAATACTCAAATGAAATTTTTAGGAGGTTGCTTAAATAATGGAATGCCTTTCAAAACTTAACTTTTGGTTGGATAATGAATATTTCGATCAAGATACAAAAAATGAACTTTTAAACATAAAAAACGATGTCAAGGAAGTTGAAGACAGGTTCTATAAAAGCCTTGAGTTCGGGACAGGAGGACTCAGGGGTATTATAGGAGCCGGAACCAACAGAATTAATATCTATACAGTCAGGGTTGCTTCACAGGGCTTGGCAAATTATATAAACCAGCTGGGAAATCAGGACAAAGGTATTGTAATTGCATATGATTCACGTTTTATGTCACCGGAGTTTTCACTGGAAGCTGCGAAGGTATTTTGTGCCAATGGTATCAAAGCCTACCTGTTTGATGAATTAAGACCTACACCCCAATTGTCATTTGCTGTAAGATACCTGAAAGCTGCTGCTGGAGTAGTTGTAACTGCAAGTCATAACCCAAAGCAGTACAACGGCTACAAGGTATACGGAGAAGACGGCGGACAGCTTTCTATTGACGGTTCAAATGCTGTTATATCTGAAATAAATAAGATTGAAGACATTACAAAAGTTAATATTATTTCAAAGGAAGAAGCTATAAGCAAAGGCCTCCTTCAAATTATAGGCAGTGAAATCGATGATGCGTATATTGAGATGCTAAAGAATTTGAGAATAAACAAGGATGCTGTTTCAAAAGTTGCTGATACCTTCAAAATCGTATATACTCCACTGCACGGGGCAGGTAATAAGCCTGTAAGGAGAATACTTGCAGAAAGCGGCTTTAAGAACGTGTTAGTTGTCAAGGAGCAGGAACTTCCGGATTCACAGTTCTCAACAGTAAAATCTCCGAACCCTGAAGAAAGATCGGCCTTTGAGCTTGCAATCAAGCTTGCGTCAGAAAATGATGTTGATTTGATTATCGGAACTGACCCGGATAGTGATAGAGTAGGTGTGGTTGTTAGGAAAAATGACGGGGAATATGCAGTTCTGACTGGTAACCAGACCGGATGTTTGCTGTTGGAATATATTCTCACTGCAATGAAAGAAGAAGGAAAGCTTCCTCCTAATGGCTTTGTTGTAAAAACAATAGTTACAACGGAACTTGCAAGGGTTATAGCCAACTATAATAATATTGAGTTGGTTGAGGTCCTCACAGGCTTCAAATTTATTGGTGAACAGATAAAGCTTAGAGACGAAACAGGAAAACAGAAGTATCTGTTTGGCTTTGAAGAAAGTTATGGCTATCTTGCAGGAACAGATGTAAGAGACAAGGATGCCGTAGTTGCATCAATGCTAGTTGCTGAGATGGCTGCTTATTACAAGGCAAAAGGTATTTCTTTATATGATGCACTTATAAATGTTTATGAAAAGTATGGTTATTTTGTAGAAGGTATCAGTTCCTTTACACTTGAGGGTAAGGACGGGGTTACGAAAATAAAACAAGCCCTTACAACCATGAGAAATACCAGACATGAAGCATTTGGTGGTATCAAGGTTAAAGCTATAAGGGACTATCAGAAATCGGAAAGGTATGTTATAGCAAGCGGAGCTACAGAAAAAATCACTTTACCTGAGTCTGACGTTCTTTATTTTGAAATGGAAGATGGTTCATGGTTCTGCGTAAGACCATCAGGAACAGAACCTAAAATAAAGATTTATTATGGAGTATCAGAAAAGACATTGAATTTGTCTCAGGATAAGCTTGAAAAGTTTAAAGCGGGCGTTCTTGATGTTATAAAGCCACTCTTATAATATAGAATTTAAAAAGCCCTTAAAACAGGTGTTGCTACCTGCTTTAAGGGCCTTTTATTTATGGGAACTGGATTACTGCAATTTCCGGAACCGAAAGGAATCGTAAGGGAAACAAAACATTACCCAAGCCCCTGTTAATATAAACAATTATTCCGTTAATTTTATGGAGCCCTCTCCTGTATCCCATCTTGCAAAGCTGTTCTCTTCTAAGAATTCTGAACTCCAGATGAAAAGGCATCCATATCTGTCCACCGTGAAAATGACCGCAAAGAAAGTAGTCAGCTTTGTTTTGGGATAATGTAAGTACCGTATCGGGGTTATGAGAAAATACAATATTAATGCGGTTATCGGATGAGGAATCTATATTTCCGAATGCTTTAGCTAAATCAGGTTTACCCCTTTTCAAGTCATCAATACCAATAATATTGTAAGTAGTAGTATTTTTGTAAATGCTTTTGCACCCATTGTTCAGGACAACAGCCCCAGTTTGTTCCAGTTGGCCAATAAAGCCTTTTATACCCTCCTTTTTATTAAGAAGTGCTTTATGGTCATGATTTCCAAGTGTAAGGTATACTGGAAAAATATCAGATATTGCTTTTATTAAATCCAGAGCTTTAGGAATATCATTTTCTGTTTCAATATAATCTCCTGATATAAGAACTATATCGGGATTAACTTCTTTCAATGCGTTTGTTATCTTTTTCTTGTTAATATGAATATGATTTACATGTAAATCGGATAAATGTGCGATTTTAAGGCCTTTTGAACTTTTACTAAAACTGACATAATTCTTTTTTAGCAGGGTGGTTTCAAACAGCATATAAACCAGCAGAAGTATTGCAATGCCTATTATTATAATGTAACTCATTAATTTCTCCTGTTTATTAAATTCATTTTTCCAAGTAAGGTTATAAATAAGTATATTCTAAAATATTTTCTTTGTAAAATAAAACAAAATTTTGTTGATATTAATTGGGAAAAAAAGTATAATTGTTTTGGTAGATACTACTTTTTGTCACATCAAGTAACAACTGGGGTTAATTAATAGTCAAATCATAAAATACAACGTAATTCGGTAGTAGTGTAATTAAGCTTTAGATAATGTTTCTACAATTATTATACACAAAGGTTCCGGATTGTATTTTAATGTCCCGGAATAATAGAAATCAAGACCATGCTGAAGCTGTTATGCCAAGGGGTATGTCTGGTTTAGCGCATGGTTTTTGACTGAAGAGGAAACAATGAGAAAGATTAATATTTCAAACTGCCAGTCAGGAATGACATTGGGGAAGGCTGTATATTATGATGGTTCATCAATGTTAATTGATGCGGGAACTGTATTAACACCATCGCACTTAGCACAAATCGCCTCTCTTGGTATTACTGAATTGTATATTCAGGATAATTTTTCAAAAGATATAGTTGTAAAAGATGTAATAAGAGACATCACTAGGTTGGAAGCCATCCATTTTATGAAACAAACTATGGAGAAGTATAGTTTAGAAGGTATGCCACCATCCGGAAACATCATTTCAATCGTAGATAAAATCTTAAATGATATCCTTGATTCCGAAGAAATAATTGTTAATCTGATGGATATAAAGACCTTTGACGGTTATACTTTTTCTCACAGTGTAAATGTTTGTATATTGTCTTTGATAATAGGTATAAAACTAAAGCTTGGACAGGCTGAACTTCAGGAACTGGGAGTAGGTGCACTTTTACACGATATAGGCAAAGTACTCATACCTACAAAAATACTGAATAAAAAGTCTTCTCTTTCAAATGACGAATTTGAAGTAATAAAGCGTCATTCAAAGCTGGGTTATGATATCCTGAAAAATATACCGGGTATTAGTGATAAGTCTGCATTGGTTGCATTGAACCATCATGAGAGATGCGACGGAAAAGGCTATCCAATGGCCTTGCATAAGGAGGAGATACATCTTTATTCAAAGATAGTAGCTGTGACGGATATATTTGATGCCTTGACCTCCGACAGAATATACCGTAAGAAAATAGGAACGTTTAACGCTATAAATTATCTCGAATCTATTAATAATTTACTCCTTGATTCACAAATTTTAGGCTGCTTTCTTAACGTTATTCCGCCATATCCTATTGGCACCGAGGTTACTATGAGCAGCGGGGAAAAGGGGATTGTAATCGGGTTAAACAAGTCTAATATTCCAATTGTCAGACTCAATGTAAATTCTGATGGAACTTCAAAATATCCATATGAAGAAATAAATCTGGAAAGTTGCAATAATTACTTTATTGTATCATCCTGTTGATTAAAGCAGAGAGACTTAAAATAAGTCATCTCTGCTTGTTGAATATCAAAAACATTTATTTTATTTTTTGTGGATTATAAACGTGTATTTGCCCCAGCCCATGAGGAAAAAGCTTATGCCCCCCAGTCATAGCATTAACATCTGTAACAATTGAAGCAGGAATATGGTTAGACAGTCTCGGGCCACAGCTTGCATCAAAACTGAAAGTCTTTAGCTGTGAGTGACAGCTTTCTCCGTTTTGAGCATCACCATCTATAACATATTCTCCGTCGCAATTAAATAGTAAGCCGCCTTGTTTTGTTGCAGCAGAATCCTTTCTCAAAGACATGCCGCAGGATATTACTATTTGGATATCCAATTCCTTTATCTTTTTCTCGGATAAATAGCCAAGAAGTCTTTTTCTACTATGATCAAGACAGATTTCAACACCTATATTTAATCCTCCGCAGTTAAAAGCAGAGTAGGTTAATGTTTGTACAGGATTTTTAGTATCAGAGACAGGAGGGTAGTTAACCATTGTTTGCAGGTAAATTTCAACTATACCTTTTGAAGCCGAAGGATTGTTTAAAATAAAGTCTTCTTTGGACTTGAATTCCTTTTGTATAGAATTAGTTTTCTGCCTGTAATAGATAAAACATCTGTTATAAACCATTTTATTGGCTAAACCGTCGCTCATACTCAATACATCACACAGTAAATCTGAAAGTTCCTGATCATAGTTGTTTTCTGATGATACTTTTTTATCGATGATTTTCAGCAAGTGAGAGACCTTTGGAATACTTTTATTGTTTGTAGATTTTTTTAATATGCTGTATACGTTTAAATAATCATCACCAACCTTGGAAAGGGTTTTGTCTGTATCGGTTATACAGTCGGGGATATCGAAGGTAGTTAAAATGGAACCGAATAAGAAAAGCCAGTCGCTGAAGTCATATTGCTTTTCAAGGGTTTTAATAATATTAATAAGGCCGTCGCTGATTTTTATGTACATTTCATCGTTTGCTTTTTGTGAATTTAAATATGCACCCTTAATCCCTCTCCAGAAGAATTCAGGCAATGCAAATACTTTCAGTGTTGAAGGGTCTTTGCTGATGTCACCAATGCTGATTACCTGTTTTAGTACATCAGAAACGAGTTGCAGACGGGCGGCGATGTCATCCTTATCATTCTCCAGGCCAAGATAAATTCCCCAATCGCTTATTTCCTCAACAGATTCCTTTAACAGTGGGGTGGAACTTAACACATGACCAATAAATTGTACCTTGGTATAGATACTTTCATTCATATTATTGTCTCATGTTGTATTTATTTTTATTTGACATGATATACCATATACCAAAATGTGTCAATTTTTAATTTAAATTACTTTTATACAATGTCATGGCATAAAAAAAGAGTTTCACAATTGTGAAACTCTTTTTTGGTGCGGATGAAGGGACACCAGTGGTATCTAAACTATCTATCTCCATTTAGAATTATACCTGTTCTTTATAAAGATCTTTTAATACTTCCGTTATAATAGCGTACAAATGCTCTGGAAGGTTATTTTTATAGTTTAGGCAGAAATTTAATGTTATGTCTTTTGGCGTTTCAAGGAAATCTATACCGCTTTCTAGAAGTATCTCTTTAACTTGCTGATATTTTTTGGAATCCATGTTTTACCTCCATGAAAAACTTTGCAGAGAGGCATCGCTATATTTTGACATAATTAATATTTTGTTATACTATATATTTTGTACGTATTTACATACAAAATATGTATAGCGATACCGGAATGGTATTGCACCAAAGAGTGTCTATCCTATCCCGTCAAGTGTTGGATGGGCACTCTTTTTGTTTAACTAAATTTAATACAATCAAGCAACCGACCTCCTTCTAAGTTTTTTGTACTGTATAAATTTACTCTTAATTACATTTAATGTAATATATATATACTAAACTATTGGTTTGGTTTTGTAAAGAGTAAAAAACTAATAGTTTGTTTTGTAAAAAAATGGATTGACTATTAGAAACTTACAGTTTATAATATTTATTGGAAGGAGGTAATATTATGTTCTCAGAAAATCTACGTAAGCTACGAGAATTTAAAAAAATGGATAGAACACAACTTGCAAAAGAACTTGATATTTCTGCACAGGCTGTAGGTCAATTTGAACTTGGTAAACGAGATCCTTCCCTGGATACACTAAAAAAGATTTCGTCTTTTTTTGGTGTAACAATAGATACTCTAATATCCGATGATGATGAAAAAGTTAATATTACAAAGATTAAAGACTTAATTAAAAAGTTAAATTACACTATTAAAGAATTTGCTCAGGATATTTGTGAACCTGTTAATGAAATAGAGAAAATTGTAGTATATGACACAGAACCATCCCCCCAAATACTTAATTCAATATGTCTAAAATATGGTCTACCTATGTCTTTTTTTGAAGAGCGTAAGGATTCTGAGTATGTTAATTTTTGCAAGAACCAGGAGAATAAAAAGTATATAAACCTTGCTATGTTTGTTAAATCAAATGGATATGACCCGGATAATGTATTGGCCTTATTAAAAATTACTGAGTTAATAAAATCAAAAGAATAAATAAGAGGTGAGAATATTGGATCAAATGTCTATTGCTAAATTGTTACTAGTTACATTACCAGAAAATTTATTTAGCATATATGTGGCATTTCTTTTAACTGGAGACAGACTTAATCTGCCTTTTAGAGATAATATTAAAAATAGAAAACAAAATATTATAAAACTTTTAGTAGTTGTATCTATGTTTTCCACTATTCAATTTGTTGGAAGACGGTTTATTCACGACATAGCAACCTATTTTATATTAAGTATTTTTTTATCTACGGCTATATTGAAAATAATCTACAGAACATCTCGTTTTTATAATCGAGAGAAAGATTTTATTTATAATATTGTTAGTGTAATAAATTCGTTTAAAAAACCATTTTTACAAGTATTTATTATGTTTGGATTTTTGTACTCCATAGAGGCAATTTATATACCTCCAATAATGCAAACACTAAAAGTCCAATCTATCAAAGAATTATTCACAATCCAATGGGTTAATATACTATTTCCTCAATTTGATAGGTTTTTACAATTGTTAGTAATTACTGTACTTTGGAATTCCCAAAGGTTAAACAAAAACATTTCACAATATAGTTGTAAAAAATCATTTTCCATATTACCAATAATTTATATAATTGTAGCTGAATTTATTATTATATATTTGTACGTTTGCAGTTTTAATAATTTAAACATACAAGTGAAGATTATAATTTTCATTTTCATTACAAGTATGGCTCCTTTTAATTTGTTTTTATATAAAATAGTTCTTAATGTGATAGACAGAATACATTTAAATTACGTGAAGAAAGGGGAATAAAAATGAAAAGGGTTCTTTACAAAATTTGTATACCACTAAGTTTGATAGTAGGTATAATAGCATTTGTAATGGCACAGGGTTCATTTGCCTGGTGGAAACAACCCAGGATTCCAAAAACGTTAAAACAATAAAAAAAGGAGCTGCCTTATGCAGTTCCTTTTTTTATTGTTTTAAATGAAAAGTAAAGTACAATGAACACAAATGCTCTCACTAAAATATCTCCTAAGCTCATAACACAATATCCCGTATCAAAAATATCAGACAAGAATTTAACATGTGTTTTGTTATTCCCTAGAACGTGCCAGCCATCCACACTATTAAGCGTATCTAAACTGATATAACCGGTTTTAAGGGATAGTGAGGGGAATACTGGCATTTTCCCATTATTAAAATACTTTACAAATTCATTCAACACCATCCCCAAGAACATTAATCCCATTCCCAAAAAGCCTTGCTTATATATTTTAAATCTATAAATAAGAAAGAATATGCAAATTGAATAAACAAGCTTATAAACATTTGTATAAGTTAATAAGAAATATTCTCCTTTAAACATTCCAATCTGTAAAAAAATATATATTAAAGAACATAAAAAAACAGGGTAAAATTCCCATTTCTTAAAGATTTTTTTAATACTCATGCCTTTTATTTTAGCAACAAATAAAGCGAGCAATACAGTTTCAATCATTTGTTTCCTCCGCCAATAGAATTTATTTTTTTATAAAATGAATCTCCTATAGGAGTAATAGAGCTTATTTCTAGAAGAATACCTGTATATATTGATAATACTGATTCGATATGTAATTTAATAGAAAACCCAAACCAAAACAACAATATAATCAAAGAAAAAATTTTAAGAGTCTTTTTTCTTTTTAAAGTCAATTGATTTAAAGGACTATTCTGAGGAGCATAGCAGAAAATAGAAATTGCAGATATAGTAAAGATAAATATTCCAATGGCATATCCAGATTGTCCATATACTAAATAACTAAAGTACCTGCATAATATTGATAAAGGTAAAAAGGTTAATATTGTAATTAAAAAGCATTTAAAGTATGTGCCCATATGTGTACCACCTGCAGTAAATCTAAGTGTTGTGAAAGATAAAATAATAAAAACAACAGATTGAAGAGTATCAAATAATAAAGCAAATATTAATAGTAAAAACACTTTTAGGATACTTTGAAAGATCATTTGAAAACCGAAATAGTATTCAGTTCTTTTCTGATGGTTCTCTTGCAAATGGCTCACTAGAAAATTAGCACTACTAAATGACATTTTCTGGACTATTTTCATAATTTCACGCTCCATAATTGCACTAATAATGCAATTATATAGCAAAATCATTACCATTTAAATATTTATAATAACTAAAACCTTAAGAAACATATTTTTTATGGCTCATTTGAATTTCTTCAATATTTAGATCGGCATAAATTTGAGTGGTTGCGGGCGTGTTATTTCCAAGTATTCTCTGAACGGATTGGATACTTGCACCGTTGTTTACCGCAGTTGTAGCTGTAGTGTGTCGTAATAAATGAGGATGAACAGATTTGATTATTCCGACTCGTTTTCCTAATTCATTGAATATCTTTTGATAACCTCTATGTCCTAACCGGTTAAATGGTTGCCTAGAGATAACAAAAAGAGCGTCGTTTTTATCTTTGCGTGACTCCAAATACTTCCAGAGGTGGACCTTTGCTTTAGCATTTAGAAATACTGTTCTCTCTTTATTACCCTTACCAATAACATTAACGGTCTCATTATTCCAGTTAATATCATTTTTATTTAATTTATAAACCTCGTCAAGACGACAACCTGTACTATAAAAAAATTCTATTAAGGCTTTTTCTCTTTGTGTCCTACATGCCAACCTTAACATTTCTAATTCCTCCGGAGATAATGATTTCCTGATCCGCTTTTCCTTTTTTGTCGGTTTGATTTTTCTCATTGGATTCTTTAAAATATAGTCCTCTGTTTCAAGCCAACTAAAATAACTTCTTAGAATACTTATTTCTGTATTCAAAGTAGTATTTTTTATACCCGTAGAAGAATACTGTGCAAGATAGCGCCTTATATCCATCGTATCAATATCCTCAATTCTTTTTTGAATTGTTTTGGAGAATCTTAAGAGATGGTGGGAATAACTTTTAAGAGTAGTATTTGATAACCCTTCCAACTTTTTTGCTGTAATAAAAAGAACTACTTTTTCAGAAATACCCTCGTAAGATACAATAGATTTTTCAATCTGATGTAGTTCATAATTGTACAATTCTTCTTCTATTATATTTTTTAGTTTAATTGACTCATCATGGGAAAGAAACACAATTGCCTTACTCAAAATACGGATAATTACATCTTCTTTTAACATATTATACCCCTTTCGTGTTGCATGAAAAAGAATAACAAGATATAATTATCTTGTTCCTATCATAGGACGTTTGGGAGTAGTGTTAACTTTGGACGGTGAGCACTACTCCTTAATTTTTTGTAATATTAATATTTTATTCTAGATTAAATAGTAGAAGACAGACTATGGGATGTTATGTCTTACTAAAAATGCTTGTTACTTACTTTTTTTCATTTTACGAAATGTATCAAGAAAAGCTTTTACAGCGGTTTTTTCATCTTCTGTTAATTCTTCATCGTAAACAATCTTGCTTTGGTCAGAACGCCCCAGTAAGTAATCTGTTGTTACATTAAAATAATCAGCTACTCTCTTTAATTTGTCTGATGTAGGAGAAACTTTATCCCAATTTCTTATTACACCTTTTCCAAATCCAAGTATACGTTCAAGCTCAGTAGGAGTAATATCTTTTGATATGCATAAGTCTTTTATTTTATCTACGGTCGACATATATTCACCTCGTTAAGTACTGGCAGAATAAAATCGTATATTCGAGTTGACAATACGAAAATAATCGTCTATAATAAAATCAAGCTAAATTGAACAGCAAAAACACACAGCATATTTACTTGTAGATATAGTTTCCGGCAAGTTTTATTTTTTATGCTTTGTTGTACGAAAATAATCTGCTACAAATAATAATAATACGTTTTTAACCGTCTGTCAATAAAATTAGCAAATTTTAAGCACATTTTCATGAAAGGAGGTTTCTACACAATGACTGTTTTTGAAAAAGAAGTACGAAAGGCACTTATAGATAAAGATATGACAGTGAACAAGTTGGCGGAAGAGATGGGGATATCATCATGTTACCTGATAGATATTCTAAAAGGTAATAGAACAGGTAAAAAACAAAAAACAAAAATACTTGCTTTGCTTGGATTAGATGAATCTATTTGTACAGAAAGATAGGGGGATTTGAAATGTCATTATCAATACCTAAAAAAACAGTTTTATATTCAGATGGTAGTACTGAGGATTTTGGGGAAATTGAATTTTCAAACGCTCAAGAAGATGCGGCAATAAAATTATTAATTCACATTTTAAAAACGACTGGTGATAAAAACGATGGTCGATTAAAGTCTCTTTAAAAACGAAAAAATGTATTTAGGAAGGAGGTCATAGTATGAAATCTACTGGAATTGTAAGAAAGGTCGACAATCTGGGAAGAGTTGTTCTACCAGTTGAGATTCGTAGAACAATGGATATTGACTTAAAAGACCCAATAGAAGTCTTTGTGGATGGACAAACAATAATTCTTAAGAAATACGAACCCGAATGTATCTTCTGTAAAAATGCAAAAGATGTTCAGTCATATAAGGGCAAAAATATTTGTCCTAACTGCTTGAAGGATTTAGCAAGGGGGTGTGATTAATTTAAAAGCTTTATGGTGTTAAATGTGAACGAAAGGAGGAAGAAGCAATCAATGAAAAAGAAAAACAAACTTGAAAACCGTATTGAAGTATTGGAAAAGAAACTAGCCGAACTGGAGCTGCAACTCCAAGAACGGCCTACTGTAGTTAATAATAACTATTATCAAAATGAAAATAAGCCTAATACTTTTGACCATTGACTATAGCATTTGGTTTAATGCAAATATTTTCAGAATGGTTTTCTAGGTGTCCTATAACACCAGAAACAGTTAAATATCCTTGATTAGTAATTTTATTAACCATTCCAGAAATATCAGCTCTTCCTTCTGGTTCAATGCATATATTTTCGGTAACCATGCCAGAAACTTCAAGAGTGGAATTGTTTTCAACAGTTATGTTACCAGCAACCATGCCACTTACCTTTAAATATGAATTTGATTTAAGAACTATATTTCCAGTATATTTGCTATCAATGCTTTTGGTTGATTCGATAATCAATTTTACACCCCCTTTTATGGGAAATTATATCACAAATTTTTACAGTAAAGGAGAATTTATGAATGAAAAAAATAATGCCAAAGCCAGTTACATTAAATGACTGTCTGTTAGTTATGCAGATGGGTTATGAAGTTGAGATTGACAATGGTCAAGTAACAAGGCTTATAAAAAAGAAAAAGCCCTCATTTTTGAGCGCTAAAAAAATTAACCTATTTACATTCTACAAGGTTTGACCTACCTGGTCAAGGAGTAATTTATGCTTGGAATTAAAGCTTCTATAGCAATCGGAGACATAGTAACTGCTAGGACTGAGTTTAAATCGAAATATATTGCTCAAATAATAGATATAAACTATAGCATTCGTAATTGTCTTTCATTGAAAATTTTGGCGTGTACATTCTATCCATCACAAAAAGCATTGTTGTACAAAGATGTTTACAAAGAAAGATTCCCTTTGGTATACGAATCACTTTACAAATGTGGTATTGATTCGATTGAGACATATTCTGGAACAATACCGGAGTATTACGAACTAATGCCCCGGGTGTTGGAAGAGACTTTTCTGATTGAAACAGAAGCTGATCGTGAGATTTACGAAAGGCACAAGAAATATTGGAATGAAATGCGAGGTGGTAGAAGTGCCACAGGATAGGTTTGACTGCTGCTCGTCTTTTATGAAATGCTCTGACGCATGGGCCTGTATACACGCCGATGATCCTTTGTTAGTAAATTGCACGTACAGGAAAAAGTTAGAGGCAGGAATTTGCTTTTACGGTAAAAATACGAACATTTTCGAGCCTCTGAAATACGGAAGACTTCCGGAGGGATTTGTTCCTTTTCAAAAGCCACAGGCTAAAACAGATTCTAAGACTGAATTATATCTTACATGCTATAAAATGCCGTTTGCGATACTCACAAGATCCAGTAATACATGGTCATATAAGCTTGATTCCGAAAACATAAAACTAATTACGGATGAATTTACAGCAAGGACTATACCATTTAGGACAAGTTTGGATTTTTTTGAGCAATTACCAGGTGATGATGTTGAGATTGAAGGGCCATGTAACAGCAGAGTAGTTTTTAAAATTGGTGACAGGGAATTTCATATTCTTAGTTTTAATGGTTACTTGATTCAAAATTGGTATGCTGAAAAAATAAATAAGTCACTGCTGGCTAAAGACTTTGAAAGTAGGGTCGAATTAGTAGGAAGTTATATTCACTCTAAGAGTCAAGTTAACTCTATAACTAAAAGTTTAATTGACTCAAAACCTCCTAAGAATGATTCGGTTAGCCATAATATTCCAGTGCAACTAACATTATTTGATTTATCGGAGGTTACAACTTCAAGTTATAGGAGGTCATAATTTTGGTTTACTTACTTCATTTTGACAAACCATACAAACATGCAAGGCATTACATTGGTTTCACCGATAACCTTGACAGGCGACTTCACGAACATGAATTAACGGCAAAAGGTGCAAGACTATTGAAGGTTGCAAGTTCTGCCGGAATAAAATTTACAGTTGCCCGAACATGGGAAGGAGATCGAAAACTAGAGAGAAAACTGAAAAACCGTAAAAAGAGTTCCAGCTTATGTCCAATTTGCAGAGGGGAGGTGGTTAATTGAATGGCAAGACCGTTCAAGGAATCACTTGATTACTTTCCGCTAGATGTGGATTTCTTGGAGGATAAAAAGGTTAAGCTTATTAAAATTGAATTCGGAGCAAAAGGTATTTTAGTCCTTATATCCTTACTGGCATTAGTTTATAAAAGTAACGGATACTTTTACAAATGGGATAATGACGATTGCTTCCTGATGTCTGACGGTGTCGGTTGTGGTTGTAATCCCGAATTCATACAAGAAGTTTTACAAGGGTGTGTTAGACGTTCCATATTCGATGATGGAGTATTTAACATGTTCAATGTATTAACTTCATCAGGCATTCAGAAAAGGTTTATAAAGGCAGCTTCTGAACGCCAAAATATCACTATTATAAAAGATTACTGGCTAGTAGATACATCTGATAAAAAAGTATTTACAGACGGTATTCTTAAAAAGCTTACCATTAATTCGATTAATCCTCCGATTAAAACAGTTAATCCTCCGATTAATTTAATAAAACCGCCTAATAATCCCCAAAGTAAAGTAAAGGAAAGTAAATTAAATAAAAAACATATATCGTCCGAATTTTCGTCCGATGATATTCAATACAAATTAGCTTTAGAATTGAGGTCTTATATTTTAAAGAATAACGATAAGGCAAGAGTCCCTGATTCCAACAAGCTACAAAGTTGGGCTAGTGAAATTGATAAAATGCTCAGACTGGACAAGCATACCGCTGATGAAATCAGAGCAGTGATTACATATTCACAAAAAGATAGTTTTTGGCGTTCAAACATACTAAGTGCTTCTAAACTTCGAGATAAATACGACACGTTATATATTCAATCAAAGTCAAAAGGATACAGCCAAATTAATATTTCACAGGCATCTAACAGAGGGAATTTTGAACAAAGGGATTATGAAGACAGTTACTTTGAAAACTTTTTCAATAATACGAAAGGAGCAAAATAAGAGATGTTAAAAAAATTGAGTAAGGCTGAGTTTGTAAAATTAACATCTAAAAAGCAAGAGCAGAAAAGACGTAGAAAAGCACTCAATGAAAAAATAAAGGCGAATGAAGATGGTAAAAGTGAGTACTTTTCACACGGGAATTTCGGAACATGGTAGTAAACAATAGCAAAATATTACGCACCAAAAGAAGGTGAGTTATTTGAGTACAATACCAAATCCAATATGTCCGAAATGCGGTTCTGATGATACATGCATGATGAAAAATGAAATTTATGAGTGCTTAGAGTGTGGTGAATTATTTGAAGAACAAGAATAAGGAGAATAGTAAATATGCTTACACATTTTAGCACATTTACCGGTATTGGCGGGATAGATTTAGCGGCAGAATGGGCCGGATTTGAAACAGTAGGGCAGTGCGAATGGGCGGATTATCCTACGAAGGTGTTAGAAAAGCACTGGCCTAACGTACCAAGATGGAGGGATATAAGAAGTGTCACAGCAGAAAGCTTTAAAGAAAAAACAGGATTATCAACAACTACCATTATTAGCGGCGGATTCCCTTGTCAGCCTTTCAGTAATGCCGGGCTGCGAAAAGGCAAAGAAGATGACCGTTACCTCTGGCCGGAAATGCTTAGAGTTATATCAGAACTCAAGCCCACTTGGTTTATTGGCGAAAATGTTGCTGGAATCATCGATATGGCACTCGACCAAGTGTTATCTGACTTGGAAAGTCAAGGCTACTCCACGCAAACGTTTATTATTCCGGCTTGTTCCCAAAACGCCTCGCATCGGAGGGATAGAGTGTTTATTATTGCCAACATTGACAGTAGCAGATATATACACAGGGAAATTAAAAAGTACTCAGCAAAACATAGAATCAATGCATTCAATGACACTACCAAGAGCATTAGCACTATTACCGACATTGACGGCAACAGAATACAAAGGAGTTTCGAAGAAAAGGTATTATGGCAGCAAAGATTACCACGGCAACAGGGTATCGGAAGCGTTGAGGGATGGGTTGAACGATGCAACGAATATGAACCCAAATTACTGCGAAATTTTCATGGGGTTCCCAATGGGATGGACAGAGTTAAATGTCTTGGAAATGCCGTAGTACCGCAACAGGTATATCCAATACTGAAGGCCATAGCAGATATTGAACGGGGGATAGGGAGAAGGTGAAGAATAAACACATGAAAATCGGACTTATAGACGTTGACGGACATAACTTCCCGAATCTGGCACTGATGAAAATATCAGCATATCATAAGCAGCAAGGAGATCAGGTTGAGTGGGCGCATAGTCTTGATACATACGACAGGGTTTACATGAGTAAGGTTTTCACTTTTACCCCAGACTATGATACCTGTATACAGGCTGATGAAATCATTTGGGGTGGCACAGGGTACGACCTTAAAAATAAACTCCCGGCAGAAATAGAAAATATGTGCCCTGACTTTAGCCTGTATAAACAATACAAAGAAGCATACGGATTCTTAACCAGAGGTTGCCCTAATAATTGCCCGTTTTGTATTGTCCCGGAAAAAGAAGGTTGCAAGAGCTGCCAGGTTTCGGATTTAGGACAGTTCTACAGAGGCCAGAAAGAAATAAAACTCTTAGATCCGAACCTGTTAGCCTGTAAGTCCGAGAAATATAATCTACTGCAGCAGCTTGTCGACAGTAGGGCGTGGGTGGATTTTACCCAGGGATTAGATATTCGACTGATGGATGATAAAGCAATAGACCTGATAAAGCGGATCAAGCTGAAAATGATTCATTTCGCCTGGGATCGAGAGAAGAACAGCCACCAGATAATGAAAAATCTACAAAATTTCAAAAAAGTAACAGGAATTGACAGAAGGAAAGCAGCGGTTTATGTACTTACGAACTATGAAACAGAGTTTGAATTTGATCTCTACCGGGTGTATAAGCTTAGGGAACTTGGATATGACCCATACATAATGATTTACGACAAAGAAAATGCCCCGGAGAATGTTAGGCACCTGCAACGGTGGGTAAACAATAAGATCATATTTTTAAGCTGTGAGAAGTTTGAGGACTATAACTGCAAGTTAGGTTAGTACGGAATATAGAGGAGGTGAAAACTTGGAGATTAACACGCTGTATAACATGGACTGCATGGAAGGGATGAAAGACATTGATGATAAGTCTATAGATATGATTTTGTGTGACTTGCCTTACGGTACTACTCAATGTAAATGGGATAATGTAATACCGTTTGAGCCATTGTGGGAACAGTACGAAAGAATTATAAAAGATAACGGTGCAATTGTTTTGACGGGCTGTGAACCATTTAGCAGTATGTTAAGGCTTAGTAATTTAAAGCTTTATAAATATGATTGGATATGGGATAAAGTAAAAGGTACGGGATTTTTAAATGCAAAAAAACAACCAATGCGAAATCATGAAATTATTAGCGTTTTTTACCGTAAACAATGTACATACAATCCGCAAAAAACACAAGGCCACAACCTCAAAAAGTCTTATCGCTCTAAAAATCTGCAGACTGATGTGTATGGAGAAATGAAAAATGACTATACTTATGAATCAACAGAGAGATATCCACGAAGTATTCAGGTTTTTTCTACAGACACTCAAAATTCGTCTTTGCATCCAACCCAAAAGCCGGTAGACCTATTTAAATACTTAATAAAAACTTACACAAATGAAGGGGATTTAGTACTTGATAATTGCATTGGGAGCGGTACTACTGCAATAGCTTGTTTAAACACTGACAGAAAGTACATAGGTTTTGAAATTGACAAACATTATTTTGATGTTGCTCAAGAGAGAATACACAGAACGGTAGCACAGTTAAGTTTAGTTTAGTACGGAATATAGAGGAAGTGCGAGGTGAGTTTATTGAGAAAAGACCAATGTTTATTTTGTAAAAGCAGGCGTTGTCATATAAGAATTGTTAGATACGAAGAACCAAAATACGATGAAGTGGCTTGCAACCGGCACATTTTAGAATTAGAGAAACACTCTGATAAGGTGCTGGGATATAAAAACGGTGTTATGAGGCACCACATTACAAGTTCAGGGCAATTGAAACGTGGAGAACTGATGCGATAGGCCAGAGGCCGGAAAGTTAGGTGCTATGAAAAAGATTGATGCAAATATTTTAGAATCTTTTGTAAAGATATTTCCACATAAAAAAATATCTAAGGATGTTTATATATTTATCAATAAACCATCAAGAATGCCTAAATTAGCAAAAACCGAATTAAAAGAGTTATTTGAAACACTGTGGCAGTTTATAACGGCACCATTACTACTTGTTATTGGGTTATATAAATTATTTAAGGTTTTCTTACCTGTAATTTATATCAGAAGAAAGGAGTGAGGACATTGGCAATTAATATGATGTGTGAAAGAAGCACTTGTAAGCACTATTTTGAGGATTGCTGTATGAGGAATTTACAGGAAGAAAGTATCCACATTGATGAGTGCGGTTACTGCCAAACATTTGAACCCGGAGTTAATGATGCTTACGAAGAAATGGACAAAATGACCGATGATGAAATCAAGAAAGGGTGATGACACTTGAAAAATAAATTTGATAGACATAAACAATTATGCGATGAACTAAACGAAGTCTACAAGGCTAAAAACATAGCCTACGGTGACAGCTTCGGCAAAACGTTTCAGGAGTTGGGTGTGATATCGGCTGTAACCCGTATGTACGATAAATTTAACCGGATAAAAGCACTCTCTACTGGGGTAGAAAATAAAGTGGCTGACGAAGGTTTAAAAGACACTTTGAAGGATATGGCAAACTACTGCCTTATGACGTTGATAGAGTTGGAGATACAGGAGCAGAGAGGGAGTGAGGACAATAATGAAGTATAAGCCAGAGGATTACATAAATAGTGGATTTTATGAAGGAGACGAGGACTTAGTAAACCGCAAAGAAAAGGTTGTAAAGTGTAGAAAACCTCATAAGTGCATGGGTGGTTGTAATAAAGAAATTGACATAGGTGAATATGCTCTATTAGAAACCGGTTTTATGGACGGAAAGCCTGTATCATGCTACACCTGTTTACCATGTATAGATAAATGGCTAGATGTAATTAATGGAGGGAGTGAGGACGTTGAGGGAGATTAAATTTAGGGCAGTTATTAAGGCTACAAAAGAAGTTTTTCCTGTGATAACAATATGGAGCAATTCGGTATGTTTGGATTTATCAGAAAGTAATAAGTATGAATATCCAGAGAAAGTGTTTTTGATGGATGAAATAGAGCTACTTCAATACACGGGCCTGCACGACAAGAACGGTATTGAGGTATTTGAGGATGATATAGTTCAAACAGTAACAATGACAGTTATTGTTAAGTTTGGAGAATTTACACCAGTAGTTTTAAAAGAATGGTGTGAGGAACAGGGAGTAACTGAAGATGTAAAAATGGTTGGGTTTTACTGTGAAGGTATCAAAAGTAAAATCGACAGTCAAGTTAAAGGGAAAGAATTCTTCTTACCATCCCATTCACCTTGCTCATTTACCGTAATCAGCAACATACACGACAACCCCGAACTGATGAAGGAGAGTGATTGAGTTGTTAAATGATTTAGCAAAAGAAGTACACCAGAACGCTGTAGAGCATGGCTGGTGGAAGCAGGATAGAAGCTTCGGTGAAATTATTGCACTGTGCCATAGTGAGCTGTCAGAGGCTTTGGAAGAGTATAGGAATGCATCAGACAGAATCAGGAAGTTACCTATGTATTTTAGTGGTGGTGGATATGTAGCTGGTGCAGTCACGGAATGCTGCAAAAAGCCAGAAGGAATTGCAGTAGAACTGGCAGATTGCATTATAAGGATTTTGGACTATTTTGGCAGGGAAGGTATCAATATTGATAAATTGGACTCATGTCATTTATCTGTAATGGTGCTTAATAATTTTGGAGATTTGATTGCTGCTTACCACATGTATTTATCTAAAGCTTTAGAAGAATATGAAAATTCTTGGCTAAAGGGATTAGTTGAGCAGATTTATAGCTATTGTGAAAGAAATGAGATTGATATGGATGCCGTGATACAAATCAAGCATATGTACAACAAAACAAGGCCGTATAAACACGGCGGTAAGGTGATTTGAAAGGATGGTGTAAAGGATTATGGACATGACTGGATTCAAAATGATTTATGGGGAACAAGTTTTTAATGTGATTGATATCATACCAACGTTTACAGAATCACCACAAGATGGATTTAGAAAGGCAAAATTTATTGATGCGGTTTACGTTGATGAAGATGGGGAAATAAGAGCAGTACATGATGAAGCATGGTGCTTTAAATTTGTTAGGAGATAGTTCAGTAAATTAGTCTATTGCGTACGAAGCGAGGGAATTAAAATATGAAAAAATGTAGTGAATGTGAATATTTATATACACCCTCCCGCTGTTGGGATTCATATAAATGTGAGTTGTATCATTTTTGGACTTTTAAATGGGATGGTAGTATGCCAAAGACAAGTCCTGTATGGTGTCCTCTAAAAATTAAAAAAGAAAAGAACCAAAAGTGTCCAGTTCAGTAATACACAATTTGAATACAGGTTGATGTTAGTCTATTACGTACAAGTGAGGTATAGAAATGAGAAGGAAAAGAAAGCAGGAATACAACTATTGTGTAAAGTGTAACCAAAAGTTCCGCCCTGTGAGAAGTGACCAGTTATATTGCTGCAAAGGCTGTAGACTTCGATATTACAAAAGTATACGACAGTCAATTGCAAAGGATAAGAAAGCCGGTAATTTATAGCGTGATACGAATATGCTGTGATGAAAGGAATGATAACTTATGAGCAGTGGAATTGCATGTACGTGTGAAAGCAAAGATAAAAATAATTGGAGAATAAGGCATTATAGGCATAACCATTCGGCTTTTGAACATCCCAAATATGCTGAACATTATAGTGATAGGTCAACTATTATTTGCTTAAAGTGTCATGGGGTGTGGAGAACGAAAGCATCTTATGTTGAAGTTCTTAAACATGAAGGAATTGACTGAGTACGTGCGCATTTTGAATATTTTACGTACTGAATAAGGCAGAAAGTCGAGAGATATATGATACAGAAAAAATCTTGGATTAAACAACTATTTTGTAAACATAATTTTGTTCAAGCAAAAAAAGCAAGCAAGTATGAATCTATTTCTGGTGAGAGAATTTATATAGTTTGTGAACATTGCGGGAAAGTTAATAGCTCATATTACAGAGAGTATGAAGGAATGGGATACAAGTAATTAATATAAATTATATACTTATTATCTGTAATGTGATATCATACATAAAGAACAAAACGTTCCATAATACGGATACAATAGAACGAAATTCACGTAATACGTAGATTAAGGAGGTGCCTATGAATAAAGAGGAGTTAAGCAGATTTATAGAAATTGAAAAAGAAATAAAACAAATAAAAGAAGAGTTAAAAAAAATAGCACCTGAATACAGAAAGGATGCTGTCACTGGTTCAACCGTTTCTTTTCCATATATCGCTCATCAAGTCAAAATTGAAGGATATGATTATAATAGTTTTTTTAGGAAAGTAAAAAAAATAGAAAACAGACTCAATAAAAAGTTGGAGGAATTGGTTGATACTAAAGATAAAATTACAGATTACATATACAATAACATACCTGACAGCGAACTAAGGCAAATACTAATGTACAAATATATTGACGGAAAATCATCTAAACAAATTGGGGAACAAATGGGGTGGACAAGCAGAACTATTGAAAGAAGACTAGAAAGATGGTCAAAAAGTTGTCGGTGATTGTCGCTTAAATACAATATATAATTGTACTATCAAAAATTATATAGATTTATTCAGGGACACAAACAACATCAGGGACGGATACCTTGGTGTTGTTTTTATTTTATTTAAAAAGGGGTGTGCTCTTCATGGCCAAATATAAATTTATATGTGCAACATGGGTTTGGGGCACATTCAGAGAAGGCAAATGGTTTTGTATCTTTCCTAAATGTGCAAAGTACAAAATACAGACAGGCAGGGGAAAGTTATATGAATAAAAAGCCTGCTAAACCAATACCGGAAAGTCATTATGATCGTTTCAAATATCGCCTTGAAGAAATTAGCGGAGAATGGGCAGAAAGAAACATTACTATTTTTTTGCTAGATATTGCAACAGGATATAGGATTCAGGACATTATACATTTGACTATATCAGACATTCAGACAGCACTACAGCAAGGATATTTTGAGATTCAGGAAAAAAAGCAGTATAACGCTTGGAAAACTCACATGAGAAAAAGTCCTAAATCTTCAAAAAAAATTCCTGAAAAAAGAAAACATGATATAGTTCCGCAACTTGAGGTCATTCTTAAAAAGTACATAAAAAATAAAAAGAAGTCCGAATATGCTTTTCCTTCCCAAAAAGGTTCAGGTAGCAAACATATTAGTGAAAAAGCATACTCAGATATATTAAAAAAAGTTGCAGATGACAATGAAATAAATCTTAAAAACATTACCGGACACAGTCTGAGAAAAACGTATGCAAGAAGACTTTTTGAAGAAACAAACAACCTTGAATACGTAAGAATTGCACTCGGACATTTGAGTGTTGAGGTAACAAAAAGATATCTCGGATTAGATGATGATGTTAAAGAGTCAGCAGCAAAAATAGCAGGAAGAAAATTATAATTTTAATTTAAAATCCGCAATTAGTTAAGACATACTTATTTCCAATGCTATAAAAAATAACTACAATATATGCAATAAAAAATAAAATCCGTAATCCTATATGTTATTGCGGATTTACAAAGCACTCAAAAAAGTGGTTCAAAGTGTTGATATTTAAGCGTTACAAAGACATTGCATAAAAAATGCTTAAAAAATAACATAGAGACTCATGTATAGAGCCAAGTCTACATGTGGAGGTGAGAACAATTAAGTCAGTTCAAGAAATAATTGATAGTAGTTTAAAGCTTATCGAATCAATGGTTGAGGACAATAAAACCGATAAAGAAATAGCTGATAAGTTAGGAGTTGGATACTCAACATATAAAAAATATAAAGCCACAAATGATGATTTAAAGGCAGTTATATCCGAAGGAAAAGATAAAAAGAATCAAAGAGTAGAACAGGCAGTATTCAAGACTGCTGTTGGTTATACTTACTGGGAAGAAGTAGCTACAAAGGTTAAGTGCCAAGAGTTAGCTGAAGATGGAACTACTATTCTTGAAAAAGAGTCGGTTGTTATAAGTGAAGTTAAGAAGTATAAAGGCCCTGATTTGGCAGCACAAAAGTACTGGCTTAACAACAGAGAGAAATCACAGTGGAAAGAAGATCCTCATGGAGTTGAAAACAATAAAAAGCTTACTAAGCTTAAAGAAAAGGAAGTCAATTCAAAAGCTATAAGCTTGTAAAGAAGGTGAAAAGGATTGCGATATATACCAAGTGTTCATGTGGCAAGAAAATAATACAAGGCAGTAAGTGTGAATGTAGGAAAGATAGATATAAACGGTATGATAAAGAAGTAAGGTACAATCAGGACAATATAAAGTATACAGAGTTTTATAATAGTCCCGAGTGGGATAAGTTAAGCCAATACATTAAAAACAAATACAATGGGTTATGCTTGATGTGTTTACTTGATAATGATGAAATAACTGCTTGTGATTTAGTTCACCACATCACACCAATTAGAATTGATTTCAGTAAACGCTTGGATGTGAAAGAGTTGATACCTCTTTGCCATGCCTGCCACAACAGCATAGACCACATCAACTACACCGAGGAAGTAAAAAGCAAACTGAGAGCTTTGCTAACAGAGTATCAAAAAAAATATGTATAGACCCCGGGGGATAGGAAAAAGTTTTTAGTCATAGTTGCAACACCCGAGTGGCTCTCTCAGTCGAATAAAATTCCCAAAATGAAAGTTTGAACTCGGAGAAAAAAAAGGTGAAAATATGAGCAGACCATGCAAGGTGGTAGACAGTCAAAGCAGACATAGTACAAAAGAAGAAATTGAAGCGAGGAAAGCTGCAGAGGAAAGCATAAAAAGTTTGGATGACAAAATACATATTCCTCCGGAATACCTGTCTGAAAACCAAAAAAAAATATATAGGTTTATAATAGAGGAACTGAAAAGAACAGGCATATTGACAAACTTAGATGTTTACATACTTTCAACTTGTGCTATTGCCGTTGACCGGTTACAGACTATTGAAACTATAATAAATAAAAATATTGGCAGCCTTCTTAACAAAGATCTGATGAGTACAAAGGACAAATACTCTAAAGACTTATACCGATGCTGTAATGAATTATCATTATCCCCTCAATCACGGGCGAAGCTTGGAAATCTTGCCTTAGAAAATAAAGAGAAGGAAGAAGATCCTGTATTAAAAGCCTTAAGGGAAGATGATGAGGAATGATTCTTTTAAATAAAGCATTAAAATATTGTGAAGATGTAATTGAAGGTAGGGAGATCACCACCTGGGAAGTAAAAAAGCAATGCTGTATATTTGTACAAGACTACTATCAAAACCAGTATAATGAGTCTTTTGAGTTTTACTTTGATGAAAAGAAACTAAAAAAAATTAATAATCTGTTAAAACTGTTTAATTATGCAACAGGGTTTGTTGCAGGTCAACAGGTACTGAATGGCTTGGAGGGATTCCAAGCCTTATTTATTGCAGCAATCTTTGGATGGAGATATAAAAAAAATAAAAGAGAGTTCAGGTACAGGGATGTAGTTTTATTTATACCAAGGAAAAATGCTAAGAGCTTTATAGCAGCACTGGTAATTCTTTTATTAATGCTTACTGAACAAAATTTCAGCGAATTTTACAGTATATGTATAGACAGGGATTTAGCAAAGGAAACAAGAAAGGCAATGGCCCAGCTGATAAAAGCAAGTCCTTTAATCCAGAAACACTTTATTGTATCTGAAAGTGAAATAGGAGTTATAAAGTGTAGAATTACCAACAGCTATTATATTCCGAGAACAAGCAAGGCAAATAAAAACAACTCTATCAGACCAGCCTGTTTTGTTGCAGATGAAGTAGGAGCTTTTACAACAAACGATAACATACAGGCGATGAGAAAAGGACAATTAAGTGTTCTTAATCCTATCCAGATACAGACGACTACGGCCTACGCTGAGAGTGATTCCATTATGTTGGATGAATTGGAATATGACAGATCTGTATTAAAGGGTATTACTCCAAACCCAAAGCTTTTCTGCTTACTGTATTATTGCAGTAGGGAAGAAGCTTGGACAGAAGAAGGGCTATACAAAGCTAACCCATTAAGGGTTGAAAAAAATTATGCTGAAATCAGAGCCGATAGGGAAATAGCCAAGATAAAAACCAGTGAACAGGAAGAATTGCTGACTAAAAACTTTAACGTATTCCTTGAAACCAATGAACTTAACAAATATCTTGATATGGACCATTGGAAGAAGTGGGAAATCACTGAAGAAGAATTTAAACGTAGGATTAAAGGCAAAAAGGTTAAAGTAGGGGTTGATTTATCGGTAACTACAGATTTAACTGCCGTTGGGATTGAATTTGAGGACGAAGACATTATATATTGCAAGTCACACGGATTTTTACCGGAAGATAGCCTTGCAAGTCGAAGGGAAAAAATTGATTATAGAGCATATGCAAAAGCCGGTTATTGTGACCTTCACAAAGGAATGACCGTTAATTATACACTCGTTGAAGAATATATTCGAAATATAGAAGTCAAATACGAATGTGAAATAGAGGTTATAGTAACTGACCCTACAAACGCAAAAGAAATGATGGAAAGACTGTCAGCGGACTATGATGTAGTGTTACTGAAACAAACCTATACGAACCTTTCTCCAGCTACTAAAGAATATAGAAAGGCTGTTTATGATGGCAAAACAAGACATGTTAAAAATGAATTGCTTGATTGGAACATGAACAAAGCGAGTACATCAAAGGGCAAAGGCGATGATGAAATGCTGATAAAAGAGGATAAAAACAAACAGAGGATTGACATGGTTGTAGTACTTGTTTTTGCCTATACAGAATTCGTAGGGAGCAATATTAAAGTTAACACAAGTAAGTATCATACAGAAGAATATATTAATAGTTTTTATGGGGGAGGAGACGAAGATATTTAAAAAAATAATATGTCAAATAGGCGCAGCGGAAGTACTTTTCTGCCTTGGCCTATTTTTTATTTCTTTTGCTAGTTACAAAATTAATTACATATTAGGTTCATATGTAACAGGAGCAGCACTTATTTTGGTCAGCTTAATTATTACCAAGGCAGACAGGAAGTGATTATGTGGGATTTTTAAAAAAAGCAATAAGCAAAAAAGATACATATGTAAATAATGAGTGGAGTGCCGAATTATTAAAAATGCTTGGTATAGATGCTGGCTATTCCAACAGAGAAAAACTCGGAGAGATAACATATTTTACATGCCTTAAGCACTTAAGCGAATGTATGGGTAAATTGCCAATAATTCAATACAGGGAAGATCCTCTAAAAGGGAAAGAACGTATTCGGGGAAAACCGCTACATTATTTGTTAAATACAGAGCCGAACCCATATATGACTGCTACAACTTTTTGGGAAACTGTTGAGCTCAATAGGAATCATTTTGGGAATGCATTTGTGTACCAGGAATATTACAGAGCAGGAAGAAATGCCGGGCAGGTAAAAAACTTATGGTTACTTCCAACAAATGAAGTCACGGTATGGGTTGATAACAGAGGCATATTTGGTATACCTAAGGGGATATGGTATGTGTGGCAAGACAGTAGGAGTGGCAAGTCTTGGAAATTTAATTGTGATGAAATATTACATTACAAAAGTTCACTAAGTTGGGACGGTATAGTCGGACTATCAATAAGAGACATTTTAATACTTCAAATAGAACAGGCTATGTCGGCACAGAAGTTCTTAAATAAACTATATAAGACAAATATGTTCGGTGGAAAGATAATGGTCCAGTATACCGGTGATATGGACATAAAAGGCGAAAGTGCATTGGTAAAAAAACTTGAATCATTCTCTTCTAATACTGGTTCGGGTAAGTTTATACCTTTGCCACTTGGCATAACGGCAACAATGCTGGACATGAAACTCACGGATGCACAGTTTTTTGAATTAAACAAATATAGTGCGTTACAGATTGCAGCCGCATTTGGAATCAAGCCCAACATACTTAATAATTATGACAAGTCTAGTTACAGCAACAGCGAAACCCAGCAACTTGACTTTTATATTAACAGCCTTTTACCGAACCTGAAAGGATATAAAGAAGAAAATACAAGGAAGCTCCTTACAACATCAGAACTGGCAGACAGTAACACACTAGAACATGATACCAGGGAGTTATTCAAACTTGATCCTGTAAATCAAATGAATAGGCTACAAAAAGGTGTTAATAATTTTATGATTACAGCCAACGAAGCAAGAGAAGAACTTGGTCAACCATACAGCGAGGAACCCGTTGCAAACATGCTTATTGGAAATGGCAACTACATAAGACTTGATCAGGTTGGAACACAATGGAGAAGGGGGAAAAACAATGATAAAAGTGACACAGGAAATACCTGAGGGAAGATTTTGTGCAGAGATATCACACAATAGTAATAATGCCAGTAAAAAGTGTATATTCCTTGACAGGGATTGTCCACCAATAATAGCAAGACGTATGGAAGGTTTTACTTGCAGAAGGCATCCGGAAGTAATTCTTGGAATGGAATTAAATCAACAAGTAACTGATAAAGTGGTAAAATGCCATGCCTGTCAAAAAGAAACTTGCGGAGGTGAAACGGATGCCCAAACTGGAATTATTGAATAAGGATAAAAGAACCGGAAAGGAAAAAGTATGTGGGAACCTTGAAATCAAGAATCAGAGTAATGACCTCTCTGAACTTTTTATTTATGGGGATATCATGAACTATAAATGGGATGAATCAGATGTTATACCACAGGACATAGCAGACTTTCTCAAAGAACTGGATGGGAAATCAAAACTGAATATATATATAAATTCGGGTGGCGGTTCAGTATTTGCCGGATTAGCCATATACAATCAATTAAAAAGGCATACAGCTGAAAAAACGGTATATGTAGATGGTGTAGCAGCCAGTATAGCATCTGTAATAGCAATGTGTGGGCAAAGGCTTATAATTCCTTCAAATGCTTTTCTTATGATTCATAAAGCATGGTCATTATCGGTGGGTAATGCAAATGATTTCAGGAAAGCTGCAGAAGATCTTGAACGCATTGACGAAGGGATTCTAAATATTTACAAAGAAAACCTTGCTGATGGGGTAGACATAGAAACTATAAAAGAATTGGTCAACTCTGAAACATGGCTTACGGGTGAAGAGGCTTCAAAATACTTTAATATTGAGGTGGTGGAGGAAAGCAAAGCTGCTGCTTGCGCATCGGATTACTTCAGTAAGTACAAAAATTCTCCTAAAGTATTTAACACACAACAAAAACATAACCAAAGAGAAGAAATTGAAAAACAAAAACTATTGTTAGAAATAGACCTGATATAGGGTCTTTTTTTATAACCATTTTATGAAGGGAAGGTAATAATATTATGACCAGAGAAGAAAGAGAATTAAGAGCGCAGCTGGCACAACTAAAAAACGAAGCAAGAACTCTTGTAGACGAGGGGAAAATTAAAGAAGCTCAAGCGAAAGCAGATGAAGCAAAATCAATTCAGGCAAAAATTGATTTGATAAGGGATATAGAATCAATTGAAGATTCTGCTGGGAACCCAATTAATGGAGAAGAAAAGGATAAAGCAGAAGAAGAAAAGCAATATAAAGCTGCATTTTGTAAAGCACTGAGAGGTAAAAACCTTACCGAGGCCGAAGCATCTATGCTTGATTCTAAAGCTGCATTGAGTGAAGGGACCGCTGCTGACGGAGGATTAATTGTTCCTCAGGACATTCAGACAAAGATTAATGAGTATAAAAGGACTCTTATTGACCTATCTCAATTAGCTACAATTGAAGGAGTTACTACATTATCAGGCAGTAGGGTACTTGAAAAACTTGCCACAATGACACCATTTGAGAATATCACAGACGATACTGCAGATATAGATGAAATGGTAAACCCTCAATTTGAGCAGGTTACATATTCCATTAAAAAATATGCAGGTTGGTTGCCAATACCTAATGATTTATTAAAAGATACCGATCAAAACATACTAGCCTACTTGACAAGATGGATTGGGAAAAAATCCATAGTAACAAATAGCACACTATTTATGGCTATCTTGAATGCATTAAATGAGGTTACGCTTGCTGATTGGAAAGCAATCAAGAAAGCATTGAATGTTACATTGGACCCTATGCATGCAACTTCGGCAGTTATTCTTACAAACCAGGATGGGTTTCAGTATCTGGATACATTGGTTGATGGACAAGGAAGGCCGCTTCTCAAAGACGATATAACTCAGCCTTCGGGGAAAATACTCTTTGGCAAGCAAGTAAAAGTTGCCCCAAATAGCCAACTCCCAACTACCGGGACAACTACCAAATACGCACCAATGTTTATAGGAGACACTAAAGAAACTGTTATCAAATTCGACAGACAGCAGTACGAAATAGCCTCAACAAACGTTGGAGGAACTGCCTTCAGAAAGGACAGAACCGAATTAAGAGTAATCGAAAGGGAACAGTACAAAGCTTGGGATACAGCAGCTACTGTAAGAGGTAAAATCGATGTTACTGCAATAGTTTAGTTTGTCAAGAAGGGGAGATTAAAAACCTCCCCTTTTATAAATTCAGTTAGGAGGTACTTAATGGAAAAATATATGATTTTAATTGATGGCATCAAACTGGACGGTGTAGAATTGGAAAACGACAGCGTTGTCGAGTTGCCTTGGCAGATTGGTGATAATTATATTGCCAGAGGATGGGCTAAAAAGGCTGGTGAAAAAGATGATACTGACATTAGTAGAAGCGAAAAAATATCTAAAGGGAGACGAAAGTGACACTTCAGAGGATTTGGACATTCTTTCACTTATTACTGCAGCTGAAGAATATTTGAAAAATGCAGGATGTAAGCTACCCGAAGGAAATGAACTTGCTAAACTTGCAATTAAGCTCCTTGTTGTTCACTGGCATGAAAATAGAGAGCCAATTGGAAAAGCAGATAAGCTGCAATATAGCCTATCAAATATAATTCTTCAGTTACAGTTCTGCTATGAAGAGGAGACAATAATATGAATCCAGGAGAATTAAAGCACCGTATCCGGATACAGAAGAAAACAAAAAGCATAGACAACAAAGGGCATCCTGTTGAAACTTGGGTTGATTTTGGTGCAACTCAAGATCGGCCAGAGGTGTTCCGCTGGGCTAAATGGGTTTGGTTGCACGGTAATGAATTTTACGCTGCGGCTGCGGCCATGTCAAAGGCTACGGCTAATATAACCATACGTTACATACCTAATTTAACGCCTGATATGTCCGTTTTGTACAAGGGTAAGCGTTACGGTATTTTACCGCCTATTGATAATATCAGAGAAGAAAATAAGGTAATAACATTTAAAGTCTACACTATTGAAGCGGGGTGATACCATGTCTATGAATATTGGAACTCATAGTGGTAACAACGGGTTTGATATATCGGAATTTGACATAATGATAAATCAACTTGAAAAAATGGGAATAGATACCGCACAGATAGCTGAAAACGTTCTTGATGCCGGGAGCGAACCTGCAAGGCAAGCATTTATACGAAATATGCCTCCAAACTCAAAAAGAGACAAGGAACATGCAAGGGATAATGTTGTTGTATCTAAAACCAGAATAGCGAGAAAAACAAAAAACAGATACCGCTTAGTCGGGACCTTAAACCGAAATTTTGAGTATCTGTATTATGTTGAAAACGGCACAACACAAGCCCCACCCCATCCTTTTATAGAAAAAGCATACCGAGCAGCTAGGGACGCAACAGTAGAACCGATGAAAGAAGCTTTTAACCGTGAATTTGACAAATATATGGGGGGATAACATTGCAGGATGCAGAGACATTGGTCTATCAGACATTAAACACAGATGAAACTTTAAAAAAATTACTAGGTGGTATAGACGTAGAAAATGGTTTGTTTAGAATATATAACAGTCCTGTAGCTCCAAACTCTGATGAATATCCCCGGATAACGCTATTTGAAGTTGTTAACACGGATGAAGCTGTCGCAGATGATGAAGCAACAATGTCTGATGTAAATGTCAGGGTAGATATCTGGACAAAAGATGAAACAACTCTGTTTGATATTACAAACAGGATTAAAAAAATACTAAAGACAAACCTCCTGTGTACGGTAAAACTTGGAGCTAAAATTTATGAGCAGGACACAGAGGTATATCACAAGGTAGTAGAGGTTTATTTATTATTAGAACAGGAGAGTGAAGATAATGGCTAAAGTAGGCTTAAAGGATGCATATTATGCAATCATGACTAAAGATGAAATTGGTTCAATTACATACGATGTGCCTGTAAGATTAAAAAACATACAACAGGCACAAGTAAATCCAAAGGTAAATACGGCACAGGCTCCGGGTGATGATGTAATTGCAGAAAGTGTTACCCAATGCATCGGAGCAGATGTAACAGTACAAAGACTTGAATTTACACCGGTAGAAGAAAAAATACTATTGGGGCGTGTAGAAGATGCTGACGGAGGTATTTATGGAGGCACAACAGACAATCCCCCGTATGTCGCATTTGGATACAAGAGAACGTTTGTAAACCAATCAGAAGGGTTATATACTTGGATATTAAAAACTAAATTTGCACCGTCAAACATGACAGCAGATACTAAACCGGTAGACGGGGTTACTATGCAGTATGATAGCATGACAGCATCGGCACTTACAAGACAGGCTGACGGTCAATGGATATATTCCAGAAAATCATCTGATCCGAATTTTGGGGCAACTTTTTTCAGTAAGGCTACACTGGAAAGACTTGCAAATGCAGTAAATCAAACATATGGGCAACCTGCAACAGTATCAGCAGTTGCAACATTACCCGAAACGGGAACACCCGGAGTTATCTATCATCTTACAACGGATGATACACATCATTACTGGGATGGCTCAAAGTTTGTTGAAATATAAAATACATATTAAGGGGTGGCGAAAGCTGCCCTTATTTATTTAGGAGGTAATATGAAAAATCCAAATATAGATATTAAGTTTGGAGCAAGTATCAAATCCTGCAAAGAGTGCAAAGAAAACAGCGTAGGAAGAATAATATTTGAATACTTTAAGCCAACTTATGGTTTGTCTAATGTTTTTATTAAATATAAAGATGGCATTTGTTATATTAACGATCAAATATTAATGTCGTTTATTAGGATGGCAAACCCATTGCAGCCGGATAGAAAAATACAGATAGTGTCAGATAAAGAATTTAGAGAATTATGCACTGGAAAGGATGGAAATAAATGCAACGAACAATAGTTTTAGACTACAACGGTCAAAAAATAGTTTCACAGCCTTTTACATTTAAACATGCTTGCATTATGGATGATCAAAGACACAAAGCCGGAGATAAAGAACTTAATATGAACGACTATAAACTATGGGCTTTTGAATCACTTAAAAAAATGTTTGAAGGAACTATACTTACGGATGAAATCCTAGAAACGGAAATCAAAATAAAAGAAATAAGTAATGCATGTACAAAAATATTAAACTGGTTTTTTAGTATTGATGAAGAAACAAAAAACTCATCAAGCCCACAAACGGAACAGGAGCCGGGAGTGGGCGACTAAGAAATCTTTATAAGACTTTTATGAAAATGAAGTTGTTACCGTCCGAAGTAGACAAACAAGACTTTGATATTCTTCTATGGTTAGCTTTAAGTCCTGACGAAGAAACCAGAAAAGATGAAATAGAAGCAGCAAATGCACCTATCATGGGCATGTTATAAGGTGGTGAGAATTTGGCAAAGAACCCGAATATAAGTATTGGTTTTAGTAGCAATAAATTTGCACAAGAAGTAAACAGCATGGTTGCTCCACTAAAAAATGTCAAAAAAGAATTTGAAAAAACAAACTTGGCAATAGAGGCTACAGGAGATAAATTTGCACTTGCAGCAAATAAATTAAAGGGTTATGAGGCAGAGACAAAAATATTAAAGGCTGCAACCTCGGCAATGAAAAAAGGCTTAGACGATGCGGTTAATACACAGTCTAAGCTTACTGCAAAGGTTGAAGCTGCTAAACAGGCTTACCAAAATGCAGCAAATGCAGAAATTAAGTCCACAGAAGAGGTAAAAAAGCTCAAGCAGCAATATGATGATTTAGTTTCAAGGCTATCAAAGGCTGATAAAGCCGTTGCAAATTGGAAAAACAAAATACTTGATAGTCAGATAGCTGAAAATAAACTCAAAGTTGCAGTATCTCAAACCTGTGCGGAAATCGACAAGCTGAATAACCAACAGGCCAGAAATATAAAGAGTACCCAAAATGTAACTACTGCATCAGGGCAACTGCTTAATATATACACTCTCATAAAAGGGTTAGCAATAGGATATGCAGGAAAAACCTTATACGAAGCACTTATAGGTGATAATGCAAAGTTTGAGCAGAACATGACCGCCTTTGAAGTACTTTTGGGCGGTGCCGAAAAAGCTCAGAAGGAAATGGAGAGGTTAACCCAATTTGCAGCAGTAACACCTTTTACATTGCCACAAACCGTGGATACAGAAAAACGGCTACTTGCCTATGGTGTAGATATAAAAAATGTTGCCGGGGTTATGCAAATGTTGGGCGACATATCTATGGGAATCCCGGAAAAGTTGGATATGATATCCCTTGCCTACGGTCAGGTAGTTACTAATCAAAAACTTTATGGTACAGAACTTAGGCAGTTTGCTGAAAACGGTGTTCCACTCTTGGATGCGTTGGCAAAAATGTACGGTAAGACAACTGCCGAAATGCGAAAAATGATTGAAAACGGACAAATTAGTGCCGATGCCGTAACAGCAGCATTACAGGGCATGACAGCCGAAGGCGGCAAGTTCCACGGAATGATGGATAAACAAAGTAAGACCATGAGTGGTATGTGGTCAACGCTCAAAGACGATATAAGCATGTTTGCAAGGGATGTTGGGTCGGAAGGCTTTGAATACCTTAAAGGTGAGTTAAGCTCGCTACTGGATACAATAAATGAAATGTCAGCAAACGGACAGCTTGACAAAATGGCAGAGGATTGGGGCCGTAATATAGCTACGTTTATTGAATATGTGGCAAAAGCAGTAGAAATCCTGTGGGAAATGAAAGACGTACTTATAGCGGTAGGTGCTGCAATGGCAATAACATCAGTTATAAATGCTGCAGCCGGAGCGTTTAACGTGCTTAAATCTACAGTATTAGCAGTAAAAGCCGGGTTTGATGCTGCAAAGGTATCCAATGACGTGTTAAATGCAAGCCTTATAAAATCACCTTGGGGCTTAGTAGCAGCTGCAATCGGTATTGTGGGCGGGGCTTTAGTAACATATGCATTAACTGCAAGCAAAGCAGAATCAGAAGCAGATAAACTTGCAAAAAAGACAGCTGATTTAAAATCTGAGTACGAAAGCAATATACAGTCAATAGATAGGCAAACAAAATCGTCTATGGGCGAAATAGCCATGTCTCAAAGGTTGGCAAAGGAGCTTGAAGGGCTTAGTGGCAAAACCAATAAAACAACTACCGAAAAAAACCGCATGGGCCAGATTGTAGACCAATTAAATCAAAAAATACCCAATCTGGCATTAGCATTAAACAGTGAAACAGGCGAGTTAAACAAGCAAATAGGTGTTGTATACAATGCCATAGATGCATATAAACAGCTTTTATTCGTAAAGGCTGCTGATAAAAAGGCTAGTGCTGCAGCTGAAAACATCTTAAATATGCAAGACCAAAAAACAGCAATAGAAAAATCAATAAAGAATAATCAAAATGCTCTTAACGAAGCAAATAAAAAAATATCATCAAGTATGACGGATGTATTCGGGAAAAGTACTCTTGAATCAGTAACAAAGTCATTTAAAAATGAAAGTAAAATAAATGGAATATTAATCGAAAGAAAAAACTTGCAAAGTCAGCTTGATAACGTAAATAAAAGCATAGCGGATTCAGAGAAAGCTATTTCAGATTCGCAGAAAATGGCACAGGACTATGCGAAAAAGTACGGAAACAATAACCCCAACACGAACAACAATAATAATAAGGAACCTCCTCCACTCCTAAACGGAAAAAACAATGACAAAGATGCTGAACGAGCCAGAAAAGAAGCAATACAACGGGAATTTGAAACACTTAAATTTAACCTTGATATGGGGTACATAACCGAAGCCACATACTATAAAAAGCTTGCAGTACTCCGGGATAAATATTATAAATCAGGATCGTCTGAATGGCAACAGTATACCCTTGAAATAAAGCAGTATAACGACAAGGCAAAGGAAAATGCACTGCAAGCTCAAAAAGAGGAGTACCAGGAGAGACTAAAAAACTCTGAACAGTGGATATCGGCACAGAAAAACTACGGGAAACTGTCAGCAGAGCAGGAAGTAGCATCCTACGAAAAAATTAGAGCCTATACAAAAGAATATTACAATAAAAAAGTAATCAACTATAAGGACTATCTGGAACAGCTTAAATCTCTTGACCAGACCGAATTTAATATACGAAAGCAAGCCCTGCAAGATGAAATTTCTTCCGAAGTAGATGCACAAAAGAAAATACTGGACAGCCGGAAAGAAGCGATTGAAAAAGAAGCCGACTATGATAAGAAAAAATACGATGCCCGGAAAAAACAGATTGAAGCTGAATATGACCTGATAGAGCAAAATGAAAAGAAAGCGGACAGGAACACAGAACTTGCAGACCTTGCAAGGCAGGAGCAAATATTCAGAGCTGCAGTTACCACAGAGGGCAAGAACCGGCTAAAAGAAATACATGACAAAATTGCTGACCTCAACAAAGAAGCTGCAAAAGAACAAAGAGACGTTGAGAAGAAAGGTAAGCTTGATGCTTTAGAGGAACATCAGACACAAACAGAAGAAGCAAGGAAAGCCCGTCTTGATGCAATAAGTGACGAGTACACAAGGCTTGACGAGAAGCAAAAGGATCTACTAAAAAATATAGGTGATTATGCAGCGTCAGCAGCAGGAAAAATTGAAGAGGCAACCGCAAAGGTTAAAGCCTTGATTGATGCTGTAACACATATTAATCCAAGTAGCACATTAACAGGGCAGCAAGTACCGACAGTCAGAAAAACAGTAATAAATCAAACTAATAATAACAATATATATGACTCTGTAAGTGCAAATGTTTTTGGAAGCATGCTTACGTCTGGACTGCGTGGGATGGCAACATAAGGGGGGATTAAATTGTATGGAATATCAATAAACGGTATACACAGTAGTAAAATACCAACAACATGGAAAACAACAAAGCGACCGTTTATGCCGGAGCCCAAAACCTACTATGAATCACTACCTGACACAGATAGTGATTTTGATTTTTCTGAGTTTAATGAGGATGGAAGACAACACTATAATGATAGGGTGTTTGAAGGGACATTATCCGTTGTAGGGAGGGATATGCAAGAAATACATATACTCCTTACCAAAATTGGACGTTGGCTGTTTGGAGGCTGGAAAACCCTTGAATTTGATGATATGCCCGGTACGGTCTGGACTGCTAAAGTAGAAAATACAGAACAGGTAAGCTATGAACTTGCCAGAATTGGAACAGCATCAGTCTATTTCAGGGTAAAACCTTTCTCAAAATGGTTCTTGGATTCAGCTGCCGGTGGTGTGCCTCTTGATACAGACAAGATAGATATAGACAGCGAAATACCAATTGACTTGGACTTGAATCCGACTTATACATTTACACAAGGTAGTCAAAGTGTAATAGTAAACAATTTGGGTGATTGGTACACTACCCCCGTTTTGACTATAACAGGAAGTTTTACAAAATTAACTATTGCATCTGGAACAAAGCAATACACATATACCGGTAGTATACAAACGGGAGACACATTAATAATAGACTGTGAAAAGCCTATGGCAACAAAAAACGGTCAAAATGTGATGCCTTTTTTATCAGGAAATGGCTTGGTATTTGCACCGGGTAGCAATGAACTGACAATAACCTCAGACGGTACAGGTCAGGTAACAGTAACCTTTGATTTTAAATTTATAAATGTGGCGGTGATAAACTATGCTTAAAGTATATGACAAAAAAGAAACAGACTTTTCCAGAAACGGTCTGGCAGTACTGAAAGAAGCACAGAATGTGTGTGTTACAAGAGAAATAAACGGAGAATACAAGTTAACTTTTGAACTGCCGGGAGAGAGTAACGAAAAATGGCAGTATTTGCAGCACAATAATATAGTAACATGCGAAGGACAACAATTTAGGGTTGTAAGAAAAACAAGGGAGAATCAAGGCATAATAAAACGGTCAGTGGAATGTCTGCATGTAATGTATGATGCAACAAAAAAATTAATACCTGATTATCCAAACCAAATGGGTTATACACCCTATGCCATTATGGCAACAGCATTTTCCGGGACACCGTTTCATGTGCTGACAGAGGCAGAAGCAACAGCACTTGGAATGTCGTGGGTAACAGACAAGACGGATATATTCCAGTGTTCAAAGGTTACACCGTTTCAGATTATCAAAAAGATAATAGAGAATGTAGGCAAAGGTGAAATCTATGTAGACAACTATAATATAGCCCTTGTTCAACGTATCGGTAAAGATACGGGACTACACTGTACACTATCAAACAATCTACAATTATTAAGTGATATAGCAGATACAGGCGAAACAATAACAAGGCTATACGCTTTAGGTAAAAACGGTATGCCTTTACCATCATCGGTGGCACCTCACGGATACATAGACAGTACAGAGGGTATAGCTCTATATGGAATACTGGAAGGTTATAAAGAATATGACACAGAAGGCCCTAATGAATTATATCAAAAAGCCTTGTGGGAATTTAGCCCGGAAAACCATGAAAGAATCGACATGGTAAAAGTAGCATATGGACTTAAATTTGTAGAGCTTTATAAGCTGTTTGGACAAAACTTTAAAGTAAACTTAGGTGACTCTGTAAAAATAATGAATCAGACACTTGGAATTGATACGGTTCAGAGATTTACTAAATATGTGTATTACCCATATGGGCCGCAACAATCTGACGTAATACTTGGCTATCCTCCAAAAACTTTAACCGATGCTGCAGTAGCCGGACTAAATGCATCGGAGAAACTAAGTAATGTAACAAATCAGGCCGGAGAGGTTAAGTCAGAGTGGTTTGAAAACCTTGTAGGCAACTTAAAGCAAACAGTTTATGACGGCTTAAAAAAAGAGCTTGCACAACATAGAACAGGTGACTTGTGGGAATTTGGAAACAACTCCGCTATTGCAATAGTAGACGGTGTGATAGCTATAGCTAACAAACGTAAAGCAGACGGTTCTTGGGATTTTCGAACTTTTGGAAATGGTAATGGGTTTGTTGCAGATTTAATTATTGCAGGAATTTTAAAAGGGGTTGAAATTCAACAAGTATCTGATACGGGGAAATTATTATTAGACATTTATAAGGACGTAAATGGAGGAAAGGTCGCAATATATGATACCGATGGGAATTTGAACGTTGGTATTGGGGTAGAGGGTGTAGGCGGCGAAAATATAGGTGGAACATTAATGCTGTATAATGACTCAAAATATAAGCCTAGGGTTGCTTTAGGGACCCGAGGACTCTATGATAGTGGTTTTTTAACATTATATGGTCCAACAAATATGGGGAATGTATTTATTACAGCAAGTCAAGGTGGACCATGTATATTTTTATATGACAATAACGGAACTTTAAAAAGTTCGCTTACTGCCACCACTGGAACGATAAATGGGCAAGATATAGCAACAAAAAAATATGTAGATGATGCAATAAGTCAGCACATATTACAATACCATACATAAAATAAGAGGCTAGCTAGCCTCTTATTAATCAATATTAATAGTAACTTTAGGTACAGTTGTGTCCATATCAGAATATGGATTGTTGTTTTGAGTAGTCACAACCTTATTTACTATGTCAATTTGGCCTTTATCTTTATCAAACTTAACATCTAAACCAGCCTTTGTAAAATCTGAAAGTTTTAAATAAGTTGAACCATTTACATTGTAGCCTTTTACATCTTCTTGTTTGTTATTAATTAAAACTGGATAAGGATTATCAATAACTTTTAAATTTGTGGCAAAGGCGGTTATTGAACATGCGAGGATAGCTCCTGCAATTAAACCGGATATAAATTTTTTCATAGGACATACCTCCAAACCTATTAATATATTAGTTTTATATACAGTATATACCAAAAATGTGACATTTAATAGACTTTTCAACCAAAATATGTAAAGGGGTGGTAAAATGCTTAATCTTAATATGAACTGGCCAACATTGGTTATTAAATCTATAAATCATTGGTGGCCAGTGGTTAAATCAAATTTTGCGGCGATACAGTCCGCTTTTAATGGGCATGTCTCAGGAACTGCAGATAAGCACACGGCTAGCTCTATAATTAATGATTCTGCAGAGCCGGGGGAAAGTGTAAAGGAGGTGATGGAGAATACAAGAACGGAATTGAACTCCCATTATACAGGAGCATTAAATAAGCATAGTGCAAGCTCAATTGTTAACGATTCATCTTTGCCGGGAGATAGCATTAGGGAAGTGGTGGAAAATAACAGTGTAGAGTTAAATAATCATTATTCAGGAGAGGCAAACCGGCATACAGCAAGCATTATTATAAATGACTCTGCCGAAGAGGGGGGGACGGTTGAAGAAGCATTAAACAATAATAAGGCAAGGTTTGATAATCACATTACTGGAACTTTTGGGACACACGCTGCTGAAAATATAAGTTATTCGGGAAGTTTTGTTGGCAAAGACAATGTAAAAGCTGCTCTAGAACAAGCAAAGTCTGAAATAGATACAATAGTTATTAATGCAAGCAAAGACCCGGAAGTAGCAATAGCTAGATCGTCAACCGTAAAAAGTAAAACATTTACAACCTTGGATGATAGGTTAGAGGAATCCGAGCTGGAATTTATAAACTTGGTTAATAATATGTCTGACTACGAAACTACATCGGGATCACAAGCTAAAGCAGATACGGCATTGAGTGGAGCAAAAACCTATACAGACCAAAAAACCGAACAGGTACAGACAACAATACAAAATACAATCAATACACATTTGTCGGATTATACGATGCAAATACCGTGGGCAGGTGTATCTACAAATGCTGGTAATGCTTACTCTATTGCAAGTCCTGTAATAGCAGTGTTAGTGGCTGGTATGGCTGTAAGTTTTAAATGCAATGCAGATTCTACGGGAGCAGTAACCCTAAACTGGTCAGGAACAGGAGATAAAAGCGTTTTAAAAGCAAATAATCTTAGTGTTACAAATTGGAAAAGCGGTGGGGTTTATACTTTAAGGTATGATGGTACAAATTTTCGGTTACAGGGTGAAGGGGGTGATTACGGAACCGCACAATCAGCACAAGTTTTATCAGGTTATTCAATCGGAACAAATTCAGGATTAGTAGATGGAACAATGGTTAATCATACTGCAAGTAATATTCAATGTACTTTTTTCACTGATGCAACTATTAGTGAAGGATATTATAACGGCACAGGAAAAGTATTAAGACCAACTTTTACAGCAGGTGATACAAATAGTTTATTCCATGATACTACTAATGATTATAAATATTATCATGCTACATATACAAAAGTATTTGAAAAGACATTATTACTTGGTGGTACGCTAAGAATATCTTTTCCGTTACGTCCGGAAAATGGGAGTGCGTATACTGCTTATGCAAGAATTTATAGAAATGGCACTGCTGTTGGTATAGAACGAAGTGTTAATAGTAACAGTTACGTATTATTTACTGAGGATATTTCGGGTTGGCTGCCATCTGATAAAATTCAGATATATTTAAAAAGCTCATCTACATCATCTAATAGTATGATTGAAAAAAGTAATGGGGGGATAAAAATATCAGTAAATGAAACATTTGTAAGTTAAAGGAGGAGTGAAATTATAATTATACAATATAATACCGAAGAAGAAGGACAGCAAATTATTTCCGAGAAAACCAGCCAAAATTATATTTTAACAGAAGTTAAGAATATCACGGAAGGCAATTTTTTGAGGTTTTTAGAACCTAGTGAAGTACTCCTTGAAAATGGGGGAAAATAAATAGATATGATAATTGGAAATGAGTTATAGGATAATATCACGAACTAAAAGGGAGTCATTTATTTGGCTCTCTTTTTATTTTATATAAATACATCATTGGGGAGGACTGATAAATGGAAGTTAATGTATTAGTAGCTATTAGTGTGGCCGGAACTTTGAGTGGTATTTTATTTAGCTACGTTGGCTATCGGAACGGAGTAAAAAAAGAAAGTACAGATACCGGTAAGAATTCCGGGACCCTGATATCAGATGTTGGTTATATAAAAGCTGGCGTTGATGATTTAAAACGAAAGCAAGAAACATCAGAGGAACGCCATTTTGCATTAGCTGAACGTGTAAAAGGTGTAGAAGAGTCAGCAAAGTCAGCACACAAAAGAATTGATAATTTAGAGGGGAGAGATTAAAAATGGGCAATGTCAAAGCATCAGATATTATCAGATGGGTGAAATTAAAAGTAGGTCTTGGCTATGTTTATAGTGCTACAGGACAAGTATGCACTGTAGACCTATTAAAGTCAGCTCAAGCTACATACGGAAATACAATGGGGGAGGGATATTTTCAAAGAAATGGAGACTACTATAAGGGCCGATGTGCTAAATGGCTTGGTAAAGTTTGTTGGGATTGTTCTGGACTAATAAAATCAGCTAGACGAGCAATTTCAGGAGTATGGCAAGATGTAAGTGCCCAAGGTCTTTATGATCAATGCACGAGTAAACGTGGCACAATTCCAAGCATGTCACTTATTCCCGGAACACTAGTATTTATGTACGGAACATCTCAAGGCCGTATGGTACATGTAGGAATATATATTGGCAATGGCGAGGTAATAGAAAGCCGTGGGGTTGATTATGGTGTTGTAATAACGAAATTATCGCAACGAACATGGACTCATTGGGGACAGGCTTCTTGGATGGCACTTGATCTTAAACCTGAAGGTGCAAAGGCAACCGTTGGAAACGAATCTGATAGTGGGGATAATTCAACTTCAAAAAAAGACGATGCGAACAAAACTGATTACAACAAGGCCTTGGATAACCTAGTTAAAAATTATGGCATAGACAAGCAATATTGGCTCGCACATAAAGATATAGACCCATACTTCGATGATTTAATTGTAAAAATAGGAGGAAAGTTATAATGAAAGAGAAATTTGCAAAACTGATAGATGTAAAGACAATAATAACATTTGCATTGGTTGGTGCAACGATTGCGTTCACTGCTGCCGGGAAGGTAAATCCAGATAAGCTTTTATCAATGGCTACTATGTCAGTGTCGTTTTTCTTTGCGGTTAAATTGAATAAAGTGTAATATACAAATGCCCTCAGGGAGAAATCCTTGAGGGCAAAAAATTATTATTCCCCAATACTATTTTTACTATCAATATCTAATTGGTATTATAGATTTTGTTATATTAATTAAATTATCATAACCTTTTAATTTCAAATATCGATTAAGCCCATCTTTAGCCAAACTATATTCAATTGTGGGGGAAACTGTAATATTTTTTACAATATTTTTATCAAATTTTACATTGATAAAAGGAGCAAAAATACCATTTTTTAAACTAAAATCATGTAAATCGGATGATTGTTTTGTTGGAGGATCCTCAATAGGGACTTTAATAACAAACCTATATTCATTTTCATGTATAAAGGCCTTATCTTTAAAAAAAAGTCTAAATAGCTGTAAATGGCTAAAAATATCTTGTTCAGTACTGTCGTATATCATTTCTTTTTCCACTTCTGGTTCCAATTCAGTAGAGTTGGCATCCTGCAACCTGGAAGATAATAAATTACTCATACTAATCAAGTAATTTTTTAAAATGTCTATTTGTTCGTTTTCAGTATAAACAACATTACCATGAAAAATTTCAATATTACCTTCTATCTTCGAAAGGTTAGATATCATTTCTTGAGTATTAAAACCAATATTATAGCCTATATACTTACTATTTTTAACATAATGGTTCCACATATTAAGCAAATCGTTATTATTAGATGAACAAAAAACAAAATACCTTACATTATATCTAGTCATGTCGCACTCGGACTCAAATATGCTTTCTTCTACATTAAAATCATTTGTATATACGTTTTTTGCGATTTCTATTATTTCACTTCTTACCGTACCTTCAATTTGTTCGAGCACTTTTGTTAAAGATTTTTCTATATGTATATATTCAGATTTATCATTTAAAAATTGGCAATCCGTAAATCTAAAAATAGAGTTATCAATAATTGATTTTAAGCCTTCTGGTGAGGTATAGTGGAACTTAATACCTACTAAATCAGAATCATCTTTGCATAAGAATTCATGTATTCTATTATCTTGATCCATAACAATTCCTTCTTTCTTAAATATTCTCGTGGTTATACAGATTATATCATATATGGTATATATTCGTGGATTTTATAATTCTTTATATTTTGAGAAAGTTCCTGATAATAATATTTATATTGTTCGCATAAGCAATGTGTATTATGGTCTACCTCGTAGGACTAAACCTAAACCAGATCTAAATAACCTAGGTATTTCAAACTTTTTGGCACTTGTAGACTTAATTTTAAGTGGAAGTGGTTGAATAATACCAATTTCATATAATTGTTGTATCATATCATCATCAGATGGATCCAATCCGGACATCATTTTTATTAAGTCACTTCTATCGAATTTTGAAATTGTACAACCTTTAAATCTATCAAAATGTTTTTGAAGGGACGGGAATTCACTTAGATATGTAGAAAACTTAATTTCGGATACCTTATAATATGCATCTCTTACAGCCAGTCCTGATATTAAATAATTATTATCAGGCTGATAATCTTTTATTTGAATTTCTTTTGATATGTTTCCAAAGTTGATAAGGTCCCTAGGATATTTTCCGCCTAAACCATCTGTAATTCTTGCTATCATCCAATCAACAATATTAGCTTCACCCTTACCTTTATAGACTTGTTCTTGAAAAAGAGTACAAAAAGCTTTTCCCAAATTAACACTATTTAGTATATCGTTTTGAGAGATTCCGCTCTTGTTACTTATAAATTCAAGAATATCTGCTTGTGAACAAACTCTTTTAAGTAGTAGTGCCATAAGAGATTTGTTATCCCAAGTTAATTCTATTGTTTTTCCTTCAACATGGTCTTTATTTACAAAATGAAGTGTATTCCAGATATCATTTCTTAGAAAAATTTTTAATTTTATTTTAGAGTATTGTGAAAACTGTGAATTGACTCTAAATAAACTTTCAATACATTGTTTCCTTTTATTATAATCGTTAGAAAATAACTCATCAATCTTATCAAAAAGAACCCACACTTCTTTATTTTCTTGTATCAAAAGATCATTTATTTCTGCTAAAATATCTTGAGTATCAATTTGAGTCTTACCACCAATTTTAAATTTTACACCTTTGTATTCAATATCTATTCCCTTAGGAGGTACACCAAATATTAATTTCCATAAAGATTTAATTAGCGGAAGAACTCTGACATCTACCAGATACCCAGCTTGTTTTAAAAACTCTGATAAATTTTCACCAGAGCTATATCCTAATTCACCTAACTTGATTGCTACTTTTATAGCTATATATAATTGCCACGTATTATCAAAATCAAAATTAGGCTGTCTCATTAACTTTTCCATATCATCAGTTTTTAATTCTTTTAAATCTTTAAATCCAGTACCGGTAACAAAAATTACATTATCTATATAATTTCCAGCTAATTTTCTTGTTTGAGCTTCATATTTAGAAAACATTTCAAATAAAGCACTTTTCCCAGATCCCTTAACTCCTTTAATCAAAACAATATTAGTTTTAATGAATTTTTCAAAATCAGTTGTTTTTAAGAATTTACGATCTAAGTTAGACTCAGATTCAGAATCTACTTGTCCAAAATCCAATAATTCTAATAATTCTGGTATTGTCGTCATTAAGATGTTCCTTTCTTTTTTTCTATGGCTTTAATACAATTACTTAATATATAAAAATAATACCACATTTTCTAAATAATGGGGATTATTTAATGTTTATATAGTTTAGATTAACAATGTTATGTTTTTGCTTTTTTACAACTTCATATCCTTTATTACACATGTAATAAAGGATATGGTCGGTTAAATAGAGAAGAAAATAGTAAGAATTTTATCTGAACTGGGAGAGAAAATTTTTTATATTATGGTTCAAAGAAATAGTATTGTACCTATCTTCTGCAGGATATTCAAAATATATATAGTCGATGCATATATCGCAATAGCTTTTAATTATGATTATAAGACTAATATGTCATAATCATGTTGTTTGTTCTTGTATTTTATTACAGATTTCACACCTGCCCATGCTATCCAACGGTAATGGCTTAAGCGTCCTTGTTAATTCTTTATATATAGCCCTATTTTCTGTGTGGATATTTGGTTCTCTGTAATAAAAATCCTCCGCTAAAATTACAGGACTGTAGCCTTGACTACCACAAATATTGCAGATATTAATATATTTTTTAGCCGACGGATTCCATTTATTAAGATATATTGAAAAGTCTGGCTTTTTCAGTTTGCTATGTGACATAATACACACCTTTCCATTATATGAATAATCTTTGCTTCGCAATTTCAAACATTGGCATTAATACATAAAACCAATATAATTATACTATATTTGGTTTTAAATTTGGTGAATAGTATTTATGTTGCAACAAGTACCGCACTATTCAGTTTCCAAAAATCAACTTACTTTATTCGCAAGGTTTCTATATCAACTTAAATTTGCTGCATATTTTCACAAGTATGCAGTTTTTGGTTGCTTATTCACTTCGCAATTGCCTGAAACCACAAACAAAAAACGAGCCGAAGCTCGTCTTTTGTGTAATCAAGAAATTTTCAATTTTTTGATGTGAATCAAGAAATGATAATAAAATTATACAATATATTACAAAATAAAACAATAAATGAATTTTATTTATTTAAGTATATACCAACGTGTAGTATCTGTTTCAAAAAAAAGAGAGAAGTTTTTATTACCTACTTGGCATTTATATTTTAGTCCAGCCGTGTAGTTCTTTAAGCTTTGACCGGGTGTGCAGTCTATTACTTTAGAAATTACATATTTTTGATCATCTTCCCAAATAAATGAAATCGGTCTAATGCTCCCATCTAGCAAGTAGGTTGCATTAACTTCAAGGTATAGTTTCTCTAAATTATCCTCAGATTTAAGTTGCTCTTCATATTGTTTTCTTTCAAAACCAAACGGCATCTTATTCACTCCTAATATAGAACATATGTTTGATATCATTATATGTTTTAGCTTTGCTTTTATCAATAGCTTTTATTTAAATATTAATAACAATTTTAAGCATTTTACTTTAGTGTTTTTACAGATTACATTTTTTGGTGAATGTAGTAAAATATTTATTAATAACTCTTAATTAAGAAATATTATAATATTAAGCTAGAAGCTAAAGTATGGGAGGATACAAATGAAAGCCGTTGCATATGCAAGATATTCTTCAGATAATCAAAACGAAGATAGTATTGAGGCTCAATTAAGGGAAATAAAGAAGTACTGCAGAGATAGTAATATAGATTTAGTTCATAGTTATATTGACGAAGAAAAGTCTGGAAAGACTGATGATAGACCCGCATTTCAGCAAATGATATCCGATGCCAAAAAAGGCATATTTAATGCAATTATTCTTCACAAAATTGATAGATTTGCAAGAAATAGATATGATTCAGCGATATATAAAGCACAACTGAAGAGGTTGGGCATTAAATTATATTATGTTGCTCAGCCTATTTCAGATAGTCCAGAAGGTCGTTTAATGGAGGGCATTTTAGAGAGTTTTGCCGAATATTATTCCGAAAACCTTGCAAATGAAGTTATGAAAGGTCTTAAAACAAAAGCATATCACGGAGAGTTTACCGGTGGGTTTGCACCATTGGGTTATGATATTATAGATAAAAAGTATGTCATCAATGAGCAAGAAGCTGTAATTGTCAGGAAAATATTTGAACTATATGCAAATGGGTATTCTTATGGAGATTTACTAAATGAACTTAATTTAAAAGGATACAAAACTAAGTTTAATGTGCCATTTGGAAAGAATAGCTTGTACTCAATACTTTCAAATAAGAAATATATTGGAATTATGGAATATAACAAAGCGGTTTCAAGGATTCCTGGACAGCGCAATGGTCATAAAACTAAACCTGAAGAGCAGATTATAATAGTGGAAAATGTTATCCCCCAAATCATTGACTTAAATACATGGAATACTGCTCAAGAAAGAAAAATTAATAGTAAACACAAAGCCCAATTTAAAGCTGTAGATACTTATTTGCTGACAGGATTAGTTGAGTGTGAATCCTGTAGCTCAAATATGGGAGGGCATAGGACAAAAAATAATCAGAAAAAAATTTATTCTTATTATCTTTGTAAAAAATGCAGAAATAAAGTAAAAAAGGAATCTATTGAACAAAAAGTGTTAAATACTCTTATCACAAAAATTTTTTCTGATGAGTCGATAAACGAGTATGCTCAAAAACTTAATGAATACTCAGCCAAAAAATATAACGAATCAGAAGCAGAGATAAATAAACTGAAATCTGTTGTAAGCCAATTTGAACGAGAGATAAACAATATCGTTAATGTAATAATGAAAGGAATTTCGTCATCTGCTCTTGAAGAAAAACTTCAGACATTAGAACAGGCAAAAAAAGATACGTTATTTGAATTGGCTTGTGCAAAAAACAGTCAGGACATGGTTTTGTTTACACCTGATGAAATAAAAAGTAGCTTGATTAAATATAAAAATATACTTGAAAAAGGCAATATTGATGAATGCAAGCCGATAGTTAAAAAGTTCATTCATAAAATAACAATAGCCGAAAATGATAAAATCACTTTCAGCTATTGTTTAGATACTATTGGTGCGGATGAAGGGACTTGAACCCCCACGGTCGCCCACTGGAACCTAAATCCAGCGCGTCTGCCAATTCCGCCACATCCGCACGAGCAGTTCCTATTATAAATAGATTTGATAGTTTTGTCAACAGAATATTAAATAAATTTTTGTATAGAGTCATATTCAATGACAAAATATTAACTAAGTTACATTTATTTAAAAAAAATGAAATACATGGTACCTAAATAAATATAATTAATATATAATTATTCTAATAATGTTTATTGATTGGAGGTAATGCAAATGAGTAACGGTTTTTGGGATGAAGATGATTACGATTACGATGACCACGTCGATGACCAACAGAGTGACACTCATTATGACACAGAGGATATAGTTGATGAAAATAAAGATTCAGAAGATGATGACAATGATGATGACGGAGCTGACAAAGAAGATGATGAAGATCAGGAAACTGAAGATACTGATATGGGAGAAAATTCAAGTGGGTATTCTAAACACAGTATAATAAAACAGCAATCTTCAAATAGTCCAAGTTTCCACGGATATGGAAAATGTATGCGTTATCTTTGCAACTGCCAGCATTTTGAGAGCATATCCGGTAATACGTGCAGTAATTGCGGACACAGCTACAGTGACCATTGGTAATAATAACTAATTAAAGAGATTTATAATACGAGGAGGTAATACTATGGCATTTGGGGTAGATGATATACTCGTTTTGGTTGTATCAAGGCTGGCAACCCGAGCAATTTCCTCCGTAGCAAAGAAGTCATACGACTTTTTTACAGGTAAAGAGCAAAAGGAAATACAGAAGAAAAAGGAAGAAGCAGCCATTAGTTTTGAGAATAAAAGCAAGATACAGCTGATTGATCATCAGTTCAGGTTGACGGAAGCAAGGACACAATTTGAAATGCGTATGGAAGAGTGGAAGCAAAAAACCTTTTATTCCAACTGCTGGCCTTTAAGAGAACCTTTTGATATGCACTTTGCTCTTACTACACCCTTTGAAGGTTGCAGTATTGACGGTAAAGAAGTAATCCCATGCAGGATAATAACGTCGTTAAAAGATAAAGACCATCCTATTGCAAAAAATATAAATGGAAATCTGTCTTCATTTCTTATAACACATTATAATAGCGTAAGCACTCACCCGGTAATATCAGATATAGGGAGTTGGAGGGAGGATTCACCTTCTAACGATGCATCAATAAATTACTTGTTTTCAGGGCTTCAAGGCCAGCCTGTTTTAGTTTTTACACCTGAATTCGTTAATGACGGACAAACAATAATTCTGAAAATATGGTCATGGGGGTTGGGTGAAAAGGTAAACCTTCCTGTGGGAGTTGAGTTCGGAAGGATTAATATTAAACCCCTGTATCTTAATGCTTTATATGAAGAAAGTAAAAAGAGTATGGAGCTAATTCAGGAGTTGGGAATAAAATCAGAAGGGTTTTATTCTGAAAAACTAAATAATAACATAAAGATTATTAAAATGATTGATAAGCTTAGTGATCAGGGTGAGGATAAAAAGCAAATGATTCAACAGTTGTATTCACAATTATCAGAAACAGATGAAATAAGGGATGCTGTTAAAGAGAAGATTTCTGAGCAGGTATCTGGTATTTTTTCCTGTTGCGCAGGGATGTATGCCGACGCATATCATCTGGTGGAATATGGAACTGTTCCCAAACTTCCTTTGCTGGTCGGAAGCATACCGGGGGCGGAAATGATACGATGTTCTATAGGAGATTTTTATATATCATTGCTTTCGGAAATTGAGCAAATAGATAATTATAGCTCAGTTCTCCCGGATATTTATGCTGATACAGCAAATGCGTTAGCCAATATGGGAGCTACTTACGAAGAAGTCAACAAGTACGTAAAGCCTCTGCTAAGCAGGGGGATAAATCTGTTTACATATGGTAATTGTAATTCCTTGACAAAGGCAAAAATCCAAAATATCAGCAGTCTGGATGAAAGTCTTGATAAACTCTTGAGAGAAAATGTATCAAATTTGGACAGAAGCTTTTTGGATAGGATAAATTCGGTACTAAAGTCTATTCATCACCCAGCCTATCCACTACAGTGACTTGTATGAGAATTTGGAAAAAGAGATAAGGAGGAATGTTAATGTATAACAGCGAGAAACTAAAGTCAACTCAGAAACTTTTAGAGGATTTGGGTAATGGTATGACAGTCCTTTTTAATGAATACAAGGAAGACTTTTTAGGCGATGAGCTGGTTACTTCACAATTCAAAAGTTTTTTTGAAGAACACAAACGTGCCATGGAAAGGATAAAAAATCCCGTTCTTTCTATTGCTACTATAGGCACTACTTCGTCGGGAAAATCAACACTTACAAATGCATTGGCCGGAAAAATGGTAGCACCCATAGATTCAGGTGAAAAAAGTGCCGGAATTCTGGTTTTGAAAAATTCTAACAAACGGTCTCTTTATATAGAAAAAACAAAAAATGCAAGGTGGAAGACCGGACAAATTAAGCAGGATATTTCAGATGAAGAGGCATATAACATTAATAGTGACACAATGAAAACATATTTTGATAATAGAAAAAATTCTGCACCTCCGAGGATTTACTCAAAAGGGCCTTTGCTTATAGGTTCGTCACCTGAAATGCTTAACCTTCCCGAAGATATATGCGTTGAGCTTGTAGACCTGCCCGGTCTGAAAAACAGTGGAGATAAGGAAAATCTGAGTGTTATACAGGAGATGCTGACAAGGTCCCTTTGTCTTGTGGCGATGGACTATAGCCATACGGATGATGAGAATCGTAAAAAGCTTCTGGGAGAACTAAAGGATATTGTTAATTTCTTGGGAGGCAGACATGATTCAATAATTTTTCTGCTTAACAGGGTCGATTTAAGAAATGAGACAGATGTAGAGCTTGATTTAAATATATGTAATCTTAAAAAAGAGATCAGGGAAGTATTATCCCTGAAAAACGAACCTGAGATAATACCGTTTACCGCACTTCCCCTGTTCTATGCACAGTGTGCTTGGGGGCCTGTTTCACATAAAGATAAGAACAAGGAGCCTCAATATCCCAATGATGCTCTAAAATATAACTACAAATGGTTTCTCAAAAGCTTGATGAAGGATTGCTATGATATATATGACAGCAATGCAAATAATGAAGAACTTGAAAAGTGGCTTGCCGAATTAAGAAGCAGTGTAAAGCACGGTCATGATTTAAAGGAAGAGGATTTTAGAAAGCTCCTTGATTATACATACGAATGCAGTAACGGAAACCTGCTGTCTGAGAGAATACAGGAGAGGCTTAATAACAGTTTTTCACAGTTGATTATAATGCCTGCAATATGCGAATTATTTAAAATATTCTGTGCTCTCCACAGTACCTTAAAAACTCTTGGGAGCATAAGAGTTACAAAATCAAAGCTGAGACTTGTAAATTATTATCTGGGTACTGTAAGACTAAAAGCCGAGCTTATAGGTTGTGATAGTGAAGAAGCGGCCAATAGTATAAAAAGTGACTTGAATTCAATATTGGATGAACTGGCAGAGTACGAAAGCAAGGATATCCCCGAAGAGGAGAGGAACAGAATAGACAAAGTCAAGTCTGAGGTTATGTCCTTAAAGGAGGAAATTGTAATTTCACCTGGGAGGATAGGTGAAAAAAAGCAGGAGTTTCAGGAAAATCTTCAGGAAATAACAAGGAAGATAAATGAGGGAAAAGGAACATATGATGCAGAACAGTTTGTTAATGACCATGAAGAAATATTCGGAAGCATTGATGATTTTTCCAATATGTTTGACTCGGTTGCACATCTAACGGATGAATTGAGGCTGGGAATAATACAAATTATCGGGGATTCCATTATAAATAATGATACATACGATGAAGTGCTGGGAAAAATGGATTTTCTTCCTGCCGAAGTGTCGTCCCGACTTGCAAGGGCATATGATTATGTCAGCAGAATTATACTTGGCGGACTCAGGGACAAGGAGGTAGTTAACAATCACTTTGTTATGAAATCTGCAAATAAAACCGAAGAAATTCAGAAATATATGGAACGCTATGATTTTTTAGATGTAGCAATAAACAAAGCACTTTCTACAAGAGCGGGACTACTGCTCCAATCGTATTCACATGAGTTGGTTCTTCCACTAAAAAATATGATTCAGGGGCATATAGACGAGATAGCAGAAATATGCAGGAAAAAGCTGGGGATTAATGATCTTGAAATCACTGAAACAATTGAGAATATTCTTCAAGCTGTAGATATTAATGAACTGTCTTTGCCTGACGGAATTTTTGAGTTTGCTTCAAAACCTCCGGAAGAAGAAGTTAGTATAGGTAAAAAAACAGTGTGGAAGACACGGATCAAGCAAGGTTCATTTTGCGGAAGCAGTAGCACTGAAAGCTATGTTGAGTATGTTGATGAAATGGGAAATATTTATTATTTTCCTAATGGTGTAGCCTTGAAACAGAAATGGGACTATGGCTTGACCAATGCTAAAGAATTATTCTGGAAGTATATGTTTGAATGGATGGCTGAACAGTTGAACAGTTATTCCGATGCATTTTCAATTTCAATAAATACTCTTATAACTACCGTAAACGATACAATAAAATCGAAAATAAGCATGAGCGAGCAAAAGCATGAAGAGGAAGTCGGAAGATGGAATAAAATTTTACTTCAAGCCAATAATGCATCTGCGGTATCCAAAAGTATTAAGGAAGTTGCCGTTGACGGGAACGGGGTTTAAGATGAAAATAGGCGATGATATTAAAACTTGGGAGAAAGAATTTCTTAAACAATGTGATTATTGTGAAAATGAAAAAGATAGCTTAAAATGCGCAGTCAACAGATTAACTGACATTATTCCCCATTTTAACACATTCGATGAGGATGGCAGAAAAATAATTGATAAATGCACCGATTATTTCTCTAAACTGTTTGAGCCTTTATATATACCTTTGAATAAGAAGAAAGGAGGATTAAGAATGAAGGGCCTTTTTATTGCAGGGCTGGCTATAGTGGGTATATCTATGATTTTTATCTTTCAAAGAAAATATAACAATAACCAAAGGGAAATGCCCCTTGAAAGAAAAGAGAAAATTGCTAATGTTTATAAGTCTTCCAGTATATCGGAAGAAAATATATTGATTCTTGTTCTTAGAGCAGGCAACGAAAGCTGCTTGAATACCTTGAAAGAGAATATGCATCTTTCAGAGGAAGTCTGTGATGAGTTGTACAAGGCGACCAGATACTTATGGGTAGGAAATACCAATCAATTCAAAAACTCAAGGATAATAAAATGGTTTAATGAAACTAACAGCCCGACACAATCAAGTGGTTTGGATGTATACCTGATTAAATTAGTTTTAGAAAAAAACTATAGTGGTTTGTTGCAGTCCGCAGACGGTCAGTCTCGCTATAATGCATTTAAACAGCTATGTCAGGATGGATTGCAGATTGAAGAATTCTCTCCAAGGGTTTCAAACGCTGCATATGGTACTACCGAGGTATATGAAAGATAGGAATTTCGTGGAGGATGTATTCCATTTCAAAAGTTTACATCCTCCAGACTTTCATTTTTCGTAAAAAATACAGAGATATGAGTTGGGTACAGCTTATGAACAGCAAAAAATAATTAAGGCTCCGGTCATATTTTACAAGCCACAGCAAACCTATGAGTATTAGCAGGCTTACAATTCTTCCGATATTAAGAATGATCTCTTTGTTGATAATATATTCAAGACGCAAATCATCCTGATGCCGGAGACTAATAATGTTGAAGCTGGCAGAAGAAAAAGGAACCAGAAAAAAGGGCAGAAATGCAGACTCCATTATCATATACAACAGCAGGGTTCCGTAACTGATATTGACAACCAGTCCCCACACTGCCACAAACATTAATGTAGCACCTGCCAGCATAGATTTTAACCTTAATTTTGGCTTAACAAGTTTTTGTTCAACCACAAAAGCTGCTGATGAAATAACAGAACCAATCAGTGAAAAAGTACCTACAGACCATTCACTGCCTGTAGTTTTAAAAACAAGTACAATTATTAGGAAACCTATAATAACATCTCTGAAACCCCACATGAGCAAGCCTTTTCTTAAAAAGCTCCAATCATGAGAGTTGGTGCCGAATATCTTTTTAAAATTCATCTTGCTTCCGTAATATTCTGCTTTTATTAAAAAAGACACCAATATCAGTACTACGAATAGCAGCAATGAGATAGAAAAGACAATAGTGTAACCCATTCCAAAGAAATTTTTATTGATTATATAGGCCGAAGAAATAGGTGCAGCAGCACCGCAGATTCCTGCAATGGAACCATTATAACCATTAAAGGTATCCCTGTTTTCAGTTGACGTAAAATCGAAACTCAGAACATGAAAGGCAAGCCAGTAAAAACCTGCGGCTATACCATATAATACGCCGAATAGCAACACGAATTTTGAAATTCTGTCTTCAAATAAAAGAATAAGCCCAAATAAAATAATAAAAGAAAGTATTCCCAACCTCAGTGACCAGATACCGTTTTTTCTTTTAGAAAGCCATCCCGCAAAAATAAAGGTAATAGGAACAAAAATATACTGCATGAGATTATACTGTGCTAAAACTATAAAGTTTTTTGACTCTTTCCACAATAGAATATTAAGAAAAACATTTGAAATACCCATTGCAAGGGTGAAAAGTGCACTTACAGTTAACAATAGCTTAGCCTTTTTTGACATTCAAAACCTCCCGGTCAGTATTTTGAATGTTTTTATTTTATACAAATAAATTATTATAATACCTTATATATCTGTACAAAAAGAAAAACGGTAATAATCTCTTCGAGAGCCATTACCGTTTTTAACACGATTTAATATTTACTTTTATTAACTTTAATTTATTGAAATCTTACATGATGTTTTACTTGGAAATTATGGTCATTGGAACATAGATATACAATACCTTCAATAAAAGCAATAAAACTTGGAATAAAAGTCCAGCTGAATAACAGATAAAGTATACCTTTACCTATTTTGCCCATGTAAAACTTGTGAATTCCGAGTCCACCTAAAAATATAGCTAAAAGACCGGCTACAATTTTGTTCTTTATTGGCCAGGCAGGATTAATACCGTTGTTTATATACTGCTGCTGAGCAAATTGCTGTTGTGCCACCTGCTGTTGGTACAGTAGTGCTTCAGCTTTAAAGTCAAACTCCTGCTGTTCGGAAACAGGTCTCTGAGTAGCTGTTGGAGCAGAATTATTATTTACAGTCAAAGCTTCACCGCAATATTTACATTCCCTATCACTAAGAGCATTTGGTGCTCCGCATTGAGGACATTCATTTTGAGCCATTTTTATACCACCCTATCTTATTTATTTTAATTATATTTATTAAAAATATGATATATTACAAAAAGTCTAACCACAATAATTACAGCTTTTTACCGCATTGTGGGCAAAATTTTGTGCCTACAGGGATTTCTGCTCCGCATTCACAATTCTTGGTTCCCATAGGCGTTCCACATTCAGGACAGAATTTTGGATTGCCGGGTACTAATGCTCCGCATGAAGTACATTTCTTCTTTGGAGTTTCCAATGGTTTTCCACATTCACAGCAAAACTTTGACTTTGCAGAATTTTGAGCATTGCAGGAGGGACATGCTATAGTTGCCGTATCTGCAGCTGCTCTTGTATTAATGGTGTTATGCATGTTGGAACCCAGAGAAGCACCTATCCCAAAACCAACACCGCCTGAAGCAAATGCACCTGCAACCCCTGAATTATTGCTGGCAGCATGGTCATATACATCAAAAGAACGTTTTGTTACATAACGGTTGTCACCCATAATTTCAAATTCAGCCTTGTTTTTGAGAATTTTGTTAATTTCCTCAAAGTCTTCATCGGGAAAATTAATGGACTTTATAATTAAGTTGATAGCAGTTAATCCGTATTTTGAAAATTCCGGAGCAATCATTTCAAGGGTGTAATTTGCAATATCATCCAGTCTCGCAGTAATCTCTAACGCAGATATTTTTTGATTTACTATTACATTGGCGATTATACTTTTTATCTTCTGAATCAAGATTCCCTTGAAGAAATCTATGACATTGTCAAATTTAATAATATCAGCCGGATTCATTACACCAATCAGTTCACGAAAAAAGGTTTCATAGTTTTCGAGTTTTAAGCCCATCTGGCCAAAAGCACGAACCCTTAGTCTGGTATAATATTTAGGATCAATTATTTGTACTGGATCGGATGTTCCCCAGTTGATATCAAGTTTTGTGGTAGTATTAATATAAAAAATTTCTGCACTAAATGGGGTTTTTCCTCCAAAAGGCAAATTAACAAAGGCTTTAAGTATTGGAAGATTTTTAGCATCAAGGGTATACGTACCCGGGGTAAACAGGTCACAAATCTCTCCGCCTTTAACAAAAACTGCAACTTGTCCTTCACCTACAATAAGCTGTGTTCCATATACAAGATCTTCGGCGGGATGTTTGTAAACAATCCAATCACGGGATCTAAGTCCGTCAAATTTTACTCTATCAATGATAGCCATATTGGACATCACCTCACAAAATATTGTTTTAATTATATCATAACACACCTTGTAAATCAAACCTTTGAGGCTGTTACTCTACCGTGTATACCTTAAACTCATTCCTGTCAAAATCAAGTATGTTTTCTTGTTTCATCTTTGATAATTCTCTTGATAAAGCACTTCGGTTTACACATAAAAAGTCTGCAAGTTCGTCACGTGAAAAAGGAATCCTGAATCTGTTTTTTCCGGTTTTCTGCATCTGCATTGAAAAATAGGCCATTAACTTTTCACGGGTGGATCTCTGAGATAGGATATCAATCTTGTTATTTAGAAAAATGTTCTTTTGTGCAATAAGTGAAAGCATATTTGAAATAAGCTTGGTATGAAAGCTGCAGGAGGAAGAACAGGTTGTGACAATCCTGTTAAACCTGATATACATTACAGTACATCCCGTAGTAGTAAGCACTGTTACCGGGCTTTTCGCTACATTTGCACATGCAAAAGCTTCTCCGAACATGTCTGCCGTACCGATTTCAGATACTATATTTCTGTTACCCATTATATCTTCTTTAACAATCTGGGCAGAACCTGCAAGAATTATCCCTACAGACGATACCTTGTCTCCTGCCAGCAGCAGGATATCATTTTTAGAATAAACCTGCTCGTAGGATTCGAGGCAGTTCAACATATGAAGAATACTTTCATCGCTTACATTTTGAAAAATTGCGACCTGTTTTAATATTTCTACTGAATTATTCATAAAATTTTACTCCTTGTTGCAAATGCAACCGATTTATTGAATTAAGTTTAGTATACTCATCTGGTAAAGTCAATCAATACAAAAATAAAAATTAAATAAAAAGAATAAAATGTTTTGAAAGGAGTTAGATTATGTCAGATATGTTTTGTTTTCAATGTGAACAAACCGCAGGAGGAAAAGGATGCACAGGAGGTGCAGGTGTCTGTGGTAAAAAAGCAGATACATCAAATTATCAGGATTTACTTACAGGTGCGATGATAGGACTTGCAAATACAGCACAAAATGCTAAACCATCCGACCGTACTCATAAAACAATTATCGAAGGTCTGTTTATAACTATAACCAACGTAAGCTTTGACAATGCATCAATTCTTAGACATATTGAAAAAGTTAATAGTGAAAAATTACATCTGGTTAACGGAGTTGCAGCACAGAACAACTACGATATGGAAAATCTTTGGAATGCTCATGAGGACATTCGTTCTCTGAAATCTCTTATTTTGTTTGGAATCAGAGGAATGGCAGCTTATGCATACCACGCATTGGTTCTGGGATATTCCGATGAAGAGGTTAACACATTCTTCTACAAGGCACTGAGAGCCGTAGGAAGTGACATGTCTATTGACGAACTGCTCTCAATTGTTATGGAAATAGGGGAAGTTAATTTAAAGTGCATGGCTCTTCTTGATAAGGCCAATACAGAAACCTATGGAACGCCTGTACCGACTTCCGTACCAATGACTGTTGAAAAAGGTCCGTTCATTGTAATTTCAGGTCACGATCTTTACGATTTATACCTTCTTTTGGAACAGACAAAGGATAAGGGAATCAATATTTACACTCATGGTGAGATGCTTCCAGCACATGCATATCCTAAGCTAAAAGCATACCCTCATTTAAAGGGTAACTTTGGTACAGCTTGGCAGAATCAGCAGAAGGAATTTGACAATCTTCCGGCGCCTGTACTGTTTACAACTAACTGTCTTATGCCTGTAAAGCCAAGCTACAGTGACAGAGTATTTACAACTGAGGTAGTTGCATATCCTGAAATGGTTCATATTGGAGACGAAAAGGACTTTACTCCTGTAATAAACAAGGCACTTGAACTTGGCGGATACAAGGAAGACACAAGGTTCACAGGCATCAACGGCGGTGATACATTAACAACCGGTTTTGCAAGAGGAACTGTTCTGTCAGTAGCAGATAAGGTAATTGATGCTGTTAAGGCAGGAGCAATAAAACACTTCTTCCTGGTAGGAGGCTGTGATGGTGCAAAGGTAGGAAGAAACTACTACACAGAATTTGTTCAGAAAACACCAAAGGATACAGTTATCCTGACACTTGCTTGCGGAAAGTACCGCTTTAATGACCTTGATATCGGTGAAATAGGCGGACTTCCAAGAATCATGGATATGGGACAATGTAATGATGCATACAGTGCAATACAGGTTGCTGCTGCTCTGGCTAACGCTTTTGAGTGTGATATCAATGAATTGCCTTTATCACTGGTGCTTTCATGGTACGAACAGAAAGCTGTCTGCATATTGCTGACTCTGCTTTCTCTTGGAATTAAGAATATTTACCTTGGGCCTACACTGCCTGCCTTCGTTTCACAAAACGTATTAAATATATTAGTAGAGAAATTCAACATCAGCCCGATTTCTACCCCGGATGAGGACTTGAAAAAGATTCTCGGATAAGCTTAAAGTCAATTTTCCCGGCCTTCCTATATGCCATGTGTTGTAAAAGGCCGGGATTCTCCCAATATATAAAATATACTCTGGTTCAATCATTTATGATCCCAATACACATAGATGATTGGACTTTTTTATTAAGCAATACATTTTTCTTTATTCTAAATAAGATAGCTGTTCTGAAATTATCAGTTCAGAATAAGGCTTACGGTTTGACATCCGATTTACATATTTCACTACTTTAATGTATAATTCTTGTATATACTAATTTTACCTTAACAATTAAAATACAAAATAATTAAAAAAGGATGCTGCTATGAAAAAATCAAAATTTATTTCTGAATTCAAAGAGTTTATATCTAGAGGAAACGTGGTGGATCTGGCTGTGGGTGTAATAATTGGTTCTGCATTTACAGCCATAGTTAATTCACTTGTGAATCAAATCATTATGCCTGTTATCGGATTTATAATAGGCGGCATAAATTTTTCTGATTTCAAATGGACTTTAAAACATGCAAAGGGAGACGTACCGGAAGTAGCCGTATATTTCGGCTCGTTTATCCAGCAAGTAGTTAATTTTCTCATAATTGCTTTTGTAGTTTTTATGATGGTAAAGTTAATAAATATGCTAAAACGGAAAAAGGAAGATGAAGTAGAAGAAATAAAGGAAGAAAAAGTTTCAAAGGAAGAAATATTGCTTACGGAAATCAGAGATTTGCTGAGAAAGCAAATGTAGTACTATTTTAGGTATAAAAAGAGGCTGCTGCACTGTGAATAAAAATTACTCATTGTGCAACAGCCGTTTTAAATTATTATCCTATAAACTGCTGAGTCCAGTATAATCTTCCGCTGGAGTTCTTTGCTACTCCCACACCAATTTGTGTAAAGGATGATTTAAGGATGTTTGCCCTGTGTCCGGGTGAGTTCATCCAACCCTTCATTACCTGTTCAGGAGTGGTTTGTCCCATTGCAATGTTTTCACCTGCGGTTCTGTAGCTGATACCATATTTTTTCATCATATCAAACGGTGAGCCGTAAGTTGGTGAATTGTGATCAAAGTACCCCAATTTAGCCATATCCTGTGATTTAAGTGTTGCTGTTTTATTAACCTGAGCATTCATTGTTAAAGGCTTTAGACCATTTTTAGCTCTTTCTGCATTAACAAGTTCAACAACTCTCTTCTGGAAAGCTGCATAGTCACCGCTTACTGCTGGAGTTGAAGCAGGCTTTTGTGTGGCCGGTTTGGAAGCTGATGGTTTTGATGCAGCAGGCTTAGCTGCTGATGACCCCGAATTCAATAATGAATTCAATGCTGACTGAATAGTTGAATAATTCGAATTTTTGGCAGTTGAGTTATTACAATTCTTTGTATATGCTATTGCTTGCAGCTTATCCATAATACCTGCTGATTCGATATTATTATTGGTAGCTGTAGTCGGCTGATTATAATTGTTTGTAGCTGTAGTTGGCTGATTATAATTGTTTGTTGCTGTAGTTTTGGTTGGGCAATTTGTTGATTTTGAAGTATTAGCGGTCACGTTGTTAACTGCTGATTTGTTAACTGCCGCTGTATTTGAGTCATCTTTATTTTGTGCTGTAGATTGTGAAACTTTAGATATAATTGACTCTAATGCTTTGGATGGTGCTGTAGTTGATTGGCTGATATTTGTTGTATCTTGTGCAGCAATACTTTCAGCTTTTGTATTTCCGATTGCAAAACCGTTAAAAGCAAATGCTGATGCGAAAATAGCACATGCAGCTACACTTGAAATTACTATAGATGATTTTTTATTCATATCTTACCTCCATTAGTTTCGATTAATTTTACGTTCGTTCCTTCTTCTTGCCCATAATCAGCGTTTTTGTGACGTTGCTTCTGCCAAAAGAATTATCAGCGTAATATTCATCAGCCTACCGGGGTATGGACATTATGTTAACATTCATACCCGGATGTAACAACCCCCCAATTATTTACAGTGAGTATGCTTATATCTGTTCAACGGCGTGGCTTCTGGGTGCAGGCCTTACCCACAGCGGGATAGGCAGACTATTACTTTCTTTTAAAACTTTTGAAGGTTAGTTAATATTACTATTTTTTTTATTGGAATTGGACGATGTATTGTTTACTTTTAATAAATAAGGGTATTAATATATTCGTAAAATGCATGTTGAAAGGTGAGACGTTATGGAATGGTTGAATAATCAAAATCCCGTATTACTGGCGCTTTTTGCTACATTGGCAACTTGGGCGCTAACAGCATTGGGAGCTGCAATGGTTTTCTTTTTCAAAGAAATAAACCAACGCCTGCTTAATACAATGCTTGGTTTTGCAGCAGGAGTAATGATTGCGGCAAGCTTTTGGTCTTTGCTGGCTCCTGCAATAGAAATGGCGGAAAATTCATCAAAAATACCTGCATGGCTTGTTGCCGCTTTAGGCTTTATAGGAGGTGCGGTTTTTCTCTACATGGCCGATAAGATTATTCCGCATATGCATTTAAATTCTAAAGATGGGGAAAGCGAAGGAATATCAACAAAGCTGAGGCGAAGTATACTACTTGTATTTTCGATAACTTTACATAATATACCTGAGGGACTTGCAGTAGGAGTAGCTTTCGGAGCTGCGGCAAATGGATTTAATAATATAACCTTGTTGTCTGCGATTGCAGTTGCTATGGGAATTGGAATTCAGAATTTTCCGGAGGGCGCCGCCGTGTCAATACCATTAAGGCGGGAGGGTTTATCCCGTACAAAAAGCTTTCTATACGGGCAAGCTTCGGGCATTGTTGAGCCAATTGCAGGTGTTTTGGGTGCCGCACTTGTAATGTATGTGCAGCCTATCCTTCCTTACGCACTTGCTTTTGCGGCTGGAGCAATGATATTTGTTGTTGTGGAAGAACTTATTCCGGAAGCCCAGAGCGGAAGCCACAAAAGCACACATATGGCCACCGCAGGATGTATTATAGGTTTTACAGTAATGATGATACTGGATGTTGCCCTTGGATAGGCATATATCAGCCGGCGTTTTTTCTTTTTTCCATTGAGGGCGGAATTCCGTAGTATTTCTTATAAAGCTTACTGAAATAAAAGGCATCATCATAACCGACGCTTCTAGCAACGGTTTTAATAGGCATGTCTCCTGATATCAGCAGTTCCCGAGCTTTTGTAAGGCGAATCCTTATTAAATGATTTATCGGAGATTCACCCGTCTCCTCCTTGAATATTTTAGAGATATAAACAGGGCTTAGATACATATTGTGTGCTATTCTATATAGAGAAATCTGCTTCATATAATTTGAACTCAGATACTCAAGTATATCATTTACAATATATGTTTTTTCGGAGGTTTGAATATCAAGCCTTGTTTTTTCCGTTCTTTCCTTATTTGCAGTCATTCCCCTGTGCAACAGTGCAGTCAATTTCATTATACTGCTTTTTATAAACAAGTCGCAGTAAGGCTCGTTTTTTTCCTGTTCGCTTATTGTTTCATTAATACACTTTATAATTTCTGGCTGATGAATGGGCAAACTAAAAACGGGCTGGGAGGATGGTTCAATAAGGAAATTTTCAGGAAGTTCCTTAAACTGTAAATTGCTTAATGCATAATTAAACTCCTCAATATTAACTCCCTCAGGAATAATCTTTTTATGTTTTACACCGGGGTTTATAATAATAATATTCCCTTTGGCTACTTCATATAATTTATCATCTATTATATATGTAAAATAACCCGACAGGATAATTTTAACTTCGGTATAGTCGTGTGTATGCAGTGTAACATGGCTTTCGGAATTAACCATATTAATGAATGCATATAGTAATGTCGGATTAAAATTTTCGGCACAGATTTCCGGCTTACACAAAAGAATCACCCCTGTTGTTTACAATATATATGGTGCAGAGTAATCCTATCTTACCACAAACTAAATTTTATTCCAATCGGTAAACTATGAAATTAAGTCTATTAATATTGATAAAAATGTACATTACCAGATAAAGAATATCCATTCCATAAGAAAACTTATCAATTATAATTAATAAAGATAATTAATGGCATTGTGAAAGGGATTTATTATGGAAAATGTAAAGTGGGTTTGGAAGTATATAAAAAAATATAAACTCCGAATGTGTATTGCCTTGATATTTGTATTGGTGGCTTCCGCTCTTAGTATGGTAACCCCATATGTCTCCGGAATAATAATTGACAAGGTAATTAAGCAAAGCCATCACAGCATGCTTTTAAAACTGTGTATGCTTATGTTGGGAGCTACAATTTTAAAATCTATAATCAGGTTCTCATATCAGATTATGTTTGAAACCATATCCCAGGGAGCTTATATGAAAATCAGGGAGAGTATGTACCAAAAGCTTCAAAATATGGATTTCAAATTTTTTGACACCACCAGAACCGGTGACATTATGGCAAGAATGACAGGTGATATGGAAACAGTACGTCATCTTATTTCATGGGTAATATACATGGTTTTTGAAAACGCTACAATATTTATTTTTGCCGTAACACTGTTATTCACTATCAACTGGCAGTTTACTCTGGCCATGCTTCTCGTTGTACCTTTTCTGGCATGGGCTGCAATAAGGCTGGCAGGTGACGTTAGACCAACTTTCTCTGCAATAAGGGAACAATTTTCCAGGCTCAATTCCGTTGTACAGGAAAATATAAGTGGAAACAGGGTTATAAAGGCATTTGCAACAGAATACATAGAAATAAACAAATTTGACAAGGAAAACGAAGACTATCGTAAGAGAAACATGGATTCCGCAAAAGTATGGTCAAAATATCTTCCGATTATAGATGCTCTGGCAGGAACTCTTTCACTGATTATTTTGATTGTGGGGGGAATACTTACAATTAATAATAAAATATCAATAGGCGAGTTGGTAACCTTTAACTCTATAGTATGGGCACTGGGTAATCCAATGAGGAACTTCGGCTGGCTTATTAATGACATACAAAGATTCAATGCATCTGCAGACAAGATACGTGAATATCTGAATAATGAATCAGCAATAAGCAATATAGCAAAGCCCGCTAAAAAAGAAATTACAGGATTTATTGAATTCAAAAATGTCAGCTTCGGTTATGATAATGACGAAGTATTGAAAAATGTCAGCCTCAAAGCCAAGCCGGGGGAAACAGTTGCAATAATTGGCCCCACAGGTTCAGGAAAATCCACCCTTGTAAACCTGATATGCAGATTTTATGATTGCAGCGAAGGAGAAGTACTGGTTGATAATGTAAATGTAAAGGATATGGATTTAAGGACACTTCGTTCAAAAGTTTCAGTTGCAATGCAAGACGTATTCCTTTTTTCAGATACTATTGAAGGGAATATCGCTTATGGTGTGCCTGATGCTCCATATGAGAGCGTAAAGCAGGCAGCCGGTATAGCAGATGCCGATGATTTTATATCATCCTTGCCTGAAGGCTATGATACCATCATAGGAGAACGCGGAGTCGGACTTTCCGGCGGTCAGAGACAGAGAATCGCTTTAGCGAGGGCAATACTAAAAGACCCGTCTATACTTATACTGGACGATACAACATCCAGTGTCGACATGGAAACGGAATTTGAAATTCACAGGACACTAAGGTCCTTTTACAATAATAAAACCACTTTTATTATTGCACACAGAATATCATCCGTAAAAAATGCAGACAAAATTATTGTATTGAATGGCGGACAGATAATTGAGCAGGGAACGCATAAGGAACTGCTGAATTTAAAGGGTTATTACTACAATGTTTACCAAAGCCAGTACGGAGACTTTGACGGACTTGATGAAAAGGAGGTGGGCTAAATGGCAAGAAACAAATATGATGTTGATGAAGAATTATTAACAAAATTCAAAATGAAAGACCTTATAAGACTTTTAAAGTACTTGAAGCCATACAAGATTACAATGTTTGTAACAGTCTTATTGATGCTTACTGCAAGCGTTGCAAACCTTATCGGCCCGCTTCTTGTACAGAATGCAATAGATTACAAGATACCTGCCGACGATATAAAGGGACTGATTATTTTATCAGGAATTTTCGTAGTAACTCTGATAGTAAATGCGATATGTTTTAAATTCAGGGTAATACTCATGTCTCAGCTTGGAAACAATGTAGTCAAAAAGATAAGGGAAGACATATTCTATAAGATTCAGAAACTTCCTTTTTCTTATTATGACAGCCGTCCCCACGGAAAAATACTTGTAAGAGTCGTAAATTATGTAAACTCACTTAGCGACCTGCTTACAAATGGCTTTATAAACTTTATAACAGACATGTTCACCCTTGTATGCATAATAGTTTTCATGCTTTTTATAAATGTGAAGCTTACCTTAATCAGTATGATTGGGCTTCCACCATTGTTTATATGCATAATGCTAATAAAAAATATTCAGAGGAAAAATACACAGGCATTGAGCATGAAGCAGTCAAACCTCAACGCCTATATACATGAAAGCATATGTGGTGTAAAGGTAACTCAGTCCTTTGCAAGAGAGGAACAGAACCAAGGTATCTTTCATGAACTAAATAAGATTTACAGAAGGGCATGGATGAGATTTGTAAAAGCCAATTTCATATTGTGGCCCATAATAGAAACCATTTCAACAATCGGTATAATAATACTGTATTTCGGCGGAATATTCTGGGTAAAGGGGATAACCATAGGGGTTCTGATTGCATTTACAAGCTATGTTTCAAGGTTCTGGCAGCCTATAAGCAATCTGGGGAATTTCTACAACGCAATGATAAATGCCATGGCATATCTTGAAAGAATATTTGAGACACTGGATGAGGAGGTTTCTATAGAGAATCTGCCGGGAGCCATTCCAATGCCTGAGGTAAAGGGAGCAGTGGAATTCAGAAGTGTAGGTTTTTGCTATGAGGAAGGTAAAAAGATTCTTGATAATATAAACTTCAGATTCCAGCCGGGAAGCACAATAGCATTGGTAGGCCCCACCGGAGCCGGAAAGAGTACGATAATTAATCTTCTGAGCAGGTTCTATGATGTTCAGGAGGGGGAGGTGCTGATTGACGGCATAAACATAAGAGAAGTACAGCTTGAGTCTCTGCGAAAACAGATGGGAGTAATGCTGCAAGATACCTTCCTTTTCTCGGGTACGGTTATGAGCAATATAAAATATGCAAGACCGGATGCTACAGATGAAGAGGCCATCAGGGCTGCAAAAACAGTTTGTGCACATGAATTCATTATGAATATGCCAAATGGCTACTACACTGAAATAAATGAAAGGGGTACAAGGCTTTCAATTGGCGAAAGGCAGCTTATATCCTTTGCAAGGGCACTTCTGGCAGACCCCAGAATACTGATACTGGACGAAGCAACCTCCAGCATTGATACAAGAACGGAGCTTGCACTGCAAAAAGGGCTTCAGGGCCTTCTGGTGGGAAGAACCTCATTTATTATAGCCCACAGGCTCTCAACAATAAAAAATGCCCATTGTATTATGTATGTAGACAACGGTTCAATTGTTGAAAGGGGAACACACGATGAGCTAATGGCGGCGAGAGGACACTATTACACATTATACAATTCTCAATTCAGTGTTATGGAAGCAGGATAAAAGTGTTTACATTATATATTATATTGAATTATTATATAGTTAAATATATAGCAATATAGAATGAAATTACAGGAGGATATAACATTGTCAATAACTAAGAAGAATTTTGCAAAAATGCCTGATGGTACTCAAGTAGATATTTATACCTTGAAAAATTCAAACAATATGTCTATAGACATATTAAACTACGGAGGAACTATTGTTTCTATACTTATGCCGGATAAAAACGGGAAGATTGCGGATATTGCTTTGGGATTCGATGATATTAAAAGATATATGGAAAATGATGCATATATGGGAGCATTAATTGGAAGACATGGCAATCGTATTGAGGGTGCGGAATTCGAATTAAACGGAAAAGTTTACGAACTTGTGAAGAATGATGGTAATAACCATCTTCACGGCGGTACAATAGGTTTTCATAATGTAGTATGGAATGCTGAAATACAAGAAGAAAAAGGAGTTCAAAAGTTAGTTTTAACTCACACTAGCCCTGACGGTGAAGAAAATTACCCCGGAAATCTCAACGTAAAGGTAGAATATTCACTTTCCGAAAATAATGAGTTAAAGATAGACTATAATGCGGTTTCTGATAAGGACACGGTTGTAAATCTTACAAACCATGCATATTTCAACCTATCCGGACATGATTCCGGAGATGTTTTAAAACATCAGATATATATTAATGCAGACAAATTTACTCCTGTAAATGACGAATGTATTCCTACCGGAGAAATACGCGATGTTAAAGGTACTGTAATGGACTTTACTAAATTGAGTAGTTTTTCAGAAGGGATTTCCAGCGGCGACGAGCAGATTGTATATGGTCTGGGTTACGACCATAACTGGGTACTGAATACAGAAGGAAATATAAATGAAGTTGCTTGTGAGCTATATGAACCTGAAAGCGGCCGTGCTATGCAGGTATTCACAACAAAACCGGGTATTCAGTTTTATTCCGGAAACCATTTAAATGAAAAAGTAGAGTTGATTGGAAAGAATAATACTGTTTACAACAAGAGAACGGGCCTTTGTCTTGAAACACAGTTTTTCCCTAATGCAATGAAGCATAAGAATTTTCCATCACCGATTCTTAAAGCTAATGAAACGTATCATTATGTAACTATATATAAATTTTTTAATAAATAAAATCAAAAAGCCCCTGATTCTTCAGGGGCTTCAATTTGCTCATAATTACGAAAATTATCTTCTGTTAAATCCGCCATTAAAGCTTTTCTGTGATGCCTTCTTAGCTCTTCTGCAATCAGGACATCTAGCTGGTTCATTAGTGAATCCTTTTTCGGCGTAGAATTGTTGCTCGCCAACCGTAAATGTAAAAGTTGCACCGCAATCTTTACAAGTAAGAGTTTTATCTTCCATGGGTCTACCTCCTATAAAATTTTATTGCTGAGCATATAAGAACTTAAACATTACGGACCAAAAAGGATGTTATGAATCAGTATAAGAAATTATAAGCTTTGCATCTTTATTATACACTTTGGAAAAATAATAAGCAATAAAATTAAAATAATTAATGTAAAAATATTACATATAAGAAGCTATATGGATTTAAGAAATACTTTATATATAGTATTTTGATGGTGATTGAGCTATTTAATAAAAAATAGTGAAAAATAATTTATTTTCTATTGACAAAAGTAACATTGTACCGTAAAATATCAAATGTGTCTTGCGGGACATACTTATAAATGGTGGGTATAGCTCAGTTGGTTAGAGCGCCAGATTGTGGCTCTGGAGGCCGTGGATTCGAATTCCACTATTCACCCCATATTTAAAAAAAGCCGATAAATTTACTTTATCGGCTTTTTTGCTACTTGTCAGTTTTATCATTGTCATACTCTATAATCAAGTCAGGATTGTGCTTTTTTCCCATCTTATGTCTTGCTTTTCGATTTTCAACAGTATCAAATATTATTGAAAAATCGTAGTCAGGCGGGTACAGCTCACTGGCAGGCACGTGGAGCTTTATTCTTTTGTGGGAGATAAGCTTTTTTTGGCCTTTAATCTGAACACCTATTTCACCATACTCATTGGCTTTTTGATAGACCAGCCCCAATTCTTTCTGGGGAAAGACCATAACACTGTCTCCTATGTTAAATTTGCTGCTCCGGTTTTGAGGCACAGGTTTCTTTGGAGTTTCCTTAATTAGTACAGGCGAGCCTAAGCCTGGTGTAATTTGAGTTTGACTTTCCTGTCCAATAGAGCTCAAAAAAGCTTCTTTATTTTCCGAAGCAATAACCTTGGTAGAGTGGTACTCCTTATAGGCAGCATCGTGAGCAAGACTGAGAAGATGTGCAGGAAAGCCCAGCCTTTTTGCAATATACAGAGCACAGCTTTCCCCAGCCTCGCCAATTTCAAGTTTATATAAAGGTTTTAGACTCTCCTTGTCAAAAGCCATTCTTGCATTTATTAGACCGGCTGTATTTTTGGCATAGTCCTTTATTTCGGGGTAATGAGTAGTTGCCACAAACAGGCAGCCTTTGGTTTTTAGTTCTTCCAGAATTGCCGTAGCTATGCCCATACCCTCTGCCGGATCAGTTCCTGAGCCTACCTCATCCAGCAGGACGAGGCTTTCTCCTGTGGATTGCTTTAGGATATCATTAATGGTTGTTATGTGTGCCGAAAAAGTTGATAAATTTTCGGTAATACTTTGACCGTCACCGATATCACACAAAATCATATTATGCATTGAAAATTCACTTCCCGGATTGGCAGGGACATGAAGTCCACTTTGGGCCATAGTTGAAAGCAACCCTACAGTTTTAAGGGCCACTGTTTTACCTCCTGTATTCGGGCCTGTTATAACAACTCCTCTAATTTCATTACCGATTTCAAAGTCAAGAGGTACACATTCCGACTGGTTGAGAAGAGGGTGTCGTCCGGCTTTAATAACAATCCTACGCTTCATATGGATGTCAGCTGCAGTTGCCTTCATTTGAACAGAAAGTTTGGCCTTGGCAAAAAAGGCATCTAAAGTTTCCATAATATCTACGTTGGTTTTAAACACAGGTAAATGTTCATCTACCAAGGAGGTCAGAGTATATAGTATTTTTCTTTCTTCATTTTCTTCTTCAACAGCAAGGGTTGATATATCATCCTGAAGTCTGCGAACAACAGAAGGCTCTATAAAATATGTGCCTCCTGTGGCCGAGGTTTCTATCAGGGTACCGGATACCATGTTCTTATATTCTTTTCTAACTGGCAGTACGAAATGCCCGTTCCTCATAGAAATAAAACTGTCAGCAAACCATTCCTTTTTACCCCTTAAAATACTTTCAAGCTTGGAACGGATTTGCTGATGGGCATTTTCCTTTCTTCTGCGAATATCTTTCAGTTTCGGTGATGCAGAATCATCAACCCTTCCATTTCTTATTGAACCCTCAATTTCTTCACAAAGGTCATTAAGGGCATCAATTGAGCTTCCATAATAAGCAATTTCATTCTCCAGGCTTTCAGCCCTTTTAAGATATGATTTCATGCGTCGGCAAGCCAGAAGAAACTGTGAGACCTCCTCAAATTGTTCTGGAATAAGCATTGCTCCCTTTGCACATAAATCAAGAATTTTATCAAGCTCGTTCATAGAAGACAGAGGAGGAGTACCCAAGCTTTCAAGAAGCCTCTTTGAATCTGTGGTTTCCTTCATTCTTCTTTTACATTCACTTTCACTCATATATGGTTCAAGCAGTGAAAGTTTATCTTTAGCTTTCTGGGAAACGGTATTTTCAATAAGCATTTCAATTATTTTATTAAACTCAAGTGTTATGGCATATTTATTCATAATTACTCTCCTGTTATTAGTAGGCAGAGAGGTGTGTCCAATCTGCGTGAAATTTTACTTTTAATTAAGCGGACACGATTTTTGTATATACGTTCTCCAGAACAAATAAAAAAGCGTAACAGGAACAAACCCGTCACGCTTTGCTAAAATCATTTGAATACGGCTAATAACTATATTAGTAAAAATGGTTTTGAAGCATATCTGTAATGTACTGAACGTACGAAGCAGGTGTCCAATGATACCCAAACTCAGGTATCTGTAATAAAAAGGTACACTAAATAAACAGGATTACGACCTGTTTAAGAAAAGGACCTTTTCCAACTATTTAGTTGTTAATCACCTTTACAGATAATACCGACATCAAAACCTTCCTTCCATGTTAAAATTTATTTCAGAATAGCATATGCTATTTGGAGTTGTCAAGGATCTCTAAAGTAAACAACAAAAAAACTCTTTTAACAATAAAGTTAAAAGAGTTTTGGTGACCCATCGCAGATTCGAACTGCGGACACCTTGATTAAAAGTCAAGTGCTCTGCCAACTGAGCTAATGGGTCAAATGGCTGGGATGGCTGGACTCGAACCAACGAAATGCCAGAGTCAAAGTCTGGTGCCTTACCGGCTTGGCTACATCCCAACGTCAAGCGCAAAACCTATTATAAAGGGGTTTGCACTTTTTGTCAAGCTTTATCGAACAATTTATTTTATTATTTTTTAACTTTAAAATCCTGTGTTGCAATGTCAATAAGTTTAAGGTCTTTGTTTCTTTCTTCTGCCATACGTATAGACCACTCATTTTCAAATAGAATGGAATTTCTTCCTTCCTTATCCTCAACAATAATAGATGTACTTGGCAAGTTTAATTTTCTGGGATCTAGACCTTCATTCTCAATCCATCTGGCGTGTCTGAAAGGAAGATTCTGTACACGGAGGGAGACACCGTATTCATTCTTCAGTCTGTATTCAAGGACTTCAAACTGCAAGGCACCTACAACACCGATAATTAATGCTTCTATACCTATATCAATCTGTTTGAATACTTGTATGGCACCTTCCTCGGACAATTGGTCTATTCCCTTAATAAATTGCTTTCTCTTCATTGTGTCGGCAGGAGATACCCTTGCGAAAAATTCGGCAGGGAAGATAGGAATACCTTCAAACCTGACGTTGCCGTTTCCTTCATATAATGTATCACCCAGATTGAAAATGCCTGGATCAAACAAACCAATGATGTCACCGGGATATGCTTCTTCCACGATTGTTCTCTCCTGAGCCATAAACTGCTGAGGCTGTGAAAGACGTACATCCTTTCCGGCATTTACATGTTTTACTGTCATACCTTTTGTAAACTTTCCGGAGCATATTCTTATAAAAGCAAGTCTGTCCCTGTGAGTAGGATTCATATTTGCCTGAATTTTAAATATAAAGCCGGAGAACTTGTCACTTTCCGGGTCGATTTCACCATCGGAAGTTGTCTTGATTCCCGGCGAAGGCGCTAATTCCAGAAAAGATTCAAGGAATGGCTGAACACCGAAATTTGTCATGGCACTTCCGAAGAACATGGGAGTCAACTCTCCGCTGCGGATTTTTTCCTTGTCGAACTCGTCTCCCGCCATATCCAGCAACTCTATATCTTCACAAAGCTTGTCATGGTAATGACTTCCTAAGAGGTCTGCAAATATCTTATCATCAACTTTACCAACTGTTGATGATACCTGAGTTTGTCCATGCGCACCGCCGTCAAAAAGCTCTATTTGTGAAAGCTTTCTATTATATATACCTTTAAAATCACCCTCTGTACCTATAGGCCAGTTCATAGGGTAGGAACGGATTCCCAGAACCTGTTCGATTTCTTCCATAAGCTCAAAGGGGTCTTTGCTGGCACGGTCCATTTTATTTACAAATGTAAATATGGGAATACCCCTCATTTTACAAACATGAAATAGCTTTATTGTTTGTGCTTCCACACCTTTTGCACCGTCAATAAGCATGACTGCACTATCAGCGGCAACAAGAGTTCGGTAAGTGTCCTCACTGAAGTCCTGGTGACCGGGTGTATCCAATATATTGATACAATAGTCGTTATATTCAAACTGCATTACACTGGAGGTAACTGATATTCCTCTTTGCTTCTCAATCTCCATCCAGTCGGACACAGCGTATTTATTGGCTTTTCTTGCCTTAACAGAACCCGCAAGTCGGATAGCTCCTCCATAAAGGAGCAATTTCTCGGTCAAAGTGGTTTTTCCTGCGTCAGGGTGAGAAATAATAGCAAAAGTTTTTCTGCGAGATACTTCTTTTTTTATTTCATTTTTTAAATCAGGCATCGTTTATAACCTCTCGAAATTCTATTTATAACCACGTTTCATTGTATATTATAGCCTTGTTACTGTCAAATAGTAATGAATATTAGAAAATGGTTTTACAATGTTTAATATTGTGTGTTAAAATTTACCAAAGAATGTACAAAAGCATCATAATTATTTGAAAGGGTATTTAAAAATTCTTATAGAATAGTATAATTAGGTAAATGTTATATAAAGTCATATATAATAAAGCATTCGGAGGTTTTGGATGAGCAACGGTCAAATATTTGTTACTATAAAGAATCAAAGGTATGAATTGGAAGATAGTATTACTTTGCTGGAATTGAGTAAACGTTTTGCAAAGGAATGCGTATCGACTATTATTGCAGCAAGAGTTAATAATGATATTAAGGAACTCAGCTTCAGAATAAAAGAAAATGCTGAAATAGGTTTTATAGATTTAACCGACGAAGACGGCATGAGAATTTACAGGAGAAGCCTGTATTTTATATTTATTATGGCAGTTCACGATGTTTTTCCAAATAGAAAGGCAGTAATAAGCCATCCTATGAGTAACGGTGTTTATTGTGAGATAAACGGTAAGGATGAGCTTACAGAAGACGATATTGAGCTGGTTGAGAAAAGAATGAGAGAGATAGTCTCCCAGAAAATACCTTTTGAAAAAAAGGAGATTTCAACAGAAAGTGCGAGAAAACTGTATAAGGACAGCGGGAAGCTTGACAAGTATGAGGTGCTGGAACACAGGCAAAAACCTTATGTTACTTTTTACAATTGCGGAGGTTATGAGGACTACTATTATGGGTACATGGTACCTGATACAGGATATATTAACTGTTTTAAACTAAAGTTTCATAAACCGGGAGTAGTTATTCAGTTTCCATCAAAGACAGACCCCTGCAAACTTCAACCCTTTACGGAACAGAAAAAGCTGTTTAACGTATTTATTGAGTATAAAAAATGGGTGAGGATATTAGGTGTTGAAAACATTGGTTCACTTAATGAAATTGTAAGGTCCGGTGAAATAGGGAATCTTATAAGAGTAAGCGAAGCCCTGCATGAGAAAAAGATTGCCCAAATTGCAGATAAAATAACAAATCATGAAGAGGAAAAAAGAATTGTACTTATTTCAGGTCCATCGTCTTCAGGCAAAACTACATTTGCAAATAGATTAGGTATTCAGTTGAGGGTAAACGGTTTTGTACCAAGAACTATTTCCCTTGACAACTACTTTGTAAACAGGGACAGGACTCCTATAGATGAAGATGGAGAATTTGATTATGAGGCACTTGAAGCTATTGATATTGAGTTGTTTAATGAACATCTCTCCCAGTTGCTAAAGGGCAATGAAGTTGAAATACCTCTCTATAATTTCGAGACCGGTTCAAGAGAACCTGTAGGTAAAAAAATGGTTATGAAGGATAATAATATCCTTGTTATAGAAGGAATTCACGGCCTGAATGACAAACTTACCGAAGCAGTGTCCTGTGAAGATAAATATAAAATCTATGTCAGTGCATTAACATCTATAAACATTGATGACCATAATAGAATACCGTCAACTGATACCAGAATCTTAAGGAGAATTGTAAGAGATAATCAATTCAGAGGGTGTTCTGCAATTAATACAATAAGCAGGTGGCCTTCGGTGAGAAGGGGTGAGGAAAAAAACATATTTCCTTTTCAAGAAAACGCAGATATTATGTTTAATTCATCCCTTGTATATGAGCTGTGCCTTTTAAAAGTATATGCAGAACCTTTGCTGCTTAAACTGGGGCCTGATAATGAAAGATACTCGGAAGTGAAAAGGTTAATAGAGTTTTTAAGCTACTTCCTGCCAATTGATGCAAAAGAAGTTCCCAATAATTCAATAGTCAAGGAGTTTATTGGAGGAAGCTGCTTCTTCTAAAAGCCTTTTAAAAAGCTGTTTCAAAGTGCTGTTCTGCTGGAAGGACGTACGATTATCCCGAAAAGCAGAGCAGCCAGAACCCATTTTGGGGAGGGAATGTATGACGTTGGAAAATCTTTTAAAGAAAATTGACGGTAAAGTATTAACGGATAATTTAAAAGAGATAACTATTGATAATATTTACATATGTGATTTATTGAGCTGGGTTATGTCTCATGCAAAAAAGGGCGATGCATGGATTACCGTACTAACAAATGTCAATGTACCTGCGGTTGCACTTCTCACTGAAGTAGCTTGTGTTATTATACCGGAGGACATTCGGGTAGAGGAGATGACATTAAGAAAAGCCAAAGAAAACGGCATCATAATAATAGGCACACAATATAATGCTTTTGATATTTGTAAAAAGTTTATAGATCAATAGTTCGTACAAATTTACGGAGGAAAAATCTTATATGAATTATATACAAAGCAGCCAAAACTCAACTTTAAAGGAAATTAAGTCACTGCACTTGAAAAAAAACAGGGATTCGCAGGGCTTATATTTTGTAGAGGGAATACGCTTTGTCAACGATGCCATTGACAACGGAAAGGTTATATCAAAAATAATAATTTCAGATAAGCTGGAAGGCCTTAATGGGGGTAGTGAACTGATAGAAAAGGTTAAAGGTGTTTGCAGCGACATAAGCCTTGTTCCTGAAAAATTATTCAAAGAAGTCTCAGATACTCAGACTCCTCAAGGTATTCTTGCAGTGCTTGAAAAGAATCAATTTGATTTTGAGCAGGTTATTGAGGAAGGCAATTCTGTGGTAATATTGGATTGTCTACAAGATCCCGGCAACGCAGGAACAATTATTAGAACTGCAGATGCCGCGGGAATTTCGGCAGTACTTATGTCAAAAGGCTGCGTTGATCTTTATTCTCCAAAAGTTCTTAGATCTACAATGGGTTCTGTTTTTCATGTCCCGATATTTGAAGGATTGAATATTACAGAAACTATCCAAGTACTTAAACAAAAGGGTTACAAGGTAATAGCCTCTCATTTGTCAGGCAAAAACAATTACTTTCAGGAGAACCTGACAGGCAGGAGTGCAATTATTGTAGGCAATGAGGCAAATGGTATTTCTGATGAAACAGCCCATATGGCGGACAGCCTCGTAAAAATACCCATGCCCGGCAAGGCTGAATCCTTAAATGCTTCTATTGCAGCGTCTATAATGATATATGAAATTGTAAGACAGAAAGCAATGTAAAATTTTGTTATAAGTCCTTGAAGATTTACCAAAACCCATATATAATATTCCTATATGGGAACGTTCCCATTTTTATTAAATTTCATGGAGGAATTTTTGAACAATATTTTTGATATAGCTAGAATGGCAGGTGTATCAAAAACTACGGTTTCAAGGGTAATAAACAACCAGCCCGGTGTCAGGGAGGAAACCCGTATAAAGATACAGGAAGCCATAAAAAAGTTAAATTACATTCCGAATCATGTTGCAAGAAGTTTGGTTTCAAGAAAATCCGGAGTTATCGGAGTTGTTTTAAATGAGTTTAATGCTTCTGTGTATCTCAAACTTGCAAATTATCTTGAAAAATATGCGGCTCTGTATAATTACAATGTAGTTTTCTGCAGCTCAAACGACAATTACGAGTCCAAATACAGATATGTTCAGTATTTCACTGGAGGTGCGGCAGACGGGCTTATACTTTTTGGAAGTGACACAAGAGACAGAGAGTTGGTTAAGAAAGTTCTCAAAACAGGTTTTCCACTAGTATTAATAGAGAATTACTTTAATGAAATAAAGATTAATGATGTAATAATTGACAACTTCTCAGGAGCAGTAAATGCTGTTAATTATCTGGTAGAGCTGGGGCATCGTAAAATTGCACACATTACCGGAAATAAAAACCACAAGGTTGCGTTGGAAAGGCTTAACGGTTATATAAAAGCCTTAAACGAAAACGGTATAGCCTATAACAAGGAATACGTCATACATACAGATTCCGGTGAGCAAAGCGGATGCAAATCTGCAGACAAATTGTTAAGATTAAAGGAACCTCCCACTGCCATATTTACATTTAACGATATGCAGGGATATGAGGTAATCCAAAGGGCATCCGAGTTGGGAATAAGTGTTCCGCGGGATTTATCAGTGGTTGGTTTTGATAATATTTACGATATTCTCAGGTTCATTCCGTCCAATATACGGCTCACTTCCATGAAGCAGCCCATGGACAAAGTAGCTGAGGCTGCAATAAGTTTAATGATGACAAATATTGACGACATTAATGCAAAACCTCAGATTATTTCATTTGAAACGGAAATATTTCATGGTACTTCTTGTTGTGAAAAGAAATGAGCTTGGTGAGAGCTTAATAAAATAATATATTTTAGCATAAAATGGGAACGTTCCCACTGTATGCAGAGGAGGTAAATATGAGGTTCGGATATTTTGATCGACAGAACAGAGAGTATGTTGTTACAAGGCCTGATACACCAACGCCATGGATTAATTACATAGGCAGCGGAAATTACGGGGGGATAGTTTCCAATACAGGAGGAGGGTACAGTTTCCATAAGGACCCTCAAAATCGCAGGGTAACACGATACAGATACAACAATATACCAATGGACAGACCCGGACGGTACGTTTATATAAGAAATAAGGACACAGGGGAGTACTGGAACCCCGGATACCAGCCTGTCCAGAAAAACCTGGACGGTTACAGCTGCCGTCACGGTCTAGGCTACACTGTTCTGACCGGAGAATATAAAGGGGTTATAGGAGAGGTTACATATTTTGTACCCGACGATAAGAACTTTGAACTATGGTTTGTAAAAGTATCCAATACCCGGAGTATAAAGCAGAATCTTCAGGTTTTCGCATACTCCGAATTCTGCTTCTGGGATGCAATCATGGATCAACAAAATGTTGACTGGGTTCAACAGATTAATCAGGGCAGGTTCGATGATGGAATTATCACATGGCATCCGCACCACATAAGTGACAATGCTGCTTTTTTTGCAACAGGTGAAAAAGTAAACAGCTTTGATACCAATCTGGAAACCTTTATAGGAAAGTATAGATCGGAAAGCAATCCTATTGCCTTGGAACAGGGAGGTTGCAGTAATTCCGTATCTTACAGGACAAACGGAGTAGGAGCCTTTTGCATCGATTGTGATCTTGGCCCCAATGAAGAGCGTGAGTTGGTTTTTGTACTTGGGTTTGCAGAGGAAAAATCAGAAATAAAAAAAGACATAAAGGATTACCTGTTGCCGGAAAATGCTAAGGCAGCTTTCAGCAGACTACAGGGTTCATGGGTTGACTTTATATCCAAGCTCAGTGTTGAAACACCTGATGAGGATATGAACCTATTTGTAAACATATGGAACCAGTATCAGTGCAAAACAACCTTTAACTGGTCAAGATTTGTTTCACTGTATCAACTGGGTCTGGGAAGAGGTATGGGTATCAGAGACAGTGCCCAGGATACACTAGGGGTAATGCATACCATACCCGGGGAGGCTAAGGAGCTTATTATAAAGCTTCTCAAATGTCAGTACACGGATGGAAGGGCATATCATTTATTCTTTCCGCTTACAGGGGAAGGCGGACAGGGGGATGCTCCCGTCAAGAAATTTGACTGGTACTCCGATGACCATCTGTGGCTAATACTTGCTGTAAATGCGTATATAAAGGAAACAGGAGATTTTGATTTTCTTAACATGGAAGTTCCGTATAACGATAAAATTACCTCCCAGACGGTAATGCAGCACCTTGATAAGGCCTTGGAATTTACAAATAATAACCGTGGTCCTAACAATATTGCTCTTGCAGGCCGTGCTGACTGGAATGACACACTTAACCTTGATACCGGTAAGGGTGTTGCAGAAAGTGTATTTACGTCTATGCTTTATTGCAGGGCATTAATAGAAATGATTGAAATACTGGAATTCTTAAAAAGGACGGATATGATAGGAAAATATTCCAACATGTATGAGGATATGAAGAACGCCATAAACGATACCTGTTGGGATGGAGAATGGTACAAGAGGGCTTTTGATGATAACAGTCAGCCTCTTGGCTCAAAGGAAAACAAGTTCGGTAAAATATTTATAAATTCCCAGTCATGGGCAGTTTTAAGCAAAGTAGCGGAAAACGGAAGAGAAGAGCAGTCAATGGAATCCGTCGAAAAGTATCTAAATTCAAAGTACGGGATTGTAACCATGTATCCTGCTTACACGGAGCATGACACCACAAAAGGCGGAGTAACGACATATCCTCCGGGAACAAAGGAAAATGGGGGGATTTTCCTTCACACAAATCCTTGGGTAATGATTTCAGAGGTAATGCTTGGCCACGGAGATAAGGCTTTTATGTATTACAATCAGATTTTGCCGGGCAAAAGGAATGATGATGCGGAACTTTATGAGGTCGAGCCTTACGTTTATTGCCAGAATATTTTGGGCAAAGAGCATCCTCAGTTCGGAATAGGCAGAAATTCCTGGCTTTCAGGAACGGCTGCTTGGAATATGGTAGCTTCCAGCCAGTACATACTGGGAATAAGGGCAAACTATGATTCACTGACGGTTGATCCGTGTATTCCTTCAAGCTGGAATGGTTTTAAAGCTACAAGGGTATTCAGGGGTGCTACCTATAATATAGAAGTACAAAATCCAAACAGGGTTTGTGCAGGGGTGGCAAAGATAATTGTAGACGGCGTTGAAGGGGAAAAGATTCCTGTATTTGAGGCGGGAACAGAGCACAACGTAGTGGTTGTAATGAAATAAGATAATTAAAAGGGAGTGCCGTTGAGGCACTCCCTTTGCTAATTCCTTTCTTTTGAGCAGAATCCATAAATCAAAACAAGTAATGAAATAATGAATTGAACCCCAAGCAAGAGCTTTAAGATGGGATTTATATCACTTAAAATCCCTCCATGGCTTCCGCCGTACGTCCTTTGGATTATGTATGCATCATTCAAGGTTATTACTGTCATTAATTCAAACATACATACAAACAGCAGAGCAATTCCGAATTTTATCATAGATAATCCGGTTTGGGATATTCTATATACATGTTGGGGAAGATCAGCTTGTTCCACAAGGTCTATATGACAGTCACTGCACTGTGTATAACCGTTTTCATATTCTACTTTACATTTTGGACAAATCATTATTGCAACCTCCTATAAAGCTTATATTTCTATCGACGAGATAAGATCTGCTTTTCTGCTTTCATTATCGGAGAGGTTTTTCTTTAGTTCCTTTCTGTTGGTTTCAAGAATTCTTAATGTTTTATTTATTTTATCCATAAGATTTCTTAGACTTTCAGCATCACTTCGTATCCTGTCTCTTACTTTTAAATCTGTAAAAATATTATCAAACCAGAAATCAACAGCTCTGGTAGTAGAATCGATTTCGGAAGAAAGGTACGAAGCCTGTAGATTCACATCCTTTAGTTCATTCTCGAAAGCCTTAACTTGAGAGTTCAATATATTGAAATTTCTTTGAGCTTCTTCAATATGGTTGTATTTTGCCGAATGAGTTAAAATTCCTCCATCCAGCCATACATCGAGCGTAGCAAGGTCTTCTGCCTTATTGAGATGCTCCATGGCATTGTTAGCTGTAATCAAAACATTGTTACCGGCTCTAATAGCTTCCTCTGCCTCAACCAGCTGCCCGGAAAGGAATTTATGTTCCTGCCCTAGTTCCATGTACGTTTTGTATGACTCGGCTGAGATATTGTTTTTTATTGATTCCTCACGTTTTGCCAATTCATCCTCTACTGTGCGTTTCAATTCGTAAAGTTCAGACAGCTTCACATTTAGTTCTGATTCTTGCTTTAACAATACACATACATTTTCAGTAGCCCTGTCATAATCCATTTTTGCAGCAAACATTTCTTGGGTTTCTTTATTTACTTTTCCCTCATATTTTCCTAAAATTTTTCGTAGAGAGTTTGCTAAGGAATCCTTTTTTATATTTTCCACATCCAGGGATTCAGCTTCAAATTTATGAAGAAGAGTATTCACATTGGCCTTAGCATCAGATACTTTTCCACGAATATTTTCCATTCTATGTTCCAGTACAGGTAGCACTTCGAGACGGTCTTTTATTTCCTGCAATTGCTTGTTGTCCATTTTAATCCCTCCAGTTATTTAAAATTATTATAATATAAAGAACCATATTCTCAATTTTTAGGTAATATGTATAGGCGGTGTATCAACAACATATATTATTTTTTTCAATACACTTTCGTTTTTCTCATAATAATCACTGTCCTTCAAGATACTAAGACTGGTTCCGTAATCTATAAGTCCTCTTGAAATAATTGTGCCTTTTCGTATAAGAATACTGTCAACCTTTAATATATTTCTCCAGAACTGCTTTGATCTTCGTAAATCTATATCCTTGCCGTTTTTAAACTTCAAAACATAGTGAAGGTCAACTTTTGAAATGGATTTTCTATTGTATGAACAGTAAACCTCAGCATTATTTACATCCTTCCAACTATATATTCGGCTTTTATTAAAAAAGCCTTCGTCCGAGATTATCTCATTCTCACTTACTTTTGTATATGTAGAAAAAAGCTGAATTACTAGTATTAAAAAAATAACTGAAATAATCAGAAAGACTTTCTCAATGCCCAGTCTTGTTATGGTTTTGTATAGTATAGGAGGATAAAAACCTGCTTCTTCACGAGAAATAATTATACAAAATATAGCAAAACCATATAAGAAAAATACCCATTTCAGGAATCCTGAACTAACAAACAGTAAATCTCCCGTTGACATAAATGTTTTTTGTTGAATAAAAATAAAAAGATTGTAAAGCATAATTAAAATTATAGAAATCGGTGCACCTGTAAATACACATTTTAACGTAAAGCTAATTTTCTCTGCAGCATCCATGAAAACCTCATAAATTATAAAATATTTCCCATCCATTATATAATCTGGAAAAGCTGTAGTCAAATAGAAACAAGCAAATTTGTGCCTTGATTGTTTTAGTTTAAGTTGCTATAATACCTTTATATATGTGGTTTTGAAATTATAATTCAATTGCAATGATGGAGAAAAGTAAGCGAGAGACGAGTATTTCAGAGAGAAGGTATCACCGGCTGAAAGTACCTTTATTATACGACTTGCCCAAGTTCCCTCCGAAGCTGCAGCTTTGAACCGTGATATGTTTTTTATCATTTGTAGAGGCTGCCGGTTAAAACCGTTATATTTAAAAAAGAGTCCGGGTAAGTTTATCCGGAAATCCGGGTGGTACCGCGAAGATATCCTTCGTCCCTTTATTGGGGCGGAGGTTTTTTATTTTGTGACAGTAAGTAATGAAAGGAGATAATAGAAGTGATTGAAAAAATCAGTAATTTAAGAGATACTGCCATTGGTAGGATCAAGGAAGCTGTCAGCAGTGCAGAGGTAGAAGAACTCAGAGTAAAGCTGCTGGGCAAAAAAGGTGAATTGACTGAAATGCTAAAAGACCTCAAGAATATGGATATTGAGGAAAGAAAGCAGTTTGGGCAGGAAGCAAATGCATTGAAAAACGAATTAACTGAGATAATTGAAGGAAAATTCAAGGAGCTTAGTGTAAATGATGTAAAGAAGTCTTTATCCAACGGGTCAAACTTTGATATATCTTTACCGGGTACTAACTTCAAGCTCGGCTCTTTGCACCCTGTAACTATTGTACAAAAGGAAATAGAAAGAATATTTACGGGAATGGGCTTCAATATAGTTGATGGTCCTGAGGCAGAGGAAGAATTCTTTAATTTTGAGGCATTAAATATACCAAAGCACCATCCCGCAAGAGATATGCAGGACACATACTGGTTGGAAAACGGCTCTTTGCTGAGAACCCATACATCTCCATGCCAGGTTAGGGCAATGCAGAAGTACGGAGCACCTCTCAAGGTAATTGCTCCGGGAAGATGTTTCAGAAATGAAAGTACTGATACTTCACATGAAAATACATTCTTCCAGTTGGAAGGAATGATGATTGATAAAAACGTATCAATTGCAAATCTCATTTATGTAATGAAGTTGCTTTTGTCCGAAGTGTTTCAGAGAGATGTTAAAATAAGGCTTAGACCAGGGTTTTTCCCATTCGTTGAACCGGGCTTTGAACTTGACTTGAACTGTATGATCTGTGGCGGAAAAGGCTGTCCTACTTGTAAGCATTCAGGCTGGATAGAATTACTGCCTTGTGGAATGGTTCATCCTAATGTACTCCGCTACGGTGGCATAGACCCTGAGGAATATACAGGTTTTGCATTCGGACTTGGACTTACAAGACTTGCAATGATGAAATATGGAATAAGTGATATCCGTGTTCTTAATTCAGGCGATTTAAGGGCTATGGAACAATTTTCGGTAAGATAGGAGGGAAAAAGATTGAAAATATCATTAAACTGGATTAAAGATTATGTTGATTTAGAAGGCATTGATATAAAGGAATTATGGTATAGGTTTACCATGTCCACAGCTGAAGTAGAAGATGTGGAGTTTGTAGGACAGGACATAAAAAACGTAGTTGTGGCTAAGGTTTTAAGCGTAGTTCCCCATCCTGAATCCAAAAAGTTGAAAATTACACAGGTAGATTCCGGAGATGGTGTAATTCAGATTGTTTGCGGAGCTCCTAATGTAGCCGAAGGAATTCTGGTGCCATTGGTAAAAATCGGAGGTTCTGTAAATAAAATACCAAAGATAGGAAAGGCAAAACTTGTAGGAGTTGAAAGCTTTGGTATGCTGTGTTCTGCTTCAGAGCTGGGAATCAGTGATGATCACAGTGGGCTTCTTGTACTGGACGGCGATTATGCACCGGGAACAGATATAAAATCAATAATTGATATTGATGATGTAATTATTGAGATAGACAACAAGTCACTTACAAACAGGCCTGACCTCTGGGGACACTATGGAATTGCCCGAGAAATCGCAGCTATTTACGGCAGAGAGCTAAAGCCAATGAACCTTGATAGTCTGGAAGGTTCCGGGGAAAAGGCAAAACTGGATATAAGTGTTGAAGATACAGAGAAATGCCTCAGGTATTCAGGACTCAAAATAGATGGTGTAAAGAAACTGGAAACTCCGTTGAATATGAAGGTAAGGCTTTTCTACTGTGGAATGAGATCCATATCTCCATTGGTTGATTTAACCAACTACCTTATGCTTGAAATGGGCCAGCCAATGCATGCATTTGACAGCAGACAGGTGGAAAGCGGTATTGTTGTTCGTTCTACAAAAGAACCAACAATGTTCAAGACTCTTGACGGCATTGAGAGAAAGCTCCCAGAGGATGTACTGCTCATTTGTACAAAGGAGCGTCCTGTTGCAATAGCAGGTATTATGGGTGGGGAAAATTCAGAGGTACTGGATGACACCACCTCAATATTGCTGGAATCTGCTACTTTTGAGGGTTCATCAACCAGAAAAAGCTCAACCAAAATAGGACTTCGTACAGAAGCAAGTGCAAGGTACGAAAAAATGCTTGACCCAAATATGACAGTTCAGGCAATACAAAGGTTTGTAAAACTCCTTCGTGATATGCAGCCTGATATACAGTTTGCATCAGCTTTAACAGATGTTTATTGTAATAAGCTTGAACCAATTGATATAGAAATAACCAAACCGTATATCGACAAGTATATCGGAAACACCCTGACTACCGAAAAAATGGTTGAGATACTCCGGGCTCTGGAATTCAAGGTTGATGCGGACGGAGATACTTTCAGAATAAAAGTTCCTACCTTCAGAGCAACAAAGGATATAACTATGAAGGTAGATATAATAGAAGAAATAACAAGGGTTTTCGGTTATGATAACATTCAGCCTCAGACTCTTGATATTGCCTTGAAACCGCTGCAATATAATGAAGAAAGACTTCTTGACCACAAAATAAAGGAACTGCTTTCAGAAAGATTTGGTGCTTCCGAGGTCAACAGCTATATATGGTATGACAATACTTTCAATTCAAGAGCAGGTATTGAAACAAATGCACAGGTAAAGGTTCTGAACCCTCAGGCTCAGGATTCCAATACTTTGAGGGACAGTATGGTTCCCGAGATGCTTTCATTTGCTGAAAAAAATGAAAAGACGTATGACGATTTTTCATTGTTTGAAATCGGAAGTGTATTCAAAGCTGCAACCCCAAAGGATAAATGTGAACAGCATAAGAATATATGTGTTTTGGTTGCCAGCAAGATTAAAAGTGAAGACGAGCTTTTCTATGAATTGAAAGGAATGCTCTCCTTTATTGCCAAAACGGTAAAAAATATTGATCTTGAATTTACAGCAAGTACATGCGGAAATAACTGGGTTCATCCTATGAAATCAGTTGATGTGAGCTTTAACGGGAATATGATGGGATACATTTCGGTAGTTCACCCGATGATTAAGAAAAACATCGGCAAAAAACTGAACATTGCAGTCTTTGAGATAAACAGGGATGTTCTCCAGAGTATTGAACAAAAACTGGTTAAATACAAGGAACCGTCCAAATATCCGGAAGTTCTTCTTGACTACAGCTTCCTGGTTGACACTAGTGTAACATTTGACAAGCTGATGCAAGATATCAGAGGCTTCAAGTCAAAGGTACTAAACAGTTTTGAGTTTGTTACAATATACAATGGAAAAGGCTTACCGGAAGGAAAGAAGAGTATGACTTTCAGATTTGTAATCGGTTCAGCTGAAAAAACCCTTTCCAGTGAGGATATAAATGAATTTGCAAACAGTCTGCTGAATTATATGGCGGGAATTGGTTACACCCTCAGATAATGTTGCAGTAGTTACTGATATTAATTAATAAAAGCACATTAGCGAAAAGCCCTATTTACATTGGTTTCCAGCTAATGTGCTTGCTTTTTATTTATATATTTATTCTTGATTTTTCAACTGATTTTCATAAGCTTCAATCATTCTCTTAACCATCTGTCCACCAATAGGGCCGCCTTCAGAGCCATTCTGTTTTGCTGTCAAATCTCCCTTGTAGTGGTCGTTGTTCTCTTTTGTAAATTGAGTCCTGCCAATTTCAGCAGCACACTCCATCTTAAACCTTGTAAGAGCTTCTCTGCTGTCTTCCACAAGTGGTGTTTTAGGTCTCGACATAATAATTCTCCTTTTTGTTCATATTATTAACGGAAACATTCCGTTTAAATGTAGTTTTATCAACATTGCCGATTTTGTTACATGTAAATATTACTCGAATTGGTTCAGAGAACATTTCTTTTTATTATAAAAAAAGGAAATATAACTTTAATTTACTAGTACCTAATGTTATACTAGTAAAGATAAAATTCTTTAGCAAAGAGCAATTTAGGAGGGTACTTATGGAAAGAGTAACATTTGACAGCTCCAAAGCTTCCGGCTTTGTAAGCGATTACGAGATTAACTATTTCGAAGGCTACGTAGAACAAGCACACAAAATGCTTCACGAAAAAAACGGCCCTGGAAGTGATTTTTTAGGATGGGTTGATTTACCTTTAAATTATGATAAAGATGAATTTGCACGTATAAAGAAGTCAGCTGAGAAAATCAAATCCGATTCAGATGTGTTGATAGTTATAGGAATCGGAGGTTCATATCTTGGTGCAAGAGCAGCAATAGAAATGCTTTCACATTCTTTTTACAATATGCTTCCAAAGGATAAAAGAAAAACCCCTGAAATCTACTTTGTAGGAAACAACATTAGTTCTACTTATCTTTCTGACCTATTGGAATTAATAGAAGGTAAAGAAGTATCAGTTAACGTTATATCAAAATCAGGTACAACTACTGAACCTGCAGTCGCTTTCAGGATATTTAGGGAATACATGGAAAACAAGTATGGCAGACAGGAAGCTCAGAAAAGAATATATGCTACTACAGACAAGGCAAGAGGAGCTTTAAAGAAACTTGCTGATGAAGAAGGCTACGAGTCCTTTGTAATACCTGATGATGTAGGCGGCAGATTTTCAGTTCTGACAGCTGTTGGACTTCTGCCAATTGCTGTTTGTGGTGCAGACATTGATATGATTATGAAAGGAGCTCTTGACGCATACAATCAGTACAAGGACTTTGATTTCAAAAACAATGACTGTTACAGATATGCAGCTGCAAGAAATGCACTCTATAACAAGAATAAAACTATTGAAATTATGGTTAACTATGAGCCATCACTTCACTTCTTTACAGAATGGTGGAAGCAGCTTTACGGAGAAAGTGAGGGAAAGGATCAGAAGGGCATTTTTCCTGCAGGTGTTGATTTTACAACTGACCTTCATTCCATGGGGCAGTATGTACAGGATGGTTTGAGAAACCTGTTTGAGACTGTTATAAATGTTGGTAAGGCTAAGAAAAGCATAACAATAAAGGAAGATAAGGACAATATCGACGGTCTTAACTTCCTTGCCGGAAAAGAAATGGCTTTCGTTAACAATAAAGCCTTTGAAGGCACACTCCTTGCACATACAGATGGCGGAGTACCTAATCTTATCGTTAATGTTCCCGAACTTAATGAGTATTACTTCGGAAACCTTGTATACTTCTTTGAAAAGGCTTGCGGAATAAGCGGTTATCTTCTTGCTGTTAATCCGTTCAACCAGCCCGGTGTTGAGGCATACAAGAAAAATATGTTTGCACTCCTTGGTAAACCGGGATTTGAGGAACAGAAAAAGGAACTGGAAGCAAGACTTGGTAAGTAAATTATAAAAATTTTAATACTAAATTAGAAAAAACATATGACCGTAAAAAGTCATATGTTTATTTTTTTCGCTAAGTATCCCAAGTATATTCACATTGTTTAAAGCGAAGTATATAATTTAAGCAATAATAGGACATTAAGGAGATTACAATGGATAAATCAATCAAGCTAAAAATATCGGAAAATAAAAAAGTAAAAGGTGCAATATCAGATTTTACAATATCGTACTCCTCCAAAAATCCGAATAATAAAAGTGCCAGTAATAAAATAATATCAGCACTTAAAGGCAATGAAAATATAATTATTGAAATAGACAGTTCACTGATGACTTTGGATGAGGATAAAAAGAACTACTTACTCGGACGCCTGACAGCTGCTTTAGAGAGAATGAGCCTGAACTATATAATAAATAAGGTTTATTACGACAAAAAACGTTCATTCTTATCAGTTCCCATCGAAAGTAAAAAAGTTGAGGGTTTGGAAATCTATGTTTTTGCCGACGATAATATTTGGGGAAATGAAGAATTCACAGATGTGATTCCTGAGTACGGAGTAAGGTACTATATTTCAGGTGGATTTAATGATTTGGAAACCTTTACAGGAGAGGATGAAGAAGAACGTACTAACAAGTGCAGTATGGTTATTTTTGATCATATAATGCTCGGAAGTATGGGAATAAATACTTCAAAAAGCTTGGAAGAATTAAAAAGTATGTTGGATAAAAACATGCTATAAAAAGGCTCCTGACCGTTTCACATTGACTGTGTATAAAAAAACTGATATTGTTTACTTATATTATATATATTTGACAATAAGTAATAATATTTGGAGGTTTACCATGAATTATGAAGCTGCATTGGAATATTTACATGGTACCCTGAAGTTTGGCAGTATATTCGGGCTTGACAGAATTACCAAACTTTTGGAATTAATGGGTAATCCCCATAAAAAACTAAAGTTCATCCATATTGCCGGAACAAATGGCAAGGGTTCTACTACAGCATTTATCGGCAACATTCTGGTTGAATCGGGATACAGGACAGGAATGTTCACATCTCCGTATATTCAAAGATTTACCGAAAGAATTAAAGTTGATAACACTGAGATATCAAATAATGAACTGGCTGAACTGGTTTTACAAATAAAGAGAAAAATAGAAGAAATGGTAAGCAGTGGATTTGAACATCCTACAGAATTTGAAATTATTACTGCTGCTGCTATGGAATATTTCTACATAAAAAACTGTGATTTTGTAGTATTAGAAGTAGGCCTTGGGGGTATTGTAGATTCCACTAATGTAATAGATTTGCCGGAAGTATCGGTTATTACCACAATCAGTATGGATCATACGGATAGATTGGGAGATACCCTCGGGGAGATTGCATCCCATAAGGCGGGTATAATAAAACACAATGGAACGGTTGTACTTTATCCTCAGGAGCAAGAAGCTGAAGAAGTGATAAAAAGGGTTGCTAAAGAGAAAAACGCAAAAATACATAAAGTAGATTTTTCATCAATATTGGAAAAATCTTTCGGTTTAGAAGGGCTGATGTTTGATTATAAAGACTATGAAAACATAAAAATCGGTTTATTGGGCGATCACCAAATGAGAAATGCCGCAGTTGCAATTGATACCTGTGAACTTTTGTGTAATAAAGGATTTGCTATTACACATAGGAATATATTAGATGGGCTGGAAAAGACTATATGGCCCGGTAGGTTGGAAATTATTAACGAAAACCCTTTAGTTATGATAGACGGCGCACATAACCTGGAGGGTGGTCAGGCTCTGAATTCCGCAATGGACAAGTATTTTCTGCAAAAGAAAAAGATTTTTATAGTAGGATTTTTACGTGATAAGGATTTTAAAGGAATAATGGATATGTTGAGCACTAAAGCAGATACTATTATTACCGTCACTCCCAATAATGAGAGAGCTGTTCCATCCGCCGAACTGGCCGAAATTTTAAAGGTATACTCTCGTCGCATAATAAATGGAATGAGTATCGATAATGGATTACAGATTGCAGTTGGCCTTGCGGATAAAGAAAGCGTTATCTGCGCTTTTGGTTCACTTTATATGATTGGAGAAATAAGAGGACATTATAAATAGAAAAATTTAAACCACTTTGAAGGGAGCTTTTGTTATGGATTTGAAACAGGAAATCAGAAGTTTTACTCCTATCGACATAGAAAAACTATCCCAGGAAAAGAACGTGTCCGAAAAGGTAATAGACTCTGTAAAAGGGTACAATAAAGCCATAGAAAATCTGCGTACCGGCAGCGAAGATATAGCTATGATTGAGCTGAAGAAGGTCATTTCAGTTAATCCGGATTTTTATGATGCAGTTAATTTGCTTGGATTATGTTATGCGTATACAAATCAGATAGATAAGGCACAAGAACTTTTTGGCAGAGTCGCAGATGCAGAGGGCAATTCAGTTAAAGCAACAGAATATTTAAATTATATAGGCAGAGGAAGTACTTCCGGAAAGGGCAGTGGCAATATCAAAACAGTAAAGACCGAAGTAAATCCACAGAAGCCTGTTCAAAAAAACAGATCTGCAAAACCAAAAAAGCCTTCTAACGAAGAAGTACAAGCAGAATATGTATTAATCAAAAATTTAGGTTCACATTTAAAGAAACCTTCTGTTGCCGTAACCATAAACATTTTAAGCGTTATATGTCTTATAGCTGCAATAGCTGTTTTTATGTCAAATTATAAAAATACCAGCAGAAATGAAAGTGGGCCTGATACAACTGTAAATACAGAGCTAAATGAGAAATACGACATGGTAGTGTCTCAAAATGAAAAACTCAAGAAAGATTTGGATGCAGCCAATTTAAAATTAAAGCAAATACAGCTGTCTTCACAGTTATCCCAAGTATCAGGATTATATGGACAATACAAATATATTGAAGCTGCAGATAAGCTTTTAGCAATACCGGCAAAGGACTTGTCCGCAGATAGTAAAAAGAAATATGATTCCATCAAAGCTAATGTACTGAAAAACGCAGCAAACCAATTAACTGTAGAGGGAACCGGCCTTTTTAATAAAAAGAAATATAAAGAAGCAATTCAAAAGCTTGAAAAGGTGTTTACCTATGGAGCAAAATGGTCTTTTGGAGACAAGGCCCTCTACGTACTAGGTAAAAGTTATGTGGCAAACAATGAGCCTCAAAAGGGAGCAGAAACATATAAAAAGCTTATTAAAGACTACCCTGATTCATCATATGTGAAATATGCCAGAAGCAGGCTGGAGTCATTACAATAACATGTACGTATATAAAAGGCACTTTACACCACCACGTGTAAAAGTGCTTTTTTTGCAACTGCAATTTGTACATGTAGTGAGGGGATGTACAATATACTAATTAACTTCCCGCCATAATATATATACTTTAGATAGTTTTTTATCGAGGTATATGTATATGAATAAAAGAAGCCGAACAGTAAATATTGTACTCAGCGGAGGCGGAATAAAAGGCATAGCCTTTGCCGGAGCATATGAGGAAATTGAAAAAAAATATAAAAGAACAGGCAATGTTGCAGGTGTTTCAGCAGGTGCACTGGTGGGGGCCCTTATCGGAGCGGGATATACTTCAAGAGACTTAGGCAGGATTATGAAAGAGTTTGATTTTAGTTCATTATCAGACATGGGGGAGATACCAATGGATATCTCTATTGCTAACAGCATGAGAAGTATAGAGCAGGAAAAAAAGGTTCTTAATGAAAGTGATCTGGAAACATTGCTTCACCGTCAAGATTACACAGAACTAAATCTTGTCAGAAAATCCAAGGAAGACTTTGTTGGTTCCAGAGGAAACTTTCTTGTAAATCTGATTGCATTCAGTAAAAAGAATGCATTTTTGAATGGTGAGCTATTGGAAAGTTGGGTTGCTCAGCTCCTTGCCAACAAGGGAATACGTACCTTCAGTGATTTCCGGGGAGGAATAGCAGATAAGGTTAATCCCAGGGGTTACAAGGTAAGAATGACTGCGGTTGATGCCAATACCGGTAAAGTAATTGTTCTTCCCGATGACATGGCATTATATAATATTGACCCTGACCAACTGGAGGTTGCAAAAGCAGTAAGGATGAGCACATGTGTTCCTTTTGTTTTCGACCCGGTTACAATCGACTACAAAGATGCCGGAAACAAGCCTAAAACTCACTACATAATAGATGGAGGTGTTCTTGATAACTTTCCGGTTTGGCTCATTGACAGCACTGAAAACAATGTAGTTATAGGACTTAAACTGGAAGGCAAGGAGCCAAAAGGCCTTAGTTCTGCAGAACATATACTAAAAAAATTACTGCACTCTTCCCATGACACAGGGGTTCCAAAGAACTCCTACAACATAGATAATATTGCTCATATAAATACCGGGGATATCTCCTTTCTTGATTTTGATATAACTGACGAAGAATCCCTTTATCTCTATAATCAAGGCAAACTGGCTGTTCAGAAGCTTTTTGTCAGTATGCAGAAGAAAACCAGAGGATGGAGAATTTAGGGTAAATAGTTTTAATTGTTATATTAATGTTAACTGCTTCGTTGCTTTTTTTCGATTTTTATTATATTATTAAGTTTAATGAGAATAAGAAAGCTAAGGCGCTAAAGAATAAAGAATATATCTCATAAATAATATATGGTTGGGTATTTGGCAGGAGGTAAAAATGTTATATCGAAGCACAAGAGGAAGTTGCAGAAGTGTGAGTGCAGCTGAAGCTATAAAGAGAGGTATTGCAGCAGACGGAGGTCTGTTTGTACCTGAAAAGACAGTTCAGTTTAATCTTGAACAAATAGCTCTTATGAGTGAAATGAGTTATCAGGAAAGAGCCGTTAAGATACTGGAAGGTTATTTGGATGACTATACTTTCGAGGAACTTTCAGAGTGTGTAAACAAGGCTTATACCGCAGAGAAATTTGAAAGTAATGATATTGCTCCTTTGCATAAGCTTTATGATTCGGTAAATATACTGGAACTGTGGCATGGGCCTACAAGTGCATTCAAAGATATGGCTCTGCAAATACTTCCACATTTTCTTGTTAAAGCACTTAAGAAAACTGGGGAAAAAGAAGAGATAGTTATTCTGGTCGCAACTTCAGGAGATACAGGAAAAGCTGCTCTTGAAGGATTCAAGGATGTAAAAGGGACAAAGATTATAGTATTTTTCCCAAGCGAAGGCGTCAGCCAGGTACAGAAAATGCAAATGGTTACCCAGGAGGGTGGCAATGTACACGCTATAGCTGTAAACGGCAATTTTGATGATGCTCAGAATGGTGTTAAAAGAATATTCGGTGATGAGGATGTATCGGTATTAATGGAAGAAAACGGATACAAGTTTTCATCAGCAAATTCTATAAACTGGGGCAGACTCGCACCACAAATCGTTTATTATTTTTCAGCATATGCTGATATGATAAAGAAAGGTGAAATTAAAGCAGGGGAAAAGATTAATTTTGTTGTTCCTACAGGTAATTTCGGTAATATTCTGGCCGCATATTATGCAATGCAGATGGGCTTACCTGTTAACAAGCTAATTTGTGCTTCAAATGACAATAATGTGCTGACAGATTTTATTAATACAGGCGAATACAATAAAAACAGAGATTTCAAAAAGACTTTGTCTCCATCAATGGATATTCTCATATCAAGCAATTTGGAACGCCTTTTGTACCTGATAACCGGTGATAATGCCGAAAAGGTTTGCGAATGGATGAACAAGCTTAAAAATGAAGGTTCATATACTGTAGATCAGGATACCAAAAAGAAAATCCAGAATATATTCTGGGCAGGTTATTCAAATGACAGTGATACTTTAAAAACGATTGAAAGTGTTTATCAGGAGACAGGATACGTAGTTGACACACATACTGCGGTTGCAGTGGATGTATATGACAAATATGTTATCTCCACAAGCGATGTTACAAAAGCGGTTATTGTTTCTACAGCCAGCCCGTTCAAGTTCAATGAGAGTGTTGTAAAAGCAATTGCAGGAGAAGAGACGATTAAAGGAAAGACTGAGTTCGAGTTGCTGTCTGTACTGTCTGAAAAGTCAGGCCTTAGAATTCCTGCTCCATTAAAGGAATTGGATAAAAAGCCTGTTCTTCACAAAGGTTTTTGCGAACCTATAAACATGATTGATAAGGTTAAGGATGCATTAAATATTCAAGAAAATATCAAAACAGAAAAATAAATATAAATATAAAAAAAGGCACTGATCTTGTATGATTAGTGCTTTTTTAGTTGCATTAAAAGAAAAAATATGCTAATATTACACCAAGGAAACACAATTGTACGTATCACACGGACAGGAGAAAATATGAAACAAGAATCTATATTTTTTTTAGTTGATTCATTTATTTTGCCAGACATATTTGCAAAGGTTATAGAAGTTAAAAAGATTCTTAGTCTTGGTAAAATAAAAACTGTTAACGATGCCGTCAAAGAAGTAGGAATCAGCAGAAGCGCCTACTACAAATACAAAGATTATGTTTTCCCTTTTAATGAGACATCAAGGGGTAAGGTCATAACGTTATTTTTCGTTGTAGAAGACTTTGCGGGCATTCTATCGAGTATTATAAATAAAATTGCTTCAGCCAGTGCAAATATATTGACAATAAACCAAAACATACCTATAAATGGTTTGGCAGATGTGACAATTTCTATTGAAACTATGAATATGAAAATAGATATTCAAAATCTTTTAACAGAGATTAACAAGGTTGAGGGTGTCAGAAAAAGTGAAATATTAGCTAGGTAATGTAACAAAATGTAATTTATTGCAGGAGGGTTTTTATGGTTAATGTTGCTATTCTAGGTTACGGAGTTGTTGGCTCCGGTGTTGCAGAGGTTATTAAGAAAAATAGTGAAAGCATAAGACAGCGTGCTGGAACAGACATAAAAGTAAAATGGATATTGGATATAAGAGATTTTCCGGATAGTCCGGATAAGGATGTGCTTACAAAAAATGCGGATGACGTATTCAATGATAGTGAAGTTAGTATCGTAGTAGAAACCATAGGAGGGGCAAGGATTGCCCATGAATTTACCAAAAGAGCTCTTATGGCCGGAAAAAGTGTTGTAACTTCCAATAAGGAGCTTGTTGCAACCCATGGACCGGAGTTGCTGCAAATGGCAAAGGATAATGGTGTTAGCTATCTGTTTGAAGCCAGTGTCGGAGGTGGTATTCCTATAATACGTCCGTTGAATCAATGTCTGGCAGCAAATGAGATAAACGGTATAACTGGTATACTAAACGGAACTACAAACTATATACTGACCCAAATGAAAAAAGAAGGCAAGAGCTTTGAAACTGCACTAAAGGAAGCACAGCAGAACGGTTATGCGGAGCAGAATCCAACAGCTGATGTTGAGGGACATGATGCTTGTAGGAAAATTGCCATTTTATCATCTATTGCGTATAATGAATTCGTCGATTGTGAAAATATATATACCGAAGGCATAACAAAGATAACTGTTGATGACATGAAATATGCAGATGCAATAGACGGAGTTATAAAATTGATTGCCGTTAGCAAAAAATCAAACGGTAAGATATTTGCACGTGTTTCACCTGCCATTGTGCCTAATGAACATCCCCTTTCTAATGTTGAAGATGTTTTTAATGCAATTGTTGTTAATGGTGATGCTGTAGGAGATGCAATGTTCTATGGAAGAGGGGCAGGAAAATTGCCTACTGCAAGTGCTGTTGTAGCCGATGTTATTGACATAGCAAAACATCCGGGTTTCGGAACAGCGGGTGTGTGGGTGAGAACACAGGAGAACAATATTCTGCCCATCCAAGAAAGCACTACCAAATTTTTGGTTAGGGTAACTGCAAAAAGCATAGCTGATGCAAAGAAGGATATTTTATCAATATTCGGAGAAACTGAATTTGTAGAATTACATTCCAAAGCAAAGGACAATGAGTTTGCATTTATAAGCGGCAAGATAGCAGAAAGCGAATTCACCATAAAGCTTGACAAGCTTGAATCTGCCCCTGACGTTACAGTATTAAACAGAATAAGGATTGAAGAATAAATGAGAATTACCACAAAAAAATTAGTACTTTGTGCATTAATGACAGCGATTGTTTTTTTGATTACCTTTACCCCGTTTTTGCAGATTCCCAGTCCAATGACTCAGGGCTACTATAATATAGGAGATGCGGCCATTATGATTACTGCTATTCTTTTAGGAAGAAGGGTAGGATTCATCGCAGGTGGAATCGGCTCAGCACTGGCCGATATTGTGACAGGGTATTATATATATGCTCCGGCAACCTTGATAATCAAAGGCATTGAAGGATATATAATAGGAGCAATCGGCAGTAGAAAAAATGGTGTTCCGTCCCGCCTGAGACAGGCAATAGCTGTTGCAGCCGGTGGACTGGAAATGGTTCTGGGATATTTTATATATCAGGCGACTGTTATGAGAATGATTAATCCGACTCTGGGTATGGCGAGCATTATTGCAGACCTTCCGGGTAATCTGATTCAGGGAGCCCTTAGTGCAGTCCTTGCATTGATTTTTCTTACTGTATTATTTAGGACAAGAGCGGTTAAAAATTTATTACGTTGAATAAAAGAAAGCCGGAAGATTAATAAAATTCCGGCTTTTATGCTATCCTTTAATTTTTTAATACGTCAGCATCAATTTCGCATAGATCCTTCGTAACCAGTCTGACTGCAAAATCTGTGTTTTTAGCCAAAGTAGTTTTAGGAATACTGATTATCTGTACCCCTTTTCTGCACGGCGTACCGGTAACAATAATATTGTTTTCAAACAAATGAATCGAATCAACAGAGAAGTTCTTTATAAAGAAGCCTGCATTTTTTTTGTTTATGGAAGGACGCTTTTCAAAAAAGCCCAGTTCTCCATACAAGTCGTCAAGCACATCAGTATCTGAAGGTAGTACAAAAATTTCTTTCATATTAAGATATATTTTTCTCGGTAAATAGCACCATTCAAGGTCGTAGTTTTTCTTCCAGTCAGGATGGTAAACCGGGCTTTTGTATTTCAAGTTGTTGTAAAGAAATTTATGGCCTAGAGGCTTGGAACTGTTAAAGGCTTCTTCCAAATCTATGTTTGTATCAAGTACATCGGATGTCTGATAGCCTCCATTTTGCTGAAAATAGATTTCCTGAGAGGAGTCTGAAATGTAGTGTGTCAGTTCCTGACGCAACCGAACATTCTGTTTAGTTAAATCTGAATTATTTTTTGAATATGTTAAGACAGTATCATCATCAATCCCGTAATCCTCAGTTGCCTTTCCACTATTGCTCAAAGCCATATTTTGGTAATCCAATTCATAGCCAGCCGGAGTACAAAGCTGTGCTATTATATTGTTATAATTTTCATAATTATTTATATCCTCTTTTTTAATGGCAACTATCTGAATGCCCTTTTTTAAAGGTTTTCCAAAGAAGACAATCCTATTACCCCGCTTAACTGCATTTTCTAAATCATAATTGTAAATAAGAAAGTTTAGATAGTTTTCGTTATCTATGGATATGTTAGGATAGAACCCCAATTCTCCTTCAATATCTAAAATATTTGCGGAATTTCCGGTGTAAGCAAACAAATTATGTCTTGCATAGATTATTTTGCGAGGGAGATACAGCCACCCACGATAATAAGCTTGTTTCCACGAATTTACATATATTGGCCTTAAATATTCCTCGTCGGAGTAAATTGTAGTATAAGAAAGTGAATCTCCCGAATTCTGTATGTTTGCAGGCTTGACATCCACAGCTCCAGCCAGATTTTTAGAATTACTTGTTTTTCTGAAATCATCCTCATACAGAATTTTATTATCCTCCGGTACAATAGAAGATAAAATTTCCTTCAACCGCTTATTTTCACTTTGAGAACCGGAAAGATTCTGTGGCTTTGTGGGAATATCATTTATTGTAGTTTTTGGAAATTCCAGCATTGAAATTAAGGCAGCAGATAGTATAATAAATATAACAGATATGGCCAGTATTAGAAGTTTTTGTTTATTAGTTATCATAATAAGCCGATTCATATAATCCTCCTTATAAACTTTGGTAAATACGCTTGGCACAATATATAGTTATTCATTTATCTGTGATTATAGAATTGGAACTATGTAGAATACGTAGCTTTTGTAGAACCTTGACTGATTTATAAAAAGCTGTTATTGTATCTTTATAATAAAATAATTTTATGCAGAATATTTTTTGCTTTATAATTGAGGAGTTTTAATTATGAATTCCAAATTAAGGGATGAACATACAGATAGTTTATTTGATGCAATTTTACTTTTAAAGGATAGGGAAGAATGTTATAATTTTTTTGAAGATCTTTGTACGATTGCAGAACTTAAGGCTTTGGCACAAAGGCTTCAGGTAGCAAAAATGTTAAGGGAAAAGAGAACCTATACAGAAATTTGTGAGCAAACCGGGGCCAGTACGGCAACCATAAGCAGGGTCAACAGATGTCTTGTTTATGGTGCTGACGGGTATAATACCGTACTTGATAGATTGCAAGAGAAAGATGGGCAAATGAATGTTTAAGAAGCTTTTTTTAAGTATAATCATATTATCTGCATTAGCCTCTGAAAATGGGGTCTATAATGCTGCCGATTTATTTGACTTATACTTGATAAATTTTACACATCTTGATATGATTCAGGAAAGCAGAAGTGCTGTTTCTGTTTTAGAATTGCAGAAAGAGGCATCTTTACGTAGAAAAGGAACACCCCTTTCATTTTTTAAGGCAATTTCCGCAGATGCTTTAAATAAGGAAATGCCAAATAATAATAGACATGGGGAACTTGCGTTGCTGATGTCTATTTCCATTGCCATTCTAAGTCTTTTAGTATTAGTTTATTTTAATTCAAATATAAATATAGCTTTTTCTTCAAGAAGGCTTCTGTTTAGCCAATCTGATTCCTCACCGCCTGTTTGCTGCTAATTTTATTAATTACCCCACAATTGATGGGTTATTTTCGTGCAGACAGATTAAAAAATTTTCCCGTTGCGGGTCATGGAGGATTATGTTATGGTTAAAAATTTTATAGAAAAAATTATTGGGTCATATAGTGACAGAGAATTAAAAAGGATTTATCCGATTATTGATAAAATCGAGGCATGTGAGCCGGAGATACAGAAATTAACAGATACAGAGCTTAAAGCTAAAACACCTGAATTTAAAGAACGTCTTGCCAATGGTGAGACTTTGGATGATATTTTACCTGAAGCTTTTGCTGTTGTTCGTGAGGCTTCAAAAAGAGTATTGGGTATGAGACACTTCAGAGTTCAGCTCATAGGCGGTCTTGTATTGCATCAGGGAAGAATTTCAGAAATGAAAACAGGTGAAGGTAAGACCCTTGTTGCAACATTGCCTGTATATCTTAATGCCCTATCAGGAAAAGGAGTTCATGTAGTAACCGTAAATGATTACCTTGCAAGACGTGACAGCGAGTGGATGGGAAAAATATATAACTTCCTGGGATTGACTGTAGGTCTTATAGTACATGACATGGAAAATGAGGATAGGCGTGCAGCATATAACTGTGATATAACTTACTGTACAAATAACGAGCTGGGTTTTGATTATCTGAGAGATAACATGGTTATATACAAGGAAGACAGAGTTCAGAGAGACTTGAATTATGCCATAGTGGATGAGGTTGACTCCATCCTCATAGATGAAGCCAGAACACCTCTTATTATTTCAGGTATGGGTGATAAGTCCACCGACTTGTACAAAAGGGCAAATTCCTTTGCCTCAAAATTAAGAGCAAAAGTAATTACTCAAATGGATGACAAGGTTGATGCCGATGAAGTCTTTGACGAAGATTACATTGTTGATGAAAAGGCACATACAACGGTAATTACGGCAAATGGTATCAAAAAGGCGGAGCAGTATTTTGGAATAGAGAACCTGTCCGACCCTGAAAATATGACAATTTCACACCATGTTAATCAGGCATTGAAAGCACATGGTCTTATGAAAAGAGACAAGGACTATGTTGTTAATGACGGAGAGGTCATTATTGTTGATGAATTTACAGGTAGACTTATGTACGGAAGACGTTACAGCGACGGTCTCCATCAGGCAATAGAAGCAAAAGAAGGCGTAAAGGTAGAAAGAGAAAGTAAAACACTTGCAACCATCACATTCCAGAACTACTTCAGAATGTACAGCAAGCTGGCAGGTATGACAGGTACTGCTCAGACAGAAGAAGATGAATTTAACACAATATATAAACTGGATGTAATCATAATTCCGACAAACAGGGAAATGGCAAGAAAAGATCATCCAGATGTTGTTTATAAAAATGAAATCGGTAAATTTAACGCAGTTATAGAAGATGTAGTACAGTGCCATGAACAAGGTCAGCCGGTGCTGATAGGTACAATTTCAATTGAAAAATCCGAATTCCTAAGTACTATGCTTAAAAGAAAGGGTATTCCCCATCAGGTATTGAATGCAAAATACCATGACAAGGAAGCAGAGATTATTGCTCAGGCCGGAAAGCTGGGAGCAGTAACCATTGCAACTAACATGGCAGGTAGAGGTACCGATATAGTTCTTGGCGGTAATGCCGAGTATATGGCAAAACAGGAAATGCGTAAGTTGGGTTATGACGAGGAACTTATAAATGCGTCAACCAGCTATAACGAAACAACTGATGAGCTTATAATTGAGGCAAGAGAGCAGTTCAGAAAACTAAATGATAAATTTAAGGCTGTTATAAATAAAGAGAGAGAAAAGGTTGTTGAAGCAGGCGGATTGCACATTATAGGTACTGAGAGACATGAATCCAGACGTATAGACAATCAGTTGAGAGGACGTGCAGGTCGTCAGGGAGATGCCGGTTCATCAAGATTTTACATTTCACTGGAAGACGATTTAATGAGACTTTTCGGCTCAGAAAGATTAACCAATATAGTTAATGCACTTGGTCTTGAAGATGATCAGCCTATAGAGCATAGAATGTTGTCAAATGCAATTGAAAATGCCCAAAAGAAGGTTGAAGGAAGAAACTTTGATGTACGTAAGAGAGTTCTGCAATATGATGATGTAATGAACAAGCAGAGGGAAATCATATACGCTCAGAGAAAAACAGTTTTAGATGGTGACAACCTGAAAGATTACTTTATAAAAATGTTTGAAAGCGTTATAGACGGTGTTATAGCAAACTACTGTACAGAAAGTGAATATTCCGACACATGGGATTGGCCAAGTATAATAGCTTATCTTGAGAGTGTATTTATTCCACAGGGTGCTTTTGTTCTGACTGATGAAGAAAAGGCTTCCATGGATAAGATAGACCTTAAAGAAAAACTAATGGAAATTGTTAATAAGATATATGAATTCAAGGAGATAGAAAACACTCCTGAATTAATGAGAGAGCTAGAAAGAGTAGTACTTCTCAGAGTTGTTGATGAAAAGTGGATGGATCACATTGATGCAATGGATCAATTGAGATCAGGAATAGGTTTGAGAGCATACGGACAGAGAGATCCTGTTGTTGAATATAAGTTTGAAGGATTCCAGATGTTTGAAGAAATGATTAAGAGTATTCAGGAGGATTCTATCAGACTTCTGGTTAGAGCAAGGATCGACAGAGAACACGCTCCTCAACGTGAAAAGGTTGCAGAACCTGTTGCAGCAAGTCATGGGGACGAACCGAAGAAACCTGTTGTAAACAAGGCGAAGGTTGGTAGAAATGATATGTGCCCATGTGGAAGTGGAAAGAAGTATAAATTCTGCTGCGGTCAAGGTGAATAATAAACACGTATTATATAAATATAAATAAAATAACTCAACTTCTATGTTAGAAGTTGAGTTATTTTATTTTAAGCACTAATAGGGGTTAGGCGTAAAACGTAAATTAAAGGGTTTAGGAAACATTGGTCATCGAAGAGCCATAACTTGTGTAGTATTCCTTGAGATTATCATAAATAATACTGCATCTGCCTGTTTCCTTGGCACGGGAGGCATATCGGCATCCCGTATAAGCGGCTTTATTTACCAAGGCACATATATGACAGGGAATTTCTCCATAGCATTTGCCGGTCAATATACCTTCAAGGGTTTCCAATTTGATAATACTGCTTGACATATTCAGTGAAAGGAAATTCCGATAGTAACTCTTAGGCTCCAATACGTCAAAATTAAGACATGGGTTTTTAAAAAGCCAAGGTACTTGAAAGGCTTCTTCACTATATGTTTTAACCAGCTTTGAATATGAGTCGGGAATAATACAGGGAACAAGAGAACTACTGGCTTCATATTCCTTATGTGAACAAACGTATTTTTTTATGGTCTTGTTGTAGTGCAGATTGCGGCAAAAAACACAGGACCTGAAGGATGAAATCCTATGTCTGTAGTACAGGTTTGAACCAAATAGTAGTTTATAGTTTATCCTGTAAATTAAATCAACGGACAATAGCCCTGCTTTTCTAAGTATGCCAGTAAAAGAATTTATTTTATCTTCTGTATATTCCACTTATTACCACCTCGCAGATACATTGTATCACTAAAATCCGATTAGGTCGCTATATTTCCCGAAACCCGTATGTACCAAGCTATTTGAAGGAATAATCAGACATATTGCGACTGATTAAAACATAAAAATTGTTTTATCTATTGTGGTATAATTATTGTAGTTAGTTTGAATAAAATGTTTTTATATATAGTTTGGAGAGAATAGAATGGGGAATTTTGTACACCTGCATGTACATACTGAATATAGTCTTCTTGACGGAGCAAATAGAATAAAAGACCTTATACAAAGGGTTAAAGAACTGGGCATGGACAGCGTAGCCATTACTGACCATGGAGTAATGTACGGAGTTGTAGAGTTTTATAAAGAAGCTGTAAAAAATGGAATTAAGCCTATACTTGGTTGTGAGGTATATACTGCAAAAAGGAATATGAAGGACAAGCAGCCGGGAATTGACTCTAATTATGGCCATCTTGTTTTACTTGCAAAAAATCAGATAGGGTACAAAAATCTTATGAAAATAGTCTCACTGGGGTTTACCGAAGGGTATTATTACAAGCCCCGAGTAGACTATGAAACCTTGGAGAAATACTCAGAAGGAATTATAGCCCTGAGTGCATGTTTATCAGGGGATATTCCGTCTGCAATACTGAATAACGATTACGAAAAAGCTGTGGAACTATCTAATAATTTAAATCGCATATTTGGACAAGGGAATTTTTACCTTGAGCTTCAGCATAATGGAATAAGCGAGCAAAATCTGGTTAACCAGCAGCTTATTAAGATGTCAGGGGAATTGGGAATACCTTTGGTTGCCACAAATGATGCACACTATCTCACAAAGGAAAATGCCAAATCTCATGAGATTCTATTATGTATTCAAACAGGCAAAACAATTAACGATGATAACAGAATGCGGTTTAACACGGATGAGGTTTATGTAAAATCACCGGAGGAAATGTATGAGAACTTTAAAAATGTTAAGCAGGCTCTTGAAAATACGGTAAAAATTGCCGAAATGTGTAACGTTGAGCTGGAATTCGGAAAGCTGCACTTGCCAAGCTTTGACGTAGAGGATGGTTACACTCCTTATGAATATTTGAGAGAGCAGTGTTATAAAGGACTCAAATCAAGGTATGGCGAGAATTGTTCGGAAGAAATAATTCACAGACTTGAATATGAGCTTTCAGTTATATCGCAGATGGGCTATGTAGACTACTTTCTCATTGTATGGGATTTTATAAGATATGCAAGAGATCAGGGTATAATGGTAGGACCGGGAAGAGGTTCCGCAGCAGGAAGTATAGTATCTTATGCCCTTGGAATAACCAGTATTGACCCTCTCAAGTATAACCTTTTGTTTGAAAGGTTTTTAAATCCTGAGAGAATCAGCATGCCTGATATAGATATTGACTTCTGTTACGAGCGCAGACAGGAAGTAATTGATTATGTAATCGGAAAGTATGGAAAGGACAGGGTTTCTCAAATAATTACCTTTGGAACCATGGCTGCAAGGGCGGTTATAAGAGATGTTGGGAGAGCGTTGGATATTCCTTACGGGGACGTTGATGCTATAGCAAAAATGATACCGTTTCAAATTGGTATGAATATAGATAAGGCATTAGAGCTGAATCAGGAACTGAAAAAAAGGTATGAAACCGACGAGGAGACTCAGTTGCTTATTGACACAGCAAGAACCCTTGAAGGTCTTCCACGTCATGCATCCACACATGCTGCCGGAGTTGTTATTTCAAAGGAACCAATAGTAGAATATGTACCTCTCCAATTAAACGACAATAGTGTGACAACCCAGGTAACGGCAGTACCCCTTGAAGAGTTGGGACTCCTCAAAATGGACTTTCTTGGACTAAGAACCCTTACTGTAATTCGTGATGCAGTAGATTTGGTAGAACAAGGTCATGGCAGGAAAATAGACATTCAGCAAATCGATTATGATGACAAGGAAGTCTATAAAATGATAGGAGAGGGCAGAACAGCTGGTGTATTTCAGCTGGAAAGTGCGGGAATGACTCAGTTTATGAAGGAACTCCAGCCAAACTCACTGGAAGATATCATAGCGGGTATTTCTCTCTATAGACCGGGCCCTATGGATCAGATACCAAGATACATCAGAAATAAAAACAACCCAAAAGAGATAAAGTATCACCATCCGATGCTTGAAAGTATTCTTGATGTTACGTATGGTTGCATGGTTTATCAGGAACAGGTAATGCAGATAGTAAGAGAGCTGGGAGGCTACTCATTGGGCAGGTCTGACCTTGTAAGACGTGCCATGTCCAAAAAGAAGATATCCGTAATGGAACAGGAACGCAAGAACTTCATATACGGAATAACAGATGAGGAAGGTAACGAGATTGTAAAGGGTGCGGTAAAAAACGGTGTAGATGAGATTACAGCCAATAAGATATTTGATGAAATGATGGACTTTGCAAGCTATGCCTTTAACAAGTCCCATGCTGCTGCCTATGCTGTTGTGGCATATCAGACCGCATGGCTTAAATACTATTATCCCGTAGAGTTTATGGCAGCTTCCATTAACAGCTTTTTGGGCAGCAGTGACAAAGTATCCCAATACGTCAATGAGTGTAAAACCCTCAACATTCAGGTACTCCCACCGGATATCAATGAAAGCAACGTAAAATTTACAGTTGTAAATAAAAATATACGTTTCGGTTTGGCGGCAATTAAAAATGTAGGAGAAAATGCAATACAATCTGTTATTACAGAAAGACAACAGAACGGAGAATTTAAATCTTTTCTGGATTTCTGTCAAAGAATAGAGGGGCGTGATATTAACAAAAGGTGTGTTGAAAGCCTTATAAAAAGCGGAGCCTTTGACTCGCTTAAAGTATTTAGATCAAAGCTGATGGCAGTATATGAGAGACTTCTGGATGGAATTTCACAGAACCGTAAAAAGAATATGGACGGTCAGCTATCAATATTTGATATGATGAGTGAACCACAGGAGCTTTTGCAGGAGGATTTTCCGGACATAAAGGAATACCCTGCAAATGTACTTCTTTCAATGGAAAAGGAGATGCTGGGGTTGTACGTCTCAGGCCATCCGATAAGTGAATATCAAGATATATTGGAACGAAATGTAAACCTATACAGCAGTGAAATGTTTGTTGACGATGAAAATTCAAGTGATATGGAGTTAAACAGTAAAAAACTTCAGGACTCCATGAGAGTAACTGTAGGAGGTATAGTAGTATCCAAAAAGACCAAGTCAACAAAAAATAATAATTTAATGGCTTTTGTAGGTCTTGAAGATTTGTTCGGTACTATGGAACTCATAGTTTTTCCTACAGTGTATGAAAAATTTTCTCAGCTTTTACAGCAGGAAAGTATAATAATTGTAAACGGCAGACTTAGTGTAAGAGAGGACGAACAGCCTAAAATAATTGCAGAGGAAGTTCTGCCTATAAAAGGTCTTCAAGAGAAGGGATTGTATTTAACTTTGCCTGAACAGCTTCCAAAGGAGGATGGCGCAGCTTTGAGAGCACTTTTAAAATATTTTTCAGGTGCTACTCCAACTTACGTTGCAAAAAAAAATCAAAATTTTTTCAAAAAACTTGACAGGCAATACTGGATATATGTCAATAATGTAATAATGGAAGAATTAGTAAGCAGGCTAGGCGAAGAAAATGTGGTATTAAAATAACGAAAAAGTAGCCAAATATTGATTTTTTGTACAAAATAATATAATATAAGTGTCGAGGTGGTTATATATGGACAACCTGGAGGATAAGTTATCCGGTGAGTACGTTGCTATTAAGGCTGGGGAAAACGGGGTCACAATTATCGGGTTAACGCGTGGAAGGGATACAAAATTTCATCATACCGAGAAGTTGGATAAGGGCGAAGTTCTTTTGGCGCAATTTACAGAGAATACTTCTGCGATAAAAATAAGAGGCAAGGCCACTGTTTATTGCAGATATGGTACTATTCAAAGCGGTGAATAACAATTTGAAAGGTAGTGTAGATGATAATGTGGACAGTGGTATATATGGCCCAAAGCAAAGATGTTGCTAATCAGCTTCAGGAGCTTTTGTCCAATGAGGGTATTCTTGTGAAACTGAGACCTATAAGTAAAAATCATGAAAACAATGACAATTATTATGAAGTTCTCGTTCCTGAAGCAGAGGTTGAAGAAGCACATAGCGTAATCATTGAAACGGGTTATTAATAAAAATGAATGATAGTAGCTCCGAGCTTTTGCCCGGAGCTACTACTGCTTATCAGGCAAAAATATTACTATTTGTAATATAATTATCATACTTTTTAAGGAGAATGATCGTATGCTATATATAGATGTACCGTTAACAGTCAGGTATGCTGAAACAGACAGGATGGGTATTGTTCACCATTCAAATTATCCCGTATGGTTTGAAGTAGGTAGAACAGAATTTATCAAGGAAAGCGGAATATCTTATTCACGTGTGGAATCTTTGGGTATAATGTTGCCTCTATTGGAGTTGCATTGTAAATATATCAACTCATCTACATATGAGGATAATATAATAGTAAGGACAAGTATCAAAAGTTACTCAAAAGCCCGACTGAATTTTAAATATGAGGTATTTAAATCGGATAATATGGAAAATCCTATTACAACAGGAGAAACTTCTCATGTTTGGACCACCTGTGATTTAAAGCCTATAAACTTGCAAAAACATTATCCCGAACTTTATGAAATAATTGAAAAAGCGGCAAGGGATGACTAAAGTCATGTAAGTTGAAGAAATAAGAAGTTATTGCATTTAAATGACACATTATGATAAACTAGGTGTGCTATTTACTCTAATATTGGTAATCAGGTGGTGTACTGGTGAGAAAATATATTCCAAACGCTTTAACATTATTAAGACTCATAATAGTGCCTTTTCTAGGTTACTTTATTTACTGTGAAAAATATACTACAGCCATTATTCTTTTCGCTTTTGGCGGGTTTACGGATGTACTTGACGGCTATATAGCCAGAAAGTATAATTTAATTACAAAATGGGGCAAGGTTTTTGACCCTTTGGCTGATAAGCTTATGCAGATAACAGCATTAGTCTTTCTTGTACTACATAAATTTATACCTTTAGTTGTTTTGGTTATTGTTGTAATTAAGGAGTCTTTAATGCTAGTAGGCGGTATAATGGTGTATAAAAAAGGAAGAACGGTTATAGGAGCCAACTGGTATGGTAAGTTAGCCACAGTAATATTTTATTTTGCAATACTGGCAACTATTATACTTAAAATTGTAGCAGGCGACAGCGGTTATGCATTAAATGCCATCTATGTTGCAATAGGTTTGGCGGTAGCATGTACGTTGTTTGCACTAACAATGTATATAATTATTTATTTTAGATTCTCCAAGGATTATAATGAGAAAAAAAACAAGTAATTGCATCTGTATGTTAAGGTACACATTTTGTGTACCTTTTTAAATAAAAGTGGTTTGTTTAAGATTCGCAGCAGTGTTTATCAACGGAGGATACAATGTTCGGTTATATAATGCCGGAAAAACCGGAATTGAAAATAAAGGAATTTGACATATACAGGGCATATTATTGCGGTGTGTGTAAATCAATAGGAAAAAGGCACGGACAGATTAAAAGAATGACGCTGACTTATGATGCTGCTTTTCTGGCACTTCTTTTGGGCTCCGTACTTAAAATAAAAACAGGTCTCACCAAGGAAAGGTGCATTGTCCATCCATTAAAAAAATCATTTGTCACGCATAATGAAATTATTGATTATTCTTCCGACATAAATATTATTTTAGCGTATAATAATATGAAAGATAAGTGGAATGATGACAAATCGAAAATAGCACTGGCAGGTATGGCAGCTTTTAAAAGAGCATATGGAAAGTTAGTTGTGGAATATCCGAAAAAGTGTGCTATAATTAACCAAAGACTAAGCGACTTGTCCAAATTAGAAAAGGAAAAATGTAATTCCATAGATGCTGCTTCTGAGCCTTTTGCAAAGCTTATGGAAGAGGTTTTGGACTACGAAAGACTAGATGATAAAACCAGACAAATTTTAAGATGGATGGGTTATAATATCGGGAAATGGATATATTTGGTTGATGCTTTTGACGATATGGAAGATGATCTAAAAAACTCCAGCTATAACCCATTTCTTACTCAGTTCAATTATAAGGGCCAAAATTTAGCGGTTTTTAAGAATGATATTAAGAGTCAGGCGGAGTTTACGGTATTATATTGCTTACAGGAAGCATCCAAGGCGTTTGAATTGCTTAGTTTAAAAGAAAATAAAGGAATATTGGAGAACATATTATATATAGGTATGTTAAGTAAAACGGATAAAATTTTGTGCCAGAGGAGTTGTGGTAAAGGTGAAAAATCCATATGAAGTACTAGGAATAAGTGAGGGAGCATCAGAAGAAGAAATAAAAAAAGCATACAGAGAACAGGTAAAGAAATATCATCCGGATCAATACCATGATAATCCTCTTTCCAAACTCGCTGAAGAAAAACTCAGAGAAGTAAATGAAGCTTATGAGTATCTTACGGGAAAAGGTCAGACCGCCAAAACCAGTAATGGCTGGAGTGGGAGAAGCGGAGCACCAGGGGCTTCAGGTTTTGGAGGTGCAGCGGGCGGAAATGCAGGAGGAGACAACTTCCGACAAGTAAGAATGTATATAAATACAGGTAACATTGCAGCTGCGGAATCACTACTCGAAAGCATTCAAAACAGAAGCGCCGAATGGTTTTATCTTCGCGGACTGGTCTTTATGAAAAAAGGTTGGTACAACGAAGCTATAATGAATATCAAGCAGGCTGTAAACATGGACCCTTCAAACTATGAATACAGGGACGCCCTTAACCGGATAAATGTAAATAATAACATGTACCGGGGTAATGCTGCTAATCGTGGATATGGTGCAGGACCAAGCTTTTGCGATATGTGTACATGCTTATGGTGTTCTGATTCAATGTGTGAGTGCTGTGGGGGAGATTTAATTTCTTGCTGCTAATGCTCCAGATTTAAACTAAATTTATGAGGTAGATATGAATAACGCAACAAGAGCCAAAAAAATTACATTAAGCGGAATTCTTCTTGGGTTTACCGTCATATGTGTGTTTCTTGCATCTGTTTTGCCTACCAGCAGGCTTTCGTTATATGCAGTAAGTTCGCTTTTTACTTCAATAATAATAATCGAATTCGGCTCAAAAGCAGGATGGACTTTTTATGCTGCATCTGCTGTTTTGTCGGCGGTTTTGATTCCAAGACTTGAAGTACTGCCATATATAGTGTTTTTCGGAGTTTACGGACTGCTAAAACTATATTTTGAAAGACGGCAAAGCAGAGTTTTGGAATATATATTAAAGTTGGTTTATTTTAATATATGTCTGCTTCTCGGGTTTGTATTTCTAAAGGAATTTATAATGGCAGGTGTTGAATTAACTGCACCTGTATATATAGTTGCAGCTTTGCTGGAAATAGTTTTTGTAGTGTATGACTATGTGTACACTTTGTTTATAAGGTTTTATTCGTCTACACTAAAACCAAAGCTTAAAATCTAAATCAATGATTTAGTCTTGATTTCCTTTAACTGAGAAATAATTTGTATAAAAGCACTGAGTATATTACAATATTTGTAAAGTATTCAGTGTTTTTTAATGCGTAAAATCAAATGGAGGTTGTTTATGTCGCCGGCTTTTTCGTATTCAATAGCAGTTTTTATAATAATATTTATTGCAGGTTTTGCAGTTAATCTGCTGAGACAGCATTATATATTTCAGTTGCTGGGAATAGCCTTCTTTTTTACGTACATTATAATTAATACTGCGGTTTATATGGAAAGAACCTCTGAAACAACATTTCAAACACTTTTTTTAAGGTCAATGCCATCTCTTTTTGGTATATCTGCCTGTCTTATAACCATGACTCTTGGTTTCTGGCTGTATCCCGTCCTGAGAAAAAAAATCAGACATTGAAATAGATAAAATATAATAAACCTCCTTGGCTAAATATGCTATAATAAGAATATTGTTGTTATTTTTTAGGTAATATTTACATTGTTATAACACTCATGGAGGTTTTAAATATGAATGAAAAAGTCAAGGACATCGCTGTCAGAATAAAGGGACTCAGGCTTCTGGCAGGGTCTACAGAGGAAGAAGTTGCAGAGCAGCTGGGAGTTAAGCTTGCACAATATAAATTATACGAAAATGCTGAAGACGATATTCCTGTCAGCCTTTTATATGAGCTGGCAGAGATTTATAAGGTCAACATTACTGAAATTTTAACAGGAACATCACCAAAGCTTCATGATATATGCCACGTTAAAAAAGGTGAAGGTCTCAAAGTTGAAAGATACGACCAATACAGCTTTGAAAGTCTTGCTTACAAATATTCAAACAGAAAAATAGAACCTATGCTTGTTGTACTTGATCCCGGAAATAGTCCTGAAATGGTTTCTCATAAAGGACAGGAGTTTAATTACTGTCTGGAAGGAAAAATGCAGGTGTTAATAGGGAAAGAGAAATTTGATTTGGAACCAGGGGATTCTTTATATTTTAACTCTTCACTTCCTCACAAACAGATTGCCTTGGACGGTAAGGAAGCCAGATTCCTTACAATAATTTTACTTTAATTTAAAAAAAAATATGGTTTAAATGTATTGGGAGGATATACGAATGAGTTTGGAAACACGATATTTGAGTAAAACTGATTTTGAATCCTATGAGGATTTTAGAGAGAACTTTAAGCTAAACGTTCCATCTAACTTCAACTTTGCTTATGACATAATAGATGAGTATGCGAGACTGGAACCTGAGAGACTTGCGTTGGTGTGGTGCGATGACCACGGAAACGAAAAGAAGTTTACTTTCGGAGAGTTGAAGTACTGGTCAGACAAGACTGCCAATTACCTGGTTGCCAACAGATTAGGCAAGGGAGACAAGGTAATGTTCATATTAAGAAGAAGATATGAATTTTATTTCTTTGCATTCGCTGCCATGAAAATAGGCATTACCTTTATTCCGTCCACAAATCAGCTGATGAAGAAGGACATAGTATATAGAAACAATGCAGCAGAAGTAAAGGCTATTATAGCATATAATGATTCGGCAATTATTGAACATGTTGAGAATTCAATGGAAGATTCCCCTACGGTTAAAAAGTATATAATGGTTGGCGGAACCAAGGATAAATGGCTGGATTATGATAAGGACATAGAGGGCTTTTCTGATAGCTGGATAAGGCCTGCAGGAGAAATGAATACTCAAAATAAAGACTATATGATAATTTATTTTACGTCAGGCACTACCAGTATGCCTAAAATGTCAATACATGATTTTACATATCCGCTGGGACATATTGTTACTGCCAAGTATTGGCACAGGGTTGTTGAAAATGGGCTGCACCTGACAGTTGCCGATTCAGGTTGGGCAAAATTTGCATGGGGCAAGCTTTTTGGACAATGGATATGCGGTGCAGTACAATTTTTATATGATATGGATAGATTTGATCCTTGCAATCTGCTTGAGAAAATAGAAAAATATCAAATAAAGACTTTCTGTGCTCCGCCTACAATTTACAGGTTTATGCTTCAGCATGATATTACGAAATTTGATTTATCATCTATGACGCACTGTTCAACAGCAGGAGAACCTTTGAATCCTGAGATTTTCAACAGGTTCAAAAAGCTGACGGGACATGAAATATTAAACGGATTCGGACAGACTGAAACTACCGTAATTGTAGCAAATTATGAATGGTTGCCGGTAGACCCCGGTGCCATGGGAATGCCGAATCCTGCCTACAACATTGATGTAGTGGATGAAGAAGGGAACTCCTGTCAGGTTGGAGTAGAAGGCGAATTGGTAATAAGGGATGTTGATACCAATAAGCCCGCAGGTTTGTTCTGCGGATATTATAAAGACCCTGAATCAACGGCAAGAGTGTGGTATAATAACACATACCATACGGGTGATGTTGTTTACAAGGACGAGCATGGTTACCTGTGGTTTGTAGGAAGAAATGATGATGTTATAAAAGCATCAGGCTACAGAATAAGTCCCTTTGAAGTAGAAAGTGCAGTAATTGAGCATCCGTCAGTTGTAGAATGTGCCGTTACCGGTGCGCCTGACAGTATAAGGGGTACGGTTGTAAAGGCGACAATTGTTCTTGCAAAAGGTTATCAGCCTTCAGATGAATTGAAAAAGGAAATTCAGAGTTATGTAAAGAAAGTTACAGCACCATACAAATATCCCAGAATAATAGAATTTGTTGATGAATTACCAAAAACAATTAGTGGAAAAATAAAAAGAGCGCAGCTTCGTCAGGATGATCATAAAAAGTTTGAATCTTCATGATTCAAACTTCCAAATCATCATAGAAGCTGATGTTTCATATGAATTGGAAGGATTATCTTATGAATGAAAAAACTCAAAGAGTACTTGAATTTTATAAAATTATTGATAAATTAAAAGGCTTGACCGCATCTGAATTGGGGAGGGAGCTTGTTTTAGAGCTAACTCCTCAAACTGATTTAAGGGCGGTTGAAAAAATGCTGTCAGAGACCAATGACGGTGTAAGTTGTGTATTGAAAAGGGGCTCACCTCCCCTTGGAGGAATAACTGATATCAGGATGACCCTTAAAAGGCTTGATATGGGAGGAGTGCTTAGTCCGGGGGAATTACTGCGCCTTGCAGGAGTACTAAGAGCCGCCAGAAGGCTAAAAGGATATATTAACGATAAACTGGACGAAAATAAAACCAATGTGGTCAATGAACTCATATCCTGTCTTGAGTCAAATCAGAGGTTGGAGCAGAAAATCGAGAACTGTATATTAAGCGAAGATGAGATTGCTGATAACGCAAGCCCTGCACTAAGCAGTATCAGACGCCAGATTAAGGAGCAGCAGGCGTCTATTAAGGATAAGCTGAACTCCATCATTCGTTCCACAAAATACCAGAAGTTTATTCAAGAATCTGTTGTAACCATGAGGGGGGACAGGTATGTAATCCCGGTAAAACAGGAGCATAAGGGAGATATACCCGGATTGGTGCATGATTCTTCTGCCAGCGGTGCCACATTGTTTATTGAGCCAATGGCGGTTGTTGAAGCGAACAACAGTATAAAACAGCTTAGGGTGAAGGAGCAAACGGAGATAGACAGGATACTTGCCGAGCTGTCTCAGGATGCTTCTCTGATATTGCCGCAATTAAATGCAAACATGAGTATAATGGCAAGGCTTGATTTTATTTTTGCAAAGGCAAAACTGGCAGTAGATTATAAATGTATTTGTCCTAGAATTAATGATACCGGCAAAATCATTATAAAAAAAGGAAGACATCCTCTTCTGGATCCTCAAAAAGTAATACCAATTGATTTCTGGATCGGTGAAAAATTCAGTTCATTGATTGTTACCGGGCCTAATACAGGGGGCAAAACAGTATCCCTTAAAACAGTGGGACTGTTTACTTTAATGGTACAGTCGGGGCTTCTGGTTCCTGCAAATGAGGGAACGGAGATGAGTGTGTTTGAAAAGATTTATGCAGACATTGGGGACGAGCAGAGCATTGAACAAAGCCTTAGTACATTTTCATCCCATATGAAGAATATTGTGGATATACTTAGCGGTGTCAACAACAAGTCGCTGATACTGCTGGATGAGCTAGGGGCAGGGACAGACCCCACAGAAGGGGCAGCTCTGGCTATGTCAATTCTTGAATCTCTGCACCAGATGGGTGCTACAACTCTGGCAACAACACACTATAGCGAACTCAAGGTTTATGCTATTTCTACTACAGGAGTTGAAAATGCATCCTGCGAATTTGACGTGGAAACACTTAGACCTACCTACAGGCTTCTTATAGGTGTACCCGGAAAGAGCAATGCATTTGCCATTTCTAAAAGACTTGGTCTGACAGATGACATAATAGAAAGGTCAAAGGAGTTTCTGTCTCAGGAGGACATAAGGTTTGAGGATATACTATTAAGTATAGAAAAGAACCGTAGCGAGGCCGAAAAAGAGAAAATGCGTGCCGAAAGCTACAGACAGGAAGCAGAACGACTTAAAAAGGATTTGGAGGATCAGAAAAGAAGATTAGCAGCACAGAAGGAAAGCGAACTTCGAAAGGCTCGTGAAGAAGCACGACGGATTCTAACAGATTCAAAACATCAAGCAGACGAACTGGTTTCAGAAATGAAAAGACTGGCAAAGGAGCAGGAGGAGGCTGAAGTACGAAGACAAACAGAGGAGCTTCGTCAAAGACTTAACAAGAGTATAAACAATTTGGATGATTCTCTGGTTGAGTCCATAATGCCTAGACAGGGGCTAGTGAAACCGCCTAAAAATCTTAAACCAGGTGATACTGTATTAATAGTTAACCTTAACCAGAAAGGAACGATTTTATCACTACCGGATAAGAACGGGGAAGCACAGGTTCAGGCTGGAATTATGAAAATAAATGTTCATATTTCAAACCTCAAATTAGTAGATGAGCAGAAACAGCAGATACAAAGAACCGGAATGGGTAAAATAGGTGTTTCGAAAGCACAGAATATGTCAACTGAAATTGATTTGCGTGGAATGATGCTCAGCGAGGCTGTTGACGTTGTTGATAAGTACCTCGATGATGCAAGTATTGCAGGTATGGGGGAAGTAACGCTTATACACGGGAAAGGCACCGGAGCTTTGAGAGCCGGACTCCATCAGCACCTGAAGCATAATCCTCATATAAAAAGCTTCAGACTTGGTAAACTGGGTGAGGGCGAAAACGGTGTTACAGTTGTGGAACTTAATTAACTTACGCCCAAAACATGCAAAAGGTTGACAATTTAGATATGGTAAATTAGAATAATTAGTGGCCTTTTACTTTATATTAGATATATTGTTTAATATGGATTAAAAAGAAGATTAATTATAGATAATAAATTAGGAAGTAGTGAAGGAGAATTTTTGTGGATATCAGACAGGAAATAAAGAACATAGCAATAATAGCGCACGTTGACCATGGAAAGACTACTCTGGTTGATGCCATGCTTAGACAGAGCGGTATTTTCAGAGAAAACGAGGCTGTTGCTGAAAGAGTAATGGATTCCAATGACCTTGAAAAGGAAAGAGGTATTACAATACTTGCAAAGAATACTGCTGTCAACTATAACGGAACTAAAATCAATATTGTTGATACTCCCGGACATGCCGACTTCGGTGGAGAAGTTGAACGTGTACTAAAAATGGTTGATGGTGTTTTACTATTAGTTGATGCATTTGAAGGTGCAATGCCCCAGACAAGGTTTGTACTTAAAAAAGCATTACAACTGGACTTAAAGCCAATTGTTGTTGTAAATAAGATTGACAGACCGGAAGCAAGACCAGAGGAAGTGGTTGACGAAGTTTTGGAATTGTTTATCGAATTGGGAGCCGACGATGACCAGTTGGAATTCCCGGTTATTTATGCTTCTTCAAGGGAAGGTTTTGCAGTTTGCGACCTTGGCGGGGAAAGAAGAGATTTAAAACCGCTATTTGATGTAATCATAGACAAGGTTCCTTCACCTCAGGGTGAACTGGATGGAACTCTTCAGTTGTTAGTTTCAAACATAGACTATGATGAGTATGTAGGAAGAATAGCTATAGGAAGAGTTGAGAGAGGTTCAGTAAAACTTGGCCAGCCCGCAATAATTTGTAAGAAGGAAGGAAATCAGCTTAACGCTAGAATAACAAAGCTATATTGCTATGAAGGTCTCAAGAGAATTGAAACTGCAGAAGCAAAGCTGGGGGATATAGTTGCGGTTTCCGGCGTAGGTGATGTTACAATCGGTGACACTATATGTGAAATAGGTGCACCGGACCCGTTGCCTTTTGTTGCTATTGACGAACCTACTTTGTCAATGACATTCAGCGTAAATAACAGTCCGTTTGCAGGAAGAGAAGGTACTTTTGTTACTTCAAGGCATTTGAGAGACAGACTCTTCAAAGAATTGGAAACAAATGTAAGTTTAAGAGTTGAGGAAACTGATTCTGCTGATGCTTTTGTTGTATCAGGAAGAGGAGAACTTCATCTTTCAATATTGGTTGAAACAATGAGAAGACAGGGATATGAATTCCAGGTTTCAAAGCCATCGGTTATTAACAAGGAAATAGACGGCGTGTTAATGGAGCCTATAGAATACTTAATGATAGATGTTCCTGAAGAATTCATGGGAACAGTAATGGAAAAACTCGGACAAAGAAAATCCGAGATGGTTAATATGACATCTGCAAACCAAGGTTATATGAGACTTGAATTCAGGATTCCAGCAAGAGGTTTGATCGGATACAGGTCTGAATTGCTTACTGATACAAAGGGAAATGGAATTATGAACCACGTATTCCATGGATATGAACCATATAAGGGCGAAATCCCTACAAGGTCAAGAGGTTCACTGATCGCTTGGGAAGATGGCGAAGCTGTTACTTACGGCTTGTACAACGCTCAGGAAAGAGGAACTCTTTTCATAACACCGGGAACAAAGGTTTACGAAGGTATGATTGTAGGTGAGAATGCCAGATATGATGACTTGGTTGTAAATGTATGTAAGAAGAAGCATGTTACAAATATGAGAGCTTCCGGTTCAGATGAGGCATTGAGGTTGACACCTCCTACAAATTTAAGCTTAGAGCAGGCTTTGGAATTTATTGCCGAGGATGAACTTGTAGAGATGACTCCAAAGAGTATCCGTTTAAGAAAAAAAGTACTGGATACAGAATCAAGAGCTAAGATAAGAAGTAAAATGTAATTACCGGGAATATGGACAAAATTTAAAAAGAATATTATAGTATTTATTATAAAAGCTTTTGAATTTTTAGAATGGAGTCACATATTTGATGGATAGAAGATTAAAAGTGTCATTAACAGGGATACTGACTGTGATTGTCGGGATATTGCTATCAATCCCAAACATCATGAATTATTTCGGAACTCTGTTAAAAGGCTTTGATGCTAAGTTTGGTCTGCTTAACGCAGCGTTTACGGCAGTAGGACTTACATTGGTTCTTTTTGGATTATTTATAATATCAGCCGGATTAAGGAAGATGTCCTTCTGGCTGACCATTTTTATTGTTTTTGTATTTATTTTTACAGTGGGAGCTGTTATAACTTTTAGAAGTACGGTTTCCACGGATACATCTGAAACAGTAACCAAGGAAGTCAAAATAAAGGCTGATGCCGAAGGCGCAAAGATGGTTGATATACCTATGGGATCAGATACCAAGACTATTGCCGGAATACTTGCAAATGAAGGTATTATCAGCAAGCCTCAGATTTTTACAATTGTGTCAAAAATTAACGGGTTTGACGGCAAGTATCAGGCAGGTACCCACGTTCTGAAATCGGGATTGGAATTCAACACAATAATGACAATTCTTACCGGAAAGCCGGAAAGTAAAAAAGTAACCATACCAGAGGGCTTGAGCTACAGACAGATTGTGAATACCTTTGTTAAAAAGGAACTTGCTACTATAGACAAATTTGATTATGCAATGAAGTATCAAAAGTACGATTATGATTTTGTAAAAGATATAAAAGACAGTAATAACCGTGAATTCAAATTAGAAGGGTATTTATTTCCCGATACATATGAATTTGCAATGAACGCCAGTGAAAAGACAATAATAAACGTAATGCTTGAAAACTTTAAAAACAAGATAACAAAAGAGCATTATAAGCGTGCCAAGGAATTAGGTATGTCAATGGACGAAGTTATTACTCTTGCTTCCATTATTGAAAGAGAAGCAAATAATACCAAAGACAGAAGGCTGGTATCGGCAGTATTTCATAGACGTTTAAAAAGCAGGGATTTGAATAAGTTACAGTCCTGTGCTACTATACAGTATGTTTTCCTAAATAAAGAAGGAAAAGTACATGAGAAGCTTACCTACGAGGATACTAAAATTACAAGTCCATATAATACGTATATTCATCCGGGTCTTCCACCGGGACCAATCTGTTCACCGGGTATGGATTCCATAAACGCAGCATTATATCCCGATGAAGATACGGACTACATGTTCTTCATCGCAGGGCCGGACGGTTCTACTAAGTTCTCCAAGACATATCAGGAGCATTTAAAGGCGATGAAGCAATATGGATTGGCAAAATAATTACACAAAAATTAATTAGGCTGGCTTAAATGCCGGAAATATATAAAATAAAGATGGCAGCAGCCATCTTTATTTTTAACGTTGTAGCTGATTGGAGCAATGACATGATTAATTACGAATACATTACTCAATATATAAGAAAGACAATTAAACCAAATACCGGTCTTTTAGCGGAGCTTGAAGAATATGCTTCAAAAAATCATGTACCAATAATTCAGCCTGAGGTCGCAGCACTTTTGAAGGTTATTGGTAGTATGAAGCGTCCCGCAAGAATTCTGGAAGTTGGGACAGCCATAGGATATTCTTCTATATTATTTTCAGGATTTTTACAACAAAAGGGTATAATAGATACCATAGAGCGAAATGAAGAAATGATTGAGGTGGCCAGAAAAAATATTAAGCGTGCCGGACTTCAGGGTACTATAAATGTAATTGCAGGAGATGCTTTAGAGGTTCTGACCTGCCTTGATAAAAGCTATGATATGATTTTCATTGATGCAGCAAAAGGACAGTACGGTGAGTTTTTTGAACATTGTAAGAGGATGCTTGCTTCAGACGGAATTATTGTTTCCGACAATGTTCTATATAAGGGTATGACTGCAAGTGATGAGCTTGTGGTAAGAAGAAAGAGAACCATAGTAAACAGAATGAGAAGTTTCCTAAAGGAGCTTTGCGAGGATGAGTCATTTGAAACAGGTATAATTCCTATTGGAGACGGAGTAGCACTTAGCTATAATAAACAGTAAACAACGTTGTGGGAGGATTTATGAATAAAGTTGAGCTTCTGGCTCCGGCCGGAAATCTTGAAAAGCTTAAAATGGCAATTATGTATGGTGCTGACGCAGTATATATTGGCGGACAGAAGTTTGGTTTAAGGGCATCTGCTGACAATTTCTCACTTGAGGATATCAAGGAGGGACTTTCCTTTGCACACCAGCGTGATTGTAAGGTTTATGTCACTGTTAATATAATTCCTCATAATGAGGACCTTGAGGGATTGCCTGAATATATAAAGCAGCTTGATGAACTGGGAATTGATGCGGTTATAGTTTCTGATCCTGGAATTTTTGATATTGTACGTGAGAACGCTCCTGACATGGAGATTCATATAAGTACTCAGGCTAACAATACCAATTACTCCAGTGCTATGTTCTGGTACAGGCATGGTGCGAAAAGAATTGTTACTGCAAGGGAGCTTTCTCTTCAAGAAATAAGTGAAATCAGGTCGAAAACACCTGACGACTTGGATTTAGAGGCATTTATCCATGGTGCGATGTGCATTTCATACTCAGGAAGATGCCTGCTCAGCAGCTATATGGCAGGACGTGATTCCAACAGAGGAGCATGTTCTCACCCTTGCAGATGGAAGTATCATCTGGTTGAAGAAAAGCGTCCCGGAGAGTATTATCCGGTTTATGAGGATGAAAAGGGAACATATATATATAATTCAAAGGATTTGTGTATGATTGAGCATATCCCTGAATTGGTTAAAGCAGGTATTTATAGCTTCAAGATTGAAGGCAGAATGAAAAGCTCATTTTATGTGGCAACAGTTGTAAGTGCTTACAGACAGGCTATCGATGCGTATTTGGCCGACCCTGACAATTACAGGTTTGACCCTGAATGGCTGAAAGAACTGTCTAAAGCCAGTCACAGAGAATATACCACCGGATTTTATTTTAATAAGACTACAGGTGCCGATCAGATATACAATACCAGCTCCTATATTAGAGAATACGACTTTGTTGGTATGGTACTGGAATATGACAAAACAACCGGTATTGCAAAGATTGAGCAGAGAAACCGTATGATTGTGGGAGATGAAATAGAAGTGGTAAGCCCACGTAAAGGCTATTTTACCCAAACTATTAAAGAAATGCATAATGAGGATGGTGAAAGCATCAGAACTGCGCCTCATGCACAGATGATTGTATATATGCCTATTAATGAGGAAGTGGGGCCTTATACGATTTTGAGGAGGAAGTAGACGTTAGCTTTAAAAATAAATATATAAATATAAAAAAGAAGAATGCCATTTGGTATTCTTCTTTTTTATATAATACATTATCTTATTTCAATCCACAAACACTTGACCTTTAAATGTAAAAAATTAATCAAATATTTGACTATATAAAAAATTATATCAACTGATAAAAAATAAGTCAAAATTAATTGACAAATAATACCAAAAAGAGTATATTCAAGATAATGTAGTATATAATGGAAATTGAAATTTGGATTATATTTTTAGTTTAGTAATATTATTATCTGATTTTATTTAAAAAAGTTCAACAGTTAAGTTAGCAAAGAAAAGAGGAAAACTATGTTCATAGCTCATATCAGAGAAGACGGAACAGAACAAAGTGTAAGGGAGCACTTGGAAAATGTATCTTTACTATGTGCAAAGGCTTGTAAAAAAATTTCACTGGAGAATACGGGAAGATTAATCGGACTTCTCCATGATATGGGAAAGGAAACTATAGAATTTAAAAATTATATCAAATATAGTTTTCTGCATCCCGAAGATAAGTCAATGAAAGGAAAGATTGACCACGCTACCGCAGGTGCTAAATTTATTTACAAAACTTATTATTGCTCAAAAGATCCTTATGAAAAGCTTACTGCACAAATTATATGTCTTGTAATTTGCTCACATCATGGGGGGTTAATCGATTGTATTGATTTAGAGTTGAGAGATAAATTTACCTCAAGAATCAATAGAGATGATTTGCAAATAAATTATGATGAAGCTATAAATAATTTTTTCGAGGATTGCCGTGAAATGAATGAAATCCAAAGATTGTTAATGGAAGCCGTTCAGGAGATAAAAGATATTTTAACTAGAATCAGATTGGTATATGATAAAAAACCTTTTGGTAAATTTTCAATGGGACTAATAGTTAAGCTTTTATTCAGTTGTCTTATTGATGCCGACCGATATGATACATATAGCTTTATGGTATCAAAAGACATAACGGATAACGAAAACGATATATTTAAAAACTGTTTGTGGACAGGACTTTCAGAGCATTTAAATAAAAAGCTGGAAGGCTTACCGAAGCTATCTCATATAGATTTGTTACGAAATGAAATATCACAATCTTGTAAAAGTTTTGCCAAAAATAAAACAGGTATATATAAGCTCTTAGTACCTACTGGTGGAGGAAAAACGCTATCAAGCCTTAGATACGCCTTAGAACATGCCCGAAAATTTAAGAAAGACAGAATTGTTTACATAATACCATTTACCACTATAATAGACCAGAATTCTAAAGAAATTAAGGATTTTTTGGATAGAGAGGACATTATTTTAGAGCATCATTCTAATCTGATAATAGACAATGAAAATGAAGATTATAAGCTTTTGACCGAAAGATGGGACAGTCCTATAATTCTGTCAACAATGGTACAGTTTCTAAATACTCTTTTTAACGGGGGAACTCAAAGTGTCAGAAGATTGCACAATCTTGTAAACTCAATAATTATCTTTGACGAAATCCAAGCCATACCAATCAAATGTATTAGCATGTTTAACTATGCTATAAATTTTTTGTCTAAAATTTGCAATACAACGGTGATTCTTTGTACAGCTACTCAACCTATGCTTTCAATGACTGATAGACCATTATTTATTGAGGAAAATACAGATATTATCTCTAACGTAGGTGAAAAATTCAGAGATTTTAAAAGAACAAAGGTTATACCAAAAATAAAGTCCGGAGGTTATAGTATACAAGACCTGAAGGATTTTTCTTCAGGTTTAATGGAACAGGTAAACAGCACTTTAATTATACTTAATACAAAGAAAGCAGCCAAAGAATTGTTTAAAGGAATTAATGAAGAGAATTCAAAGTTATCAAAAGATAAAAGAGCTTTGGTATTTCATTTGAGTACGAATATGTGTCCCGCCCACAGAATAGAATCGCTTGATAAGATAAGAAAAGTCCTTGGCAAGAAGAAAGTAATTTGTGTCAGTACTCAGCTGATTGAAGCAGGAGTAAACATTTCATTTGAGTGTGTTGTACGTTCTCTGGCAGGATTGGACAGTATCGCCCAGGCAGCCGGAAGATGTAACCGACACGCTGAGAGCAGTTGTGGAAATGTTTATGTTATAAATATGGACGCCGGTAGTGAAAATGTCAGCAGGCTTTTGGAGATAAAAACAGGTCGGGATAAAACATTGCGGTTTTTTGAAGAGTTTAAACAGAATCCCGAAGCTTTTGATAGCGACTTACTCTCGCCGAAAGCTATTGATAAATATTTTGAGTACTATTTCAATGAATTGAAATTACAAATGAATTACACTCTTCCAAAGCCATATGCCGATAAAACTATGTTTGATTTACTCTCGGAGAATAAGCAAGCTGTACAAGACTATATTGACAGAAATCAAGTAAAACCTGACTTAATGCTGTACAATTCCTTCAAGACGGCGGGTGATTATTTCAAGGTTATAGACCAAAATACAGTTGGTGTAATTGTTCCATATGGAAAGGGAGAAGAGTTAATAACAAATATTAATGGTAAATGCAATATTAAGGACTTAAAAAAATATTTAAAGGAGGCTCAGCAGTACTCGGTTAATTTATACGATCAGGAATATAGAAATTTGAACGACTTGGGAGCTTTTATACAGTTGAATAACGGAGGGGTGATTACACTTAGAAAGGAATTTTATGACGAACAAGTAGGCATAACAGATGAGAACCAACAAATGGAATTTTTAAATTATTGAGGTGAAAATGATGGAAAGAGCAAACAGCGTGGAATTTAAGGTTAGTGGAAGGTATGCACTTTTCAGTGACCCGATAAACAGGATTGGAGGTGAAAAAATTTCATACCAAATACCTACCTATCAGGCTATAAAGGGTATTTTGGAGAGCGTTTACTGGAAACCAACATTTATTTGGTATATTGATGAACTTAGAGTTATGAAATATATTAAAACCCAGTCACAGGGTATACGACCTATCAATTATACAGGCGGGAATACTCTATCAATCTATTCATATCTTACTGACGTGGAATATCAGGTTAAAGCTCATTTTGAGTGGAACTATAACCGTAAGGATTTAGGTAAGGACAGAAATGAAAATAAGCATTTCATAGTCGCTAACAGAATGATTGAAAGAGGCGGAAGACGTGACATTTTCCTTGGTACACGGGAATGTCAGGGGTATGTGGAGCCATGCAAATTTGGAGAGGGTAAAGGAGATTATGACAATTACGGAGAGATATCTTTCGGAATAATGTTTCACGGGTTTGATTACCCTGACGAGGCATATGATGAATCAGGCAGGGACAAGCTTGTGGCAAGGCTATGGTATACGAAAATGGAAGACGGATATATAAAATTCATCAGACCTGAAAATTGTGAGATAAAGCGTGAGATAAAAACTATGAAAATGAAAGAATTTAAAAATAGTAATTTTAGCGGTCTTAAAGAATTTGAAGAGGGAGGTGAAATACTTGGGTTGGATTAATAAACTTTATGATACATATGAAAATTGTATAAGTGAAGTTGGAAAACCCCGAACCGATAAAAAAACTCCTTTGCTGCCTGTTGGACATTCTACACAAAATGCACAAATTGGGGTTGTTATTGATATTGAAGGAAATTTTCGCCGTGCCAGAATTTTGGATAAGAATGAGCAGGTTACTATAATTCCCGTAACAGAAGACTCTGCAACAAGAAGCAGTGGAATCTCGCCACATCCCTTATGCGACAAGCTTCCATATGTTGCAGGAGATTTTTCTCAATATGTAAATAAGGAAAAGGGTAAAGATTTTTTTAATAAATATATCGAACAGCTTGAAGACTGGTGTAGTTCAGAGGATAAAAATAAAAAGGTTTGTGCTGTCTTTGATTATTTAAAAAAGAAGCAGCTTATTGCAGACTTGGTCGAACAAAAAGTATTGTACTGTGATGAAAGCGGTAATTTAAAAAAAGACATAAAGCTCGGAACAGTTTCTCAAATAGATGCATTTATAAGATTCGTAGTTGAGGATACAGGAAATTCAAGTAGTGAGACAGCTGTTTGGCTGGATAATGAGGTTTATAAAAGCTATATTAAATACTACCTTAAAAAGCAGAATGGGGCAGATATATGTTATATAAAAGGGGAGAAGATTCCATACTCGGAAAAGCATCCTTCTAAAGTAAGAAATTCAGGAGATAAGGCAAAGTTAATATCAGCTAATGATGAAAGCGGGTTTACATACCGGGGTAGGTTCTCTGACAAAAAACAAGTGATAATTGTTAGCTATGAAGTTTCTCAAAAAGCACACAATGCACTTCGCTGGCTTATTGACATTCAGGGTTATAGGTTTGGAAATCCTAAGGATGGGGAAGAGGTAATTGTGGCATGGGGTACAAATAATCAAAAGGTTCCTCCCTTATTAGAGGATACCGATGATATTTTTGGGGAAGAAGGGGATTCACTGACCATAGTATCTACCCAGAAGGAATATGCACGTAGGCTTAACAAGGCAATTTCAGGATACGGGTGTGAGCTTGACACCAATGCAGATATAGTAATAATGGGACTTAATTCTGCGACAACCGGAAGGCTGTCTATAACATATTTCAGAGAGTTAAAAGGACCAGACTTTCTGAACAGGATTGAAAAGTGGCACAACACGTGTAGCTGGAGGCACAGCTATAAAAGGATTCAGGATGGGACTGATGAAAAAGGAAAGAACAAGTATAAAACAATAGAATTTATTGGGGCCCCGGCTCCAAAAGAAATTGTCAGGGCTGCATTTGGTATCGAAAGAAATGAAAGGCTTGAGGTTGATGACAAATTAATGAAATCAACAATAGAAAGGTTGCTACCATGTATTATTGATGGTGCCAGATTACCTTACGATATTGTTAATTCAGCCGTGAATAGGGCATCTAATCCAATTTCCATGAACCCGTTTAATTGGGAAAAGTCACTAAGCATTGCATGTTCATTAGTTAAAAAATATAGAAATGATAAATATCAAAAGGAGGAATGGGATATGGCACTTGATGAAAATCAAAATGACAGGAGCTACCTTTTTGGAAGATTACTTGCAATCGCACAGGAAATTGAATCGTGGGCTATCAGTACTACAGGAGAAAGAAGGGAAACTAATGCAGAGAGGCTTATGCATCAATTCAAGCTCCACCCTTATAAAACCTGGGGAACAATAACTAACAAGCTCAGACCTTATATAGCAAGGCTGGGTGAGAAAGGTAAAAAATATGTAGAGCTAAAGACTAAAGTTAACTCAATGATTTCATATGAAGATTTTACTAGTTCTGAACCTTTAAAGGACAGCTATATATTAGGCTATTACTGCCAGAGACAGGTATTTATTGATGAAATGAACAGGAAAATTGCAGAGAAAAATGAAAAGAAACTTGAAAATTTAAATTAAAGGAGTTGTTAATATGAGTACTTTAAAAAACAAGATTGATTTTGCAGTGATTATTTCGGTTAAAAACGCCAACCCAAACGGTGACCCACTGAATGGAAACCGTCCTAGAGAAAATTATGACGGATATGGAGAAATATCAGATGTGTGCATCAAAAGGAAAATAAGAAATCGTCTACAGGACACGAATAAAGAGATTTTTGTTCAATCAGACGAAAGAAGAACAGATGGCTTCAGAAGTTTGAAAGATAGAGCAGACGGTTGTCAGGAATTAAAAAAATTGATTAAGGATAAGGAGAAATATGCTGAGTATGCCTGTTCAAAATGGATTGATGTAAGGAGCTTTGGTCAGGTATTTGCATTTAAGGCAGGTGAGGATAATTCTGTTTCTATAGGAATAAGGGGCCCCGTATCAATACATTCAGGTGTCAGTGCTTCACCAATAGAAATATCAAGTATGCAGATTACAAAAAGCGTAAATGGAGAAACCGGAAAAGATCCTGACAAAAAGAGTGCAGATACAATGGGTATGAAGCATAGAGTTGATTTTGGTGTGTATGTGATTTATGGAAGTATTAATACCCAATTAGCTTCTAAAACAGGGTTTAGTGAAGAAGATAGTGAACTTATAAAAGAAGCGTTAAGAACATTATTTGAAAATGATTGCTCGTCTGCAAGACCTGACGGAAGTATGGAGGTACATAAGCTTTATTGGTGGAAGCATAATTGTGAAATAGGGCAATACTCTTCTGCAAAGGTACATAGAACCTTAAACATCAAGGCGAATGTTGATGTTCCAAAATGCATTAATGATTATTCTATTTATTCAAATGATTTAGAGGGATTGGAACTAAAAGTTTATGACGGAATATAACGAAGAAGACTTTCTGCTATTATCAGGTATTCAGCACTTTGCTTTTTGCAGGAGGCAATGGGCGTTAATACATATTGAACAGCAGTGGCAGGAAAATCTGAGGACGGTTGAAGGGAATATACTGCATGAAAAGGCTCATGACGACGGATTCTCAGAAAAACGCGGAGACGTAATTATTTCAAGAGGTATGGCTGTTTTTTCAAAAACCCTTGGAGTCAGCGGTGTATGTGATATTGTGGAACTGCATAAATGTGCCGATGGTGTGAACATATTTGGCAGAGACGGGTTGTACAGGCCTGTTCCCATAGAGTACAAGAGGGGTAAGCCAAAGGAAAATGATGCTGATATTCTTCAATTGTGCGGACAGGCTATGTGCCTTGAAGAAATGCTTTTGTGTGAAATCAAGGAAGCATACATGTTCTACGGAGAGACTAAACACAGGCTGAAAATTATACTTGATAATGCTTTACGTGAGCGGGTCAGAGATGTTATTCAAGAAATGCATGAATTGTTTGAGCGAAAATATACCCCAAAAGTAAAACCTTCTAAAAGCTGCAAAGCCTGTTCATTGGCAGATATTTGCATGCCAAGACTATGTAAAAATACTTCTGTATCAAAATATATTAGAGATAGTTTGAAGGAGGCGGAGCAATGAGAAAACTCTTAAATACTGTTTATATTACCTCTCCTGACAGCTATCTTTCCTTAGATGGAGAGAACCTTGTTGTACTAAAAAGAGATAAAGAGGCTGCACGATTGCCGCTGCACAATCTGGAAAGCATTATTGCTTTTGGATATACCGGAGCAAGTCCGGCACTGATGGGTGCATGTGCAAAACGAAATACTTCTCTTAGTTTTATGACCCAAAGCGGAAAATTTCTGTCAAGGGTCGTTGGAGAGGTAAGGGGAAATGTAACTTTAAGAAAAGCACAGTACAGATTATCTGATAATATGGAAGAAAGCACGAAGATAGCCAGAAACTTTATCTTTGGGAAGATTTATAACGGCAGGTGGGTTATTGAACGTGCCACCAGAGATTATTCGGAGAGGCTTGACGTCAATAAGCTTAAAAGGGTGTCAGAAGGATTGGCAAAAGCCTTGAATCTTGTATTGAACTGTGGAAATTTGGATGAACTCCGCGGCTTTGAGGGAGAGTCTGCAACACAGTATTTTAGTGTGTTTGATGACTTAATACTTCAACAGAAAGAAAATTTCTTCTTTCACGGAAGAAATAAACGTCCTCCTCTTGATAATGTTAATGCAATGCTGTCATTTGTTTACACTCTGCTGGCACATGATACAGCGGCGGCACTGGAAACTGTCGGTCTTGACCCTTATGTAGGCTTTATGCATAGGGACAGACCCGGAAGAATATCTCTGGCACTGGATTTAATGGAGGAACTGAGATGTGTTTATGCTGACAGGTTTGTAATTTCTCTTATTAATAAAAGGGTAGTCAACTTCAATGGTTTTACGCAGAAAGAGGACGGGGCAGTAATAATGGATGATGATACTCGCAGAACAATTTTACAAGCGTGGCAGAGCAGAAAACAAGAGAAAATTACTCACCCCTTCTTACAGGAAAAACTGGAATGGGGACTTGTACCTTATGCTCAAGCAATGCTGCTGGCAAGGTTTATCCGAGGAGATTTGGACGAGTATCCTCCATTTTTATGGAAGTAGGTGAATTGTATGATGGTACTTATTACATATGATGTTAATACAGAATCTGAGGGCGGAAAAAAGAGATTACGACGTGTTGCGAAGCAATGTGTCAACTATGGTCAACGGGTTCAGAATTCTGTTTTTGAATGTGTTATGGATGCCGCAAAGTGCAGGGAAGTTAAGAACAAGTTGGAAAAAATAATTGACAAGGAAAAGGATAGTTTGAGATTCTATTATCTAGGTAACAATTATCAAAACAAAGTAGAGCATATTGGTACAAAAGAATCTTTTGATGTCGAAGGTACATTAATTATATAGTGTGCGAATGTGAAGCAAACATTAAAACACGGGGATATTCGCACCGAAAAAACAGTACTTTTTTAGGTTATTTTACTTACTTATATTTACCTTCATTTACGAATAGATTTTTAATGCTTATTTTTTGTGCAACATTAACAAGTAGGTTTAATTATTTTGTTTATTTTTGCTGTCGCTCCTCTCGTAGGAGCGTGGATTGAAATCGTAGTTGCTTGAAGGTATGAACAGTTTTACTTTGAGTCGCTCCTCTCGTAGGAGCGTGGATTGAAATTGACATAATGCGAGACATTAGAGACGAACTTGGAGTCGCTCCTCTCGTAGGAGCGTGGATTGAAATCATCTCATCCTCCGATTTAGCAAACATTAGCCCGTCGCTCCTCTCGTAGGAGCGTGGATTGAAATACCTGTGAAGAATAGTGCCAATATGCCTGTAACAAGTCGCTCCTCTCGTAGGAGCGTGGATTGAAATAGAAATTATGTAAGCGGTATTGGACACCCCAGAGTCGCTCCTCTCGTAGGAGCGTGGATTGAAATCAGAACGTATAACAGTTCCATCATCATATATACTGTCGCTCCTCTCGTAGGAGCGTGGATTGAAATCACTTACTACTTTTGCAATTGTACTCATATGTAAAGTCGCTCCTCTCGTAGGAGCGTGGATTGAAATCAGTTATAACTTACAACTGACAACATAACAACAATGTCGCTCCTCTCGTAGGAGCGTGGATTGAAATCTCAATTAATTCAGCCATTTACACTCCCTCCCCTGGTCGCTCCTCTCGTAGGAGCGTGGATTGAAATTGTACATTTATACCTATATACCTTTTTAAAAAAAAGTCGCTCCTCTCGTAGGAGCGTGGATTGAAATGTCATTTGTAGCGCCTTTTGCAATTTGGCTTTTAGTCGCTCCTCTCGTAGGAGCGTGGATTGAAATAAATACTTGCGCATTACCCTGGATCACACCCACAGTCGCTCCTCTCGTAGGAGCGTGGATTGAAATTCGCCTTTTGACTGTTTTAGATAGCTTTGCAATACGTCGCTCCTCTCGTAGGGGCGTGGATTGAAATATCTCTATGGATCCTGAAGACTTTGAGTATTATCTGTCGCTCCTCTCGTAGGAGCGTGGATTGAAATAAACTGAACTCTGAATCTCTAGCTCTGGCCAAAGTCGCTCCTCTCGTAGGAGCGTGGATTGAAATAAGTTGTCGGAGTGTTTGTTATAGCAATGCTTGCGTCGCTCCTCTCGTAGGAGCGTGGATTGAAATTTAACTTCGATAATTAGCAGGTTATCGTTATCATCGTAGCTCCTCTCGTAGGAGCGTGGATTGAAATTTTACTATAAATAGCTACATAATGATAATTATTGTCGCTTCTCTCGTAGGAGCGTGGATTGAAATCCTCATCAACAAACGCTTGTGCTGCATCAAATAAGTCGCTCCTCTCGTAGGAGCGTGGATTGAAATACCATAACCCCAATATGTTGATATTTAATCAAATAGTCGCTCCTTTCGCAGGAGCGTGGATTGAAATTCCATCGATTTTGTGCTTTTTAAACAGATTTGCAGTCGCTCCTCTAGTGGGCTAAATCCGAAATTACGACTATAGAACTTATTAGCTTACAGAATATACCATAAAATTATAAGGATAGTACAAATTTTTTTTTATATTGCAAAGTAAAGGTAAACTAAATTTGTATATAGTAGGTGAGTATATGAAAGTACCGGATATTTAGAACGCAGTAAAAATACCAAACGAAGCTGAAAAATTAAACCCTGGAGCATGGGTTGAACATAACAAAACAGCAGGTATGTGTGCATATAGAATACAATGATTATGACCATTTAATTCAGTTGTGATGCAATTTCGTTTCCTACAGGACCAACTTATATTGAAAAAAACTTGTTGATGTCATATTAAGAAGAGGTTTAATGAACTAACTATCCTAAAATGGAAACCACTTTTTGAGATTAAGCATTATTTTGATAATAAAATTAATGGTGATATTTATAAATTGTTAAAAGTGTAATTCCATTTTTGAGTAGAAGTGAAAGGAGTGCATCTTTGATGCCTAATAATATCATTAAATTACAACCCCAAGATTACTTTAAATGCAGCAACATATGGGATATGAATCGTAATTCTGAAAATGCCAAGAAGTGGTATGATGAATTAGTAAAAGGTATAAGAATAATTTTTGTTTATACAGAAAATGGTGAATTTATTGGAGAGGGGGCCTTGGTCTTACACAACAGTGATCCGGATTATACTATTCCGGGTAAACGAGTATACCTTTCTCGCATGGTAGTCAAAACCAAATATCGTAATCGAGGTATTGGGGGTATTATTCTTGATTTTCTTATTAACTATGCCAAAGTCCTTGGATTTGAGGAAATTTCTTTAGGGGTTGATATTGATAATATAGTTGCTAAACACCTTTATGAAAAAAAGGGTTTTACAAATATAATCTTTGAAGGAGAAGATGAGCTCGGCAAATATATAAAAATTCTAAAAAAGATATAATTCAATTTGAGGAATATCCATAAGTTGTATAACCTTCCCTTTAAAATGGAAATAATTAGTACAAATAATCATTTTCAATTAAAGGGGTTTATTATGACAAAAAGAATTAAAACGATACTATTTATATTTATGGCAACATTTGCTTTACTGGTGACAAGACTATTTTATATACAGGTTGTTGTTGGTCCCGGCTATTCAAAGGAAGCTTCCAGTCAAAGAGTGAACAACGTTAATATAGAAAATTCAAGAGGCGATTTTTTGGACAAGAATGGAATAAAGCTTACAGGAAGAACACCAAAAGTAACTGTAGTTCTGAAACCTTCTCTTCTTCGTGGACAGAATGAAGCCGTTGATAATATATGCCGGATACTGGGGCTTGATCCCGAAAAAACAAAAGAATCTTTGCAAAGAAAGAATACCCCCATAATAATGGAAGTTGACAGTGAAACAAAGGATGTTCTTTCCCAGCTTAATTATGAAGGAATATCTTTTGTAAATACATTAAGCAGATACAACACTGATACCAGGGCAAAACATTTGCTTGGTTACTTGAATAAGGTTGACCAGGTGGGAAGTTTTGGTCTGGAAAAAATATATGAAAAAACATTGAATTATGGCAAAACAGACTCAATAGGTGTAATAACAGACGGAGGTAATAATTTACTGGGTGGTCTCGGATACAGAATAATTGAAGAAAACAGTGAGAATAAAAAGCTGGATATCAGGCTTACCTTAGATTACCATATACAGAGTATTATTGAAAAAGTTCTGGATGAAAAGGGATTAACAGGCGCTATTGTAGTAGAAGATGTGGCAACGGGAGATATTGTAGGTATGTGCAGTAAACCGGATTTTGACCCCAACGATATTGAAAACTATCTGCTCAATAACAAAAAGCCTTTATTTAACAGAGCTGTTGCCCAGTACAATATCGGTTCAGTTTTCAAGTTGATTGATTTGGCTGCCGTATTTGAAAAAGACCAGGATTACAACATGGTATTCAACTGTCCGGGATATATACAAATAGGAGATACAGAGTTTAAATGCTCTTCATATAATACCGGAGGCCATGGAACAATAGATATAAACAGTGCACTTGCAAAATCATGCAATGCTTATTTTATTAATATGTCCTTGGAACTGGGTGCTGAACCAATAATCTCAATGTGTGAAAAACTAGGTCTTGGAAAATTTACAGGACTGTCTAAACAGGGCATTGAAGAAGCAAAGGGGGTAATTCCCGCCATAACGGATCTTCAAAATCCCGGTGATGTTGCAAATGTATCTATTGGGCAGGGACAAACTATGGCAACTCCGGTTCAGATAGCTGATATGATAGCTACTATTGCTAACGGTGGCATAAAAAACAATGTTAATGTAGTTGATTGTATAGTAAACGAAGAAGGTAACAAAGTAAGGGATTTGAAGGAAACAGATCAAAAAAGAGTACTGTCAAAGGCCACCAGTGACAGGATTAAAAACTTAATGGAAGGTGTTGTAAACACCGGTACAGGGAAAAAGGCCAGTATTGATGAGTATGGGGGCGCAGGAGGCAAAACGGGAAGTGCTGAAACAGGTCAATATGTAGACGGCCAAAAAGTAGTTCAGGCATGGTTCGCAGGATATTTTCCGGCAAAATCTCCAAAATATTCGGTAGCTGTTTTTATCGAGGATGGAAGAAGCGGAGGAGAATCAGCAGCACCTATATTTGCAGAGATTGGAAAAGAGATTATGAAAAAAGGACTATAACAGAATATATTATAAAAAATGGTTTCACAACTTATAAATGAGAATGTGAAACCATTTTAACGTAAGGGCTTGCTGGCAGTAAGCAGTTTTTATTTGGCCTTACATCCAAGCACCTTTACTATGTTCATTATAAAACTGTCAAAATATTTTATTTCTTTAAGCTTTGGGAGCCAGTATTCTGGATTGCTTTGGGTTCTCTTAATTATATCTTCTGCATTTGTAAAATCGTGTCCCAAAATTTCCTGACATACCTGTAAAACCTCTTTTGCCTTATACTTTGTATTCGGACCCGGAATTCCGTCATTCACAAGTCCTGTCATAGACTGAAAATCTTTGATATTCATAGTACAATTTACCCCCTTCAGACAGCTGTTCCTGATTGCTATTTTTTGATCCTCACTTATCCCTATATGCTCAATCAATTGAACATGCCAAGGCTCATAGGACATGGGCTTTACCAAACCATACTTTTTTAGCTGACTGTTGGTAAGTTCTTCAAACCAGCCATTCATATCCATTGCAATACAGAAGCAATGATTTGATTTTCCATAAGCAGCTGCAAGACATCTTCTGTTACTTCCCGTACCGATATACACTGAGCCGTCATTTAATTGATAGCTACCCTTATTCTGAGCCAAAACCAGTTTGGCTGTGGCTTTTTGACATTCCAGAGAGCGATACCCTGCTGAACACTCGGCGTCTTTTTGAAAATCATTGCATACTCGGTTTACTGCGTCTAGCAGTTTAGGAAATATGTAAGCCTGATCAGGATGTTTGAATTTTACACTATGCATCTTTAACCAACTCCTCCCTTATTTCATTTATTCTGAGATGAGCTTGTTTAGCACTTTCCTCAACACGGGCCAATCTATCTGCATGGTTGTTTACAGTATTGTTAAGGCACCTTATTTCAAGCAGTGTAGTATCACTGCTCCGCTTAATATAATCAATATCTGCCTTAAGCTGCCCGGCCTCAATACCGCTTTGCTTGGATTCACCTTTAATCCTCGCCTGCATTGTAATATAACCGAAAATAATCCCGCAAACAGCCGCAACGCATGTAATTAAAATGTTTAATTGCATCTGCACCCCCTCTTTCTTTTTTTATATAAAAAGGACTACCTATTTATAAGTAATCCTTTCGGTTAATATTACAATCATATCTTATAAAAATTTTTACAACCTACCCGATTTGATGGATTTAATAAATAGTTTATGAAAATAAGTTTATGGAAATATTAGTTTGGCTATGAATATAGCCGGAGTGGATGACAGATTTTTGCACAGGACATTTTAGTATATGTTTTCTGCAAAAGGACTGCAATTATTTCCATGGCAGCTACATATTATAGAATTAAAAACTGAATGGATATAAACAAATTGTTCTTTCCGTAAAAAAGATTATAACTGATAATGTATTATACTCATTAGTTCAATTTTAAGTGTTTGAATAGCATCCTCTCTTGGAAGCATGATATATCTGGATAAATATTCAATATCAGCATTGAAATAATCCAAAATCTTATCCATACATTCTTTATCACCTTGTTGAGCCTTTTTAACCATCTCTAAAAATCCATTAGATTTTTCCGCAATAACTCCAATCCCTTCTTTTTCCATTTGTTCACCCCCTGTTGAGTCATATGTAATTCGAGTGCAACTTCTTTTTCTGTCATTTCATCAATTATTGTTTTTTCTAAAATGAATCTGCACTTTTCCCATGGTATGGTGTCCAATAGTTCTTTTACATATAGTTTTGAAAGTATTTCTGTTTCAAACCCACAGTTATACGCCTGATTTTCAAAAATTATCTGACATTCTTTAGCTTGTTGAACACGCGCTTTATACTGTATTCTCCATGCTGCTCTTCTCAGTAGTTTTCTGCAATTTTCCACCGAGATGTCATCGTTTGTATACATAAATATACCTCCGAAGTATGATGGTTTTTGTAATTCAATAATCCGTCTTTTAACAGTGTTTTACTTGTGTGAATTCTTTTTTGCTAGTGATGTCTTCCCGTGGTGTTTCACTAATATAGTAATATTTTCGGTACATATAACAACCATAATTTAAAAAAATTACAATTACTTACATAAAATTGTAACTAGTTTTTTAAAAAAAGTTGTAAAGAGTGGGGAGAAATTGCCTTTATATAAGAAGGAGGTTTAATTTGAAAGGTTGTATTCTGACTTTTTAATAAAAAAAAAGGGGGTGTTGGTTTTTATGTATTTGTAGGATGTCTTAGATTATATTTTGAAAAATACAAAATAAGCAATTGGAGGAATTCAGATGAAAGAAAAAAAATCGCCTTTTGCGGCGAAGAGTAAGAGCATTAGCATGCTACACAAGTGGGTGTGCTGCATCCTGCTTGGGGTACTGTCATTCTCGTTGGCAGTAGTATTAAGTGATGGGCAGGCATATTCTGCTGATACCTCAGGGTCTGCTTTATATGCAGTTTCTCCGCTCCGTCAACAGATGATGTTATCACAGCCTTCGCCGGCAGTAACCGGAGGACGAGGATTTATGATGCCTCTGACAGTTGTAGCGAAGGATGCTGAAGGAAAGCCTCTTGCCGGTATTCCGGTTACTTTTGAAGTATCCGATAGTAAAATAGTAATTGCACAAATGAGAGGCTACGAAAGCAGGTTTATTACTGCTACGACGGATGCAAATGGTATGGCATCTTGTGTAAATACATATACAGGCTATGTAGGCGAGGGCTACCAACTGTATTCACTAATCACAGGGTCAATAGAAAATCTGCAGGTTAAGGCAAGTGTCCCCGGATTGAATACTATAACCTTTACAGTTCAGGTAGGGACATATAGGGCAAACCTTGTAGATAACACTCCTCCGCTAATGTCTGTAAGTGCAAAGGATGACACCGGTGCTGAATATATAGCTGGAAAGTGGACTAATCATACGGTTACTGTAACCTATGAAGCTAAAGATACAATGTCTGCTATAAAAAGCTGTACACCGGAGCAGGTTTTTTCAGACGATGGTGCAAACATGACATCTACAGGTACTGCGGTTGATAGTGCAAACAATACTTCAACTCTGACATTTAGTCCCATATGTGTTGATAAATCTCCTCCTTCTACCAATGCCACATTACCAAATGCAGAAGCATTTGGATGGTACAACAAAAATGTTCCAATTAGCTTTGGTGGGACGGATTCCTATTCCGGTGTTGAATCAATTTATTACAGGATTGGCAACGGTGAGGAAATAAAACTTCCCGGCCCGAGTGCAACAGCAGTTGTTGAATTAGAAGGATCTCAGGAAATCTACTTTTATGCGGTTGACAAAGCCGGCAATATTGAAAGTACTAAAACAGTATATACCAAATTAGATAAGTCTCCTCCCGAAGTAGCATGTAGTGTCAGTCCCGAAAGTTACGAAAATGGCTGGAATGACACTAATGTTACTGTTACTCTTAAAGCAACGGATATATATTCAAATGTTAAAGAAATTCATTACAAAATCGGTGAAACAGGCACAGAGAATATAGTTCAGGGAACCCAGAAATCCTTCATGATAAATACCGAGGGCATTACTGATGTAATCTACTGGGCTATTGATAGAGTAGGGAATAGCAGTACTCAACAATGTACCCAAGTAAAGATTGATAAAACAAATCCAGCGGTGTACCCGCCTAAAGATATAACTGTTGAAGCAACTGCAGTAAAAACTCCTTTGAACATAGGTATTGCAACGGTTGAAGATATGTCAGATGTTGAACTGACAAACGATGCACCTGTAGACGGATTCCCTGTAGGAGTAACTTTCGTAACATGGAAAGCAAGGGATAAAGTGGGAAATATGACTTCTGCTGTACAGACGATTACTGTGAAAGATACCATAGCACCTGTGCTTACGGTACAAGGTGATATAGTTGTCGAAGCCACCGGGGTAGGAACCAAGGTTTCGCTTCCTCCTGCAAAAGCAACGGACATATTCCCTGTAGCTATTTCAAACGATTCTCCTGAAGAATTTCCTGTAGGAGAGACGCTTGTTACATGGACTGCAGAGGATGCAAATAAAAATATTACTAAAGCGACTGAAAAAGTAATAGTAATTGATTCTACAAAACCAGTTCTTACTGTTCCTGATAATATGACGATAGAAGCAATTGGAAGAAGAACACCTGTAAATATAGGTCAAGCATTGGCTACAGATATATTTAAAGTGGATATAACTAATAATGCTCCTATTGACTATCCGGTGGGAAAAGCCACGGTTACATGGAAGGCAACAGATGCCAATGGTAATGTGACCACCAAAGACCAGATAATAACCGTTCAGGATACAAAAGCACCGGATCTGGTTATTCCGGAAGACATAACAATTGAAGCAACAGACAGAAAAATGGTGTTGGACATCGGTCAAGCAACGGCAACAGATATATTCAATGTCACAGTTTCAAGTAATGCTCCTGAATACTATACTATAGGGACAACACATGTAATATGGAAAGCTGTTGATGAAAATGGCAATGTTACAACTAAAGTTCAGAATATAACTGTAACAGACAAAACCAAACCGGTCATAACAAGACCAGCAGATATTAAAGTAGAAGCTACGGGAATTTTGACACCAGTACAGATACAAGTACCAGAAGCATACGACATATTCCCTATTGTAATTTCCAGCAATTGCCCTGAGACTAAGCTGTTTCCTATAGGAACTACAATTATCAAATGGAAGGTAATTGATGAAAATGGAAACGAAAGCATTATTGAACAGCGCATTACAGTAGTAGACACAACAAAGCCGCTATTGACAGTACCAAAAGACGTAAAAGTTGAGGCAACGGGAATAAGAACTCCTGTAAACATAGGTCAAGCCATAGCAAGTGATATATTCAGTGTAGATATAAAAAATAACGCACCAAATGACTATCCAATTGGTACAACCAAAGTAATATGGACTGCAACTGACGCAAATGGCAATATAACTATCGGCTATCAGAACGTAACCGTAGAAGATACAACAAAACCTGTTCTTTCAGTGCCCGGGGACAAAAAGGTGGAAGCAACTGCCATAAGAACACCCGTAGACCCTGGTATAGCTACAGCAAAAGATATTTTCCCGGTTACAATAAAAAATGATGCTCCGGCGGATTATCCTATTGGAACCACACCTATCACATGGACAGCAACGGATGAAAATCAAAATGCAGATACAAAGGTTCAGAATATTACTATTGTTGATACAACAAAGCCTTTGTTAATTATTCCTGATGATATAACAATTGAGGCAACGCAGGTAAGAACACCAGTAGACATAGGCAAAGCAGAAGCCAAGGATATATTCCCAGTAGAAATAAAGAACAATGCTCCTGCAGATTTCCCGGTGGGAATTACCAAAGTTATCTGGACAGCAACAGATGCTAACGGAAATCAAAGCGAAGCTTTACAGAACGTAATTGTAAAGGATACTACAAAACCTGTTTTGACAATTCCAAATGATATTACATTGGAGGCTACTGCTAAACTCACCCCTGTTGATATCGGAAAGGCCGATGCAAAAGACATATTCCCTGTTGAAATTAAAAATAATGCACCTGAGGCTTATCCTCTTGGTACAACAGTGGTAACCTGGACTGCAACTGATGCAAACGGAAACGCAATAACTAAAACACAAAATATAACCATTACAGACAAGACATGTCCAATTCTTGAAGTGCCGGAGGACATAACTAAAGAGGCTACCGCAATTTTAACACCAGCAGACATTGGTCAAGCCATAGCAACTGACATATTTGATCCAAGTACAAAAAATGATGCTCCACAAGCTTATCCTCTGGGAACAACAGTAGTAACCTGGACAGCCACTGATACAAACGGAAATACTACAACTAAAACACAAAGAATAAGAATTGTTGATACTACACCGCCGGAACTTAATATCCCAGGTGATATAACCAAGGAAGCAACAGCTATATTGACTCCTGTGGATATTGGACAGGCATCAGCAAAGGATATATTCGACGTAAAGGTTGCAAATAATATACCGGAAGCCTATCCGGTAGGAACAACAGAAGTAACCTGGACAGCAACCGATGCCAACGGAAATTCTACAACTAAAGTACAGAAAATAACAATAACAGACACTACCAAGCCTACATTAAAGGTTCCAGAAGATATAAAAACAGAAGCAACAGCAATAAATACACCTGTTGATGTTGGGATTGCAGAAGCAACTGACATTTTCGAGGTAAACGTAAAGAATGATGCTCCTGAAACCTTCCCAATCGGGACAACAGAAGTTACATGGACAGCTACCGATGCAAATGGAAACGTAACAACAGCGGTACAAAAAGTAACAATACAGGATACAACAAAGCCGTTGCTTTTAATCCCTGACGATATAACAACCGAAGCAACAGCAGTAAATACACCAGTAGCAGTAGGAGATCCAAAAGCAACTGACATTTTCAAGGTAGAAGTAAAGAATAATGCTCCAGAAGCCTTCCCAATCGGATTAACAGAAGTTACCTGGACAGCTACCGATGAAAACGGAAATGTAACAACAGCGGTACAAAAAGTAACAATACAGGATACAACAAAGCCGTTGCTTTTAATCCCTGACGATATAACAACCGAAGCAACAGCAGTAAATACACCAGTAGTAATAGGAACTGCAGAAGCAACTGACATTTTCAAGGTAGAAGTAAAGAATAATGCTCCAGAAGCCTTCCCAATCGGATTAACAGAAGTGACCTGGACAGCTACCGATGAAAACGGAAATGTAACAACAGCGGTACAAAAAGTAACAATACAGGATACAACAAAGCCATTACTTCTAATACCCGACGATATAACAACCGAAGCAACAGCAGTAAATACACCGGTAGCAGTAGGAGATGCAACAGCAACAGACATTTTCAAGGTAGAAGTAAAGAGTGATGCTCCGGAAACCTTCCCAATCGGAACAACAGAAGTTACCTGGACAGCTACCGATGAAAATGGAAATGTAACAACAGCGGTACAAAAAGTAACAATACAGGATACAACAAAGCCATTGCTTTTAAAACCTGATGATATAACAACCGAAGCAACTGCAGTAAATACACCTGTTATTATTGCTGAAGCAACAGCAACAGACATTTTCAAGGTAGAAGTAAAGAGTGATGCTCCTGAAACCTTCCCAATCGGATTAACAGAAGTTACCTGGACAGCTACCGATGAAAATGGAAATGTAACAACAGCGGTACAAAAAGTAACAGTACAGGATACAACAAAACCTGAATTGGTTATACCAAAAGACATAACAACCGAAGCAACTGCGGTAAATACACCAGTAACAGTAGGAACTGCAGAAGCAACAGACATTTTCAAGGTAGAAGTAAAAAGTGATGCTCCTGAAACCTTCCCAATCGGATTAACAGAAGTTACCTGGACAGCTACCGATGAAAACGGAAATGAAGCTACAGCCGTACAAAAAGTAACAATACAGGATACAACAAAACCTGAACTGGTTATACCAAAAGACATAACAACCGAAGCAACTGCGGTAAATACACCAGTAGTAATCGGAACTGCAGAAGCAACTGACATTTTCAAGGTAGAAGTAAAGAGTGATGCTCCGGAAGCCTTCCCAATCGGAACAACAGAAGTAACCTGGACAGCTACCGATGAAAACGGAAATGCAGCAACAGCGGTACAAAAAGTAACAATACAGGATACAACAAAGCCTGTGATAAGCGTTCCACAAGACATAACAACCGAAGCAACTGCAGTAAACACACCAGTACCAATAGGAACTGCAGAAGCAACAGACATTTTCAAGGTAGAAGTAAAGAATAATGCTCCAGAAGCCTTCCCAATCGGAACAACAGAAGTAACTTGGACAGCTACCGATGAAAACGGAAATGCAGCAACAGCGGTACAAAAAGTAACAATACAGGATACAACCAAGCCTGTAATGAGCGTTCCACAAGAAATAACAACTGAGGCAACGGCAATAAAAACACCTGTTGAAATTGGAAAAGCAACAGCCTATGACATTTTCCACGTGGATATTACAAACGACGGTTTGTTGGATTATCCGATAAATACGACGAAAGTAACCTGGACAGCAACCGATGCAAATGGAAATGTTACTACAGGTTATCAGAATGTAACAATCATAGATACTACTAAGCCTAAATTGACCGTTCCTGAGAACATAACCGTGGAAGCTACAGCGGTAAGGACCCCTGTAAGCATTGGACGAGCCACTGCAACTGATATATTCCCGATAATGTTGATGAATGATGCACCTAAAGACTATCCGATAGGAAAAACAATCGTAACTTGGATGGCAAGAGATATTAACGGTAACGAATCACAGGCTGAGCAGTATATTACAGTAAAGGATACAACACCACCTGTGCTGAAAATACCAGCAGACATTACAGTTGCTGCGACAGGCTCACGAACAAAGGTGTTAATTGGAACGGCAACAGCAACTGATATATTCGGTGCAAATGTAACAAATGATGCTCCGGCAGATTTCCCTGTAGGAAAAACAGCCGTAACATGGACTGCAACAGATGCTAACGGTAATATTACCAAAGCTGTACAGTACATAAACGTTGTTCAAAAATATGTAATAAAATCATTTAATGCAAATACGAATACAACTTCAAACGCCATTGAACCGAAGATACTACTTGAGAACACCGGGGACACACAGCTGAAACTATCTGATTTAAAAATAAGATATTATTTTACATCAGAAGGGGACAAATATCAGCTATACTGGTGTGATTATGCACAAATTGCGGGAACTGCCGGAAGTCGTAACGTAACCTCATGTGTAAAGGGAAGCTTTGCAAAATTAAGTGGAACACAATGTGATCACTACCTTGAAATAAGTTTTTCTAACAGTACGGAAGTTCTTAAACCGGGAGAAAAAGTTGTAGTTCAGGGAAGATTTGCAAAGATAGACTGGTCAAGTTACACACAAACCAATGACTACTCATTTAACCCAACAGCTAGAGATTACACTGAAACATCAAAAATAACCGTATACTCCTCTGGAAACCTAATTGGAGGAATAGAACCATAAAATCGGTTCAAATCATTACAAGCTGCAATCCGTAAAAGGATTGCAGCTTGTAACAATTAAAAGTAGCAAGGGAGGAAAACGGCTGATGAGTCCAGTTATAACGGCGCAAAAACAAAAAGAGAAGACAACCGGCGTAAAAAGAAATAACATACAGGGTCAAGCCGGGAGCCGCAAGCCGGTTGCCGGAAAAGCGGATGCGGTTGAAATAATACATCGACTCAAAAAGGATCCGGATTCGTTAAAACGTGACGATGTAGTAGTACTACAGAGCACAATAGGAAATAAAGCTCTGGGAAAAATGCTAACAGATTTGAAGACAAAGAAGGAGCAAAAGAAGGAAGAACAGGGAAAAGATAAGGTTGGTGCCGTAAAATCCCTGAATGGAACAGCTGAAAAAACAAAGGTTCCTTATATAAAAGTTGAGGAAAAGCCTCAAAAAGCTCCTGAAGTTAGTAAGAATACAGAAAAGCAACATACTAAGAATGATAATGTTGCTACTGATAAGAATAAAATAGTGCAAAGTCAAAAAAAGAATGAAAATAGCCCCGTTTTGGCTAAACCTGAAAAAGGGACTGTTAAAAAACAAGGTGATGAGGCTCGAACCCAAAATATTGAACCCACCATATCCTCAAAGCCAAAACAGAAACCAAAAAAAACTGATATTGAAAACAAAAGTCAAGAGAATTCTTCTCCAAAGAAAAAAGATAAAGTTCAGGAAACAAGCGCACCTGCAAAAAGTGAATCATCTACTTCAAATAAAATAAACTCAGGCTTTGGCGGAACTGTAAAGAGTCAGAATGAAGCACCGACGAAGAAGGCTCCCGTTAAAGCACCTGTAATTAAAATAAATTCAGAGGACCCGGGTAAAATACTAAATTCACTTGGAACTGTTCCTCCAACTGAAATAGTAAATGCTTTCTCACAGGCATCATCAGTGTCTGAGACTGCTTTTGAAAAACAAAAGACAAAAACTCAGGCTAAAATTCCGGTAATACCAACTCCAACAGGAATTCCTGCTAAAAAGGGCCCGGCAAAGGTTGTAACCAAGGTTAAGGAGTTAGCTCATTCTGCAATTTCCTCATTCAAGAGTGAGAAATCAGGCGGTAAAACATCTGAAGGAATGCCGGAGAATATTAAGATTCGTGAAGGCGATGACATTGATGCTGATGAAGTAAGGCAGCAAGCAAAAGAATATGCAAAAAATGCTCCGGAAATAGGAATGACAGGAGAAGCCGACCCTAATCAGATGGAAGGCTTTATGAATGAAGCATCCCAGAATGCCGGAAATGCAAAACAGGCTGAATTAAACCAAACAAAGCAGGATTTTGGAGAAAACGGCATTGCACCTCAGGAAGACCCGACAACAATAAAAGCAGATAAAGCCATAGGAGGAGTACTTCCGCTTGGAATTGATATAAACAAGCAAGCTCCTATATCTCCAGAAGTAGCTTCAAGGGTAAATCCTCAATTGAATGCACAGCTTAAAAGCTTTATGCAGGGTAAAGAAAATGAATTCCAAAAGGGCAAGACCCAGTTTGACTCAGGAGTTTCCAATGCAAAAGCAAACGCAGATGCTCAGATAGAAAACCACAAAGCGGAAGCAAGACATAGTCAGTTAAAGGAGCAGGAAAATGCAAAGGCCGAAGTAGGCGGCTTAAGAGACCAGTGGAAGAATGAGATAAACACTGCAACAGAAGGATATGAAAAAGATGCCGGTGCAGAGACAGAAAAGAAGAAAAAAGAAGTAGGAAAAATAAAGGACGAAAAAGAAGGCGAAGTAAAAAAGACCCTTAAAGATGCTGAAAAGGATGCTGACAAGGAATGCAAAACAGCCAAGAAAGATGCTGATGAAGAGAAAAAGAAGCAAGAAGAAAAACCTAAGAGTCTTGCTGGAAAAATATGGGGAGGAATTAAAAAAGTAGGTAAAGCTATTGTAGACGGTATATCAAAGGCTGTCAGCTTTATATTTGACAAACTCCGTCAGGCGGTAAAAACAATATTTGAAAAAGCAAAACAGCTGGCAGTCGGAATAATAGAAGCAGGCCGCAGGTTGATAGTAAGTGCTATAAAGGGCTTGGGAACTGTCCTTAAAGGACTGGTAAAAACCCTTCTTGCTAAATTCCCGGGAATAGCGAATAGAATATGCAATTTGATAGATAAAGCCTTAAATAAAGCAGTTGCAGCAGTCAACAAAGCAGCAGCGCTTCTGAAAAAGGGAGTAACTGCAGCACTGAACTTTATGGCAAAAGCAGTAGATGGCTTATTTGCCGGTTTACAAAAGTTATACAAGGCAGTCATGGCGGGAATAAAGAAGTTCCTCACCATGGACTTCAAGAAGATATTTGGAGCAATCCTTGAGGCAGCAGAAATAGCTGCAGAAATAGCCCTTGCCTTTGCAACAGGCGGAGGAAGCGTGCTGATTCAGATAGTAAAATGGCTTGCGACTACACTTCCACAACTGCTACGTACAGCAGGTTCGGTAATGAACTTTGTAAATACAATAAAAAGTATAAAACTCAAGGATGTATTAAAGCTACTGTCAGCAGCAGGAATAGCAGGATTCCTTACAAAGGGATTGTTCGGAGAATTAACAGGCCTGCCTAAGGAAAGTAAGGACGAAAAAGGTGAAAAAGAACCTTCATCAGGACGTGCAGAAAAGGGACTGGTCAAAGTCCTTCATACACTATCATCTGTATTCAATGTATTTAAAGGAGTATACAACAAGATTGCAGGTGGAGTAGGAAAGATACTAGGAGTAATTAATATAGCCACAAAACCATGGTTTGCAACCTTCAGTGCAATATATGCCGGGGCAGTAAAAGCAATGGATGTGGTGGGAAATCCTGTAGAGGCCCTCAGCGAAGGCGCCGGGAAACTAAAGGAGTCAGTCGGGAGCTTCTTTGGCAGTGTAAAGGGAAAGCTTAAGGAAATAGCAGGAAGCATTAAGTCAAAGGTAGCAATACTGGGACAGCCTGCACAGTTAATGAAGTTAATAGCCAATAAGGCTGTGGACATGGTACTGAACTTCATTATCTCGCATCCGCCATCAGCACTAATAAAAGCAGTATTCAAAGGAATAGAAGCCATAGCAGGAAAATCCATAGTAGAGCTGGTGAGACAGTACATACCATTTGCAGACAAGTTGTTTGACAAAATTGCGGGGTCAGGCCCGGTACAAAGTCTGATGAAGCCACTGCAAGGACCTATAAACAATGTAAGTGGAATGGTAGACGAGGTAACCGATGGAGCTACCGGAATGGTAAACAATGCCGAGAAGTCAGCCACGTCTACTCTGGGCAGCGGAGCAAAACTTGTGACAGCAATGGGCATAGGTAAAGCGGGTGGCAGCAAAGCAAACAGCAAAGGCGACGCCAAGGGAGAAAGCAAAGGAGGAGGACCAAAAGGCGGAGGCGACTTCCTGGGCATATTGTTATCGGGAATACATACAAAACTCTACGCAATAGGATTAAGAAACATCGCCAAACTTGGCAAAAACCTTGCAAGCAAAGTGGCAGGCGGAGCAAAAGCCATTATAGGGAAGATGCTTACTCCGAAGGTCAAATTCAAGCTTGGGAATGAAAGCCATGAACTGTGGGTGGAAAAAGGCAAGAATAAGAATGTTGTAATGATGGCGAGTACACCAGAAGAAATTCAGAAAAATAGTAAAGTTAGCAGGATTTTAAGTGAAAATAATAGAACTAAGGAAAAAGTAAAAGATTTACAGAGCCAAAATAACCAACAGGTATTGAACGAAGATTCTAAGACTTTAGGGAAAGAACTACAAAAAGCTGCTGAGGTAGTAAGTGGGGCTAAGAGTAAGGCAGATCCTTCTGCTGAAGATATACTAAGTGGGAAAGCAAAAGTACCAACTAAGACTAAAGATTTTGATAAATGGTTTGATGACCTTACTATTGATGAACTAGATAAGCTTTGGGAAGATAGTAAAAGCAAAAAAACTATTAAAGATAAATTACGGGCAGGAAATAATCACGAATGGTACAAAGTTTCTCAAGCAAATAAAGCTAAAAGATGGGGACTTACTATACAGGAAATAAAGTACGGAGCTGTTACAAAAATAAACCAAAAAGAATCTAACGATTTATGGTTTCTTGATATAAAGGTCCCAGATGAAACAAAGGAAAGTAATAATGAATTACGAGATAAAGATATGATAAGCGGTAGGCATGGTGATGGCAAGAAGGGAGAAAAGTCAACTCATACAAGTGAAGAGAATTCGGCTAGTTCTTTAGCACATAAAGAACTAGATGATTTATTTGGTAAATGTGAAACAAAGGAGGAGTACCTGCAGAAATTGAATAAATGGGCAGATGCCCATCTTGCCTTAACCCAAAAAGATAAGGGTATAGACGATACTAGTAACATTATTAAAAAAGGAAGAGCTGTATTGCCAGAAGGTATAAGATTAATAAAAGAGGATGAATAAAAAATTCTAGTAAGCGGTAAAATGTAGATGTAACCAAGTTTTTGAAAAGTTAAACATTTATTAAATTATTTCTAATTGGAGGGTAATATGGGGGAAATAGAGGAAGAATTAAAAGATTTACCAAAGGAATGGGTTGAATTATTGAACTTTATGCCTAGTATTAAAGCACAGTTTATTAGGGATAAAAAGTTAAATAGAGATGAAATGATATCACCATATTTCTTTTCGTATTTTATTGATGATTATAAGAGATGTGAACCTTTTTTTCTTTGCTTTGAAAGTGGAAAGGAGGTATTTGACAATTTTTATGAATTGTATGGGAAAGAAGAACCTATAATAACAGAGGACAAGACTTTGAATCAGGATGAATTATCCCAATTACTTACCAAGCATATATATGGAATGAATTACCTATTAGAGATTGGTGGCGAAGAAACATATGATATCCATGAAATGAAAATTAAGGAACTTAGTGAAGAGGATTTTTTGAATCAATATGACTCAGACGATATTGAAAATGAAGATATCAAAGGATGTTGTTCTCAAGTTATGCGTCTCAATATATTGCCAGATGAAAATATAAATCCGATTGTTGAATTTGAAGAAGCGTTATACGAATTAACGTTAGATTATAACCTTATATTTTATATTTTATGGCCACTTGGAAAAGTTGATGATGTAGAAAATCCATATAAGCCATATGTTGAACTATGGAAAAAGGAAATCAAACCTTACATAATAAACAAAAATCTATTAGTTGCGGTAAGATAGAAACAATATCTTTACATGATTTTATAATCATACGAGGCTTTCAAAGAAATGGTTGATAATTTTTCTGTAAAAAGCTTTTAGTCTGATTAAATTAGAGGTATGAAGGTTTATAGAAGCGTTCATATCTCTTTTGCTTTTATGGTATAAACAAGAATTATATAAATTCGGGGGTGTTTATAGGCAATCTAAGTTCAGGTGAAAATATGCATTAATAACGTATACAAACAAGGGCAGTTATCTATATTGAGGTAGCTGCCTTTCTTTATGCTTTTAAGAGTAATATAATGCAATAATAATAAACCAATATTGGATTACCCGAAAGTGTATTTTTGACAAGCAAGAGCACAAGTACTGTGAAAGATTGTTACAGATAATTGCATATGTAACCTGATAGAGTTGTAAATAAGGCGGTAGCAGCAGTCAACAAAGCAGCAGCGCTTCTGAAAAAGGGAGTAACTGCAGCACTGAACTTTATGGCAAAAGCAGTAGATGGCTTATTTGCCGGTTTACAAAAGTTATACAAGGCAGTCATGGCGGGAATAAAGAAGTTCCTCACCATGGACTTCAAGAAGATATTTGGAGCAATCCTTGAGGCCGCAGAAATAGCTGCAGAAATAGCCCTTGCCTTTGCAACAGGCGGAGGAAGCGTGCTGATTCAGATAGTAAAATGGCTTGCCACTACACTTCTACAACTGCTACGTACAGCAGGTTCGGTAATGAACTTTGTAAATACAATAAAAAGCATAAAACTCAAGGATATATTAAAGCTACTGTCAGCAGCAGGAATAGCAGGCAACATAGGTAGCAATACTGGGACAGCCTGCACAGTTAATGAAGTTAATAGCCAATAAGGCTGTGGACATGGTACTGAACTTCATTATCTCGCATCCGCCATCAGCACTAATAAAAGCAGTATTCAAAGGAATAGAAGCCATAGCAGGAAAATCCATAGTAGAGCTGGTGAGACAGTACATACCATTTGCAGACAAGTTGTTTGACAAAATTGCCGGGTCAGGCCCTGTACAAAGTCTGATGAAGCCACTGCAAGGACCTATCGCAAATCCACCGATTTAAGGCTATAGCACAATAAACAATATTTATTGTGCTATAGCCTTATTTTTTTGGTTGTTAAACAAAAAACTTTTTTTACTTATAAAGTGAGAAGTTATCAATCAAAAAACAAGAAGGAGAACTCCCTCATGGAAGAACTCAAGACCATAATAGAACTCTTGAAAAAGATCAGGGCGAAAAACAGTGTAGTATTTAATTCCTGTCAGGATGAAAAATTAATGCAGGATATTGAATACGGGAATTTATACCAGGAGTACTGGACAGCTGACTTCAGACTCAAAAATGTCATTGGGCTCCTTGAAGCGGTAGAGAAGGAATTAATTAATGACAAGAGGGCAGATAAAAAATAATTTTCAATAATAGTTGTAAATTACATGGTAAATTTTCCGTATATAGTGAACGGATTAAATCCAAAGCAAAGTAAAGCATATCTTTGATGAAAGGCCAAAAAATGATAAGTTCAGAAAACAATGCAAAAGGCATCCCCGGAAATCAGGGAGATATGGAAAGTATACAGAAATCAATCGCATATGTTTCAAGTCGAGAATACCTGTCGGATGAATTAAGGCGTCTGGATTTAGTATTCAGACGATATATCCGGGATGATACAGAAGAGGGCAGTACAACATCATATGCAGGTGTGGTTTTGTCAAAAGAGGAAATATGTGATCTTTTGGAAGAAGGAAATACATTTGGACAGGAAACCTTGATAGAGGACAAGATTAGCGAACTGGACGATCAAATTACCAAAAGGCTTGAAGCAACCAGAGCATGCGGAAGACACATTTCACTACCGTACATATCAAAATTACTCAACCTGAGTCTGTTTGAAGAAAAATGTCTTGTTGCCTGCATAGCCCCTGAGATAGATCCAAAATATGAAAAGGTATACGGGTATTTTGAAAATGATACTTCAATAAAAACTCCAAGCATTAACCTATTGATGAAGATATTTATATCATCAGAGGATGAAAGAATTGAAGCTAGAAAAGTCTTCAGTCTACAAGCACCTTTGGTCAGGCTTTTGCTTGAAAGCGGAAATGATTTATCAGATAGCTGTATCCCTTTGATATCACGTCATCTGAAGTTGGATGATTGGGTTGTCAATTATTTACTGGATATAAATATACTTGATTCACGGTTAATACATGTGGCTGAACTGATTCAAACACGGCAAACAGAAAACATCAGCATTAATACTGAAAACGTCAGAATGCTGCGTTTTATCGACTATTACAGGAATGGAAGGACAAGAAGAAACCAAATACTTTACTTCTATGGCCCTGACGGAGCCGGCAAAAAAGAGTACGTACTATCAGTATGTGAGCGTCTGGGGTTACCTCTTATTGTAGCGGATTTAGAAAAGATATTAAGCTCTGATTTACCTTTTGATGAAATTCTCCGTCTATTGGGAAGGCAGATTAGAATAAGCGATGGTATTCTCTGCCTTGAAAACTTTCAGCTATTGGTTTCAGAAGAAAGAAGCCAGCAGATAAGAATCAACAGAATCCTACAAATGCTCCATGAGTTTTCTGAAACAACATTCATTCTCGGAAGAACTCAGTGGCATTTAACAAATACTGACAGCAGGTTTGCCTATGTTGCAGTGGAATACCCGTATCCTTCCGCAACAGAAAGAAAAAAATACTGGCAGGAACTTAGTAGAAAATATCAGTTGGATGCAAATTTAAACCTCAATAATTTTTCTGAAGTTTTCCGTTTTACACCGGGTCAGATTGAAAATGTTCTTAGATTAGGTGAAAACTATTCAGTATGGAATGGAGCCAGCGATGGAAGGATTGAGACAAATGACCTTACAAATGCCTGCTATACTCAATCAAACAGAAAACTTGGTGAATTAGCAAAAAAGATAGATACACTTTACACAATGGATATGCTTGTTTTGCCCGAAGATCAAATGTTGCAAATGAAAGAAATATGCAGGCAGGTAAAATACCGTTCGATCGTTTACGAAAAATGGGGATTTGAAAAGCGTCTCGCACTAGGAAAAGGATTGAATATTATGTTCTCAGGTCCCCCGGGCAGTGGGAAAACAATGGCTGCAGAGGTAATAGCAAATGAAATAGGCCTTGAAATATACAAGATTGACGTCTCAAGAGTTGTAAGCAAGTATATCGGAGAAACGGAAAAAAATCTTGGAGAAATATTTCATGAGGCCGAGACCTCAAATGTCATACTGTTTTTCGACGAAGCCGATGCTCTGTTCGGAAAACGTTCCGAAGTCAAAGATTCTCATGACCGATATGCAAATGTTGAAATAGGCTATCTGCTTCAAAGAATGGAAGAATACAAAGGAATAGTTATTCTGGCAACAAACTTGAATCAGAACATTGATGAAGCTTTCTTGAGAAGATTGCACTTCAACATAGCATTCCCATTTCCTGATAAGGAGCAACGTAAGCTTATATGGTTGAGTATATTTCCGTCCGGGGCTCCGGTAGAGGACAAGCTGGATTACGATTTTCTGGCAGAGAAATTTGTTATGGCAGGGGGAAATATCAAAAATATAGCATTAAATGCAGCTTTTTATGCTGCCCATGCAGGGTGCCCCATAGGGATAAAGCAAATAATGCAGGCGGCAAAAAGAGAATACAAAAAAATGGGTAAAACCTTTTTGAAATCAGATTTTGACCCATATTATCAACTGATTGAGGTGGTGAAATAAATGGCTGTGGAAACCCGTACAGTAATCAGAGATGTCAGTGCAAGCCTAAAGGCTTTGATTAAAGCAAATGTTCCAGAATTAAATGATGACAGTTACATAACATTCGGTTCACCAAGCGATGTAGACTCAGCAAACATGACTCTTTCATTATGCTTGTATTACCTTACCGAAAGCCATAGCATGAGAAACAGTGAGAGAGAACGTATACCAGGGACAAACCAGTTATTTGACCCTCCCTCCTATCTTGACCTGTATTATCTTATGACCCCATATGCAAAGGACAGGGATACAGAACTTTTGATTTTGGGAAAACTATTTCAACTGTTTCATGAACATGCTGTGCTCAGTGGAGATGATCTTAAAGGAAACCTGGTCGTATGCGGAAACGAACAAATAAGGATATCCTACAATAATTTATCACTGCAAGATATCAAACAGTTATGGGAGGTATTCCCGGGAAAACCGGCAAAATTAAGCCTGTCTTATCTGGTATCTGCGGTAAGAATGCCGGCTGAAAAGATTATTACATTCCCATTAATTACAGAGCAACCAACACCAAAATATTATGATTTAAAAACCCATACCGAATTATCTAAAAAGAATACATGATGATTCAACCAGAGATTATACAAATTAACGAATATGATTTCGCATATTTAAAAATATAGCGAGGGCATATAGGTCTATTCAACAGAAGGACCATAAAAACAGTTATAACAAGGAGGACTTGAAATGCCAAATTATTTATCACCAGGAGTTTATGTAGAAGAAGTTTCCAGCGGAGTGAAGCCGATAGAAGGCGTAGGTACAGCGGTGGGTGCTTTTATCGGAATTGCTGAGAAAGGTGTCATTGGTAAAGCTATTCTGGTTACTAATTGGAGCCAGTATGTCAGTGAGTTTGGAGGATTTATCCCCAATGCATACCTTGCTTATGCCGTGTACAATTTCTTTGCGGAAGGAGGAACATCCTGCTATGTTGTAAGAGCCGCATCAGAAGATGCAAAGAAGTCTTTTAGTATTGTAAAGGATGACCAGGGAGCAAACTTATTCGAAATCAGTGCCCGTTCTGAAGGAAACTGGGGTAACAGAATTTCCTTTCAAATAAGCAGTTCAACAAACGGACAGATTAACGGCTTTAAACTTAATATCAAGTATACTGAGCAGAGTTCATTCAGCGATGAGTATGTAGGAGAAGATGTTGTAGGCGAACTTGTTGAAACATTTGACAATTTACTTATAACCAACTTTGAAGAGAAAATCAATGAGGTATCATCATTTATCACCGTAACACCATTGGTGGATCTTAAAAAAGTTGATAACATGGACAAGGTTCCAATGTTTACAGAAGGGGATGAATTCACCGAATTGGGAAATGGCGTTGATGGAATATCATACGTAGAGTACATTGACAGTCAAAACCAAAAGTTGGGAATCAATGCATTTACACCTATAGACGAAATTAATATACTTGCAGCTCCTGACGTTGCAGATATGGAGGCTAACAGAAGCATTATTCTTGCAATGCTAAATTACTGCAAGAACAGAAAAGACTGCTTCTTCGTTATTGATCCTCCACACGGCTTGACACCTCAGGAAGTAAAGGACTTCAAAGAGGGTGCAGGAGACTATGCAGGTAACTCATTTAACTCTTCTTATGGAGCATTGTATTATCCATGGGTATTTATCAACGACCCGCTTACAGGCAAGAAAAAACTTATTCCACCTTCAGGTTCAGTTGTAGGTACATATGCATATGTTGATTCAGCAAGAGGAGTACACAAAGCTCCTGCCGGAACTACCGACGGATACCTTGACACAGTAGTAGGTGTTGAAAAGATAGTAACTAAAGGTGAACAGGAACTTCTCAATCCTATAGGTATAAACGTAATCCGTTCTTTACCTGAGGGAATTTGTATCTGGGGTGCCAGAACTCTCTCATCTGATTCAGAATGGCGCTATATAAATATCAGACGTTTGATGATGTATATCGAAGAATCAGTTGACAAGGCAAGCCAATGGGTAGTTTTTGAACCAAATGAGCCAACTCTCTGGGGCAAGGTAAAGAGGAACATATCAGCTTTCCTGACAAGAGTGTGGCGAGACGGAGCACTCTATGGTTCCACCCAGGAAGAAGCCTTCTTCGTTAAAGTAGACGAGGAAAACAATCCTCCGGCATCAAGAGATGCAGGTCAATTGGTAATAGAAGTCGGTGTAGCTCCTGTTAAACCGGCAGAATTTGTAATAATTAAAGTCAGCCAAAAGACGCTGTCAAAATAACATCCAGAGAGGAGATTAACCAATGGCAACAGGAAAGAGAAATGATCCATACAGAAATTTTAGATTCAGAGTAGTAATTGACGGTATTCAGATAGCAGCGTTTTCTGATGCAACAATTCCTGATATATCTACAGAAGCAGTAGAATACAGAGAGGGAACAGATGCACCTCATTCAAGAAAACTTTCAGGTCTTACAAAGTTCGGTAATGTAACCTTAAAGAGAGGTCTTACAGATACTATGGACCTGTACAACTGGCGTAAAGCAGTTGTACAAAAAGGTGCACTTAACAACAGAAGAAGCTTATCAATAATATTGGTAGATGAAGAAGGCAATGACAAAGCTCAATGGGATATCATTGAAGCATGGCCAATTAAATATGATGTTAGTGCATTAAGTGCAAAGGGAAATGAAGTTAGTATTGAAAACATTGAACTGGCACATGAAGGCGTATCAAGAGTTAAGTAAGCTTAATCATTAGTCGGATTATTATTGAATTGATAACATACTGCAAAATTAAATATTAGTATAAACGGTCAAATTTCAATAACTATCCTTTTATTGTGTATTTTGAGGAACAAAATGATGGTGAAGGTCGCTTCAACCCGGTTTTCAGGGTTGAAGCCGTACCTTACATCAGTTAAAGGTAATAATCAAAAGAGAGGAATGTAGAATGGATATTTTACAAACAGAATTTAATTTTACACTGCCCAAAGGTTACGTTGACGATACAGGAACGGTACATAAGCAGGGAAACATGAGACTTGCTACTGCCGCAGATGAAATAATGCCCCTTCGTGATGCCCGTGTACAGCAGAACCCGGCCTATTTATCAGTAATTCTGCTTTCACGTGTAGTAACAAATTTAGGTACGCTTAAAATGATAACTCCCAGAGTTATAGAGGAGTTGTATACTTCCGACTTTTCCTATTTGCAGGAATTATACAACAGAATCAACCAGAATGGCTCTAATACTATAAAAACTAAATGTCCCAAATGTGATCACGCTTTTGAGGTTGAGGCTGAGATTCTGGGGGAATAACCGGCTACCCTCTCGACCGCCTCTACGAGGAGGTAGCCTTTTTGTCCTACTACCTGCACTGGGATTACAAAACTGTGCTGGGTTTGGAGCATTTTGAGAGAGAACGCTGGTGCAGGGAAGTTAGTGAAATAAACAAGAAGCTCAACGGAGATGAGGGCAAGAAAGATTTCTTTGAGGTTTAGGAGGATACCATGGCAAATATAGTAAATTTGGTAGAAAGAAGAAACTGGGTTCCCGGATACAGAAAAGATCCATACCTTACATTTAACTTTGTAGTAGAGATAGATGGTATTGCAGTTGCAGGATTTACTGATGTTTCAGGGTTGAGTATTGAAACTCAGGTGGAGCGTAAAACCTTCGGAGGAGAAAACCACAAAGAGTACACATTCTTAACTCAGACTAAATACAGTGATATAACTTTGAAACACGGAATTACGAATGACGACTATTTATGGAACTGGTATCGGAGAGTAATTAATGGCAGGATAACCAGAAAAAACGGTTCAATTTGCTTGCTGGACCATTCGGGTAATCCGAAATTGTGGTGGGACTTTCTGGAGGCATGTCCTATTAAGTGGGAGGGTCCGGCATTTAGTGCCACAAGCAGTTCTATAGCTGCAGAAACACTGGTATTGACTCATAATGGAATAAACATGCATAAATAGAAAATACAGGGTTGGGACGTAAGTATATGATTAAAACAAATAAGTTAAACAAATTTAATACGTCCTTTGCACAAAATATACTGAGCAAATACGGTATCGGAAGGTGGAAAGGTCAATTTACCAGACTGATTTTCAGAAACAGCTCCGATATGGTTTTAGAATCCGGTGAAGGAAAAGAGCCCTTTAATTATACTGAAATAAAAAGGTACAACACTTTACTAAAAGTTTATAAATATATAAACAATAATTCAACAAAAATAACACTACCAGGCACAACACGGACTGTCAGTTTTAAACCTTCATATAATAAATACGACAATATCATAAGTATTACAGCGCCAACGGAAATTAAGCTATATTCTAAAACCGAACCGACAAAACTCATTCAGAAAGTTCTATTGAATACCAATAATCAGGAACAAAAATACTTTTTTCATAGGCTCACTGAAAAAACAGGATCAGAACCATTAGACGATTTTACAGATGTAAAAACAGGAACTGCCAGCTATAACAAATATTTTTACCATATTACAGATATTCAAAACAAAGAAAACGTTATCAATAATAAAACAACCGATACAAAGCTGATTGATACTGAAAGGGTAGTTATAAAAGAACCACGTGAGAATACAACAAATCAAAATATTCTTGAGAAAGAAATAATATATAAGAAGGATTACGAGAAACAAACAGTAGTACAGGAAGTGGATCAAAAGCCAGTAGTATCCGGCAACAAATATGTCGGGCAGAATAAACTAAACACATTGATTTACAATCTGTTTCCGGCAACAAAATCTTTGACAGACAGGTTCTCTGGAACCATTGAAGACAGAACTATAAGCCAAACTACTATAATAAATAAGCTTATCACAAAGGAAAAGTACCAACATCCGGAACCAGGGGAATTGAATTCAGAGAGGTTTAATGTAAAGAATGATATTCCCACACAGAATATAATTCACAGTACACAAAAACAACAAATCAATCGTAATATCCTTCGTGAGCATGAAATAATAGAAACAGACTTAGATGAGTACGAGAAATTTGTTCATTTTTTACCTCAAAAGAATGATAAAATTACTGATTTGGTTTTTTACAGGCCTCAGTTAAAGGAGAAAGATAAAAAAGAACAGGAAATAAAAGAAATTTTGCCAATGGATGTTATGCATGCAGAAAAAAATGTTTACGCTAAAGCAACCTCCCCGTCAAAGCCGGATAAAAAACTGCAAACCATAGGAAATGAGGAAGTAAAAGTACTTGCAGACAAAGTTTTTCAAATACTTGAGAAGAGGTTGACAATACAAAAAGATAGGAGGGGTCTTAGGTAATGGCAGAAAAAGCACAAATAATCCCGCTGGATTTACCCGGCGCCGAACCAATATCAGTAATGTTTAACCCAAACGAATACACCGTATCCTTCGAAGGAAAATACACGGGAGAAAATGATAAAAAGCAGTTTCAGATAGCAGAAACACCTGAATTTAAAATCTCATTGTTTTATGACACCTATGAAAAGCGAAGAGACGTAAGGCGTGAAACAATGAAAATAACAGATCTCCTTGACCCGAAAGTAGCCGGAAAAAGTACAAAAAAGCCACCAACATGTTTGTTTGTTTGGGGCGGTTACTCATATCGAGGGGTTATCAGCAAGATAGAACAAAAATATACAATGTTTCTGGAAAACGGAACTCCTGTAAGGTCATTGCTGGATATAACACTCATATCAGACGAACCCCAAAAGAAGGTTGAACTTGCTCAGGGCAAGGAAGCCTGCAGAAAGCTGTGGATAGTCAAGAGCGGAGACAGACTGGATATAATCGCGAATGAAGCACTCAAAGATCCTTTAAAGTGGCGTACAATTGCTGCTGCAAACGGAATAGTCAATCCAATCGGTTTCCCAGGAAAAAATGATTTCGGAAGGACTCTGGTTATACCGGATTAAGAGGTGGAACTATGGGTACTACAAAAGTTGCAAATTATAAAATTAAGCTCAATGGATCGGATTTAGCTGCTGACTTATTTAACGCTATAGAAACTGTGACAATTGAGGATGAAATAAACCTGCCGGCTCTGTTCAGAATACAAATGAATATGGTGGACAGTGGTAACGGTAAATGGCGGGGGATTGATTTAAAAACCTTCAAACCCGGAGATAAGTTATCAATTTTGATGGGACTTGACAAGCCTGAATTAATGATAAGTGGAGAAATAACCTCTTTGGAACTGTTAGTTGCCGATCACAGCTTGGTTGAAATAAGAGGCTACGACATGCTTCACAGGTTACGTATGGGAACAAGAAACAAGGTTTTTACCAAGAAAAAGGACAGTGATATAGCCAGTGAAATTGCTCGGGAACATGGACTCACTCCTCAGGTAGACGATACAAAAACTATTTATCCGTATGTTTTTCAGAACAATATCAGCAATTATGATTTCCTGATGAAAAGAGCTGCATATCTGGATTATGAGCTTTATGCCGAGGACAAAAAATTATACTTTGTTAAGTCCCGGGCTCCTAAAGCCCCTGAACTTCCTGATTTTAATTACAAAAGGGATTATGAGGAACTGAATCTTGAACTCAGAGCATTAACAAAGGGAAGTGAAGTCAAAGTAAGAGGTTGGAACGTTAAGGAAAAGAAAGAAATAGAAGCCCTGGCGAAAAAAGGGGACGAAACGACAAAAATGGGTGGAAAAGAATCGGGCTATGAAATTACTGAAAAAAGTATTGAAAAAGCTCCGGTGTCCTTCTGGGTAGAAAACCTCATTGATGTCAGTGAAGGTAAAGCGGCAGCTGCGGCAGCGTATAACAGCCTTCTTCGAGAATTTATAACCGGCGAGGGAAAATGCTATGGTAATCCTCTGGTCAGGGCCGGGAAATCCGTAAAAATTTTGGGGATAGATGAGCGCTTCACAGGAGTCTACTATATTATTTCAACTATCCATAACATAGATAAACAGGGCTATATGACTAAATTTAAGGTAAAGAGGACCGGAATATGAGTGAAGGTATCAGCATTTCAAATTTTACTGAATATGTTCAAAAAGATGAAAAGGTTTTAGGTGTAATGATTGGGGTTGTCATAAAGAATGACTCCGCAAATGATTCCGAAAAGCCGGGGCCGGGACTTGTAAAGGTACAGATTCCATTGCTTGGAATGAAAGAGTCAAATTGGGCCAGAATTGCATCCTTTATGGCCGGAAAAGAGAGAGGGGCTTTTTTCCTTCCAGAAGTAGGTGACGAGGTACTTGTTGCATTTGAAAACGGAGACGTCAACAAGCCCTTTATTATTGGAGCTTTATGGAATGGAAAAGACACACCTCCTGAAAAAAACAGTGATGGAAAAAATAATATCAGAGTTATAAAGTCTCGCAGCGGACATATATTCGAGTTTTCTGATAAAAGCGGCGAAGAAAGAATTTTATTGAAATCATCAAAAGGCCATATAGTACAAATTGATGATAAAAGTGGAGCTGAGAGTATACAAATTATAGATAAATCAGGTAGTAATAAACTGACTATCAGTACAAAAGACAATAAAATAACTATAAATTCAGGTAAAGATATTGAATTTTCAGCACCTAACGGAAAACTTTCAATAAATGCAAAAGATGTAGAAATTAAATCCTCGGCAGCTACAAAAATAGAAGCTTCAGCCGCAATGGACATAAAGGCATCCTCTAATATGACAATTAAAGGAGCCACTGTTAACATAAACTGATTAAAAGTTCTAATCTTTTATTATTATACAAAAGGAGAGAATGTGTATGGGACAACCAGCGGCAAAGCAAGGTGATCGCATAATAGCAACGGATACGCATATAGAATTGGTTCCGGTAGGATCAAGCACAGTGCCGACACCGATACCGAATCCCTTTACCGGCATTATAGACGGGAGCCTTAGCAGTAATGTGAATATTATGGGGAAGCCGGCTGCAACAGTAGATTCAACAGCTACAAATACACCATCTCATTCCCCGAAATCGGGGCCTTTCCAAAAAGCACCAAAAAATAAGGGCAAAATCTCAGTGGGTAGTGCCACTGTTAAAATAAATGGAAAAATGGCAGCCAGAAACGGAGATACGGCTATTACATGCAATGATCCTGCGGACCTTCCGGTGGGGAAGGTAGTAGCTGCAGGTACTGTAATTATCGGAGGCTGAATTAAAAAATACTTTTTAGCCTGATGTCACGCTTAGCCGGGCACATTGGGGAATTGGAGGGTATATGGAAGTAATAGATTTTTTAGGAAAAGGATTAAAATATCCTGTTTCAGCAAAAAAATCAAAGCTGCGTACTTCTGTCGGTGAGGAATCTATAAAGGAGTCAATAATGCTTATCCTGGGAACTTCCAGAGGCGAGAGGGTTATGAGACCGGATTTTGGATGCAGACTAAATGACATGCTGTTTTCATCCAACGAACTTGGAACTGCTACATTAATCCAGACCTATGTTGAGGAGGCTTTACTTAATTGGGAACCTAGAATAGAAGTACAGAGCGTAACAGCTACTATGAACCAGACAGAGCCGACTATAGAAATCAATATAGAATACATCATAAAGTCCAGTAATTGTAAAGCAAACCTTGTTTATCCATTCTATCTTGAAAGTGTGGGAAGATAATGACAGATATGATACCGAAAATTGATAATCGAAGCCAACAAGATTTGGTTAGTGAAATAAGACGCTTGATACTTTATTATTGCCCTGAATTTGGAAGTGTTGATGACATTGCGGCAGATAAAGAGCTTGATGCACTTGTAAATATATTTTCCAATATGATGGGACATGTCAATTATTCATTAAATCAGGCATTGGATAAGAATTTTACCGCTTTTTTAAACCTGATAGGAGTTAGTCCTACTTCTCCAATACCGTCAAAAGCACCCTTGGTTTTCAAGCTTAAAGATGACTGGGACAAGGATGGATTTATACCTGCAGGTGCTAAAATTTCAGCTCAGCCTGAGAACAAAGAAGAAGTTGTATTTGAAACTCAAAATGATTTGACCGTAATTAGACCAGGCTTAATCAGAGTATTGAGTATAGATCCGTCAGAAGACAGATGGAGCAATTTGGATTTTTTATTAGCTGAAAATAATAGTGGTATTGAGGCAGAACTGTTTAGAGGAGAATCACCAATAATACACCGCATATACATAGGTCATTCAAGATTATTCAGTATAGAAGATGCTGTAGTAAATGTGAAATTACAACTCAATGGTGACAGCAGCGATATATACAGCCTTCAGTGGTATTACTTTGACGACAAAGGAGATCCGCAGCCCCTGAAGCTTGAAAATGGGAGCAGACAGACTCTTTTACAAACTGGAGGAATTTCATTCTCAGGTATAAAGGGAATTTCTCAAAAAGAAATTTCAGGGTACAAGAAAGACAATTCCTTTAATTGCTGGAAAAACCATTGGATTTACGCAGAGTTAAAGTCAGCCCTGAGGGATACAAATCTTTTACCTGATGTTGAGGATATAAAAATAAGTGTTGATACTTTTGGAAATGGGCTTGCTCCCGGTGTAGCAGTCTTTAATTACGCACCGATTGATTTAACAAAGGATTTTTACCCATTTGGAGAAAGACCCATATTCAACGACACATTTTACTTTGCTTGTAAAGAGGCTTTTTCAAAAAAAGATGCGGACATAACTTTAGGTATTAATCTTTCAGATGCAAAAAGTATACCTGATACTAAAAATATTTTACTTGCATGGGAATATTGGAATGGAACTAAATGGAATGGATTTGCAAAAACCGGAATGTCAGATAATTCAGGCAGCAGTATCTTTATCAAGGAAGGCTTGATTTATTCGGATACTACCTATGCCTTAACAAAAAGCGGAAAAATAAAGTTTAAATGCCCCGAAATACAATCACACAGCATAAACGGTGAGGAAAATTACTGGATACGTGTAAGAATAATCGGAGGCAACTACGGTGAAGATGGAAGGGTTTCATATGTACCCAAGCCTGTATTGTTAAATAATGAGGAAATTTCTATTACAGAGGCTGAGTACATTGAACCTACATTCATACCACCGTCAATAAGGGAATTACTGATTGATTATACCTATTCATCTCCGGAGGTATTCCCGGAGAATGTAATCACAGAGAATAACTTTATTATGGGAGAAAAAACTAAGGAATGTCTTGCCTCAGGAAAAACCTTTAAACTGTTCTCTTCGTGCATAGATAATGAACCTGCCTTATATCTGGGCTTTAACAGAGACATAAGTAATTTACCTGTTTCTTTGTTTTTCCCGCTTACAGGAGACCAGAAAGGTAAAAAGCCGGTTGTTGCATGGGAATATTCAAATGGAAGGAAATGGTTAGCCCTAAGTGTTAACGATGCAGTAAGGGATTTTACAAGGAGAGAGATTCAACAGCTTGTCATTCCCGGGGATATTGAAAAAATACCCCTTTTCGGGTCAGAAATGTTCTGGTTGCGAGCAAGACTTGAGAGCGCAAATCAAGTTGGCGGAGATTACATAGTTTATCCCAGATTAAGTGCAATTTATTCAAATGCAGTGTGGGCATTCAACTCAAATACAATACAAAATGAAATACTGGGTTCAAGTAACGGGGAACCAAACCAGACATTCCAATTTTCACGTACTCCGGTATTAAACGGTCAGGTAGTAAGGGTAACGGAAACACTGGGACAGGGGGATGCGATAATATGGGAGGAAGTTCAGACTTTTTCACTGTCAGGCCCGGACAGCAGGCACTATATGCTTGATAACAACAGCGGAGTTATTACCTTCGGAGATGGTAATAATGGCATGATTCCTCCTGCCGGAAAAGAGAACATACAGTGTAATTACAAATACGGTGGTGGCTCTTGTGGAAACGTTGAAGCAGATTCGATAAAAAAGCTGTGGGACAGTTATCCGGGTATCGATTCAGCCACAAACCCCGTAGCAGCTGATGGAGGCTTTGATCAGGAAGAGGTTGAGGAAACCAAAAAACGAGGACCACACACATTAAAAAGTATGGACAGGGGAATAACCTGTGAAGATGTGGAATGGCTTGTTCGTGAGGCTGCACCTCAGATAGCTATTGTAAAATGCTTTCCAACAATGGACCAGAACCTGGATTTTTGCCCTGGGAAAGCAACAGTAATCGTAGTTCCAGATTATGATGCTCCAAAGCCTAATCCAAGTCAGGAGCTACTAAATGAAATAGAAAAATATCTTGCTCAACGAATCCCAACTATTTTAAATAATCCTGACAGTCCGCGCCTTGACATAATAGGGCCTGACTACATAAGAATCGGAATAGAGGCGTCCGTTAAATATACAAAACCTGAATCAGCAAAAATTATAGAGGGTAATATTATAGAAAATCTAAGGGAGTTCTTGAATCCTTTAAGAGGCGGGCAAGAAAAAACCGGTTGGACACTTGGAAAAAATCTGTATATATCCGAGGTTTGTTCAATAATAAAAAATACACACGGAGTGGACTACATTACAGACATCTCAGTTAAAGCTTCGGTTCAATGTTATACCCTTAATATTGAATTATTAAAAGAAGTACCCTTCAGGCCTGCTATTTCTTACCCATCATATTGTGCCGTAAAAAGCAAAGATAACCGAATAATATTTGCACTGGCACAAAAGCTCGAGGCAAACAAGGATGTTCGAACCCTTCTTGTAAAAGGATTCCGAGAAGGCGACAGAATTATGCTTACCTGTGTAAATTGCCCTCCAAAGGAACTGATCGTGGAATCAGTAGAAGGCGATACTCTGCAATGCAGGACTTTTGACGGAGAACCCCTTGAGGTTGATTATCCTGTTGGCAGTGATATAGAAGCTGAGGCTACGCAGGATTTGTTCATAAGATCCTTTATATTAAATGAAATAAAAGCCCAGAGTGAAACCTTTAATATAAAGATAGCCGTTCCTGAAGCCAGAGATGTAGTCTTTTTAAGCAGAAATGATGAATATGTCAATACAACACCTCTTAGAATAAGCGAAGTTTTGGAGGGTGACGTATTTTTAGAGGAAGATGAGCTGGTATACAGTGGAGAGCACTTCATAAATAAAAAGTCAGAAATAAAATTTCCATATCTTCTTAACAGGGATACAAATGTTATACATGATTCCATCAATCCCGCTGAAGAGTGTCGGATTGGAGAACTTTTAAAAGAAGACAGAAGATATCTTGAGAAAATCAGTGACGCACCCTTAGGAACAAAATGTGATCATTGCTTTCCTAATAAGGATTAGATTTTAAATTAAGGTCTTATCCTAAGAAAAATATATGAAAGGAGGTACATAAAATGTCACTGCCAATACAAAAATTGGACGAAATTACATTTGAAGATCTTGTTAAAGAAGCAAAATCGTTAATACCGATGTATGCCCCTGAATGGACAAACCATAACCCGTCCGACCCGGGTATCACACTGGTGGAATTATTTGCATGGCTTTGTGAAATGATTATTTACCGAATTGATCAGGTACCGGAAAAAAACAATCTGCGTTTTCTAAAACTACTGGGGACACAGCTTGAGAATGGGGAGGAACTAACTTCGGGAATCCGACGTGGTGTGCAGCAACTGACTCAATGTACCAGAGCAGTTACTACCGAGGATTTTGAGTTTCTTGCATTAAAGGCACTTATGGAAAAGCCTGAAATAAAAGAAAGCTACCCTGATTTGATTGCAAGAACAATCTGTCTGCCAAACCGAGATATGGAAAACAACAAAACAGATGAAGCCGGTCAGTTTGGTCATATATCTTTAATTCTAATCATGTCAACAAAAAATCAGAATGATCTGACTAAAGAAACATATGACATCAAGCAGTATATTAAAAAATACCTGTTGGAAAGAAAAGTACTTACCAACAGAGTACATGTAGTTGATCCTGATTATCAGGAAATAAGAATCAACATGCAGGTTGTTGCAAAAGATAAAAAAATGGGTGATACGGTAAGAGAGGTTATAGAAAAATACATTGATCCTATTACAGGCGGCGAAAATAAAAATGGATGGCCGCTGGGAAGAAATCTTTATGCATCTGACCTCTATTATATTGTGGAAGGGATGAAGGGGATTGACCATGTAAAACATATGGAACTGGATGCTCCTCTTCTTAAACCTTATCAATTAATACGATTGAAAGAATTAAGCATCGAGGTGGAATAATGAGTAATTACGAAAGCAGTAAATATACCCAGTACCTCCCCCGAATTTTTCAAAAGGGAAATAATGAAGACGGAGATTTTCTGGGACGGCTGTTAAAATCCTTTGAACAGATTCTTTCCGGAAAAACGGAGATGCAGGAAACACTGGGAATTGAGGAGATTTTAGATAATTTTGATATGTATTTAGACCCGGATCAAACGCCTCCGCAGTTTCTTGAATGGCTTGCAGGTTGGGTTGCTCTGGACTTGGAAGACGGAATCGAATTTTTCGGAGCAGATGATACTATCGGAAAAAATGTCGATCAAGTTCAGATACTACCACTACCGGAAAAACGTTCTTCCGTCAACAGACAAATGATTGGGGCTATTGTTCAGCTATACAAAAAACGAGGAACCTGTGATGGTCTGCTGGAGTACCTGCAACTGTATACAGGAGAGGAGACCACTATTTCAATAAATGAATTCCAGGATACGGCAAGAATCGGGGAATCCAGAGAAATAGGTCATAATACCATGGTCGGCAGCTCTTCAACCAGTTTCTTTTGTGTAAACGCAATGATTCCGGCACACAGCAAAACTATGCTGGAAAATAAGGTTGGTCTTATACGAAGAGTAATAGAGGATGAGAAGCCGTTTTATACAAATTACAGGCTTAACGTAGAAATACCGGAAATGCGGGTCGGGGTTTATTCCAGGGTAGGAAAAGAGACTTTGCTGGGCGGTATGATTGATGAGTAGGACTTTAAAAAAGAAATAACATTTTGAATATCCGGAGGAAGTGGCAAAATGGGAAAAGAATTGAAAAGAATGCGCTATTTTGACGGACTGTTTTTGAATGCAGAAGACTATAAACTGGATCAGGATTACCAGAAAAGAATTCAGCAGCTACACAACCGATATCTGCATACTTGGGGAATAATTGCAGGATTAACGGTTGTACCGTCAGAAAACTGTTCAGTAAAGGTACAGGAAGGAATAGCAATCAATGAGGTTGTAGCAGAAGTTACCGGAGAGAGTACAAGTCAGTATATCTACATATATGACGGACATCCGGACAGCATTATTGATTTGTCCCAATACCGTGCCAATGACGAAAGTATTTATATTTTTGTTAGCTATGACGAGGTAGAACAGGACAAGGAAAACCTCGAAAAGGGAAAAGGCGAGGCAATACACATCTGGGAGAGAGGACGTATCTGGCACAGTACGGAAAAACCGACTGACGAGAAAAAGTACATAATTCTGGCCAGAGTGGAAATCGGGCTGGCTAGTAGCCAGGACACAAACCCCTTAATTATCAATGAGGATGGCAGTGAAGATGATACCCAAATTGAAAGTAAAAAAGTTATTAGTTTAATCTCATACTTTGATGATGCAGAAGAAAAAATTCCTCTTAGAAGGTATGCCGGGCCTGCCGGAGAAGTGTTATCCCTGCAAAAAATCATATTCAAATTGAATGATGATGTAGCCGGAATGCCATTTGTAAGAGCCTTGGAAGAGGACAAGAAAAAGGGAATCGGTCTTGAGGTTAATTCCACGTTTGCAAATTTCACGGGATCAGTCAACATTAAGGGGGACTTAGAAGTACATGGAAACCTTACAAACATGGGGGCAGTTGAAAATGAACTTGAAGTTTCAAACACATTCGTACAGGTAAACAGTAAATCTGAGGACGATAGCACATGGAAATTGCAGGATGGCGGACTGGAAGTATTCAGGGATTACGCTGATGGAAAATCGTTGGATGCACGGATTGTGTGGTCGGAATTGGATAAATGCTGGAAAATGGGTTATGCAGGAGATCTATGGAATATAGCCTATGGCCCGGTTTGGGAAAAACTAATAAAAAACGACATTGTGGATGAATTGCACAGACATTCAAAAATCAGTTTTGAAGGCGGAGTAGCCCTTGAGTCAGATGACAAAGGAAATCTTTCAGCCTACGGAAATCTGAATATGAATGACAAGACAATATGGCTTAGAGACAATGGTAATGCCAACCACGGTCTTGGATGGTACGGTATCGGAAAACCATTTGCAGGTCTGAATGTAGACGGGCCGGTATTATTCGGCCAAAAAGGCGGAATATTGGGAACAACAGATGGCGGACAGAAACCGGTCATAACATGGAATAGCCTTGGAAATGTAGGAATTGGAGAAAGCAATCCAAAAGATGACACAATGGAAGTCAACGGAACCATGCGTATACTCAGCAATTCAAATCCTTTACGTTTTACTCCTTCATGGTCCGGCTTTCCGGATTCAATTACCAACGGTGCTGAAATCAGTAATGATACAGGTAACTACAAAGCATTAATGATTGTAGGAAACAGTTCTGCTGGACAAGGCAGAAAAGTAGCTGTTTGGGACAGGCTTGAAGTAAACGGATTCCTATATGTAAATGGCAATATGCAGCTAAACCAGGCACTTACGCCAAGTGCAGGGAAAGAGAAAAACAATGGTATTGTATTTCCAAGTGATCCGGGAGGAGGCTCAGGAGATAGTGCCTGGATAAGATACTATCCCAGAAGCGGAGAAGCATGTACTTTGGAGATAGGAACCTCAAATGATGGTGATGACAGCATATCACTTATGGCATCGGGAAATGTAGGAATAGGAACCTCAAATCCTAATGATAAGCTGGATGTAAGCGGCTATACAAGACTTCTGAGCGGTTCAAATCCAATAAGGTTTACATCGTCTTGGAGCGGATTCCCTGACTTTGCAGAAAATCAGGCGGAGATATGTAATGATACAACAAATTTCAAGTCCTTGATGATAGTTGGAAACAAGTCGGGGAAACAGGGCAGAAAAGTTTCAATATGGGACAGGCTGGAAGTAAATGGAACCCTAAATGTTAGTGGTGATGTTCAAACTCAGTGTGCAATAATTCCAAGTATTGGTTATAGCGAAAGTAATGGAATAATGTTTCCTAAGGATTATTTTGGAGGTACTGGGGATAGTGCCTGGATAAGGTATTATTCAGATCAAAGCCGAGGCGGCGGTGAAAATATGACCCTTGAGATAGGTATAGCCAATGATTTTGGGACAGGCGGATACTACGGAGGCGGTGACCGCATAAAGCTTACTGCCAGCGGTGGTGTTTATGTAGACGGATACTTCTACTACAGTTCATCAAGGGATCTCAAGGAAAATATAACATCACTCACAACAAAAAAGGCAAAACAGATATTGGACGGAATGAATCCTGTTACTTTCAATTTCAAGGGAGACAATGAAAAAACAACTTTGGGCTTCATAGCAGAAGATATGCCGGGGCCAGTTGCCGCAAACGATCAAAAAGCCATTAGCCCTATGGAAATAATTGCGGTATTGACCAGTGTTGTAAAGGATCAGAGAGAGGCAATAACACAGCTTCAGCAACAAATAGAAACATTAGCCGGTTAAACAAAAAATATAGGAGGTTTTTAAATATGAATGAACAAATCGATGCAAGAATAAAAGAGCTCAAGGCAGAACTTGAATCCGGACAGAAAGCAATGGAAAATCTTGAAGTGCAACGTACAAACGTTGTGTATACTCTTTTGAGAATTAATGGAGCAATTCAGGTTCTTGAAGAGCTTGTACAAGAAGAATCCTCTGATTCCTGATGAAACGTTTAAATATAGTGCCGAGGATGGCATCATTTTGAGTATCCGGAGGAAGAGGAAATGGGAAAAGAATTAAAGAGAATGAAATATTTTGACGGACTCTTTTTGAAGGCGGAAGACTATAAACAGGATAAAGAGTACCTTAGGAGAATTCAGGGTTTCCATAACCGGTACCTACATACTTGGGGTATAGTCTGCGGCCTTGAGGTGAAGCCTGTAATAGACAGCAGTATGGAGGTTGTTGTTACAGAAGGAGCTGCACTGGACTTAACAAATATCGGAACTTACGGGTTAGAAGAGAGTACCAGCAGGCAAATAATAGTATACGAGGGGCATCCTGATAATCCACTCGATCTTTCGGACTATCCGGCAGAAGAGAACATTTATATCTTCGTCAGTTATTGCGAAATCGAAGCTGACCGGGACAATGAAAAAGGTCAAGGTCAGGAAATACATTTGTGGGAACGTGGAAAAATCAGTCACGCAAATAAAAAGCCCGAAAATTGCAAAGAAAATATAATATTAGCAAGAGTTGTGCCCAAAAAAGTAGAGAAAAAAATTAAAAACAGTGACGGCAGCGTTAGTACGTATTATGAAGTAGTTGTAGACAGTACATGTATTTTTGAAGACGATGTTGACGGAACTCCTTTGAGAGTGTATGCCGGTCCATATGCCAAGGTTTTAGAACTAAAAAAGTTCATTTTCAAATTAGGTGAAGATATAAAAGCCATGCCTTATATTTCTTCAATTCCTGAAGATGATAAAGTAAATGTCAAACAGCTTGATATAGATTCTAAATATGTAAAATTTAGTGGAGACGTAGACGTAGTTAATGATTTAAGCTTTGAAGGAAATTTAATCCATAAAAAAGACGGCGTTGTTATGGATGAATTTCTTACCGAAGAAAGCTTTCTTCAAATAAACAGTAAGAATGATGACTGCCCTGATCTCTGGAATCTAAGGGATGGTGGATTTGAAGTTTTTCGTGGAGGCCCTGAAGTTGCTCCTGATGCCAGAATAGTATGGTCCGAGGGTGACAAAGTGTGGAAGGCAGGGCTCGGAAATGATCTTTATACTATTGCCTATGGAGATACGTGGGAAAAGCTCAGTAATAAGGAAAAAAGATATTTTGTTGATGGTATGCATGGACACAGTAAATTATTTTCGTCATCTAAAGGAACAACACTATCTGTTAATACAGCCGGAGACATATCTTCTTTAACAAATATGGTATTTCCTCAGAAAGAGATATTACTTTTATCAGGTTCACTGTCATGTTACGGAAATGGTAAGTCATTTGCGAATAATGATGTCGATGGACCTGTATTGACAGGTAAAAAGGGAGGTATTCTCGGAACAGCGGAGAATGGCCAAAAGCCGATTCTTTCATGGAAAAACAACGGAAATGTAGGGATTGGTACAATAGAGCCGTCTGACACGCTGGAGGTTTGCGGAAGCACAAGAATACTTGGCGGATTAAATCCTATCAGGTTTACTTCTCAATGGACTGCTTTTCCGGATATGACAACAAATCAGGCAGAAATATGTAATGATACAACAGTGCACAAGGCTCTGATGATTGTTGGAAACCAGTCTGCAGGACAGGGAAGAAAAGTAGCCATATGGGACAGACTGGATGTTAACGGAATACTAAGCATAAACGGAAACATGCAAATTTCAAAAGGGCTTACCTTGAGTTCAGGAGCAGGAAATAATGGAGTAATTTTTCCAAGCAATCCCGGCGGAGGATCACAAGACAGTGCTTGGATAAAATACTATCCTAAATATGGAGAAGCATGTACGTTGGAAATAGGTACTTCAAATGACAGTAACGACAACATATGTATTTTAACACCAAGTAATGTAGGGGTAGGCACATATACGCCCACTGACAAACTGGATGTAATTGGAACTACACAGTTTATGAGTAGTTTAAACCCTATACGTTTTACAGCAAAGTGGAGCGGTTTCCCGGATATAGCTTCAAGAAATGCTGAAATATCCAACGATACAAGTGACTATAAAACATTAATGATAGTAGGAAACAGATCGGGTGGACAGGGAAGAAAGGTTTCAATATGGGACCGTCTAGATGTTAACGGACCTTTAAAAACCACAGGTAATATTCAGGCAAAGGGCGCAATAATACCGGGCGTTGGAAATTGCAGCGTAAAAGGAATAATGTTTGAAAGACCAAAAAACACTGATGATGCTGCTTGGATCAGATACTATTCAGATACACTCCGCGGAGGCGGAGAAAACATGACACTTGAGATAGGAATCTCAAATGACAGTAATATTGAAACATACACACAAAATTATTTTGTTTCCACATGTCCATGGAATATTCCTAATGGCTGCGGTTATTGGACAACCGTTACAAATACAATAATAGGGAATAAGGGAGACAGGATACGTTTGCGGGCAAGCGGCGGGACATATGTTGAAGGAAACTTCTATTATACGTCAACAAAAGAAATCAAGGAAAATATCAAGAGGCTTAAAAAAGAAAAAGTCAGAAGTACAATTGATAGTCTTGACCCGGTTGAGTTTAACTTCAAAGGGGATAGAAAAAGAAAAACAATGGGCTTTATTGCAGAGGATGTTCCTGATATTCTCGCATCCGGTGATAAAAAAGCCATCAGCCCCATGGAAATACTTACGGTGCTCGTAGGAGAAGTAAAGGAACAGGAAAATTTAATTAAAAAACTCAAGAAAAAGGTTGCAGCTTTGCAAGCCTGATATAAAACTAAAAACTAATTAATAAGGGGATTATCAGATCCCCTTAAAAAGGAGGACTTATTAATGAAAGAAAAGATTGAAGAAAGAATTAAGGAATTAAAGGGTGAATTCAAAAACGGTCAGAAGATGCTGGAGGAATTGGATGGCAAACGTACAGGCCTCAACCAGACTCTTTTACGTATAAGTGGTGCTATACAGGCTTTAGAGGAATTAATGCCGGAAGAAAATGTTCCTGAGCAATAAACCTTGTAAAATGAACTGTACTTCTGTAAGTGAACATAAAATGATTGGTACAGGAAAATCTGAGAAATTGGAGGAACAATAAAATGTCAAACGAAATCAAACGTATGAAGTATTTCAATGGACTATTGCTAAAAGAAGAAGACCTTGAACTTGATCAAGACTATCATAAGAATTTTCACCGTATACACAACAGGTTTTTTCATAACTGGGGAATTGTAGACGGCCTCAAGGTTGAATCAGTAGGAAATTATCCTCAGGTAAAGGTATCTAAAGGATTGGCACTAAACAGCACGTTAGATGAAAAAACCAATGAAAAGATAAGTCAGGAGATATGGATTAGTGACAACCATCCAGATAACCCGTTAAACTTATCTGAATATGATGTAAATGAAGATATTTACATAATGGTATCATATAAAGAAGTAGAATCAGACGTAGATATCAAAAAGGGCGGGGATAAAAATATCCATGTTTGGGAGCGTTCGGAAATAAAACACAGCAGAATTAAACCGGACCCAAAAACCAAGGACGAAATTACAGACATCATTGTGGCACGTGTCAGGTTAAAGGATGCAGGCTCAGGACAAAAGACCATTGAAGGAATTTACGATACGGCGGAAGATGGAGTAGTACATGCCGTTACACAGGGAACTTCACAGGAGTTTCAGAAGATTTCAATAGGTGCGCAGGAAAAAACAAATCTTCCATACATAGACGGGCTTTCAGATCAAACCCTTGGTCAGAGTGACGGACTGGAAGTTCATTCACCATATACGAAATTTTCAGGTTCAGTAATCACAGGTAATTTAAAGGCGAACGGCAATACAGATTTAAACGGAACATTATCAGTAAATATAAATAATACCCCTGCGCTAAAAGTTGATTCAAAAGGCAGTGTAGCCATATCCAAGACTGCTGCGGTAACAGGTGTCCTGTCAGCAGCTGGAGGACTTAACGTAAGTGGAGATAATACAACCCTTGATACAACACATGTAGTTATGACCGGTAATATGCTTACAGTAAACAAGTATACTCCAAAGGAAAATGAAACAGAACCAAGAAAACAGAGCAGTGGTGTTGAAGTATATAGAAGCGGTTACCTTCCATATGCAAAATTAATCTGGGATGAAAATGAAAAAGTTTGGAAAGCAGGAACCGACAAGAAGGATGATATCCCGGAAAGTGGAATATATAAGCTTGCATATGGCCCTGATTGGGATGCAATGCATAATGGGTCAAATGTGGACACTCTTCATAAACACAGTCATATAAATGATGCCAACGGAAATATTTCATTAACTGCTGAAGATGGAAACGTTAATATAACCAACGATATTATTGTAGCTGGAACAGTAGTAACCCAAAATGGTATTGAAGTTCCAGGGAAAGATCTGAATGCAAAGCTTGTGTGGAATAAAAATGACCGTCGCTGGCAAATCGGTATAGAAAATGACATGTACAATATACCATACGGAAGAGCATGGGAAGATTTAACAACCGGTACAAATGCAGACTCACTCCATACACACAGTGAAATATATAACAGTGACGGTGATTTGGCTATAAATGTAGGCCCCACCGGGGATGTAAAAATCAACTCGAACCTGACAGTAGGTGAAAACCTTACAGTTGAAGGAACGCTGACGGTACTAAACCCGGCTACCGAATACAAACAAATCAACCAGGTAGTCACAGAAAATATAGTAATTGTCAATAAGCCTGATAACGGGCAAGCACCTGTTAAAGAAGGTGGCTTGGAAGTATATCGTGGAGATGGTTATGAAAATGCAAGGATAATATGGGATGAAGGTAGTTCTACCTGGAAAATGGGAACAGGCAGTAATATGTCGGAAATACCATCTGGTATAGAGTGGGAGTACCTTACCCACGGGCAGGTTGTTGACAATATGCACAGCCATGGAAATCTTTCAATGGAGGATGAAACAGTAGTTGTATCCGTTGACAAGGATGGTAATGTAGATATTGAAAAAAACGTCAGTGTTTCAGGAAATCTCATTGTAGATAAAGATGAATATATTCAGGGTAATGTAGATATAAAGGGTTCGGTTAAAATAGAAGGAGATTTGACTGTAACCGGAACTCCGACAATAATTAAGCAAAATGTTCTTGAAGTAGAAAACAACACAATCATTGCCAACCGTTATACAGGGATAGCCCAGCCTATTAACAATGAGGGTGGTTTGGAAGTATACCGTGGCAGTAATACTAATAAAGCAAGACTTGTCTGGAATGAAGAAGCAGGAAAGTGGAAAGTAGGCATAGGAAATTCAATGCAAGACCTTGCATATGGTGATGATTGGGAGACGCTAACTAAAAAGAAGAATGCCGATAGACTTCATTCACATTCATCAATAAGTGATAATTTTGGTAATACTGCAATCAGTGCTGGATCTGATGACAAAATAACGATTAATAGAACAACGGAGGTTAAAGGGGGCCTTGAAGTAACCGGAAACGTAAGCTTGATGGGAGACCTTAACGTAGTCGGAACAGTTACAACTGTAGATAAAATTGATCTTAAAGTAGAGGACAATGTAATACTTCTTAATAAATTTGCGGGTGAAAACCCTCCTTTAAATGAAAGCGGCTTGGAAATTTTCAGGGGAACTTCAATAGACAATGCCCGACTGGTATGGAATGAAAAGGAAACTACATGGAAAATAGGTGTTGGCAATAACCTTAGTGAAATAGCTTGTGGGCCTGCTTGGCAGAAGCTTTCAAAAAAAGGTAACGCTGATGCTCTTCATACCCACGGCCAACTTTATAATACAAAGGGCAACATACTTTCTTTAAGCACAACAGCAACCGGAAATATTGATATAAAACATGACCTGACTGTAAGTCAAGACCTTACCGTATCTGGAAACCTTAATGTAAAAGGTGATGTAACAACAATAAGAAGTGCCAATATAGAACTTGAAGGTAACAAACTTACAATGAATAAAGGTGAGTCGGGAGAGATTAAAAAGGGAACAAGTACTCTTTCGGTTTATAGGGGAATTGATGAAAAAAGTGCTATTCTTAGATGGGACGAAGCGACAGGAGTATGGAAAATAGGAATGTCCGATTGGACCTGGGCTCAGGAAAACAGTGATCAGAAAATGGTTCCATCAGGTAATTCTACATGTCTGGTGGTAAACAATGACGGAAGCATACAGACTCCTATTGCAAAAATAGAGAAAGAATTAAGCACCGGAAGTGCATTAATCGGAGATATCCTCTCTTTGCAGAAGGATGGTATCCAGATAAACAGAGTAAACGAGTCAGCAACATATCTAAAGTTTGATACAAACTTATGGAAATTGGGCTTTGGAGATGTTAACTGTATCAGTGCCACAAGCAGCGGGAAGGTTGGAATAGGTAAATTAAACCCAACAGAAATGCTTGACGTAATGGGAAATGCAATTGTAAACGGTAGTATGGACATTACCGGCAACTCTGAAGTTAAAGGTTATTTGACTGCTGGAAGCACTGATATAAAAGGCCGCTTGAAAGTAGACGGAAGTATAATAATGAACGGGGGAATAGAAGTTGAAAGACAGGTTGCCTCGGATGGAACGCCACAGCCTAATGCCAAGATAGTCTGGAATGAACAAAAATGTGCATGGACATTTGGATTTGGCGACAAATTATTCGAACTGAATCTTAACAATACGTTTCTTCCCTCAAAATTATATACAAGTAACGGTGGTGCTGTTGCAGTAGTTACAGATAATGACAGTAATGTAGGAATAGGTGTAAAGACTCCACGAGCAAAACTTGACGTAAACGGCGATACACTTGTTAACGGAAAAATAACATTAACAAACACTTTAGGTACAACATTAAAAATTGCTACGGAAGGTTTGGAATTATCCAGAAATACCGAAAAGCCGGCGAAGTTCTACTGGAACGAAAAGAGCAAGGTCTGGCAAGCAGGAATTGATGGTTCCATGCAAGATATCTGCGTGGGGAATCATACACACAATAATGTATGTACTTCTACCGGGACAGAAGTAATTTATGTTGATAACAGCGGAAACGTTGGGGTTGGGAAGAGCATACCAGAAGCAAAACTTGACGTTGCAGGAAATCTAAAGGTAACTTCGATTGATGTCTCCGGCAGTCTTACAGCAGTAGGCAATGTCAAGAGTGAAACTGCTGATATAACCAGCACGTTAAGAGCTGGCAACATCAGTATAACCAAGGACTTGACAATAGGCGGTAATCTGGTTGTAAATGGTGACACAGTTACAGTTAATACAAAAACACTAGAAGTTGAAGATAATATTATAACCCTAAACAAATACAATACTCAGACTCAACCGGTTCCCACCAAAGCCGGAATAGAGGTGTTCCGCGGCGGCACAGCCAACAGTGCCCAGATTATATGGGATGAACTGGGAGGTGTATGGCAGGCAGGTACTACAGATAAGATGAAAAACATATGCTATACCGACCATACACACCCGGAATATAATAATAGTGGGGTATCAGATCTTACTGCAGTATTAAAAGTAAGTAATGGGAATATAGGCATAGGAACTTCAACACCCGCCGATAAATTATCAGTTTCGGGAAATGTAGGAGTTACAGGAACTATGACAGCTAATACTGTTGTAGCCGGTGATACAACAATAAACGGAACAATAACTACAACTAATGAAACGGTAAAATCTAAACTTACTACTTCACTTGCAGATATCAGTACAAAACTTACGTCCAAGGACGCGGATATCACTGGAATATTAACTGTAGGTGCACTTACATCTGGAACGCTTACATCCGGTAATACAATTATACATGGAACTATAACTACTGACTATGCTAATGTGAAAACAAAATTTACATCTAAAGATGCAGATTTTACAGGTGTATTGTCAGTCGGAACGCTTACAGTTGGTGATACAACAATAAACGGAAGTGTAGTTGCAAACAATGTAAAAGTTAGTGGTTTACTAAATGTAAGTAGTGGAATTGAAATAACAAGAAGTGACTTAACTAAGGCTCAGATTATATGGAATGAATCAGGCGGTGTATGGCAGGCAGGTACTACAAATAGTATGAAAAACCTATGCAATACCGACCATAAGCACCCGGAATATGATCTAACTTCAGTTTTAAAAGTAAGTAATGGAAATATGGGCATTGGGACTACAAACCCCACCGAAAAGCTTTCCGTTTCAGGGAATGTAGCAGTTACAGGAAATATGACCGCTGCTACAGTAATTACAAACAACATAAAAGCAAATGGTGGGAGTATAAATGTAACAGGAAATGTAGCAGTTACGGGAACATTATCAGCCGGCGATACAACAATTAGCAAGGGAATTGAAATAACAAGAAGTGACTCAACTAAGGCTAAGATTTTCTGGGATGAAACCACTACTTCATGGAAAGCAGATACAGGTACTAATATTGACCAAATAGCTCTTAGTAAGCATACACATAATACTCTTTATGCAAAAACTAATCCGATTGTAAATGTAAGTGATGATGGTAATGTAGGAATAGGTAAAACTCCTGAAACAGGAGTCAGGTTGTCTGTTGATGGTGATATTAAGGCCAGAACCATAACAGGTGATATCGTAGCTACAAGCCTGACCCAAACATCATCCAGAACATTTAAGGAAAATATATCAGCACTTCCATTAAAAACAGCATTAGATTTATTGAAAAAACTGAATCCTGTTACTTTTGATTACAAAAATGACAGCTTGAAAAAACATAATATAGGTTTTATTGCTGAGGATGTTCCGGAGATATTTACCAGTGATGATTGTAAATCAATATCAGTTATGGATATTGTAGCTGTATTAACTTCGGTAGTAAAAAAACAACATTCTGAAACAATTGCAATAAAGAAGCAACTGGCTGCATTGCAAAAACAGGTAGCCGGATTACTGGGAGCTTAAAATAATTAAAAGGGGCTGTTGCACAATGAATATATTATATTCAATAGGCAGCAGCCCTTTTAGTTTGTTCAAATTTTTGGTGTGAAAGGAGGGAACTAATGAAATTCCTCCTACCGATTGCAATAATTATTGTAGACATAAATTAAGCAGGTGTTATATTATGGTTATGTTGGACATATTAAAGAATATACAATTTTATTGAGGTATTTATGGAGACAAAAAAGGTTGCTGAAATAGCGGTATCAGCGGGAGAAATTTTGTTGAGCAATGGAGCAGAAGCTTACAGAGTAGAAGAGACGATATCAAAAATATGCAATTCATACGGTTTAACCGGTGAATGTATTTCAAACCTGACAGGAATATTTATTTCAATAACAGGTCCGGATGGTGAAATGGTTACATCAATAAAAAGGGTACGTCAAAGGCGTGTAGATTTATACAGAGTTGAGCTCATAAATTCCTTTTCAAGAGGTCTAATGGAAAACCCTGTGTCCTATGAGGAAGCAAAGAGAATTCTCGGGGATATAACCAATGCTCCAAGCTTTAACCTTGGAATAAGATTAATGGCAGCTAGTATGACTTCATTTGTATATACATTATTTTTTAAAGGAACCGTTCCTGATGCGATAATAGCTTTATTAATCAGTCTGGGCATTTATTTTATTCTTCAAAAAATAGACGAAGTCGGGTTTTTTCAATTCCTCCAATACTTCCTATCCGGGTTATTAATAGGAGCATTAAGTGTCTCAATACAGCACTTGTTTCCAATTATTCATAAGGATAATGTAATAACCGGAGCAATAATTGTCCTACTACCGGGAGTATCTCTTACCAACGGAATAAAGGATATACTGTACGGGGACTATGTTTCGGGACTTGCACAATTTGGCGAGGCCATGCTTATAATTATTGCAATGAGTGCCGGTATAGTAACTGCACTTTCACTATTTATGAAATGGATGTGATTTAAATGCTTCAACAAACCGTGCTGGCTTTTTTTGGAAGCATATTTCCGGTTATACTATTTAATATTGATAGAAGGAAAATACTCTGGGCAGGTTTTTGTGGGGCTATTGGCTGGATTATATACAGCCTTGTATCTGTAAATACAAACAGTCCCATATTTTCATCTTTTTTTGGTGCACTTACCGTTGGGATTTACAGTGAATCCATGGCAAGAATACTTAAAACACCTACCTTTGAATTTTTAATACCAGGAATATTTCCACTGGTACCGGGAATGATGGCGTATAAAACGCTGCGATATATAGTAGAAAACAACATGTCATCAGCTTTCAGCAGCGGAACCCAGACCTTGGCAGTAGGTGGTGCAATAGGGTTTGGAATAATGCTTTCAACTACAATTTTTAAATTTATATCAAGAATACAAAAGAATAGAAAAAAGTAAGTCAAACAATTATATTATTCGAACTACTGTACCTATTGAAACTAAATTGCTTAATTCAATTACCTGATCATTGAACATTCTTATACATCCATTTGAAACATCTTTTCCAATAGAAGAAGGATTATTTGTTCCGTGGATCCCATAATCGCCATTTGGTGCATTAAGTCCCAACCATCTTGCCCCAAACGGTCCTCCGGGATTAATAGCGCGGTTGACTATTCTGAAAGTACCTTTGGGTGTTGGCGTAGATGCTTTACCCACAGCAACAGTATAATTTTTAAAGACAATATTACCTCTGTAAAGGGTTAACTTATGCAAACTTCTATTGATAGTAATTGAGTAAACAGGTCTGGATAAATAAACAGGTTGCTGATAAAACATAGGTATTCTCCATAATTACTTATATTACTTTATTATTCAAAAATCCATTAAAACGTTACACTAATTAAGAAGTTTTGATTATAAAAAAATATAAACCCTATTTTCACACATAAACTTTGTGAAATTTACTTTTATAATTTATATATATTAAATTACGACAAAAAAATTCTACAAATATTATTGACAGAACTAAACTGACATGATAAACTAAAAAAGTCGCTCGGCAATGAGTGATTTATTAAGATGGACTTTGAAAAGTAAACAGTGATAAACATGTAAAGGAACTCGAAAAATTCCGAAATCGTAAAACGATTTCAAAATTGAGTAACTTGCGAACTTTACAACCTGGTTTTTGGAAACAAGAACTAGAAAAAAGTCAGCAATTTTTAATGAGCTAATTAAATTTTTCAAATATTAATTTGAGAGTTTGATCCTGGCTCAGGACGAACGCTGGCGGCGTGCCTAACACATGCAAGTCGAGCGGAGTTAATTGAAAGCTTGCTTTTGATTAACTTAGCGGCGGACGGGTGAGTAACGCGTGGGCAACCTGCCTGTTACAGGGGGATAACACAGGGAAACTTGTGCTAATACCGCATAACACAACGAGAAAGCATTTTCTTGTTGTCAAAGGAGCAATCCGGTGACAGATGGGCCCGCGTCCAATTAGCTAGTTGGTGATGTAACGGACCACCAAGGCGACGATTGGTAGCCGAACTGAGAGGTTGATCGGCCACATTGGGACTGAGACACGGCCCAGACTCCTACGGGAGGCAGCAGTGGGGAATATTGCACAATGGGGGAAACCCTGATGCAGCAACGCCGCGTGAAGGATGAAGGTTTTCGGATTGTAAACTTCTTTAGTCAGGGACGAAAAAATGACGGTACCTGAAGAATAAGCCACGGCTAACTACGTGCCAGCAGCCGCGGTAATACGTAGGTGGCAAGCGTTGTCCGGAATTACTGGGTGTAAAGGGCGTGTAGGCGGGAATGTAAGTCAGATGTGAAATCCCAGAGCTTAACTCTGGAGCTGCATCTGAAACTATGTTTCTTGAGTGCCGGAGAGGAAAGCGGAATTCCTAGTGTAGCGGTGAAATGCGTAGATATTAGGAGGAACACCAGTGGCGAAGGCGGCTTTCTGGACGGTAACTGACGCTGAGGCGCGAAAGCGTGGGGAGCAAACAGGATTAGATACCCTGGTAGTCCACGCTGTAAACGATGGATACTAGGTGTAGGAGGTATCGACCCCTTCTGTGCCGGAGTTAACACAATAAGTATCCCACCTGGGGAGTACGGCCGCAAGGTTGAAACTCAAAGGAATTGACGGGGGCCCGCACAAGCAGTGGAGTATGTGGTTTAATTCGAAGCAACGCGAAGAACCTTACCAAGGCTTGACATATAGCGGAATATGGTAGAGATATCATAGTCCTTCGGGACTGCTATACAGGTGGTGCATGGTTGTCGTCAGCTCGTGTCGTGAGATGTTGGGTTAAGTCCCGCAACGAGCGCAACCCCTGTTGCTAGTTGATAACATTTAGTTGATCACTCTAGCGAGACTGCCGGTGATAAATCGGAGGAAGGTGGGGACGACGTCAAATCATCATGCCCCTTATGTCTTGGGCTACACACGTACTACAATGGCTATAACAGAGGGAAGCTAAGCTGCAAAGTGGAGCAAATCCCCAAAAATAGTCCCAGTTCAGATTGTGGGCTGCAACCCGCCCACATGAAGTCGGAATTGCTAGTAATGGCAGGTCAGCATACTGCCGTGAATACGTTCCCGGGCCTTGTACACACCGCCCGTCACACCATGAGAGTCTGCAACACCCGAAGTCGATAGTCTAACCGCAAGGAGGACGTCGCCGAAGGTGGGGCCGATGATTGGGGTGAAGTCGTAACAAGGTAGCCGTATCGGAAGGTGCGGCTGGATCACCTCCTTTCTAAGGAGACATGATTCATGCAGAACTAGTTTCTAAGATGAATCAAATCTTTAGGTCGAAGATAAATGACAGGAAGGCTTGAGCTAAGCTCGCCGGACTGAAAATCATTATCTTAGAGTTTCTTTACAATCACTGTTTAGTTTTCAAAGCCCATGAAAATGGACTTTGATTTTATGGGGGTATAGCTCAGCTGGGAGAGCACCTGCCTTGCAAGCAGGGGGTCATGAGTTCGATTCTCATTATCTCCACCAAGGCTTTTTAGAAAAGCCTAAAAAATACCAGTTGACATGATAATTGAAACTGGTATAATAGGAACTCCGCAGTCAGTGTGGCAACACAAACAACTGCGAGGTTTGTACCTTGAGAACTGAATAATGTTATTCAAAGAATGCGTTTCAAACGAAAGTTTGAAATACGTTTTAAGAAGATGAGAAGACAAGAGATATATAATTAATTATGTATTTTCTGAAAAGTAATAAGGGTAACATGTGAAAAGGAGAAATCCTTTGAAACACGTAAAGCAGTTTACGTTGGAAACATGCAACTCTTAGGAAACTAACTCATTGATAGGTTAAGACAATCACTTTAAATCAATTACTATGTAATTGACATTGAGAATCTGATCAATCGAAGATATTCGATAAAAATTGATAGAAGCAAGCAGTACAAGGAAGGCGACCGACGAGAAGCGGAGTTTACGGTGGTAAATGAGCATCGCAGGAGGGAAGCCTGACACAGTAATGCGAAGCTTATAGCAATTTTAGAGGTCAAGCTACTAAGAGCATAGGGTGAATGCCTTGGCACCAGAAGGCGATGAAGGACGTGACAAGCTGCGAAAAGCTACGGAGAGGCGCAAATAGCCATCGACCCGTAGATATCCGAATGGGGAAACCCGGCCGAGTTAAACACTCGGTCATCGTAACATGAATACATAGTGTTACGAAGGCAGACGTTGGGAACTGAAACATCTAAGTACCAACAGGAGTAGAAATCAAAAAGAGATTCCGTAAGTAGTGGCGAGCGAAAGCGGAAGAGCCCAAACCAAAAGATAGCAATATCTTTCGGGGTTGTGGACTAGCATAATGATCCTCAAGACATAGCAGAATGAGCAGCTGGAAAGCTGAGACCATAGAGGGTAAAAGTCCCGTAAGCGAAATGTTAAGAGGCAGGCTAGTATCCAGAGTACCACGAGGCACGTGAAACCTCGTGGGAAGCAGGGTGGACCACCATCCAAGGCTAAATACTAACTGGTGACCGATAGTGAAGCAGTACCGTGAGGGAAAGGTGAAAAGAACCCCGGGAGGGGAGTGAAAGAGAACCTGAAACCCTATGTTTACAAGCAGTTGAAGAGCGTTAAAGCTCGACAGCGTACTTTTTGTAGAACGGTCCGGCGAGTTATTGTATGCAGCAAGGTTAAGTACTAAAGGTACGGAGCCGAAGGGAAACCGAGTGTTAAAAGCGCGTCAAGTTGCATGCTATAGACCCGAAACCGGGTGACCTACCCATGGACAGGTTGAAGCGGGAGTAAAATCTCGTGGAGGACCGAACCACATGACCGTTGAAAAGGTCTGGGATGAGCTGTGGGTGGCGGAGAAATTCCAATCGAACTCGGAGATAGCTGGTTCTCCCCGAAATAGCTTTAGGGCTAGCCTCAAGGGAAAATCAAACGGAGGTAGAGCACTGAATGGGCTAGGGGCCTTACCGGGTTACCGAACCCTATCAAACTCCGAATGCCGTAATGATGTTACTTGGGAGTCAGACTATGAGAGATAAGTCCCATGGTCAAAAGGGAAACAGCCCAGACCATCAGCTAAGGTCCCAAAATCACAGTTAAGTGGAAAAGGATGTGGGCTTGCTAAGACAACTAGGATGTTGGCTTAGAAGCAGCCACTCATTCAAAGAGTGCGTAATAGCTCACTAGTCGAGTGAGCCTGCGCCGAAAATTACCGGGGCTAAACTGTGTACCGAAGCTATGGATCAGCGTACATCCAATAGTATTGCTAAATAAATTAAGAAGCGATGAGGTAATTTCACGAAATGTAACATATCAAAAATGATTCAAAACATTTCGTCAAATTCCCACAGCTAAACTTGTGCCGTTAGCAGTAGTATTGGATGTACGAGGGTGGTAGGGGAGCTTACTGTTGTAGGTTGAAGCAAGATCGAAAGGACTTGTGGACGAAGCAGTAGTGAGAATGCCGGAATAAGTAGCGAGAGTAAAGTGAGAATCTTTACCGTCGAAAACCTAAGGTTTCCTGGGGAAGGTTCGTCCGCCCAGGGTAAGTCTGGACCTAAGCTGAGGCCGAAAGGCGTAAGTGATGGACAACAGGTTGAAATTCCTGTACTACCGTTAATCGATATGAGAGAGGTGGGGACGCAGGAGGATAAGTCAAGCGATCAGCTGGAAAAGATCGTGCAAGCGAGGTAGATAGTCCGGTAGGCAAATCCGCCGGATGTTTCGAAGACGTGATGCGGAGGGAAAACAAGTACCGAAGTGACAGATTCCACACTGACGAGAAAAACCACTATCCAGATTAAAGGTACCAGTACCGCAAACCGACACAGGTAGGTGAGGAGAGAATCCTAAGACGAGCGGGAGAAGCGTTGTTAAGGAACTCGGCAAATTGACCCCGTAAGTTAGCGAAAAGGGGTGCCTCAAGAGATTGAGGCCGCAGAGAATAGGCCCAAGCAACTGTTTATCAAAAACACAGGTCTCTGCTAAATCGAAAGATGAAGTATAGGGGCTGACGCCTGCCCGGTGCTGGAAGGTTACGGGAATTGCTTAGCGCAAGCGAAGGCATGAACTTAAGCCCCAGTAAACGGCGGCCGTAACTATAACGGTCCTAAGGTAGCGAAATTCCTTGTCAGGTAAGTTCTGACCCGCACGAATGGCGTAATGACTTGGGCACTGTCTCAACAACGTACCCGGCGAAATTGTAGTACTTGTGAAGATGCAAGTTACCCGCGACTAGACGGAAAGACCCCATGGAGCTTCACTGTAGCTTGATATTGGGTTTCGGTATTTTTTGTACAGGATAGGTGGGAGACTGAGAAGTGGTGGCGCCAGCCATCATGGAGTCGACGTTGGGATACCACTCTAAAAGTACTGGAACTCTAACCTGAGACCATAAGCTGGTCTAGGGACACTGTCAGGTGGGCAGTTTGACTGGGGCGGTCGCCTCCCAAAGAGTAACGGAGGCGTCCAAAGGTTACCTCAGCGCGGTTGGAAATCGCGCAACGAGTGCAAAGGCATAAGGTAGCCTGACTGCGAGAGAGACACCTCGAGCAGGTACGAAAGTAGGGCTTAGTGATCCGGTGGTATGAAAGTGGAATTGCCATCGCTCAACGGATAAAAGCTACCCTGGGGATAACAGGCTTATCTCCCCCAAGAGTCCACATCGACGGGGAGGTTTGGCACCTCGATGTCGGCTCATCGCATCCTGGAGCTGTAGCAGGTTCCAAGGGTTTGGCTGTTCGCCAATTAAAGCGGTACGCGAGCTGGGTTCAGAACGTCGTGAGACAGTTCGGTCCCTATCTGTCGCGGGCGCAGGATATTTGAGAGGATCTGTCCTTAGTACGAGAGGACCGGGATGGACGAACCTCTAGTGCACCAGTTGTCATACCAATGGCACAGCTGGGTAGCCAAGTTCGGCAGGGATAAACGCTGAAGGCATCTAAGCGTGAAACCCACCTCAAGATGAGATATCCCACTAGCAATAGGTAAGACCCCATGTAGACTACATGGTTGATAGGTCAGGAGTGTAAGCATAGTAATGTGTTAAGCTGACTGATACTAATAGGTCGAGGGTTTGACCCAAAGAAAACAGGTATTCAAAAGTAGAAGGTCTTAAAACTAGACAATGAGAGAGCTTCACATCTTCTTAAAAGGATAACATTAGTCAGTTCTGAAGGTACAAAAAGTATCTTAAAAAAGTTAATAAAATTGTCAGAAGCGAGTAGTACAAGAAAGATGAGTGATGAGGAGCGGAGTTTATACACATAAATGAGCACCACAAGAACGAAATCTGACGCAGTAATACGAAGCTTATCACAATTTTAAATCTTCTGGTGGAAATGACGAGATGGCCACACCCGTTCCCATACCGAACACGGCAGTTAAGCATCTCAGTGCCGATAATACTTGGCTGGAAACGGCCCGGGAAAGTAGGTCTCCGCCAGATTTATATTCCTCAATAGCTCAGTCGGTAGAGCATGCGGCTGTTAACCGCAGGGTCGTAGGTTCAAGTCCTACTTGAGGAGCCAAAAAGATCCTTTAAGGGTCTTTTTTTGTTACTTTAAATTAGTTCTTAAATATATCTCTTTTTAAATCGGGAGTTTCATTTTATTCTTAATTCGTAAAAACTGATAAAGCTGATAAGTTGAGAAAGAGTGTAAAGTTTTATTACCAAATATAATAAAACTTTTTTACATAATATTACAACATAACAAATTCTGCTTTATCTAATAATTAGACAGCACAAGGACATAGCAATCTAGTTATGTTGAAAAATTTGGATTTCTCTTTGACATTATCAAAAACATAATATACAATAAATGTAATAATTTGCCACATTCTTGTCTTAGAATTTCTATTTCCATTGGGCTCGATATTTGGTAAGTTCTGTACCCCTAAGCAAATAGGGCTTATTTACTTGTGACCACATGGGGATATTTGCTAAGGGAGATGTTTAAAAAGGGAGGGTAAGTATATTTAAAAGTCATAAATTCCCCTAATTGTATTTAACAAAATTTAAAACTTAAGGAGAAATTTTATGAAAACGATTTTGAGAACTATAGTATCAATTTTTATGGCAGTGGTATTAGTAAGTAGTTCATTGACTGCTTTTGCTGAAAGTGGTGATAATGCCAACACTGCAAATATTAATATCGCAGATGTAAACATAAAAAGCCATGTGAATATAGACTATAGTAAGCCAGCAATAAAATTAAAAGCAAATAAGGCATCAAAAGCAGCTTCCAGTGTGAGTGCCTATATGACATCAACCGTAGTTTCAAATACCGTATTTTTACAAAATAATCCAAGATTAATTCAAAACGGAATAATAACAGCTGAGAATAATACAAATTATGTTTACTTTACTGTAACGAAAGATACCTTTATTTGGGCTAAATTAGCTTCAAGTAATGCTGATTATACAATAAGTCTTTACAAAATTGATGATATAACGGGTCAAGCTTTACCTACGGATATTGTAGAGAGTTCAAACAACATAATAGCAAATAGTGGACTGGAACAGGGCGATTATTTATTTCTGATATCTTCTAAGGGTTCCGTAGGAGATAATTATGACTTGCAAATCAATGCTACTAATCCAGCAGGCGAGTTTAGCAGTATCAATGCAATTACTCCTTCTTTACAACAGTTGGTTATATCATATGCAAATCAAGAAGTTTATGCAAATGGAATATATGTTTTTAGTTGGGATACTGTAGCATCTAACAGTCATTTAAATTGGAGAAGGGATGTTATGACTGTGAAAGAGCTAGTTACTGAAACAAAGAAAATGATTTTAGAAAATGTTAAAGTTAGAACACTTTCCGCTCCTGTTACGTATAAATCACAATATGCATCTTCTGATAATGCAATATTGTTATATTTAAATGAAGGTACCACATATACATATTACGAAACAATTACTGAAAATTCCAATCCTTTAAACTATTCAAAATCTTTTGTGGATCCGAATGGGAGAATTACTCCTAGAGATCTTGACTCATCTGACTTTGTAAATGCCAATCACATTCTTGTGTTTGATTTAAATACAGGAAAGCCTATTGATTTCTTCAGTTCTCTTAATTATTTCTATAATGACAAAAGCATTGATAGGGAAGATTCACCAACAATAACTTATAATGAATGATAAATAAAACAATGTAAAATATTAAAGGCTTGCTTTTATTAAGATTTGTGTATAAAAGAAGCCTTTAATATTTTTATAAAAATGACTTTAACTCTTGAGGTAATTTATCCAATATAGTATTTTATATATAATAAAGGATTTTTCAAGGAGAATGAAAATGATTTTTTTGATATAGACGATACATTATTGGATCACAGTAAGTCTAAGTTTCTTGGTGTAAAAGTATTTTATAACAGATATAGACATGAAATTAATCTAGACAAATTTTATATGTTATGGAACCAAGCTTCTGAAAGTGGAGATAACATTTAAAGAGCAACGCTTTGAAAGAATTAAAGAAATATATAAAATTGAAGAAAAGAATGAAGTTATTTACCTAATATTACTACGATTAATAGTCTACGCCATTTAAAGTTTGTATTATAAAGCCTTTTAAGAAAAGCATTAGCAAATCTTTTTCCTTTCGAATAATCCTACAGATAAATTCTTTATTTGACAAAATAATCATTATATAGTAATATGTTACATATAATATTAACGACAAAGTATGCGATTATTTTTAAGTTTTAATACTTATACAGCAGAATTCATCATACTAAATATAATTCAATTATTTATTACACAATTCATACAAGTTGAAATAATACTACATAATGCAGACTAGCATTATTACGACTTTGTCATTCGTTTTTTATCAATAAATACGCTTTAAAATATTAATATTGATTTTTATATAACTCTTTAATCCTATGAATATCGGGATATATTAGGGTTATATTGCTAAACTCCGGCAGTATAAAGACTTTATAATCACAATTAAGATATGGGAGATGTATAAAGTATGAGCTTATACAATAGTCTGGTTGATTTGATTGTAGACAAACCTGCTAATAAAGGGATTACTTTTATTTCTGGTGAATGTAATGAGGTATTTATTTCATATAGTGATTTATATGAGAAAGCTCTCGGAATATTGTATAACCTTCAGAAAAACGGAATACACCGTGGAAACGAACTCGTATTTCAAATAAAAGATAATTATGAGTTTGTTTGCTGTTTCTGGGCATGTATACTGGGGGGAGTAATACCTGTTCCTGTAGCGGTGGGAAACAAAAGCGAACACAGACAGAAATTATTTAACATATGGGAAGTTTTAAATAACCCATACCTCTTAACAGATAAAGGAACAAATGTCCTGGAAAAATCTTTGGAAGACGGTATTGAGCAGGATAAAATACAAGAAATCACAGGAAAAACTGTTTTTATAGAAGATATAACAGAGGCCAACGGTACTGGAGAACTGTTTAAGTCAACTCCTGAGGATATCGCCTTTATACAATTCTCATCAGGTTCCACCGGAGACCCGAAAGGAGTAATACTTACTCACGGTAATTTGTTAACTAACGTTAGTGCAATACTTTCAGGTATATGTGTAACACAAAAAGACACTTCTCTTAGTTGGATGCCTTTAACTCATGACATGGGTTTAATCGGGTTTCATATAACACCTTTGGCAGCGGGTATAAATCAATATATTATGGATACTTCACTATTTATCCGTAATCCGATTCTATGGATTAAAAAGGCTAATGAACACAGGCTTACCATACTTTCATCACCTAATTTCGGATATAAGTATTTTCTTGAGTTTTATAAGGCTGAACGAGCTGAAAACTGGGATTTGTCCAATGTAAGAATAATTTTTAACGGTGCGGAGCCTATTTCCGTAGAACTTTGTAAAAAGTTTTTAGATGAGTTATCAGTATACGGATTAAAATCAAACGTTTTATTTAATGTATATGGAATGGCTGAAGCCAGTCTTGCAGTAACATTTCCTCCACATGGTGAGGAACTTGTGTCTATAAAACTTGATCGTGAATTCTTGTATATAGGACAAAGTATCAAGGAATTTGACGGGAACGATTGCATAAGTGCTATAGAGTTTGCAGATGTTGGCTATCCTGTAACAGACTGTAGTGTTAGGATTTGTGACAATAACGGTACAGTTCTGGGTGAAAATATAGTAGGTAATATCGAAATACAGGGTAATAATGTAACTTCGGGTTATTATAATAACAGGAATGCTACGTTAAAGGCATTTAGGAAAGATAACTGGCTAGATACCGGGGACCTGGGATTTTTCAGAAATGGAAGGCTGATTGTTACCGGGAGAGCAAAAGACGTTATTTTTGTAAACGGACAGAATTATTATGCTCATGATGTGGAACGGGTCTCGGAAGGTGTTGACGGTGTGGAGCTTGGTAAGGCGGCTGCATGTGGTTTGTTCAATAGAACTTCCCAAAAAGATGACATAATACTATTTATTGTTTATAAGAAAAAACCAGATAGTTTTGTTAAACTCGCATCTAACCTCAAAAAGCACATATATAAGCACATGGGGTTGGAGATAGAAAATGTAATTCCTGTTAAAAGCTTTCCCAAAACCACAAGCGGAAAAATTCAAAGGTACAAACTTGGGGAGATGTACCAAAATGGTGAATTTGACAAAGTAATTAGTGAGCTTAAAGAATTAACAAATATTGAACCGGTTGAAAATATTGGCAACATCGGGGATACCACCGAAGAAACCCTTAAAAATATTTGTTGTGATGTGTTAGGTATTAGAAGCATTGGGCTAACCGATAATCTTATTGAGCTGGGGGGAGATTCCTTAAAGTCAGCAATTCTGGCTTCAAGAATTCAAAAACATTTTAACGTTGAGATACCAATTGAAAAGCTATTTGAGTATGGTACTTTAAATGAGATTTTGTCATACATAAAAAAAGCTGATAATAAAAAATATCAAAGTATTGAACCTGTTTTTGAAAAACTCTACTATCCGGTGACACCTGCACAAAAAAGGGTCTTTTCTCTGGAAATGCTTGGTGGAGTAGGGACTAGTTATAATATTCCGGTCGTCATAATTATTGAGGGAGATATTGATTACAAAAGGCTTGAGAAAGTATTTAATGACTTAGTTCAGAGACACGAATCTTTAAGGACTTCATTTGAGGTCGTGGAAGGCCAAACTGTTCAAAAGATACATAGTAGTGTTAATTTTAGTATTGAAACAGATACTCTACAAGTTGGTTCAAATGAAAATGTTAATCACATAATAAATTCTTTAGCTGAAAAGTTTATCAGGCCATTTAATGTGTTTGAAGCTCCCCTTATGAGGGTGAAACTTGTAAAGATATCGGATAGGAAGCATACCCTATTTCTTGATATACACCATATTATATCCGACGGAACATCCATGGGTATTTTAATAAAAGATTTTGCAGGTTTATATAGAGGCGAAAAGTTGAATCCATTGAAAGTCCAATATAAGGACTATTCGCAATGGAGAAATGATTTTTCAGAGACAGATGTTTTGAAAATTCAGGAAAATTATTGGCTGGACAGATTTAAGGGAGAATTACCGTTATTGTCACTGCCACTGGATTACAACAGACCTGCAATTAAAGACTTTAATGGAGATTCCATAAGGTTTAGTATACAAAATAATCTTAAAGAGAAACTGAAAAAGCTCGGAGAAAAAAATGGTGCAAGCCTTTTTATGATTATTCTTGCGGCGTACAATGTGCTGCTTTCAAAGTATTCAGGACAGGAAGATATTGTTGTAGGGTCACCTGTAGCCGGTAGAAAGCATCCAGATGTATCAAATGTTGTAGGTATGTTTGTAAACACTTTACCATTAAGAAATTTTCCTGTAGGAGATAAAACTTTTTTATATTTCCTTGAAGAAGTAAAAAAAGACGCATTAAAAGCTTTTGAGTATCAGGACTATCAATTCGATCAGTTGGTAGAAAAGTTGGACAAAAGAAGGGATATCAGCAGAAATCCTCTTTTTGATACAATGCTCGTAATGCAAAATATGGACATACCGGAGTTTGAAATTGATGATTTATGCTTTAATCAATATTACATAAACAGCAAGTCGTCCAAGTTTGATTTGACATTGGAAGCAGTAGAAAACTGCAACGATATAGCATTCAATCTGGAGTACTGTACATCACTATTTAAAAAAGAAACCATGGAGAGGTTGGCACTCCATTTTAAAAACATACTTGAGAGAATTGCAGAAAACCCTCAAATACAGATTTCACAGATAGAAATGCTGACTACACAGGAAAAAAGTCAGATACTATTTGATTTTAATAACACAGAATATGAATATCCAATAGAAAAAACCATTTCCAGGGTTTTTGAGGAGCAGGCAGAAAAAACCCCTGATAATATTGCGGTAATGTTTGGGGATGAAAAGCTTAGCTACAGAGAGCTTAACCAACGTGCCAACTCTCTGGCAAGAGTATTGAGAAAGCAGGGAGTGAAGGGAGATAGCATAGTTGCGGTAATGCTTGACCGCTCCCTTGAAATGATAACGGGTATACTTGCGGTACTAAAGGCAGGGGGAGCCTATCTGCCTGTGAGCCCGGACTATCCCGAGGAAAGGGTAAGGTATATTTTAAAGGACAGCGGTACAAGCATACTGCTAACAAATAGAGACGCTGTCGGAAGATGGACACCAGAGGTTATTGCTGCTTTAGAGGTCACGGTAATGAATCTGGATGACAGTGTACTATACGAAGGCGATAGCTCAAACCTCGAAAAAATAAATACCTCCCGTAACCTCGCATATATAATCTATACCTCCGGCTCTACAGGAAAGCCGAAGGGTGCCATGATTGAGCATTACTCGGTTATAAACAGGATAAACTGGATGCAGAGAAAGTATCCGATTGGGAATGCGGACGTAATACTGCAAAAAACAACCTATACCTTTGATGTATCTGTATGGGAGTTGTTCTGGTGGTTTTTTGCAGGGGCAAAAGTGTATTTTCTGGCACCTGGAGGAGAAAAAGATCCGGGAGCCATAACAGATGCAATAGAAAAGCAAGGTGTTACTACAATGCACTTTGTTCCGTCAATGTTAAACATGTTCCTTGAATATATGGAAAACGGAAAATCAGAGGATAAAATTTCAAGCCTGAAACAGGTATTTGCCAGCGGGGAGGCCCTACAGGTAAAACAGGTACAGAGATTTAACCAACTGGTAGGCAGCAGATACGGAACAAAGCTTATAAATCTGTACGGCCCTACCGAAGCAACCGTGGATGTGTCCTACTTTGATTGCCCGCAAGGAACGGATATTGACCTTGTACCAATCGGAAAGCCAATAGACAATATACAGCTCTATGTGGTGGACAAGTACAATAACATGCAGCCTGTGGGGATACCGGGTGAATTGTGTATATCAGGTGACGGCTTGGCAAGAGGGTATCTCAACAGGCCTGAGCTGACGGCAGAGAAATTTGTACACAATCCCTTTGCAGGTGAGAACGCCGCTAACATTCTCATGTACAGAACCGGGGATTTGGCAAGGTGGCTGCCCGATGGGAATATAGAATATCTGGGTAGAATAGATCATCAGGTTAAAATAAGAGGGTTCAGGATTGAGCTGGAAGAGATTGAAGAAAAACTTTTAAAACATGAAAACATAAAAGAGGTTGTGGTTGCAGCAAGGACAGAAAAAGAGGGCAGCAGCTACCTGTGTGCATATTTGATAGCAGACAGGGACATTGCACCGGGAGAATTAAGAGAATATCTGACTAGGAGCCTCCCGGAATATATGGTTCCGTCGTATTTTGTAAGGCTGGAAAAGATGCCACTTTCCCAGAACGGAAAAGTGGACAGAAAGGCTCTGCCAGAGCCTGAATTAAGCATAAATAGGAATATGGAGTATGTTGAGCCCTCTTGTAAAGAAGAACATATAATGGCTAAAGTATGGGGAAAAGTTCTTGGGTTAGCCAAAGTTGGTATTAATGATGATTTTTTTGAACTTGGGGGAGATTCCATTAAAGCAATACAGATTGTTTCTCTACTTGCCGGGGAAGGTTTAAATATAGAGGTAAAAGATATCCTTGTACATCGTACTATTTCAAAAGTTATTTTAAATGCTGATGATATGCAAAAATCCAATAATTATGGACAAGGGTTTATTGAAGGAAGCTTTGGTTTTACTCCTGTAGTTAAATGGTTTTTTAACAAAAGGTTTAATAATCTCAATTACTTTAATCAATCCATTTTGCTAGAACTTAAAAAGCCCATAGATATTCAAAAACTTAAAATGGCTTTGGTAAAAATAATAGAACACCATGACGCATTGAGGGTTAACTACTCCCACGATAGACACGAATTTTTCTTTAATAATGGGGAAATAACCAAAGATTTTGATATTAAAACCTTTAATATTGCCGGATTACCACCGCAAAATCAGGAAAATGAATTGATTAAAATAGGTATGGAATTAAAGTCGGGATTTGATATAAAAGATGGATTACTTATTAAAGCTGCTATTATTCATTTCGAAGACAATGACAAGCTGTTTATAACAATCCATCATTTAGCGGTTGACGGAGTTTCATGGAGGATTATTCTGGGGGATTTATTTTCGGCATATGAGGCAATTGAGAATGGTCGGGAAGTTATTATGCCTAATAAGACAGCATCCTTAAAGGATTGGTATGAAAAGCTGTTAAGTATAAAAGACAGTGATAAGCTAATTTTAGAAAAAGGATTTTGGGAGAAATATGCTGATTTCAGATTTGAGCTTCCTAAGGATGCTGACACAGAAGACTGGAGTATTGCTTCAGGATATTTTGTAAAAGGATATCTTGACAAAGGAAAAACTGAAAAACTTTTAAATGATGCGAATAAAGCTTACAACACTTCGGTTGAAGACCTTCTTGTTACAGCACTTGCAAAAACTGTAAAAGAGTGGACTGGCTTGTGTGAAATAGTAATTGAGATGGAGAATAACGGCCGAAATATAGAAGGAATAAATGTTTCAAGAACAGTTGGCTGGTTTACCGCAATTTATCCTCTGAAAATTTCTATAAGTAGCGCAGATACGGGAGACCAGATAAAACAGATAAAAGAAAGCATAAGGGAAGTTCCTCAAAACGGAGTAGGCTACGGAATATTAAAATACTTAACCGATGAGGATAATGAAATAGATGAAAGAATGACGGAACTTAGATTTAATTATCTTGGACGATTTGATAAAGAGTCTGATAACGATATATTTTCTTATTCACATTTGACAACGGGAAGTGAATCATGCCTCACCAATACAATGACAGCAAGGCTGGAGATTAATTGTATGGTGATAAATGACATGTTTGAAATTGAAATATTCTACAACGAAAAAGCATATAAGGAAGAAACCATGTCCGGCTTTAGGGACAGATATCTGAGAAATCTTGAAAATATCATAAGCTACACTGTTGGCAGTGATGATGTTTATTTTACACCATCTGATTTTGAAACACTTGATATGAATCAGGAAGAGCTTGATTCACTGTTTGAGTAGCACTACTGGTTTGCCAAATTAAACTGGGGGTTTTTACATGAACAATAAGAAGCTTGATAAGAAAAACATTGAGGATATTCTTGCATTGACTCCAATGCAGGAGGGGATTCTTTTTCATTACATTAGTAATCCCAAAAGTAGGCAATATTTTGAACAACTAAGCTTGAGGCTAAACGGACCGTTTGATTTGGAGGTACTTCAAAAGACTTGGAACTTTGTAGCTGAAAACAACGAAATCCTGAGAACTTTTTTTCGGTGGGATAAGCTTGAGAAACCTGTCCAAATTGTTTTAAGAAATTACGAAATCCCGGTTAGATATTATGACATTTCTATGATAGATAAGAATATAAAAATTAAAAATCTTGAAGAAATAAAATTAAAGGATCGGGAAGAAAGTCTGAATATAAGTAAAGAACCTTTCAGGATAACATTTTGCAAGCTTGAAGTTGATAATTTTGAGATGATAATTTCAAATCATCATATACTTTATGATGGCTGGAGCAATGCTATTCTGCTTAAGGAGTTTTTTCACGCCTATCAAGCCATTTTTCAGGGTGAGAATCCAGTGAGGCCTGTCAAAAACAGGTATAGGGAATTTGTAAAATGGCAGAAAAATCATGAAACAGATTCACATAAAAAGTTTTGGACGGAGTATCTGCAAGATTTTGAAAATAAAACGGTGCTACCATGTGATAAAAGGAACCATGAAAATGCTGAAAAAGGTGAAGTTTTTACACTGAGCCTTTCCGAGAGTAATTCGGAGGGGATAAAAAACTTTGCCAGAGAGCATAGATTAGCTTTAGCATCAGTTCTTTATGCTGCATGGGGAATAATGCTACTAAGATTTAGTGATACTGATGATGTGATTTTTGGAACAACAGTGTCGGGTAGAACGGCTAAAATAAAAGACATCGAGGACATAGCAGGACTTTTTATAAATACTCCGCCTTTAAGAATAAGGTTAAGAAATGGTGAAAATGTACTTGAATTTCTTAACGGGGTAGAGAATTCCATAAGAGAACGTGGCTTATTTGAAAACACATCACTCACCAAAATCAAAGAATACAGTTCCTTGGGGGGAAACGATGCACTATTTGATTCAATTATGGTAATCGAAAATTACCCTCTGGATAAACAACTGGGCAATGAAAACAGGTTTATCAGAATTGACGATTTTTCAATTTTTGAAATGACAAATTTTGATATAGCTATTGCGGTTTCAGTATTTGAAAATCTAGAAATAAAGTTTATTTATAACGGAAATAAATTTTACTCCAATACCATAAAAAGATTGGCGGAGTATTTTCAAAATATAGTCGAACAAATAATTAACAATCCACTGTGCAGGGTATCAGATATTGAAATTTTAACGTGCGATCAACGGAACTGGCTAATAAACAGTTATAACGATACAGCTACTTTATATCCTCGTGAAAAGACATTAAGTCAATTGTTTGAAGAACAGGTCAGAATGGTGCCTGAAAACACTGCTCTTGTATTTGGTGAAAATAAAATGACTTATAGAGAACTAAACGAAAAAGCAAACAAATTTGCAAATTTCCTAAGGAACAAAGGGGTAGGAAAAGAAAGTATAGTTGGTTTGCTGTTGGAACGTTCTTTTGATATGATAAAGGCCATTTTAGGTATTTTAAAGGCAGGAGGAGCTTATCTTCCAATCGACCCGGAGTACCCTTGTGAAAGGGTTGTATCAATAATAAATGACTCTGGTACAAAAGTGCTTGTTACTCAAAAAGAAATTTATGAAAAGATTTGTCTTTCAGAACATTTTAACGATTCTTCAATAGAAATGCTCCTTATGAACGGAACAGATACGGAGTTTGAAAATGAGAACCCGGAAAATCTTGAGAGTATAAGTACTTCAGATAATTCTGCTTATGTTATGTATACTTCAGGTTCCACAGGTTTACCTAAAGGAACTCTTACAATGCATCACAATATAAGTAGAGTTGTGAAGGATACAAATTATATTGATATTACTGATAAAGATACACTGCTACAGTTGTCAAACTATGCATTTGACGGCTCCACTTTTGATATTTTCGGAGCGTTGTTGAATGGAGCTAAACTGGTCCTGGTAAGCAAAAAATCGCTTTTGGATATGGAAGAACTGTCTAAAATCATAAGACAGCAGAATATATCTGTTTTTTTTGTAACAACAGCCTTGTTTAATACACTGGTTGATGTTAATATTGAATGCTTTAAAAATGTCAGGAAAGTACTTTTTGGAGGAGAAAGAGTATCTGTACCCCATGTCAGGAAAGCATTTGGATACATGGGACCCGGAAGGATAATACATGTTTATGGGCCTACCGAAAGTACTGTTTTTGCATCGTTTCATCCAATAGACAAAGTAGGCAGTGAAGCAATTACTATTCCTATAGGAAAACAACTTGCAAATACAAGACTGTATATTGTTGATAAAAACAATAAGCTCCAGCCTTTTGGTGCCCAAGGTGAATTATGTATAGCTGGGGATGGATTGGCTAGGGGATACCTGAATCGCCCCGAATTAACAGCTGAGAAGTTTGTACCTGATCCGTTTTGGAGTGGAAGTGGCCAAGGTAAGCAGGAACTGATGTACAAAACCGGAGACCTTGTAAAATGGCTGCCGGATGGAAGCATTGAATTTCTGGATAGAATAGACACACAGGTGAAGCTGAGAGGGTTCAGAATTGAACTGGGAGAAATTGAGGCATGTCTACTGCAGTATAATGGCATTAAAGAAGCAGTGGTACTAGCTAAAGAAGATAAAAATGGGAATAAATTTCTCTGCGCCTACTATACCTCAAGGACTGAAATCGGATTGTCGGAGTTAAGGGAGTATTTGAGTGGGAAGCTTCCTGTCTATATGGTGCCAGCTTGTTTTGTAAGAATGGAGATTGTGCCGTTAAATTCTAACGGAAAAATAGATAAGAAAAAACTCCCAGAGCCTTATTTGGAAGAAAAAGAATATGTTCCTCCAGAAGGTGGAACAGAGGTTAAATTAGCCGGGTTGTGGAAGGATGTTCTTGGAGTTGAGACAGTAGGTGCAAATGACAATTTCTTTGAATTGGGAGGCCACTCTCTAAAAGCTACTGTTCTGGCTGCACGAATACATAAAGAGTTCAATAAATCAGTACCTTTGGAAAAAGTACTCAATACCCGGGATTTAAGGGAGTTGGCCGGGTATTTGGAGGATGCAGAGGAAAAAGTATACTCAAGGATAAAACCTGTAAATGAGGATGAGGCTTATATTAATGCAGCTTATCCTGAGGGAGTTTACCCTTCATCCGCATCACAGCAGAGAATGTATGTTCAACAGCAATTTGAAGGAATTGGTACAAGCTATAACATGCCATTGGCAATGAATGTAGAAGGTGAACTTGACATTTCCAAAGTAGAAGAGACTCTTAAAACTTTGATAATGAGACATGAACCTTTCAGGACATCATTTGAAATATATAATGGTGAAGTAGTTCAAAGGATTCATAAAGAAATTGACTTTAAAGTTACATATTTAACTAAAAGTAGGGACAAGATTCTGAGAGAATTAATAAAGCCTTTTGACCTTGGTAAGGCACCATTAATAAGAGCGACTGTGTTGAATACAGGAGACAAAAAACATATTTTCCTTCTTGATATGCATCACATAATATCTGATGGAATTTCCATAACAGTTCTGGTAGGGGAATTTGAACAGATTTATAAGGGTTTAAAAATTGCTGAACCTGAAATTCAGTACAAGGATTTTTCATATTGGCACAATAATTTTCTTGAAAGTAAAGTAATTAAAAAACAGAAAGAATACTGGCGGAATGTACTTGAAGGTATAGATTCAACAATTAATATGCCTTCGGATTATTCCAGATCTGACAGCAGAACCTTTTACGGAGATAGTGTTTCGTTCAATCTGGATTCTGCAATTTGTGAATCTCTTAACTTACTTTCACATAAATACGGAGTAACCATAAATGTGCTGCTTTTGGCTCTTTATACCACTTTGTTATATAGGTACACCGGGCAGCAGGATATTGCAGTAGGATCCTTAGTTGCCGGAAGAAACCATCCTGATGTTGAAGGCATGATTGGCATGTTTAATAATTTTCTTCCCATAAGAAGCAGAATTGAGCCATCCGGTACCTTTACAGAATTTATAGGCAGTGTAAATGATACAGTAATGAAAGCTTATGAAAACCAAGATTATCCATACGACAGGATGGTTGAGAATTTTGCAGGAAGAACGGATATAACAAGAAATCCCCTTTTTGATACAATGCTGATACTGCATAATGAACTTCACCAAGAGATTGTCCCCAGAATAGACGGACTCTTATTTGAAATATATGATTTGAATTCATTTACTTCAAAGCTGGATTTTAAGCTGGACGTTTACATGGGTAAATCAAATATTATGAATTGTGTTCTGGAGTACAATACCGGAATCTTTAAGAAAGAAACAATGGAGAGGTTTGTACGTCATTTTATTAATATTGTTGATGAAATTGTTACAAACCCTGGTAAAAAAATATGTGAGATAGGAATGCTGACTTCACAGGAAAAGAGTCAGATACTATTTGATTTTAATAACACAGAATATGAATATCCAATAGAAAAAACCATTTCCAGGGTTTTTGAGGAACAAGCAGAAAAAACCCCTGATAATATTGCGGTAATGTTTGGGGATGAAAAGCTTACCTACAGAGAGCTTAACCAACGTGCCAACTCTCTGGCAAGAGTATTGAGAGAGCGGGGAGTGAAGGGGGACAGCATAGTTGCGGTAATGCTTGACCGTTCCCTTGAAATGATAACGGGTATACTTGCGGTATTAAAGGCAGGAGGAGCCTATCTGCCTGTGAGCCCGGACTATCCCGAAGAAAGGGTAAGGTATATTTTAAAGGACAGCGGTACAAGCATACTGCTAACAAATAGAGACGCTGTCGGAAGATGGACACCGGAGGTTATTGCTGCTTTAGAGGTCAAGGTAATGAATCTGGATGACAGTGTACTATACGAAGGCGATAGCTCAAACCTCGAAAAAATAAATACCTCCCGTAACCTCGCATATATAATCTATACCTCCGGCTCTACAGGAAAGCCGAAGGGTGCCATGATTGAGCATTACTCGGTTATAAACAGGATAAGCTGGATGCAGAGAAAGTATCCGATTGGGAATGAGGATGTAATACTGCAAAAAACAACCTATACCTTTGATGTATCTGTATGGGAGCTGTTCTGGTGGTTTTTTGCAGGGGCAAAAGTGTATTTTCTGGCACCTGGAGGAGAAAAAGATCCGGGAGCCATAACAGATGCAATAGAAAAGCAAGGTGTTACTACAATGCACTTTGTTCCGTCAATGTTAAACATGTTCCTTGAATATATGGAAAACGGAAAATCAGAGGATAAAATTTCAAGCCTGAAACAGGTATTTGCCAGCGGGGAGGCCCTACAGGTAAAACAGGTACAGAGATTTAACCAACTGGTAGGCAGCAGATACGGAACAAAGCTTATAAATCTGTACGGCCCTACCGAAGCAACCGTGGATGTGTCCTACTTTGATTGCCCGCAAGGAACGGATATTGACCTTGTACCAATCGGAAAGCCAATAGACAATATACAGCTCTATGTGGTGGACAAGTACAACAACATGCAGCCTGTGGGAATACCGGGTGAATTGTGTATATCAGGTGACGGCTTGGCAAGAGGGTATCTCAACAGGCCTGAGCTGACGGCAGAGAAATTTGTACACAATCCCTTTGCAGGTGAGAACGCCGCTAACATTCTCATGTACAGAACCGGGGATTTGGCAAGGTGGCTCCCCGATGGGAATATAGAATATCTGGGTAGAATAGACCATCAGGTTAAAATCAGAGGCTTCAGGATTGAGCTGGGAGAGATTGAAGAAGAACTTTTAAAACATGAGAACATAAAAGAGGTTGTGGTTGCAGCAAGGACAGAAAAAGAGGGCAGCAGCTACCTGTGTGCATATTTGATAGCAGACAGGGACATTGCACCGGGAGAATTAAGAGAATATCTGACTAGGAACCTCCCGGAATATATGGTTCCGTCGTATTTTGTAAGACTGGAAAAGATGCCACTTTCCCAGAACGGAAAAGTGGACAGAAAAGCTCTGCCGGAGCCTCAATTCAGTGTAAATACAGGCACAGAATATGTTGAGCCTGCCAATGAAGACGAAAGAAAAATGGTAAAGCTGTGGCAGGAAGTTCTGGACATTGATAGGATTGGCATTAATGACAATTTCTTTGAAATGGGAGGACATTCCTTAAAGGCGGCTGTACTGGTTTCCAAGATACAGAAGGAATTTAGCGTTGAAATATCTTTGAGTGAAATATTTAAAGCTTCTACTGTTAAGGAAATTACGTCACGACTGAAAGCTTTGAAAGGAAGCATTTATTCATCAATTTTACATGTTGATGAAACGGAATATCTGGATACTAAATATGGTTCATATGTTTATCCGGTATCGTCAGCGCAAAAGCGTTTATTTATTCTGGAACAGATGGGCGGTTTGGGTACAACATATAATTTACCCGGAGTTATACAGGTAGAGGGTAAAATTGATATAGAGGCCTTTGAAAATGCATTCATAAAGCTCATTGAAAGACATGAAACATTAAGAACCTCTTTTAAATTATTTGATGGTAAACCTTTTCAAATAGTTCAAAAAAGTGTTGATTTCAAGCTTGGATACAAAGAACAGGGCAACACAGGCATTGATGAGATAATTCGGATGTTTATAAGAGTATTTGAGTTGGGCACAGCACCATTATTCCGTGCAGAGCTTGTAAAGCTGAACAACGAAACCCACTTATTAATGTTCGATATGCACCACATAATTTCTGATGGTGTGTCCTCTGTAATTCTTGTAAAAGAATTTATTGATATTTACAGAGGTGCAAATTTGCCTGAATTAAGGGTACAGTACCGGGACTACGCCTTGTGGCAGAACAAAGCACTGGAATCTGAAATCCTTGAAAAGCAGCAGAAATACTGGCTTGATGTGTTTTCAGGTGAACTGCCTGTTCTTAATATGCCGCTGGATTATCCCAGACCTTCTATACAGTCTTATGAGGGTGACAGGATAACGTTTACTATTTCAAAAAAATTGGCGGACACTTTAAAGGATATTACTTTAAAAACGGGCTCAACTCTTTATATGGTACTACTTTGCGCATATAATATCCTGCTTAATAAATATACGGGACAGGAAGATATTATAGTAGGTTCTCCTACTGCCGGCAGACCTCATGCAGATCTTGAAAATCTGGCGGGTATGTTTGTAAATACACTTGCCCTCAGAAATTTCCCAAAGGGTGATAAAACATTTATTGATTTTTTGGAAGAAGTTAAGAAAAATGTTGTAACTGCACTGGAAAATCAGGATTACCAGTTTGAAAGTCTTATAGAAAATCTAAAACTGAAAAGGGATTTGAGCAGAAATTCTTTGTTTGACACATTGTTTGTACTTCAAAACATGGGAATGCCTGAAACAGATGTGAATGGTTTAAAATTTACACCATATAAGTTTGGAAACAGGGTCTCCAAGTTTGATTTGACCCTTGAGGCTGTAGAAAGCAGTGAGGGCATAACATTCAATCTGGAATATTGCACAGCTCTCTTTAAAAGAGAAACTATTGAGAGCTTGTTGCTCCATTTTCAAAAAATACTTGAGAGCATAGCTGAAAACCCTCAAATACTGATTTCACAGATAGAAATGCTGACTACACAGGAAAAAAGTCAGATATTATTTGATTTTAATAATACGGTTTATGAATATCCAAGGGACAAAACAATATCCTGTATTTTTGAGGAACAAGCAGAAAAAACCCCTGATAATATTGCGGTAATATTTGGGGATGAAAAGCTTACCTATAGAGAACTTAACCAACGTGCCAACTCTCTGGCAAGAGTATTGAGAAAGCAGGGAGTGAAGGGGGACAGCATAGTTGCGGTAATGCTTGACCGCTCCCTTGAAATGATAACGGGTATACTTGCGGTACTAAAGGCAGGGGGAGCCTATCTGCCTGTGAGCCCGGACTATCCCGAGGAAAGGGTAAGGTATATTTTAAAGGACAGTGGTACAAGCATACTGCTAACAAATAGAGACGCTGTCGGAAGATGGACACCAGAGGTTATTGCTTCTTTAGAGGTCACGGTAATGAATCTGAATGACAGTGTACTATACGAAGGCGATAGGTCAAACCTCGAAAAAATAAATACCTCCCGAAATCTTGCATATATAATCTATACCTCCGGCTCCACAGGAAAGCCGAAGGGTGCCATGATAGAGCATTACTCGGTTATAAACCGGATAAACTGGATGCAGAGAAAGTATCCGATTGGGAATGAGGATGTAATACTGCAAAAAACAACCTATACCTTTGATGTATCTGTATGGGAGCTGTTCTGGTGGTTTTTTGCAGGGGCAAAAGTGTATTTTCTGGTACCGGGAGGAGAAAAAGATCCGGGTGCCATAACAGATGCAATAGAAAAGCAGGGTGTTACTACAATGCACTTTGTTCCGTCAATGTTAAACATGTTCCTTGAATATATGGAAAACGGAAAATCAGCGGATAAAATTTCAAGCCTGAAACAGGTATTTGCCAGCGGGGAGGCCTTACAGGTAAAACAGGTACAGAGATTTAACCAACTGGTAGGCAGCAGATACGGAACAAAGCTTATAAATCTGTATGGCCCTACCGAAGCAACCGTGGATGTGTCCTACTTTGATTGCCCGCAAGGAACGGATATTGACCTTGTACCAATCGGAAAGCCAATAGACAATATACAGCTCTATGTGGTGGACAAGTACAACAACATGCAGCCTGTGGGAATACCGGGTGAATTGTGTATATCAGGTGACGGCTTGGCAAGAGGGTATCTCAACAGGCCTGAACTGACGGCAGAGAAATTTGTACACAATCCCTTTGCAGGGAAAGACGCTTCTGCAAACAGTCTTATGTACAGAACCGGGGATTTGGCAAGGTGGCTGCCCGATGGGAATATAGAATATCTGGGTAGAATAGACCATCAGGTTAAAATCAGAGGCTTCAGGATTGAGCTGGGAGAGATTGAAGAAGAACTTTTAAAACATGAGAACATAAAAGAGGTTGTGGTTGCAGCAAGGACAGAAAAAGAGGGCAGCAGCTACCTGTGTGCATATTTGATAGCAGACAGGGACATTGCACCGGGAGAATTAAGAGAATATCTGACTAGGAGCCTCCCGGAATATATGGTTCCGTCGTATTTTGTAAGGCTGGAAAAGATGCCACTTTCCCAGAACGGAAAAGTGGACAGAAAAGCTCTGCCGGAGCCTCAATTCAGTGTAAATACAGGCACAGAGTATATTGAACCAATAGGAAAAACTGAAAAAATACTGGCGGATATCTGGAGGCAGATTTTAAAAATTGAACGTGTTGGTACAACAGACAATTTTTTTGATCTGGGAGGTACATCCCTTACCTTGATTCAGGTACATTCTAAAATAGAAGAAAAATATCCGGGTAAAGTAAAGATTACTGATATTTTTTCAAACCCTACAATTTCAAAGCTGTCAGCTTTTATAGAAATAGGGGAGGAAAATTCTACTAAAGATATTAGTCTTGAATTTCTTGAATTTCCACAACAATATTTCTTGAAAGAAGGTGGAGACTATGGCTCTGTGTTCAAGTTCCGGTTAAACAATGATGTTTTAAGAGGTTTTGAAAAAACAGATGTCCTGATTTGTGCTTTTGTTTATTTGCTTGGTCAGATAACACAAAAAGTCGAAATAACCATACAGACTATGGTTGATGATTGTGACAGAGTATATCCTATTAGCTTGGATTTAAAGGAAGCAGGCAGCTTCGGAGAGTTATGCGAGATGGTATACCATCAGAGAAGTTGTGGAAAGTCATCAGGGTATGATTTAAAGGATTTAAGAGAAGAAAGCATTGAAAATAAAAGTAATTTTTCAATTTTGCCGGTATTCTACAAGAAAAACTTGCTATCAACTCCACAAAATTTGACCGGAGTTTATGATATCGCTCTTGGTGTAAGTGAGGAAAACGAACAAACCGTTTTCATATGTGAATACAACTCTACAAGGCTCAGGGGGGATAAAATAAAAGAACTTACAGGTAAGTATCTAAAAGTAGTGCAGTTCATTACAAGTAATAAATAATTGGAGGTAAGGAAATGAAAAAGTATTTGGTAATGGTAGGTAATCTATTAATCTATGTTGTTACATATTTCTTAATCATTAAGTCATTAGTCTATATCGGGAAAGGATATATACTTCCAAGACCGGGAATAGGCCCATGGCTGAACAGAAATTCGCTGGTTGTAACAGTTACAAGTGACTTGATACAATTTACTATTTTCTACTTTGTATTTAAGAAGTTTAAGGGAATTAATTTACTTAAATATGTTAAGCTAACGGAAAAAATCAGCAAGAAGAATTTTGCGGTTATTTTTGTTATCGGATTGGCTTCAGGGTTTTTTACGTCTTCAGTATTCAAGCTTCCTTTTATAACCGAAAGATATCCGGATTTGATAAACATAATGAAATTCATGTTTATAGATGGGGGAACTATAGTAGTATTTACCTGCTTCCTTCTGGTTGGGTCGGTCTATAAGGAAATACTGTTCAGAGGGCTGATTTTCAATGAGTTGAGAGATAAACTGCCGGTTGTTGCGGCTGTAATAATACAGGGACTTATGTACGGATTGATGTTCTTTAATATGAATGTACCATTGATAGCTTATGGATTTTTAGGAGCAGTATTATTTGTTACCCTGTACTTACTGGTTAAGTCCTTATGGGCTTCAGTAATTGCACAGGCTTCATGTCAGGGAATTATGTACATTTTAATGAGAACGGAAGATTCCATTCTCAATAAAGGTACTGCTTGGCCCGCAATCGCAATCAGTTTTGTCATAATTGTAGCGGGTGTAATTTATCTCACAAAAATTAATAAGTCAAAGAATGCCCTAAGTAATTTTGCTTCGGCACGATAAGAAAATAACCGGGGAGGATAAAACAAAAATGAAAAGATATCTCAAAATGACAGGTTATATAGTGTTATATTTAATATTGCTTTATGCAGTACTAAGAGGAGTCCAATGGGTAGTGTTCAACATTTGCTCGAAGAATAAGGCTCTTAATGATTTCCTGTGGAGTAACAAAACTCTCTTTAGTTTTTCAATATCCATAATTACAATTTCTTTGTATTCTTTAATTTTAAAACTTCGAAACAAAAATCTTTTTAAGATATGCAGTTTCACTAAAATAAGTCCAAAGAACGTACTTGGTATAGCTTTAATGGGTATTTCAATGTGCTTATTTACAACATGCTTTACATCTATAAATTTTATCGGTAAAACCTTTCCGCAGTTCGGAGAATACATGGATAGTTTCTTCCAGACAAAAGGAAGTTTTTTGATTTTTATAATTATGCTTATGGTTCTTCCTATGTTTGAAGAAATCATTTTCAGAGGAGTTATATTCAACGAGTTAAGGTCAAATATACCAATTGTTGCTGCTGTACTGATTCAGGCCTTAATATACGGTTTGCTGCAATTAAATCCGGTTTTGGGAACTTACGCTGCAATAGGTTCAGTTATATATGTACTTCCTTACATATGGACCAAATCCCTTTGGGGCTCCATTCTTGTTCAGGATTCATGTATACTGGGACTCTTTATCTTTAGAAAAACAGGTATTAAGGATATATTAGCAGGAACAGGGAACGTGGGATTGATTCTTCTTACATTAGTAGGAATAGCAGGTATTCTTGCAGCCGGGTACTTCGTTCGGAAAAACTCTGTTAAAGAAAAACTAAAGGGTGGATTCTATGTTGGATTTTAATTTGATTGAGTATGACGAGGGTATGGATGAAATTGAAGAAATTTCTTCAAAAGATATAGCTGTAATAGGAATGTCTGCGCACCTTCCCCAAGCTTCCGATTTGGATGAATTCTGGGACAATATGCGAAATGGTATTGATTGTGTTACCGAATTTCCTAATTCCAGAAGGGCTGATGCAGACAGGTATTTAAGATTTAAGAATATGTATGTAAACGATGTTAAATACCGAGATGGAGCCTATCTTGAGGAAATAGATAAATTTGATTACAAGTTTTTTAATATTTCACCTAAAGAGGCTGCTCTCATGGACCCCAATCAAAGGTTGTTCCTTCAGACAGCTTGGGAAGCAATTGAGGATTCAGGATACGGTAGCAGAAAAATTGAGGGAAGTGAAACCGGAGTTTACGTGGGATATGTTTCAGGTCTTGAATATAAGCAGTTTATTTCAGAGGTAGAGCCTTCATCGTCAGTAGCTTCAATTCCGGGCAACCTTACTTCGGTAATAGCAGGCAGATTATCATATATTCTGGATCTAAAAGGGCCAAGCGTGATGGTGGATACTGCATGCTCGTCATC